>JAZLJJ010000001.1:0-39106 GCA_045597325.1 Lachnospiraceae bacterium
GCATCCTTTCCGTAGGAATACGAACAATCGGCCGTAACCGCCAGATTCTTTGCGCTTCCGGCTGCTCCGAGACTGATGGTCGTCACGTCAACCGTCAGAGAGTGCGCTCCCTGTGTGATTTTGAAGGTTTTCGTCATTCCGTATGCGGTTACGGTAATCGTTGCCGAACGGGATGCTCCCGAGTTGTTCTCGGTATATGCTATCGTGATTTTCTTTGTGCTCTTGTCATAGGTCGGTGTTGCCCAGCTTGCGTTCGAGCTGACCGTTGCCGCATTTCCGGTTGTCAGAGATACGGTTGCCGTCGCTTTGCCGGACGCATAACCGAGCGTTCCGGACGGGCCGGTAACGGACAATGCATTGCCCTTCTGCGTAACCGTTACGGTTCTCTTGATTCCACCGCCGGATACGGTCACATGACCGGTTCTTGCCTCACCCGAGGTATTTGCCTGTGCGGAAATCGCATATCCGCCGGAAATCGTGCTCACGGTAATCCAGGTTGCATCTTTTCCGTAAGAATAAGAACAGTCGGCCGTAACCGCCAGGTTCTTTGCACTTCCGGTTGCATCCAGACTGATTGATGTCGAAGCGACCGACAGCGAATGAGCCGCCTGGGTAATCGTAAATGTCTTGCTCATTCCGTATGCGGTCACGGTAATCGTTGCCGAACGGGATGCTCCCGAGTTGTTCTCGGTATATGAAATGGTAATCTTCTTATCGGAGGAACTGTAAGACGGTGTTGCCCAGCTTGCGTTCGAGCTGACCGTTGCCGCATTTCCGGTTGTCAGAGATACGGTTGCCGACGTCTTGCCGGCTGCATAGCCGAGCGTTCCGGACGGGCCGGTAACGGACAGGGAGTTGCCGCTCTGGGTAACCGTTACGGTTCTCTGAATTCCGCCGCCGGATACGGTCACATGTCCGGTTCTCGAACCGCTTCCCGTATTTGCCTGAGCGGAAATGGCATATCCGCCGGAAATTGAGCTCACGGTAATCCATGTTGCATCTTTTCCGTAAGAATACGAGCAGTCGGCCGTAACCGCCAGGTTCTTTGCCCCGCCGCCTGCTCCGAGACTGATGGAATTCGCAGAAACCGACAGACTGTGTGATAACTGAACCAGTGTGAACTGCTGAGACATGTCATAAGCACTGATGGTAATCGTCGTTGCACGGTTGGCACCGGTATTGTTCTCACCGTAAGAAATAACCGCGCGTTTATTGGTCGAATCATAATATGCGGATGCCCAGGAAGCGGAAGAGCTCGCAGAAGCAGATCCGATTCCGGTCCATGCATTGACGTACATAGTTCCGCCGGAACAGGACAGCGTCGTATTGGCCGGCTTGGAAACGCCCAGTGAATTTCCGTTCTGTGTTACGGTCAGGGATGCCGATGCTCCCGATGTCGTATACACCGTAACGGTGCCGGAGCGTTTCGAACTGTAATAATTGGCGTCAACGTCAATGACAACCGAATTCCCGCTGATGGACGGACGAATCCAGCTTTGAGATTTGTTCGCACCGGAAATAGTTCCGTTTGTCGAAATTCCGACTGACTTTCTGCCGCTTCCGCAGGCAAAATCAACCGAAGAACTGTTCAGACTGATTCGAATCGGAACCGGTGTATTGGTCGGAGGCTTCGGTGTATTGGTCGGAGGCTTCGGCGTATTGGTCGGAGGCTTTCCTGCCTGGGATATCGAGAACGATGCTCCGGATCCCCCATCAAAAAAACTGATGGAACCGCTTCTTGCCCCACCGGTATTCGCACTTGCCGTAAACGTGTATGTGTATTTGGTGCCGCTTTTACTGTAGGTATAGGATATCCAGCTCGGCTTTGACACACTTTGGATTGCAATCGTGGAAGTTACCGTGACAGTCTTTGACCCGCCGCTCGCTCCTACGCTCCAGGTGGATGTCTGTGACAGTGATATCGAATTGGCAAGCACTGCACCGACGCCGGACCGGATAGCCTGTAAACTGCCGGTTGTTTTCGGCGCTTCGGCTGCTTTCGCGGGGGCATTGATTTCCACCATCGAAACAACCATCACAAGGCAAAGCAGTACGGCTACCATTCGTTTGATGTTATTTTGTTTCATCGAATTTCCTCCAATCTTTCCTTATATTACTCGCGTGTTTGAAATTCTGTGTGACACAATCGCTGCCCTCTGTCCGTTTGCAACAAAAAAGAGGCAACGGAAAATCCGGTACGAAGCATTTCGTACCCTGACCCGTTACCTCTTAGGTTTCATTTATCCACCACATCGACGCATTTTCCGAATGAAAATGCCCTCTCACTCAATTCTTATCCTTCGTTCCGGCGATGCCCGAACAGTCATCCGAAAATGATGACACCAAAATATGTGATGATATGATATTAAGCATAATTCGTTATGTAAATGTTTTATCTTATACTGTTTGTATTCTTTTATACAATACCGCTTTTTCGCGTTGCGTCCCTTTCGGAGTTAAACCTATTCCGCATCTCCTCCGGTCGGCACGTCATCTCCGTGCTCTGCATCGATTCCGGGTTTCGCAGTCTCGCCGGGCTCTGCATCCTCCCGGCGGAAGCGCTCATTTTCGACGAACTCCTCCTCCGTTACCGTTTTGATGTTGTCGCCCCACATTTTCACAGCCAAATCCTGCATTGCCTTATAACTGAACGAAGTGCCCTCACCGAAATGCAGGCAGCCGTGCGTCCTGCCGAGTTCCTCTGTGTAATCCTGCAGTGCGTACACCGTAAAGTTTTTGCGTTTTCCGAACACGCCGGCATCGTATTCCCAGTGGTTGACCAGCGGAATCATCGTGCCTTCCTTAATGTAAGTTCCGTCTTCGCCCTTGTAAAATTCCAGATATGCCATGCCCTCGAGCTCGCATTTGTAATTCTTAAACATGGAAATGAAGTTGCCCAGCGAGTAGTATACAACCATCCGGTGTCCGTCCTCGCGTTCTACCCATTCCATCGGCTGCACGATATGCGGATGTGCTCCGACGACCGCATCCACGCCCAGTTCCAGGAACAGATCCCGATACCGTTTCTGATAGCTGTTTGCGGACATCTGATATTCCTCGCCCCAATGGACAAATACAACAACGAAATCCGCCATTTCCTTCGCCCGCGTAACGTCAGAGCGAACTCTCTGTTCGGACAGTTTATCAATGCTGTACGGTGCCTCATTGGTCGCCGAGCTCAGATTCAGACCGTATGTATAATTCAGGCAGGCAATTCGGATTCCGTATTTTTCCAAAACCGAAATCGTGTCCTGCGATTCCTGACTGTTGTGTATTCCCAGTACCGTAATATCCGGATAGTTGGCCCAGAATTCCAGCGTATTCCGAACCGCCTTCCAACCGTAATCGGACGAATGATTGGTTGCCGAAGTCACTACGTTAAAGCCCGTGCGCATCAGTTCCAGCGCAACCTCATTCGGTGTATTGAACGTGGAATATCCGTGATAGGAACCCCAGCGGGTTCTGTCCTTAATGTAGTCATACTCCACGGACGAACCGACGTAACCTTCGTCGCCGCCGAGCGGAGTTTCCTGATTGACCACTGCCCAGTCGGCCATCTGCAGGTATTTGGCAATCGGATCGTAATTGCCGGTAAAATCAAAGCTTCCGTCCTCTTTGTGATAGCCGTCCTCCAGCATATACCAGTCATACAAATTATCTCCGACCGCGACCATACTGACCACATTCGGTGTCGGCGTCGGTGTCGGCGACGGACTCGGCGTCGGGCTCGGCGTCGGGCTCGGACTCGGACTTGGGCTCGGTGTAGCCGCGGCCGGCGGAGTCGGTACCGTTCCGTTCTGTCCGGCACTTCCTCCGGACTTTCGGTTCGACCGCTTTATGCCGTAATCAACAACCGCCAGAATCAGCACTGCCGCCAGCAGCACCAGAATCCATCGAAACAGACGTTTTCTTCTTCGCTTCTGTTTCTTCCGATATTTTAAAAATTCCTCTTTTGTCATCTTATTTTGCAAATTTCGGATTCCTCCCTTCCGACCTGTTTCCACCGGTCGGTTTCTCTATCATACAATAATCCGAAAACGAAGTCAAACGAAAATGAGTCCTTTCCGCGTCAGCCATCCGGATCCCTCCGGCAGAGCATCATGTTACTGAAGACGCCGTGCCATCCGGGTGCTTCCGGCAGGGCATCATTTTACTGAAGACGCCGTGCCATCCGGATGCTTCCGGCAGGCCCTCATGTTACCGAAGACGCAGAATCCTTCCGGTCCCGGGCCAGCATGTAGCGCCATTTCGCAAATGCCGTCCCGATGATAATCAGGTATCCGATCCAGCTGTACACATCGGGAATCTGGTCGAGCAGGAAAAATCCGAGAATCGCCGCAAAAATCACCTGCGAATAGTCAAATACGGAAATTTCCTTGGCCGCCGCTTTCGTATACGCCTTCGTTATGCAAAGCTGTCCTCCGGTCGCCGCGGCACCCGTGCAAAGCAAAAACAGAAGCTGTGTCCCGCTCATCGGATGATAATCGAACAACAGCGCCGGTGCCGTCACAAGGCAGGAAAACAGCGAGAAAAACAGCACAATAACCGGGCCGCGCTCCCCTTTTCGTCCCAGATACCGGATAAATGTGTAGCCGAATCCGGCCGCCAGTCCGCCGAGCGCACCGACCAGTCCGTACAACGACGTAATTTGAAACGACGGCTTGATGACAAACACCGCGCCGACCATGGCAAGCACCACCGACAGCCATTCCACGGCATTTGCCTTCTCCTTCAAAATGACATAAGAGATGGCAATCGCAAAGAACGGCGACAGTTTGTTCAGCATGCTGGCATCCGCGATGTTCAAATGATCCGCGGCATAAAAATTACAGAAAATCCCGATGGTGCCGAACACACTTCGGGCCACCAGTCCCGGAACACTCTCCTTCCGGATTCGAAACCCCTGCTCGCTTCGCAGAAGCAGCACCACCGCCACGACCGCCGCAACCACATTTCGGAAAAATGCCTTCTGCATCGTCGGCAAATCGCCCGATTTACGAACAAAATACGTCATCAGTGCGAAGAAAAATCCGGCACCGATTATATAACAAATTCCCTGCTTTTTATTTTTCTCCATGATTGTTCCTCTGCAGTTCCCGTATTTTTACGGTACTTCAACAGTACTTGTGCGGTACTTTTACGGTACTTCGACCGTACTTTTGAGGTACTTCAACCGTACTTCAACCGTACTTGTGCGGTACTTTCGGTACTTCGACGGGAAAAAACAGAAACGCCCGCAGACGCGAACGTTTCCGTAATTATCTTATTTGAAATATGCAACACCACTCTCGAAGATCAGCTGGTTCTGTTCTCCGGTGATGTTCATAGCCACACCGGTACCGCGACGTTCGGAATGAGCCATCTTACCGAGAACGTGTCCGTCCGGAGAGGTAATTCCTTCGATTGCCCAGTAAGAACCGTTCGGATTGTACTGTTCAACCATGGTCGGATTTCCGTTCGCATCCACGTACTGCGTTGCAATCTGACCGTTCTCCCACAGCTTCTTGAGCCAAGCATCATTTGCAACAAAACGTCCTTCACCGTGAGATGCCGGAATGCTGTATACGCCGCCAAGCGTTGCCTTCATAAGCCAGGGGCTCTTGTTTGTAACAACCTTGGTGTAAACGCTCTTGCTGATATGACGACCGATATTGTTCATCGCCAGAGTCGGGCTGTCGGCAGTCTGCGGCGTGATTTCGCCGTACGGAACCAGACCGAGCTTAATCAATGCCTGGAAACCGTTGCAAATACCGAGTGCCAATCCGTCGCGCTCCTTCAACAGCCTGTTGACGGCATCGCTGATTTTCGGATTGCGGAATGCCGTTGCAATGAATTTACCGGAACCGTCAGGCTCATCACCGGCCGAGAATCCACCGGGGAACATCAGAATCTGAGCATCCTCGATAGCCTTGACAAATGCGTCTACGGAATCCTGAATGTTCTGACCGGTCATGTTACGGAATACAACCGTATTCACCTCGGCACCGGCGCGTTCAAATGCCAGCCCGGAGTCATATTCACAGTTGGTTCCCGGGAATACCGGAATAAATACCTTCGGAACCGCTACCCGATTCTTGGCAACATAAATCGTCTTCGCATCGAACATTGCCTTCGGAACATCGCTGCCCTCAATCGAATCCGCCATGTTGGAGCGGGTCGGGAATACCTTTTCCAAAGTCTGAGTGTAAGCCTTCAGCGCTTCCGCTGCCGGAATTTCCATAAATTCACCGTTGCATGCGCCGTCGGTATCGCAGCATCCGCTGTTCAGCTTCCAGCGGAATACACCGTCATCCGTAACCTTGCCGACCTTGCGATAGGTCAGACCGGCGCGGTCCAGAACGTCCAGCTTATCCTCATCGATTTCCGCCAAAATGCTGCCGTATGCCGGAGCAAATGCCTCCTCGTACGAAACCTTACCGCAAAGTCTGATGCCGAAGCCGTTACCGAATGCCATTTTGCTCATTGCTTCCGCAATACCGTTCTTGCCGAGTGCATACATCGCATTGAAAATGCCCTTGCCGGACAGCTCGTGAATGGCATCGTACATTGCCATAGCCTGCTTGTAATCGGGAAGGTCGTACTCATCTCTTGCCATATCGAATACAACGACGCGGCTTCCCGCTTTCTTAAATTCATTGGTTACCACATCCGACAGTTTTGCGGTATCTACGGCAAAGGATACCAGAGTCGGAGGAACGTCGATTTCATTGAACGAACCGGACATGGAGTCCTTACCGCCGATGGACGGAAGGCCGAGCTTCGTCTGAGCATCGTATGCGCCCAGCAGTGCGGCCAAAGGCTCACCCCAACGCTTCGGATCCTCACCGAGGCGACGGAAGTATTCCTGGAACGTAAAACGAATCTTCTTATAGTCACCGCCTGCTGCCACAATCTTGGCAACCGAACTGATGACGGAATATGCGGAGCCGTGGAACGGGCTCCAGGAAGAAAGGTACGGATCAAAGCCGTAACTCATCATCGTAACGGTATCGCAGGTGCCGTCCAGAACCGGAAGCTTTGCGATCATGGTCTGTGTCGGAGTTGCCTGATAAACACCGCCGTACGGCATTGTAACGGAAGCCGCACCGATGGAGGAGTCAAACATTTCCACAAGACCCTTCTTGGAACAGATATTCAAATCCGACAGCATCGACAGCCATGCAGCCTTCCGGCCTTCCCTGGTATCACCGGCCTGACCGAAGCCGCCCGACTTGTCGGTTTCATGAGCAACGTAAGCATTTTCCTTCTTGAAATAGGAATCCTTTGCGGACGGAATCGTTACAACCGCCTTGGTTTCCTGATGAGCACCGTTGGTATCGAGGAACGCACGGGAGATATTGACAACCTCCTTGCCTCTCCAGGTCAGTACCAGACGGGGTTCCTCGGTAACCTCCGCAACAACAACCGCCTCCAGGTTTTCCTCCTCGGCGTATGCGAGCATCTGCTCGACATCCTTCTTGTCTACAACGATGGCCATACGCTCCTGCGATTCGGAAATTGCAAGCTCCGTACCGTCCAGACCCGCATACTTCTTCGGAACCTTGTCCAGATTGATGCGAAGGCCGGCAGCCAGCTCACCGATGGCAACGGAAACACCGCCCGCACCGAAGTCATTACATTTCTTAATCATGTGGCTGACTTCCTCACGGCGGAACAGTCTCTGCAGTTTCCGTTCGGTCGGGGCATTTCCCTTCTGAACCTCGGCACCGCATGTGTGCAGGGATTCGGTTGTATGCTTTTTGGACGAACCGGTTGCACCGCCGCATCCGTCACGTCCGGTACGACCGCCCATCAAAATGATGATATCGCCGGGATCGCTGTTCTCACGGATAACGTTCTTTCTCGGAGCGGCACCCATAACGGCACCGATTTCCATACGTTTTGCAACATAGTTCGGATGATAAATTTCATCAACAAGACCGGTTGCCAGACCAATCTGGTTACCGTATGAGCTGTAGCCCTTTGCGGCACCGGTGGTCAGCTTTCTCTGCGGAAGCTTTCCGGTCAGAGTATCCTTCAGGGATGCGGTCGGATCGGCAGCACCGGTTACACGCATTGCCTGATATACGTAGCCACGGCCGGACAACGGGTCACGAATGGCACCGCCGAGACAGGTGGCAGCACCACCGAACGGTTCAATTTCGGTCGGGTGATTGTGCGTTTCATTTTTAAAGAAGACAAGCCATTCCTCGGTTACGGGGCCCTCAGCCTTCTCAATCGTTACCGGAACCACAACGGAGCAGGCATTGATTTCGTCGGACACTTCCATATCCTGCAGTTTTCCTTCGGCGCGCAGCTTCTTCATACCGAGAAGCGCAACATCCATCAGGCAAATGTATTTGTCGCTGCGATCCTTGTACAATACGGTTCTTGCAGCCTTGTAATCGTCAAATGCGCGGCTGATCGGAGTCTTGTAGTCACCGTCTTCAAACGTAACTTCCGTCAGTTCGGTCTGGAAGGTGGTGTGACGGCAGTGATCGGACCAGTACGTATCCAGCACACGGATTTCCGTCATGGACGGATTTCTCTTCTCCTCATCGCGGAAATAATCCTGAATGAACAGGAAATCGCGGAAGGTCATGGCCAGATTGAGCGAGCTGTACAGTTCCTTCAAATCGCTCTCGGCCATTGTTGTAAAGCCATCGAAAATGCGAACATCCTCCGGTACGGCAAACTCCGTTACCAGGGTTTCGGGTTTGGTTTCATCCGTTTTGCGGGAGTCTACGGGGTTAATGCAGTAGCTCTGAATGCCGGCAAACTCCCCGTCGGTCATTTCGCCCTTTAAAATATAGGTAGTGGCACTGCGGATAATCGGTTCCTCCGCATCGTTCAGAAGCTTCACACACTGCTCTGCGGAATCGGCTCTCTGATCGAACTGTCCGGGCAGGTATTCCACGGAGAATACACGGTCTCCGGCTTCCGACGGCAGCGTTTCTTCATATACATCATCAATCGGCGGCTCGGAAAATACGGTTCCCAACGCTTTCCGATAGGTTTCCTCGCTGATATTCTCAACGTCATAGCGGACAAATACGCGAACATCGGTAAGCGTCTTCAGTCCGAGATACTCACGGATTTCACTCTTCAGTTCCTTTGCGCGAACAGCGAAAGGTGCTTTCTTTTCAACATAGATTCTTCTAACCATGCTCATAAGTGCCTCCATACCCGGCCCAACGGCCTTATTTTCGAAATTACCCCAATTATAGCACCCTTGCAAACATAAATAAAATGAATATCTATCATTGATTTTATAAGTATAACTTATTGTTTTTATTTCCCGATTATGCTATACTGTTTGCGCATAATACAGGCAAACCGAATGATGTCCGGGAAAATGCATCGGAAACGGGCGACCGGATTCCCGGGTAAAACGGACATTTCGGCAGTTTCGTCTGGTTATGACTATGAAGCACGGAATCCTTCCGTTCTGCGGGTTCGGGTTCCGATTACCGGTTCGGAGGAATATTAACATGCTTACCGACGCGTTCAGCGGCCTTTCACAGTATCACGGCTTACTTTATCTGTCCCTGTATTTTGTTTCCTGTATCGTATTTACGCTGGTTTTGTTCCGGATTGCCGGACCTCATATGCCGGTCGACCAGGGACGGGCATTTGCCGTAAACGGAGAGCTGTCCCGCGGAAAACTTCGCGGAGTCGGTCTTTTGTTTATTCTCGGATACATTGCGGCGACCCTGTTGTTTGTTCCCTGGCGTCCGATTTTGGGCATTTTGCTCGCTCTGCTTCTGCTGACCATGCTGACGGGATATTTTGACGATGCCAGCACCATTCCGTGGGGCGGACTGAAAAAAGGACTTCTGGATCTTGCCATTTCATTTGCGGGCGGGTATTTCGCATACCGTTATATCGGTTCCGAATGCTTCCTCGCCGAATCGATTTCCTTTACCGTTCCGGCATGGCTGTATGTCCTGCTGGCCGCCGGTCTGATTTGGGGTTCCATCAACGTTGTCAACTGCACCGACGGAGTGGACGGTCTTTGTACATCCGTCTCCATTGTTTCCATCAGTGCTTTCGCCCTGCTCGATCGCTTTTCCATGCGGTCGATTATAATCGGAGATCACAGTCTGATTTCCATCCTCTCGGTCGGCATGATTCTGTGCCTGGTTCCGTATCTCTGGTACAATGCCAAACCGAGTTCCATGCTGATGGGAGATGCCGGTTCCCGGGCGCTCGGATTTTTCCTTGCCATGCTTGCCCTGTTATCCCGCAACCCGCTTTCCTATCTGATTCTGTGTATTGTATTTATCTTTGACGGCGGCCTCGGACTGCTGAAGCTGGCCCTGCTCCGCTCCGTCAGGGTTCACATTTTAAAATCGGTACGGACTCCTCTGCACGACCATTGCCGCAAAAACCTCAACTGGTCCGATACACAGGTGGTAATCCGGTTTGTTCTGCTTCAGCTGGCTCTTGCCATCATTTACATTTTTGTTCTCAGAATTTTGATTACGCTGTAATTTTCACAGAAACCGAAATCTACAAGGAGGCTTCATGGACATCAGCTACGAACTCTACAAAGTGTTTTACTACGTTGCCACGTCACGAAGTTTTTCGGAAGCGGGAACGAAGCTGTACATTTCCCAGTCTGCAGTCAGTCAGTCCATCCGGACACTGGAAAAGCGGCTCGGTCAGACACTGTTCGTGCGAAAAACGAAAAAAGTAACGCTGACCAAAGAAGGCGAAATGCTGTTCAAACACATTGAACCGGCCGTTCAACTGATTCTCCGGGGAGAACAGCAGGTTATCAATTCCGGCTGCAATTCCTCGCAGCTGCGAATCGGCGCCAGCGACACCATCTGCCGTTACGTGCTGGTTCCGTATTTCAAACGGCTTCACGAACTGCTGCCGGAGGTGCACATCAATATCATCAACGGAACGTCCCCGCAATGCGCACGCATGCTGGAATCCGGCGAGGTGGACCTGATTGTCACCAATTCTCCGAACGCCGCGCTGAATGATAACAAACAGGTAACGGAAATCCGAACCTTTCACGACGTTTTCGTCGGGAATCCGAAATCCTTTCCGGCCTGTTTCTACGATGCCGGCAAAAAGCCGCGTACGCTGTCTCTGGCCGAACTGCTGGAGTATCCGCTGATGATGCTCAGTAAGCGGTCCGCCACAAGCGAATTTCTGCACGAGCAGTTTCAGCGTCATTCTCTGGACCTTGCGCCCGAGATTGAGCTGAACAGTAACGACCTTCTTCTCGACCTTGCGCAAATCGGTCTCGGAATTGCCTGTGTCCCGGACTACTGCCTGTCCGCCACCACGGATTTGAAGCCGCTCTCCATTCGGGAACCGCTTCCGGAACGGAAACTGCTGCTTGCCTATGATGAAAAATGGCCGCTCACACCGGCTGCCGAAAAACTTTGCAAAATGCTTCGCGAATCAGACAACAAATAATAAAAAGACGGAGGTATCACATGAGTAAACCGCTAAACGCTCTCAAAAACAACATTCAGAAAGTTATTATCGGAAAAGACGACATTATTGACGAGATGTTTGCTGCCATGCTGGTAGGGGGTCACGTTTTGATTGAAGATGTTCCCGGAACCGGCAAAACCACGCTCGCCAAAGCACTGGCCGCATCCATTTCCGGTGCATTTGCCCGGATTCAGTTCACTCCGGACCTGCTTCCGTCCGATATTACCGGTATCAATTATTTCAACCGGAAAAAGGATGATTTCGTGCTTCGTTACGGACCTGTATTTACCAACATTCTGCTTGCCGACGAGCTGAACCGTGCGACTCCCCGTACCCAGTCCGCTTTGCTGGAGTGTATGGAAGAAAAGCAGGTTACCATCGACGGTGTAACGTACTCTCTCGCAGCTCCGTTCTTCGTTATTGCGACCGAAAACCCGATTGAAACCGCCGGCACGTTCCCGTTGCCCGAAGCTCAGTTGGACCGTTTCCTGATGCGACTTCCGATGGGATATCCGACTCAGGAAGAGGAAATGACCATTTTGAACCGGTTTAAGGGTGCCAACCCGCTGGATTCGCTGACTCCCGTTTATTCGCAGGAGGACATCGTCGCAATGCAACAGGCCTATGTTAAGGTTACCATCCATCCGATTCTTCAGAAATACATTTTGGATATCGTTGCCGCCACCAGAAGCAATCCCAAGGTACCGATCGGTGCCAGCCCTCGTGCTTCTCTGGCTTTACAGAACGTTTCCAAAGCTTACGCCTTCATTCAGGGACGAAGCTATGTTACCCCCGAAGACATCGCTCATTTGGCATGTCCGGTTCTTGCTCACCGCCTCTGCATCGGACGCGGTGCATCTCACAGCACGTCCCAGACGCTGCCGATTATGAAGGACATTCTGGCAAAGGTTCCCGTACCGACCGAAAACTGGAACTGATGCCCGGAGTTTTGTCCCTCCGCAGTTCTTTCGGAGCATTTAACATTAGAACAAAGCATATCGCTTGCGATATGCTTGCGCCGCCTGTGCGTCGCGAAGCGACATTTTTCCTCTGCACAGGCGTGTGCATCCTCGCGGAGCGTTTTTTTCTCTCATAGGACGAACTTTCCTATGAGAGAACAAACTCCCGGAAAGCCGCCTGTTGATACGGTTTTCCGGGAGTTTTATTGACTGTTTTGTTCGATTGACGATATTACTTGGATTTCTTTGCCTTCAGCACGGTACCCATCTCAATCTTGTCCCATGCCTCTGTGGTTTCGACATTGTATTTCTTCTCGATTTGTACGTAAATGTCGGAAACACCTTCGCTCAATGCTTTCTCCAATGCTTCCGCAACGGCATCTTCGTAACCGTAAATCTTGTCATTGGAATCCACTTTCATAATATAATATCCGTAATCCAGTTCGAGCAGCTGAATTTCGTTTACGTTCATAACCAGCACTTTGTTCACATATTCCGGATCAAAGGAAGCGGTTCCCGACTTCTGGAAGTCACGTGTCGAATACGTCATTACATCACTGTGCTCTTTCTGAAGTTCCACAAAGTCCGCACCGGATTTTGCCTTTTCGAAGGTCTCATTGACCATCTTACGCTGGTCTTCTTTTTCCTTCTCGGTCATTTCGATGATATTCATGTCCGCATCCCGGCGGTTCTTTGATACAAACAGATACTCGGTCTCGTAAATGCGGTACATTTCCTTATCCACCGAAGCCGTAACCTTGTCTTTATCAACGGTTACCGCATTGGAAAGAATTTCGTTATACTGATCCGCCAGGAATAATTTCTCATAGCAGCCACGGATTACTTCTTTCGTCATACCGCAACGCGCCTTCTCTTCGTCGGTGTATTTGCTCAAAAACTTTTCTGTCGTAAAATCGAGCTTTTCCTGCCGTTCCTGTGTCAGCGTAATATTGGATTCTTTTGCTTCATAGTACATCAGAAATGAATATACCGCTGTGGAAAATACCGCCTTCTTATATTCTTCGGACATCGGAAGATTGTTGTCGGACGGAATGTCCCAGAAGCTGATATTCTCGTCATAAATGCTGCTGTACATTTCCTTGTTCTGCTCATACTGATCATTGCCGGCCTTCTCGTTATATGCCAGGAAATAGGTCATCATATCGAGCGTTACGTCATATGTGACATCTCCCTTTGTAACCTTCATGACAACGGTCTTGGCATTGCTTTTCGCTTTGTTTTCGGCCAGTTTCATATAATCTTCCTTTGTCAGCTTCTCATCTTTGCACGCTGTCAGCGACAAACACATGACAAGAATCAGACAAATGCTTAACACTTTCTTCATAAGAGTTCTGTCTCCTTTGTTCTCTCCTGCCGGTTCCAAAGCCTCATTTTCGAAATTCCGCCACCGGCTTGTGATATCATATCATAAATCTGTGTCAAATTAAAGTTTTTTTTCAATTGCTACAAAACAGATATCACAATGCCGCAGATTACAATTCCCGCGCACACCAGCTTCTGCGCAATTTTCTTTTCTTTGAAAACAAGCCACCCGCCCAAAATGGTAACAATGGAGCAGGCCTGTTTCAACACCGTCATGACAAGCACCTTGCTGTTCGGATCCCCGTTTGCGACAAACAACAGCCGGTCCGCAATGACAAACAAAATGCTCAGCCCGATTACCCATGGATTCCGCCATACTTTGCGATTCAGCCGGATTTTCCGGATGCCGATAAACAACAGGTAAAACAGTACCAGAAAAATCATATACCAAAGCTGCAGCTGGCCGCTTTTCATGGAATTCGATTTCATCAAAATCTTATCCATCGTCCCGCTGACGGCGTTCAGAAAGCAGGAAATCATCGAGAGGATAATGCAAAATGCCGTACTTTGCCGGATTCTGCCCGCCTTTCCGGTGCCCGCAGCCGCCTGCTTCGTAACTTCCGGTTTCGCTCCGGCGCCCGCAACGGCCTGTTCCGTAACTTCCGGTTTCGCTCCGACTCCCGCAACGGCCTGTTCCGTAACTTCCGGTTTCGCTCCGGCGCCCGCAGCGGCCTGCTTCGTAACTTCCGGTTTCGCTACGGTGCCCGCAGCCGCCTGTTCCGCACTGTTTCCCGGTTCTTCCGCCGGTTCCTTAATAAACCGAAGCAGGAAGAGTCCGGTACAAACCAGCAAAATTCCGGCCCCCTGTGTTCCCGTCGGCGTTTCTCTCAGAACCAGAATTCCGAGCAATGCCGCGAAAATGACTCTCGCCATATCCAGGATGCCGTACACACTGACCGGCATTTTCTTTAATGCATAAAATCCGCAAATCCATGCCACAAAAATAACAAAGGATTTGAGTGCAATGGCCAGATACTGTTCCGCCCGTAAGCCGAACAGATATTCCCGCAGGCCCGACATATATTCCGTCACGCTCGACGCTTCCAGCGCGATTTCCGCTCCGGACGACAGGACCACGAGAACGCAGGAAAATACCGTGTAGCTGACCAACACCTCCAGCACCGTATTTTTCTCCATTGCCATTTTCTTGAAAATCTCCCGCACGCCCTTAAATGTTCCGTACAGAAGCACACATAGTATCCAAATCATAATTGTTTCGTCAGAAAGCCGACCGGCACCGCCTCATTCCGTTCCCGGATGCAGTTTGCTTTCCTACCGGTAAACCAGAATCAGGAAAATGATTCCCACCAGCAGAAACACGCTTCCCACCGCATACAAAAACAGGTAGGGACGGCCGTCTTTCTTTTGTTCACTCCGTTCCGCAAGATATTCCCGATACGACTGTTGTTTCAGCCCTTTCCCCGGAATCAACATCTGAACCGCACGTTTCAGAACCCAGGTCACCCCATTTAATGTTCCTTCTCCGGCAACAAACGTCAGCAGCGCAATCATCAGAATAATTATGCCGGGAACCGAAAATGCATCGCACCACGCGCGGTAGCGCTCCGCCGGCTCCGTCAGTTCCGACAAATGCCGTCCTGCCAGAATTCCCCATGCTGCCAGACCGCCCAGAACCGCCGTCACGGCTCCGCCGATCCATTGTCCCCGATGCTTCATTCGATTCCAAGCTCCTTCTTATACTTCGCTTCCTCCGCATCGTTACAGTACACAAAGTGTCCCGGAGCGACCTCCCGCATCGACGGTTTATCGGTCGAATAATCATGCTCGGCAAGCGCATTGTACACAATTCTCGTTCGCGTTTTCTCGGATTTCGGGTCCGGAAGCGGAATCGCCGAAAGCAGCGATTTGGTGTACGGATGCAGCGGATGCGCAAACATCTCGTCCGAAGTCGTCATTTCCACCATTTTACCGAAATACATAACGCCGATCCGGTCCGAGAAATACTTGACAACCGACAAATCATGCGCAATGAAAATGATGGTCAGTCCGAATTCTTCCCGAAGCTCGTTCAACAGGTTAATGACCTGTGCCTGAATCGAAACGTCCAACGCCGAAACCGGCTCGTCTGCAATGATCATTTCCGGGTGCATGACAACGCTTCTCGCAATTCCGATTCGCTGTCTCTGTCCGCCGGAAAACTCATGCGGATAGCGCCCTGCGTGTTCCCGCACCAGTCCGACGCGCTCCAGAATTTCGTATACGCGTTCATCAATATATTGGCGGTCCTTGATTCCGTTGATAATCATCCCTTCGGAAATAATCTCACGCACCGTCATACGCGGGTCGAGAGATGCAATCGGATCCTGGAAAATCATCTGGATTTTCGTAATCAGCCGATTCTTCGACGCAATTCTGACATCCTTTTTGTACTGCTTGCGCAACGCATTTTTGGCTTCTTCGGTACCGGCCTCAGCCAAATCCGCCTCGTACTTCGCCTTCAAATCGGCAACGCACTGCTTGGCGTATTCGCGGTCCTGATATTTGTGGTCGAACCGTGCGGAACGAATTTCCTCCCGGTTCTTCTCAATAATGTCCGCAAGCTCCTGTCTGCGTTTTTCGTCCGTACAGGTCTTCAGCTCCGCACGCGCCGCCTTAACGGCGTCCCGATACGTCCGGGTCCCGGCACAAATCCGGCGGCCCTTAAAATAAATGCTTCCGCCCGTAATATCATATAATCGGAGAATCGAGCGGCCGGTCGTGGTCTTGCCGCATCCGGATTCCCCAACCAGTCCGAATACTTCGCCTTTTTTGACATCAAAGCTGACGTCATCGACCGCCTTTAACTCCCCGCTTCCCATCTTAAAGCACTGCGTCAGATGTTCCACCCGCAGCAGCACTTCTCTGTTCTCTTCAGCCATTTGTCTGTTCTCCCTTCCTCTTCATCCGTTCGATTCGGTCGGTAATGGTTTTCGGTATTTCCACCTTCGGTGCATTGGGATGCAGCAGCCAGGTTGCCGCCCAATGCGTATCGGAAATACGGAATTCCGGCGGCTGTTCTTCGAAATCGATTTGCATTGCGTATTTGTTTCGCGCCGCAAACGCATCCCCCTGCGGAGGATAAATCATATTCGGAGGAGTGCCCGGAATCGCATCCAGTTTTTCCTTCGTATCCAAATCCGGCATGGACGAGAGCAGTGCCCAGGTATACGGATGACGGGGCTCGTAGAAGATGTCCTCCGCCGTACCGTACTCCACAATTTTGCCGGCATACATAACCGCAATATCATCCGCCATATTGGCAACCACGCCCAGGTCATGCGTTATGAAAATGACCGACAGGTGCCGCTCGGCCTTCAGCTTGTTAATCAGCTCCAGAATCTGCGCCTGAATCGTAACGTCCAACGCCGTTGTCGGCTCGTCGCAAATCAGAATGTCCGGGTCGGCCGCCAGCGCAATGGCAATCACAATACGCTGTCTCATACCGCCGGAAAATTCAAACGGATACTGATAATAACGAACTCTCGGTTCGGGAATTCCGACTTCTTTCATCAGTTTGATGGCTTTTTCCTTGGCCATCGATTTGCTGACCTTATGAACCGCTTCGGACGCCAGCTCACGAAAATGCTCCATCAGTTCCCCGGTTCTCCGGCGGAATTCCGGCTCCTCTTCGCGGGCATCGAGCTTCTCCTTATACCGTTCCCGAAGAGCCGTCAGCGTCTTGACGGGAACTTCCTTCAGTTCGTTCAAATCCAGCGTATTCATCGGCACGACTTTCCAGTCCACCTTATTGCCGCGGGCAATCAGCCGGTCCCGTTTCACCGTCTGACGGGCATATCTCGCTTCCTCTTTCGGATTCTGCTTCACATACTGAAAATAATGCTCAATCCCGTGCACCATACTGCTTCGGAAGGTGTATGCCATTCCATCCTTTTTGATTTCCATCGGATCGATGGAATCCTCCACCTGTTTGGCCAGTTTCTTCGCATAAGCCGTTGCTGCGGATTTCGTGTACGTTCCGTTAAAATACGTAACGGCATCTTCGAGTTCCTTCAGCACCGCCTGCTTCTTCACATAGGCCGTGTCATACGAATACCGAAGTCCTTCCACCGCATATTCGGTAAACCGATTCATAAATTCGCTGTTCATCAGCGATACGGACTTTTCGTTCATTTCCGGCACAGTCAATGCTTCCATCGAATCCTGATGCACCGTCTTCATATAGCCGATACCAAGGAAATCCGGCGTTTCCGCATCCATCAGTTCCCGCATGAAATCCCGAACGGCTCCGAGGGTTTCCGTAACCTCCGACACATTTTCGCCGGTTCCCTTTCCCGGCAGGTTTGCGATTTCGGTTTCCAGTTTTCCGCACAATGCATCGATTTTCGCATCGGCGCCCTCCGTATGACCGGTCAGATACGGGTTCTTCACCTTCTTCAGTTTCCCCGTCATTTCCTTCATTTCGCTCTTCAGGCCGACCTGCTGCTTCTTCTCCAGCATAAACAGCAAATCGCCGATATTTTCATGCAGCTCATCCGCATAGGAAAATGCCTCGTTAAAGGACGATTCCGCCTCCAGTGCCCCCAGATAGTAGTTGTTAAACTGCTTTGTCATGGCGGTGATGTCTTCCGACTTCTGCTCATTTGCGGAAATCATGCAGCGACGAAGCTTTTCCAGAAGGTCGTTGAATTCCTTCCCGGCACGCTTGCGGTTGCCCTTATTTTTCAAAAGCATCGCTTCCGTAATCTGCCGGCCGATTTTGACAATCGGGTTCAGGGAGGACAGCGGGTCCTGGAAAATCATGGAAATCT
The DNA here is from genome assembly GCA_045597325.1 of Lachnospiraceae bacterium. GTDB lineage: Bacteria > Bacillota > Clostridia > Lachnospirales > Lachnospiraceae > ISDg. The sequence continues at coordinate 18,548 of JAZLJJ010000001.1, forward strand.
TGTCCCCGCGAATTTTGCACATGTCCTCTTCGGAGATTTTCAGCAAATCCTTGCCGTCATATATAATTTCGCCGCCTTCCACCATCGAATTTCCGGCCAGAATGCCGAGAATCGCACGGGATGTGACGGATTTGCCGGAGCCGGACTCGCCGACGATTGCCAGCGTCTTGCCGCGTTCCAGCTTCAGAGAAATGTCCCGTACCGCCTTCAGCGCGCCGCCGGTGGTTCGGAAGGCTATTTTTAAATTGTTAACTTCCAAAATAGTATCCATATTACTCCTCCACGCCTCGCAGCGACGGGTTAAACGCATCACGCAAACCGTTACCGAACAGATTGAAACAAATCATCATCAGGGAAATGACCACCGCCGGGAAAATCATCAGATGCGGGTAGTTGGTCCAAATGGAGCTCGCATCGGACAACAGGGTACCGAGCGACGTGGTGGTCTCATTTCCGAGTTTCACAATACCGAGGTAACTCAGCATACTTTCGCTGAAAATGAAGCTCGGAATTACCAGTACGCAGCTTGTGATAATCGTACCGAGCGAGTTCGGGAAAATGTGCTTCCAGATAATTCTCCGGTCTCTTGCACCGAGCGTTCTTGCCGCCATAACATATTCCTGATTTTTGAAACGGTAGAACTGGGTACGAACCATATATGCCATTCCGATCCAGCCGGTCGTGATAAACGCAAACAACAGACTCGGAATTGCGCCGACTTTGGTTGCCAGATGCATCTGGAACAGGGTTGCGACAATAATAAACGGCACGTTGCTCAAAATATCCGAAATACGTTCCATCACCAGATCGACGGTTCCGCCGTAATACCCTTCAATCGCACCGTAAACCGCGCCGATTAACAGGTTGATTGCGGATACCGCAACGGCAAGCAGAATACTCAGCTTGATTCCGGATGCCAGACGCAGCATCAAATCGTAGCCCTGACTGTCCGTTCCGAACATATATTCCGGCTCAAAACCGTTTTTGTAAATGAAATAGTTGTAATACAACACGCGGATTTTATACTGTGCGGTATCGATATCTCCGCCGCCGGTGAACTTCTTATAAACCGGATTGCCCTTGCCGTCCCGAACATAGTTATCCTCGAGCACCATACCCGGCTCATACGCGATTTCCTTGCCTTTGCCGTTCTTGTTCAGGCGCACCGGAGCACCGCCCTTTTGTTTCATTTTGTACCAGTAATTGGCATTGGTCGGGTCCATGGTCCATTCGTTGTCCTCAATCAGCGGATACAGAACCTGAATGCCTGTGGACTCCTGCCATTTTACAATATTTTCATACTCACTCTGCTCGACGTCCATATACAGGAAGCCGACTTCCAGATACACATCCAGCGAACAGTTGTAAATGACCTTATCTTCCTTGCCCTTTGCGCCCTTGGTGACAACACCCTCGCCGATTTTCTGAATCGGCTGGTATTTGCTGGCCATCCCTTCTTCCAGCGTCACTTTGCCGGTTCCGTCATGATCTTCGGCGCCGATTCCGATTGCCAGGTCGATAATCATACCCTTCTCCTGAAAATCACGGGACTGTGTGCCTCCCGCAATTCCGAAGGTGTCTCTCAAAAACATATTTCTCGGCGGCTTCTTTGCATAATACACATCCAGAAAGGTCGCATCGTATTTTCGGAAAAATACCGGCGTCAGAAACGCAAACAGCAAAATAATCATGATAATAACGGCTGCCACAATGGAACCGCGGTTCTTGCAGAAACGGTTCCAGGCATCCCTTAAATAACCGATCGGCTTGTCTTCGAATTTACTGTCCTCCAGACGTTCGCCGATATTGACAAATTGAAATTTTTCTGCGGGGATTTGATTGATATCGTTCTTTTCTTTCATACTATTTCTCCCCCATTCTGATTCTCGGATCGATAAATCCGTAGCTGAGGTCAACCACGATACCGCTCAGCAATCCGATAAAGGTATAAAATACCGTATCCATCATGAACACATCGTAATCCAACAGGGAAATGGAGCGCAGGAACAGCTGTCCGACTCCGGGTACCGAGAAAATCTGTTCAATAACAAAGGAGCCGCTCATGATACTGATAAATCCGGCCAGAATGTCGGGGAAAATCGGAACCATGGCATTTTTCAGGGCATGCCGTGACGTTGCCTGTGCCTGTGTCAGACCTTTGGTTCGTGCCAGAAGCATATAGTCCGACGTCAGTGTCTCCGTCAGTTCGGCTCTCGTAAATCGGCATAATCCGGCGATTTCACCGAAGCTCAATGCCAAAATGGGCATAATCATACTGACGAACATTTTCCAGGTAAACCATGAGCCGCCGGCATCCGCCAGGGAATACACGGTCTGCGGAAGCAGGTCGAGCTTGAAAAACAGAAAATACTGAAGTAAGAAAGCATAGATATAACTCGGCACCGATACAAAAATCATAACGGCTGTACTGATAACCTGATCCTGCCATTTGTTCTTTCGTATGGCAGCATAGATTCCCAGTAAAATACCGATCGGTGTCGCAATCAGCATGGAATAGAGATTAATCAGTACCGTCGGAAGGAACCGTTCCGTAAATACCGACCATACCGGCTTTGCGAAATCAATCTTCCAGGAAGTACCGAAATCCCATTTCGTTACAATATTTTTCAGATAAATGCCGTACTGTACCAGCAGCGGTTTGTTATAGCCCTGCGCTTCCAGTCGCAGCATCATAGCTTCCTTTTGCCTTGCTTCATTGGGAAGTTCCCACGGAAGCAGCTTAATCAGGAAGAAGCTGATGGTGACGATGATAAACAGCGTTACAAACATCAGCACAAGTCGTTTTAAGACATACTTCAGCATAACAATAACTCCTTATACCGATATACGGGAAATAGTCAATATAGTATAACACTTATTTTAAAATTTTTCACCATATTTTCCCAAAAAATGTCTGATGTTACGATAAAATTTTAATTTCTGACGGAACAAAGCATATCGCTTGCGATATGCTCGCGCCGCCTGTGCGTCGCGAAGCGACATTTTTCCTCTGCACAGGCGTGTGCATCCTCGCGGAGCGTTTTTTTATCTCATAGGACGAACTTCCTATGAGATAAAAAATGGGCGTGTGAAAAAGTGATCCCTTTTCACACGCCCAAAGCGTCATGCAATTTTACCGAAAAATTCCGCCACGGTTCGTAAAACCGCCGGAACGTCCGTCATTTATTCGTAGGACAGAACGCCGCCCTGCTCTTCAATATACTTAGCCCATTCATCGTCATTGTAGTTGTAGTTCATCAGACGAAGTCCGCCGAAATCATACATAATATTGTAATCTTCGGTGTAGTAATTTGTCTGGTAGGACAACAGCTCACATGCGGTTGTTGTGCAAAGCGGTACGCAATAGTACAGGTTCAGGTAATTCTCTTCCAAATCAGCCAGAATCTGGAGCTTGGTAGCGAAGTCTGCTTCTGCAAACTTACCGTTTCCGCTCATACATCCGGACCACTGCTGCCATGTCATGGTAACGTCTTCGCCGTTTACCTTCAGAGTCAGATTGGTCGTGGACGGATCCCAGCATCCTGCTTCATGGATTGCCGCATAATCCGGATCGCAATATACCTGGAACATGGTAAACGGATAGAATGCCGCACCGCCCCATGCGCCGTAACCGATTGCAAATTCACCGTTCGGAACGTCCGAATAACGATCTGCGATATTGCCGATAGCTTCGAATGTAATCTTACCGAAACCGGTTCCTTCCAATGCTGCGTTAACCTGCTTGTTGATCAAAGCAACCTGCAGCTGATCGGCAGACTGAAGAGCACCCTTTGCCCAACCGATACGGATGTAGATGTCTTCGCCTTCCTTGTACAGGCCGGCATCAACCAGTTCTTTGCAAGCCTTCGTGAAAAACTCTTTTGCAAGAGTTACGTTGTAACCGCTAATGGACTTGTACGCATCCTTCAGTGTCTCATATGCCTTGCCTTCGCCATACTCTACACCGTACAGGTTGCAGATTGCCTGCATTGCCTCGTCGGAATTTCTGTAAATGGATTCCGGATCGTCATATACATTGTAGTAATACAGTCCGTTCAAAATGAAGCAAGCCGGCTTGTAACCGGGTGTTGCCGTTACAAATTCCGCTCTGTTCAGAGCAAGTGAGAATGCTTTACGGAAATTCACGTTGGACATAACAACCGAGTTTGCATTTCCCTTGGACGCATCCATGGACTTCAACGCATCAAGATTGGTGTTGAAGAAAAATCTCTGAGTATAGGTTTCATCTACTTTGTACAACTGATCGGAGGTTGCGTATTTTACAAGCTCTTCGGGTTCCGGAGACCAGCTGCTCAGGGCACCCTTCAGGAATGCCTGCTTAGCGGCAGCATCTTCCATAACGTCGATAACAACCTTCGTGGTCTGATACTGCTGAACATCCTCGCCGTCAACCATGAAATCTTCATAGGAGGTGAAGGAAACAAGGTTGCCCTTGCTGTTCTTCTTGTAACCGAACCAGTTTTCGTTCTGTACAAATACAATCTGCTTATCCTTCTGCAGGGATTCCAACTTGTAAGGACCGTAGGAAACGGTTGTTTCCATCGAGGTTCCGTAGTTGGATACAATCAAATCACCGTCCTGCTTCTTGCAGGATTCGTACATCTTCTCATGAACAAGCCAGTTGCTTGTCAGAGAGGTCAGGAAATAATTGATATCGATATGAGTTGCGTTGACATAGCGAATGGTATAATCATCAACCTTGTAGCAGCCAACCGTTTCTTCATATGTGCAATCGGCATACTGCTTACCGTAAGTCCAGTAAGCCGGAACGTCTGCCTCGGACTCACCCCAGTCGGCAACCGTTGTGGTAACCGGAACAAAGAGAGCATAGGACTCATCCGTCAACGGAACAAGACCGGTATTCGGATCCATCAAAGCAACCAGCTGTTCCCATGTTGCGGTTCCGAAATAAACGTCTCCGTATGCTTCCACATATGCCGACAGCGGATCTCCCTGAAGCCAGTTGTTCAAAGGTGCTCCGATTGCAATCGAAACAGGAAGTCCGTCTTCGGTGCAATATACGCCGTCCGCATTCTTGGTCAGTGCTTCCAACGACTCGTACTTCATATCGGCACCGTCAAAGTTCTCAACCTGCGCAATGGAACCGGCATTGAAATAAGCTTCACCGCCGGCAACGGCAGACTCACCGCCCCAGTAATTGTTGGCACGGTAATTCTTCATCTTGGGATCGAGAAGGGCCTTCATGGAATAAATGTAGGAATCCGCATTAATCGGAGTTCCGTCTTCCCACTTCACACCTTCGCGAAGCTTGATTTCGAATACATAACCGTTATCCACATCATCAACGGACTTTCCGCTCGGAAGCACTGCACCGTACTTGGTAAGGTCATCCTTGTGGTCCTTGGTAACGTCGGTAACCGATGTTGCCATTTCATAAATCCACTGATATACACCTTCTTCGGAATCCTTTACGGTCAGGTTTACAAGAGGAGTGGACAGATAGCTCAAAATCGCATCGTCCGCATTCATCTCCCATGTATGAGGGTTCCAGTTGGTACCCAAAGCCGTATCATACAGTTTCTGCGTAAATGTTCCTTCGGGAACTTCCGGCTCGACAGGACCTTCGGTAGGAGCCGGAGTCGTGCCCGGATCCTTTGTGTCGGTTGTCGGTGTCGGATTGGTCGTATTATTGGTCTCGTTTTTCTTATCATCTTTCTTACATGCTGTCATGGAGAGAACCATCGCCAAAGAAAGAATCAAAGCTAAGATTTTCTTTGCTTTCATCTTACTTTTCCTTTCCGATAAACTGTAATCCGTCGTTCGGATGTCTCCGAACGGCACCATAACAATACTGTGCAGACCATTATACACCCTGTAACAGAAAAAGGGAACACTCTTTCGTAAAATTTAAAAGTGTCCCTTTTTGACTTGGCTTCTGTCATTATTCCGTAATTACAACGGCATTTTCAAAAGATTCCTGCTGTGCATGCAAATATACGGTAAACCGGGTTCCGATTTCCGGACGGCTCTGCACCTGTATGGTTCCGTGGTGACGATTGATAATCCACTTTGCGATAGCCAGTCCGAGACCGGTTCCTCCGGTTTTGCTGTTTCGTGCCGTATCCGACCGGTAAAACCGCTCGAAAATGTGTTCCACATCCGATGCGCTCATTCCGACGCCGTTATCCTGTACCGAGAAAAACGGGCGGTACTCCTTGCTGACTCCGACGCGCAGCGTAATGGTGTCCCCCTCCTGCGAATATTTTGCCGCATTGTCCACCAAAATGCGCATCGATTGTTTCAGCATCGCGGCATCTCCGTAGCAAATCACCTCGCCACCCTGCTTTTCAAATTCATATTTGTGCTTCGGATCGATCATTTCCGATTCCTCGAAAACTTCGCTCATCAGCGCCGTCAGCGACGTCTGCTCATGACACAGCTTAGTCCGTCCGCTGTCTCCGCGTGCCAGGAACAGCAGCTGTTCCACGAGCGTATTCATATGATCCGACTCGGTTCGGATTGCGGCAATCGCCTCCTCCAGAACCACACGGTCTTCCTTACCCCAGCGGTCCAGCATATCCGCATAGCCTTTAATGACGGCAATCGGAGTACGAAGTTCATGCGATGCATCGCTGACAAACCGGGTCTGTTCACGAGCCGCATCCCGCATTCGATCCAGCAAATCATTTAACGCGCGCTCAATTCCGTCCAGCTCGGCATCGTTGGTCCGAACGTGATCGGACGGCGATTCCGCATCCACATGGCTGATGGCATACGTCAGATTCTGCAGTTTTTCTTCGTTCCAGTTCATATTGCTGATATTCCGTGCATTGGTGGCCATTTCCCGCAGCGGTTTCAGTTTTCTTCGAATCGGGAAGCGGTCAAATAAAACAACCCGCAAAAGAATCAGCAATTCCGCTGCCGCAATCACTACGGCAATGTTGCGTGCCGCATCAAGAAGCGGCCTTTGTACAATGCACAATTGGGTTCCCCGTGTTGTCGGTACGATTACATACAGTCCGTCCGCCTCCGCTTCCACAGAAAACGAATTGCTGAATTGCAGTTCCCTCAGATGTCCCCCCTTCTGTTCCAGAGAATACCCCAGAAAGCCGATAACCGCAGCCGCCGCAATCACCAAATCCAATATCAAAAAGCCAAAAAAGATCCGCCGGACAAACATCCAATGCAGTTTCCCGGCAATCGAGCCGGTACGTCTTTTTTCCTCATTTCCCATACTGTTCTTACATCCTTATGTCCCGTTTATTCATCCTTAATCACATAGCCGACTCCGCGCACCGTCTGAATCATGTGAACGCCGAACTGTTCGTCGATTTTGGTCCGCAAATACCGGACATACACATCAATCACATTGGTTTCTCCGACATAATCGTAGCCGCACACCTTCTGCAGCAGAGTTTCCCGATTCAATACGATGTTGCGGTTGGTCAGGAGCAGCGACAGCAAATCAAACTCCCGCTTGGACAGTTCGATTTCGGTTCCGTCATACCGCACGGAATAAGCCGCCTTGTCGACGACCAGTTTTCCCCAAACAAGCTTTGTTTCCTCCGACGGTTCCGGAACACTGCGTTTCTTCAGTGCAACCCGGATTCGCGCCAGAAGCTCTTCTATGGCAAACGGCTTGGTCACGTAGTCATCGGCTCCGATATCCAGCCCGGACACCTTGTCCATTACCGAATCTCTTGCCGTCAGCAAAATGACCGGAACCTGCGAGGTTTTCCGCAACCGCCGAAGGACCTCCAGACCGTTCAGCTCCGGCAGCATAATATCCAGCAAAATGATGCTGTACTCGCCGCTTTCCGCCTTTGCCAGTCCGTCCCGGCCGTTGTCGGCCCATGCGGTTTCATACCCTTCATGAGCCAGCTCCAGCGCTACAAACCGTGCGATTTTTTCCTCGTCCTCCACAATCAAGACCGAATTTGCCATGAAAATCCTCCGTAAATATCATCAATCGCAGATTGATGATCTGCGCACTGCCCTCGCGTCAGCGAATTCTTATGGCAGTGCTTCCATTAAATATCATCAATCGTCAGGCGTTCGTTCCGTCGTCGCCGGTGTTCTGCGCCTGCTTGCTCTCATTCCAGTCCTTGCGAACGGATTCCGCGAATCGGGAGCAGGATTCCGAAATGCGGTTTCCGCTGTTGTCCTGATTCAGATTCTCACCGACAAACCGGTACGAATAATCACAAAACAGACTGATCAGCATCAGAACCAGAATAATCGGGCAACTCGGCAGAAGCAGAAGAATTACAAAAATCGTAATCGGAATTTCCAGCTTTGACTCACCGTTTCTCCGAACCTGCAAATAATTATGCATGCCGAGTTTTACCAAACCCACAAATTTCTGCAGCAGTCGCTTAATAAACTCTCCGAACGACTCGCTTGCATAACGCTGAGGAGCGCCCTTTTCCGTTACCCGAACTTCCTCCGGAACTTCGGTGTAATAGCCGCCGGCCGGTCTCTTCACCTTGCCGAGCGCCTCCAGATACAACGCCGCATCCAAAATGTCGTCTCCGCATGCACGAAGCGCTGCATCCGCCTCAAATTCATCCACTTCCATTTTCTCACAAATTTTTCTTACTTTTTCTTTGTGTTCCATTATTTCATTCCCTTCTGCCACCCGTTCGGCGGCATTTACTCATTGGGAACGGAGTCTTGCTCCGTCCGTATTCCGTATCGTCAACGCTGTGACTGTTCCGAAGCTTCGGTCCCGCGTTCTTCATTACGTGTTTATCATATCCCGTCAAGTTTAAACAAAAAGGAAAGAAAGATTAAAAGTACATTAATAAATGCCTTAATTTTTATTATTTTGCTGCAATCATATCACAAACGGAGCTGAATTTCCATTCTGTCCGGTAATTCCGTCCGTTATTTCTTCCGCTCATTTTGCCCGCTCACTCTTCCGAACGGTTCTCCGGTCACTCTTCCGCTCGTTCCGGCCGTTCATTTATGCAAATGATGCTCCAAACGTTTGCATTCTTCCTCTGCCGAATCGGATTCACTTGAGGTTTTGCTCCGGATTCGTTATAATAAGTTTGCGCCCGTCATAGTCCGATATGCAGGCAGAATCATCTTGGGAGGTCATCCGTGAATTTCCTTCATTTTACAAAAAAAGAAACCGTTTCACTCGGTAATTTCGTATATACGCTGTATCGCAGCAACCGTAAAACAATCGGCATTCAGCTGAAACGGACCGGCGAGGTGGTCGTCCGCGCTCCGTTTTTCAGTTCGTCCTCCGAAATCAACGATGTCCTTTTGAAAAATATCGACTGGATTCTCAGCAAACAGGCTGAGCTGTTTCGCGCCATGTCCGATTTGGGCGGTCCGGAGGACCATTATTTTGACGGTGCGCTGTTCCCGTTCGGCAGCGGCCATCTTACGCTCCGACTTCAGGAGGATTCCGCCGCCCGCAATTATACCATACTTTTGCGAAATGGGGAAACCGGCCCGGAACTCGTGCTTCGCGGTGCGTCACTTTCTCCGGAAACCTGCCGCAAGCTGGTCAGCAAATGGGGACGCCGGTATGCGGGTGACATTTTGCGTGAACGGGTTCGTCAATGGGCCGAGGTCATCGGCGTTTCCTATAACAATGTCACGATCAAAGAAACCAAATCCCGCTGGGGCAGCTGCAGTGCCGAAGGAAATATCAACCTGCACTGGAAATTACTGATGCTTCCGGAGCGGCTCCGCGATTATGTGATTGTTCATGAGCTTTGCCATCGCTTTGAAATGAATCACAGCACCGCGTTTTGGGACACTGTGGCACGTTTCCTGCCCGATTACGACTCCCTGCGCAAGGAACTGCGGGACCGGGAGTTCACGGTCCTGAACTGGTAACGATAGTTTTGGACGACGATGACGATGATGATTGCTACGAGGTGTTTGATGAGGACGATGAGCCTGTATCAGAAGACGAAGTTCCAAAGGACGATATTGTAGTGTTAAGTAAGGCAGAAACAGAGGCATTAGCAAAGCTGAACGAGTTAAGGGAATTAACATGAGCATGGAGAATCATTCACTTATAATAAGTACACATAGACTATAGGTTTACATCCAATAGGAACTCCACAGATACTGCTTCATATACTCTCCTGAATACTCTGTTTGATTATTCTTTTTCCATGTATAGTAATCACAATCCACCAGTTCGGTTACAATTCCTATCCCACCCCTTTGCCGGTTGATTATTTCCAGACAATCATATTTTTCCAAGGTTATGACCAAATCCATACGCAGCTTTTTGAAATAAGAATCATGATTCTCATCGTCATCCCACAGGTTGACTATTATTTCATTATTTGTGCAAACCGCCCCATTGGCATTGACAAGATATGCCAGCAGCTCCTTTGTTTTCATCCTCTCAAATTTTATCGGTTTCTCGTCCACAAAGGCTTCAAAATTACCAAAGCACTGAAATCTCACACGTTTTGCCGTATCCATATCCAATGGCTTTCTCAAATGCCGGAGTTCCTGCATAACCTTTTGCGCATCAACAGGTTTTGTTATATAACCATTGCATCTTATTTTTCTGAATGCCTCAGACACATACTCATCATATCCGGTGCAAAATATTACATTGATTCCGGGATAGATCTCCATTATTTTTTCTGCAAGCTCCATTCCATCCATTCCGCGCATCCTTATATCAAGAAAAGCTACATCAATCGGATTGTTTTTGGCATACATCAAAGCATCGGTAGCTTTTTGAAAAGATATAACCTCTGCATTTGGTTCTGCCTCACGAATTGCATTTTCCAAAGCAAGCAGCAACAGCTTCTCATCATCAACTGCCAATATAGTCATAATAAAACTCCTCTCTCTTTGCTAAATACAAATATTTATCGATTCCCTGTCGTTCCCATAATTCAGTTTTTGGGTATTGTAATAGTAACTGTCGTTCCTTCTCCAATCCTGCTATCAATGTCAATAGCTCCGTTTAATCGCATTTTCAAACTGTAAGCTGCACTGCCTATGCCAATATGACTTCTTCCGTCATCCGGCACTTTTGTCGGATCAAATCCGCATCCGTCGTCACATACTCTTATAACGTATGCGTTTTCGCATTCTTCAACCATTAATGTAACATGCAATACTCCTTCTGCATCTCCCATCATACCATGCTTTATCGCATTTTCCACAATGGGCTGAATGGAAAGCTGTGTTACCCTAAAATCAACGACTTCAATATCTTCCTTATATTCCAACACATCCTCAAATCGCATCTGCTCAAGCCACACATAATTTCTAATGTGTTCCAGCTCTTTTGAAAACGGAATCGTGTCGGTATTTTTGACAACATCCATATTGCTTCTCAAATACTGAGTGAAGTGATGTATGGCCTGACCTGCCTTTTCAGGATTTATCTTACACAAAACTTCTATGTTTCCCAGAGAATTGTATAAGAAATGAGGCTTTATCTGTGAAAGCATCAGCATATTTCTGCTAAGAGTACACTCTGCTTCATTTTTGGCATTTTCCAATTCAAAAAATTCCGTTTCCTTGCCCTGTAACACATATATATCACCATGTATCAGCAACACGCTCATAGCCGCCGCCACAAAAAAAGTCGGGGGATATCCGGTCAATATGTACCACACACTGCACAACAGTGGAAAAATGAAATATGACATGTATGACAATTTCGTTTTCCAGTCTATTTTCTGGCGAATTATGAATACAACGCATCCCCCCAGCATAATAAAAAAGGGAAAATAACCCAGATGACTTCCCCAGGCACTTCTAATGTATACCCCATGTGCATCTATTTCATAAAAATAGCCCCAGAAATAATTCAAAAGCTCGGCTGCGATTCCCACTGCCAGTACCGCTCCCATAATCCACTTAAGCTTGGGAAATATCTCTGTATTAATTCCCTTTGCTTTTTTAATAAACAAAAAGTACAGATATGTCCCCAAAAGCACCAGGCAATTGCATCCGATATTACATATGTAATTCATGGTTCTGAATTCTTCAAGTCCGTCAAATACCCATATTCCCACTTCAAAAAACACACAAAAGAATACTGTAATAATGAACCTGCTAATCTCATATGTGTTATTTAACAAACGACCGTTGCATATATTACGGAAAATAAGCATAAGCACAAACATGGCCATCAGATCCAGCGCCACGCTGATTATTCCCACTGCATTCATATGCTCCATGCCAATTCTCATGGGCAAAATCACAGATATGCAGAACAACAGGAACTGCATAAACAAAATGCTATGCTTAAAGGCTGTGCTGCCTCCCAAATTAATAGAATCTCTGTCCATATAATCCCTTCTTTGCAAAATGCAAAGCATTTCGCGCTTCCTCACAGTTTTATGGTTTATTGACACTGCCTATCGTACACTTCTATTTTATCATAAATTCGGGGACAAAAAAGATACAATTATTGTACCCTATTTGTCCCCTATCCCTGTGATATACTCCTTGCATAGAAAAAAACATACCATAGGAGGAGATACCATTATGAACACTACAACCATCCCCGCCAAAAGGCGATTTGAAGAGCTGGATCTGGCCAGAGCCCTCCCTCTTCTGCTTTTGCCCCTCGTTCATGTATATGAAGAAATGGAAAGCGTCTATGCGTTACCTGAAAGTCTGTTGGGAGAATACTCCTGGATTTTATATCTGTGTAACCTTATGCCTTCCATTTTTATGATTCTTATGGGAGCAAATATATATTTTTCCCGAAAGTCAACAGCCAAGGATTTATTTAAGAGAGGCTTAACTTTCATAGTAATCGGATTTGCACTTAATTTCTTCCGTTTCATAATTCCCACAATAATAACGAGTATTATAAACGGCAACACCGATGCGATATTTGGTGAATATGGCACCCTATATTATACCCTGACTCCCGATATCTATGATTTCGTAGGTCTGGCATTTATTGTATTCGCCATTTTCAAGAAACTTGATATGTCTCCGGTTTCAATCTTTTTGACTTCACTTGTTATGCTTACGGTTGATGCAATCATTCCTTCTTTTGAAATTGAAAATCTTAATTTATTCGGTTTCCTTGGAAGATTCATATATATGGATGCGGACAGCTGTTTTCCTCTTATGACCTGGATGATTTTCCCGGCCATGGGTTACTGCTTCGGTTGTATATACAAAAATTTTGAAACGGAAGAATTGCGAAGTGCATTTGTTAAAAAAATGTTCTGGGTATCAGCAATAGGTCTTTTTGCAGTATGGTTCTCCCTTTTAAGCTACGACCTGGATCCCCTGCGTATTATGACTTCTCCCGCCAATGAATACATTACGGATCTTCCCAATGTAGTGATGTTAACTTTCCTTGCGGGAATCTGGTTCGCCATCTTCTATTTTATCTATTTTAAGATTAAAGAAACCAGAATTTGTAAATGGCTGATTGTCATTTCCAAAGGCATCCTTCCGTTCTATATCGCCCAGTGGATTGTTATAGGCTGGGTAGAATATCTTTCAAGCGAATTAATGGATTATGAGGATTATAATTTGTTCGGATACGGTGATTTCTGGATTATTACAATCATTGCAACCATTGTTGCAGTTGTAACGGTTCCCGTATACAACAAAATTAAGAACAAAAAGAAAAACAAATAATGCCCTGCTCAACCGGTTCATTTGCATCGCAGCCCTGGCCGCCTGAGTTGTCCGAATCATTCTGCCCTGTAACTTCGCGCTTCAGAACACGCTGCCAATAACGCAGCTGCCGGACATTGATGTTGTTTTCATTACACCATTGTTTTTTGAAAGACCGCTGCCGATCCACTGATCAATAAGTTTTTCCCATTCCTCACATTTGCTTTGATGAATTTCTTTGCGCATTGCAAGACCTCCGTTGTTTGATTGATGGCTCAATCATATCAGACGGAGGTCCGGGGTTTAAGTATTCATGGTTTTAAGCTTACCTGGTAACCGTCAGGTACGGCATTTCATATTGTGAACAAAGCATATCGCTTGCGATATGCACGCGCCGCCTGTGCGTCGCGAAGCGACATTTTTCCTCTGCACAGGCGTGTGCATCCTCGCGGAGCGTTTATCTGTCATATAAACCTATCTGTTATCAAAACCAACCCGCGAAATCCGCACCCGTGGCGAAAACAACAATCAGGAACACAACTCCGATAACCACTACTCCCGCAAAAATGCTTCCCATGGCGGTCTCCATCGCAGTGCTTTTTTTCACGGGCATAATATCCGCTGGATTCTCCGGATTGACATAAATCGAAGCCGCACTTCCCGCTCCGTGTATCAGTTTCCTCCAATCCTCCCGGGGCATACATGCTTCCGACTTGTATTCCGTCCCGTCGACAACATACTGAAACGTCACGTTGACCGTATCGATTTCACTCATATCAATATTCACACAATCTGCTTTCACCGTCTGCGTATACTTACTCATTTCCTCTTTCTTGTTCTTCGCAACACTCAGGCAAAATACAGCTGCAACGGATATCCCCAACAGTATCACGATGCTCAAATACACCAACAGCCATGTACGGTTCCCGATACACATAAGAATGCCGGCCGCAGAGGTCGCCACACCCATCATGAAAAAGAAAAGTACAATCCCATTTGCGTCGTTCGACAGCTGAAACGCCACCTTTGTCAGAACCATGACGGCGGAAACGGCTGCGCCTATAAAAATGACCATAAGCCCAAACTCCGACATAATCCCGGAAACGATTGCGGCAATCACCATCATCGCACAAATGCCCAACAGAATCCACTCTTTGGGAGTAAAGTCTTCAATGTTTTTTTCATAGTGCTCTTCTATGGCTGTTCCTTTAAAATGATGCTCTTCGTAAAGATTCATTTTCAACGATTTGTCCTCCCTCAATCTCTTTCCGGAATGGTTTCGCCTTCCGATACACGGCTTTGTTCCGATTTGGAAAACCTCCTCACGGGCTTGCCGGCAAGGAGGTTTCATTTTGCTTTATGCAGTTTCGAAAATGACGATTAGTGATGGAACAGACGAATTCCGGTAAATGCCATAACCATATCATGGTCATCGGCTGCCTGAATAACCAAATCATCACGGATGGATCCGCCGGGCTCAGCAACATATTTTACGCCGCTGCGGAATGCACGCTCGATATTGTCACCGAACGGGAAGAACGCATCGGAGCCGAGTGCAACGTCCGTATTCTTGTCAAGCCATGCACGCTTTGCTTCTGCCGTAAATACTTCCGGCTTTGTCTTGAAAATGTTCTGCCATTTTCCTTCTGCCAGAACGTCCATATAGTCCTCACCGATGTAGAGATCGATTGCATTGTCACGGTCTGCACGTCCGATGGACTCCAGGAACGGAAGATTCAGAACCTGCTCGGACTGACGCAGCCACCAGTTGTCAGCCTTGGAGCCGGCAAGACGGGTACAATGGATACGGGACTGCTGTCCGGCACCGATACCGATAGCCTGACCGCCCTTGCAGTAGCAAACGGAATTGGACTGTGTATATTTCAGAGTAATCAGGGAAATAATCAGGTCAATCTTGGCAAGCTCCGGAAGCTCTTTGTTTCTGGTCGGGATATTGGCAAACAGCTTATCATCGATGTTCAGCTCATTTCTGCCCTGTTCAAAGGTGATGCCGTAAACCTGTTTCCGCTCCAATGCGGCCGGAACATAATTTTCATCAATCTGAATGACGTTGTAATTGCCCTTCTTCTTGCTCTTCAGGATTTCCAATGCTTCGGGCTCATAGCCGGGAGCGATAATACCGTCAGACACTTCACGCTTAATCATGGTTGCGGTTGCAACATCGCAAACGTCGGACAAAGCAATGAAATCACCGAACGAAGACATTCTGTCCGCGCCTCTTGCACGTGCATATGCGCTTGCGAGAGGGGTCAGCTCGCCCAAATCGTCAACCCAGTAAATCTTTCTCAGGGTATCGGTAAGCGGAAGACCGACTGCGGCACCTGCCGGAGAAACGTGCTTAAAGGAAGTTGCTGCCGGAAGTCCGGTTGCCTTCTTCAGTTCCTTTACCAACTGCCAGCCGTTAAATGCGTCCATAAAGTTAATATAGCCGGGCTTGCCGTTCAACACGGTAATCGGCAGTTCACTGCCGTCAGCCATGAAAATGCGGGACGGTTTCTGGTTCGGATTACATCCGTATTTCAATTCCAATTCGTTCATATTGTCTCCTTTTTAGCGGTTTGCATAAATTTAGCAGGTCATCACCCTACCGGGTAATGACATTTAGTTTTTATTAACAATTCTGGTTTCGTATTTGCCGGTCTCGATATCGATGAAACGAACGAACAGAGACACCTTATTCTCTTCGTTCAGGCCGTTCCATACAAGGTCGGTAAATTCGTCAATATTTCCGCGGATATCAACCAGTTCGGGCTCACCCTCAAAGCTCGGAAGCGGATTGCCGTCACCCATGTAGGTGTGGATAAATCTGCCCTTTCCGGCCTTCGGATTGCTATATGCGAAGGAATAACGGTTACAACTCTCAGGGTCACCGTTATCGCTCTTCAAAATGGAGAGTGCATAATTGTACTGACCGTTTTCCACATGCATAATACCACTGATTCTGGGGGTAAAATTCGGTGCATCCGGCTCAAATTCTCTCGTGCGGAGAGACTGTTCAAATGTCTGCTGCTTATCCATCAGCTCATATATGGTATCGGTCTGATCTCCGTTGGTAACGATTGTCTTGTTGCCCAAAACACGTACCGGAGCGTAAATAATCAGGCTGGGATCGGACAGCTTCGACGGATCAAATGCCTGTGTCCGGATTCCTTCCCCGTCATTTACAAAGACACGGTTTCTGCTGTTTACGCTTCTTCCCATGATAAAATAAGCCGTTACCGCATACTTACCGTCTTCCGATCTGCCCAACACAATGCCCCGTCCGGGATATGCATTGCTTTCCAACACCTTCTTCAATGACAGCATTTCCATAGTTGCATCCTCCAATTGGTCTGTATGTTCTGCGCCTGCGGTTACCGCCCCTCCGGGCACACTCCGCAAACAATTTTATTATAATGAAACCTCATTTTTTATTCAAGGCATTTCCGAATTTTGCCTTATATACTCACTCATCATTACTATAAGCAGTGCTTATGAAAATGAATCCTGCCGTCCGTTTGTTCTTCTGATTTTCTCAAACCGGCGCATTCTTCGCCCGGCAAATACTTCCTCGGTATCCTACGGCCCTGCCTACTCCTCATCCGGATTTTCGTCCTCCGGATTCTCATCGTCCGGGTTTTCGTCCTCCGGCGGTTCCGGCAAATACCGGATGTCTTTGCACACTTCATTCCACTCCGCATCACTGTACGTATAGGTATAATAACGAAGTCCGCCGAATCCGAATCTCTCGCGGTATTCCTCGAGCGGGAACTGTCCTTTTTGCGACAGCAGTACCGGAGTCATTTGGAACAGTAACGGAATCGTCGTATACGTTCCGAGGTACGCTTTTTCCAAAATCCCGGCAAATGCCGCCCGGGTGTTCACATCATACTCCGCAAATGCCGCCAGCTCCGATTTTCCGTCCGCCGACTGGATTCGCAGATTGGCATCCGCGGTCCCGGCCATCCACATACACATATTTTTCAGGGTAGCAATATAATCGATCTCATTAACTTTAAAATGAAGCGCAATCCGGTCCGCATCGAATCCGTAACCGAAATCGCCCCGTTCGGACGCCTCCGGACCGCAGGCCCTGTCAAGTTCCCGGTACAGGTCTTCGGGAGCATCCTCCCGAACTGTCAGAATCATGTCGGTTTTTCCCTGACGAATGACATCCTCCGCATCCTCATCCGAAGACAGACGAATGGATAATTTCCCTTCAAATCCGGTCCCGATGCAGGCATTTTTCAAAGCGGCATCGAGCACTTCGCCGAGCCGTTCACACAAATCCGAATCGCCCGCAAACAAAATTTCCAGTTCGATTTCACGGCTGCCGTCATATAACAGGTCCGCCACGCACTCATCGTACGCCTTGCTCATTTGCGCCCGTGCGAGTTCCGGATTGTAACCGGTCAGCTGCTCATATGCGGAATCCACTGTTTTATAATCGCCGGTTTCTCCGACGGTTACGCCGTACAACCCCACAATGGCCTGTTTTCCGGCACCGGTTTCCCGATAATAAGTTCCCGTATGCAGGTCACTCAGGCTGTTCGGGCTCATCAGACCGAGCAACGGTTCTCCGAACGTTGCAACAGCGTCCGCCGCTTCCTCACGCGGAATTGCCAGCGACAGTGCCTTCCGGAAGGTTTCATTGGTCAGAATTTCGGTTCCCCGTTGAGACGTCGCCGTCTTGTCCGTATTCACGGACAAAAACATCCGTTCCGTGTTCGGCATCTGGCGAACAAAATCGCTTTCCGCATATTCCGCCGCCTGTTCTCCGGTCAGTTTCTTCTGCTCGATTTCACCGGCCAGAAATGCCTCCGACTGTGACGCTTCTTTCTCAATCAGACGAATGACATACCGGTCGGTCTGATACTGTCCCGCATGAGCCTCATCGCGGTATCCGTACCAGCTTTTGTTCCGTTCCATGACCATTCGCTTTTTCGAATTGTATTCAGACAGCATATACGGGCCGTAGCTTGCCGTTTTTTCCGAACCGGTCCCGTAACTGCTTGTAATGTATGCCACATTTTCGCTGTCCGCAGACACTTCTTTATCATTTTCATCATAATATGTTTTGCATTTTTCCCACAATTCCTCACGAACCAGATATATCCGGTTCAAAATGCTCGGCAGTGTCACCGCGGCATTCGGCACCGGCCGCTCCGTAATCAGCACGAATTCGTACTCATCCGTTGCGAAAATGCCGACCGTCTCCAAATCGGTCACAACCGAATCCTTCCGGAACGACACATAGTAGGCCAGCTCGTCTTCGGTTTCATTTCCCCAAAGGTCGCTGCCAGTAAATGCATACAGAAGTTCAATCGTCTTGTCGGTAACCGGCATAAATCCGTCCCGGTCGGCCTGTCCCGCCAGAGTTTCGTACGTCTTTTTCGGAATATATCCGGCCTGAAAATAATCCGACAGGGAATTTCCGTGCAGCCTGCCGTACGGAACGGTCAAACCGAAATACATCCATTGTCCGTCCGGCATCATGTAAATGCCGTCTTCATCCGCCGTTTTGGCATCCCACGCGCATTGTAACGAGGTCCCGTCCGGACTGTTCGAAATCCACTCCGAACCCTCGATATTTCGGTAGTTTGCCGCATTGTAAATCTCCATATCTCCGGTTGTCAGAAGCTCCGCAATCGGATTGTTCATTCGCGGATTCAGCATTTCCCGGAACGTATACACATACGTTTCGGCGGTAATCGGAGTTTCGTCAATCCAGGTTGCATCATCACGCAGCCGGATTTTCCACGCTTTCCCGTGTTCTCCTTCGGAAATGCCGAAAGTCCCGACATAGTCTGCGGTTACATCCTCCGGAAGTTCCTTTGCCATTTCGCAAAGGACGGTGCTGCCGTCCTTCTGTTCATTCGGAACGATGTCATACAGAACCGAATACAGCGATTGGCGAATTCTGAAGTCATCGTCCGACGGATTGCCGAACGGAGCCCATGAAAGAGCCTTCAAATCATTTGTTGCAACGGTATATGTGTACTCGTTCTCATCCGTATAATCACAGCCTTCCGTTCCGGCAAGTGCAGCCGAATCCGGCTTAATTCCGTCCGTTCGGTTCTTGTCCGCCGTAATCGACCCGATATAACGGAGTCCGTTTTCTTCCGTCACAACAGTAAAACGGTCCGGATTTTCCTCCGGCGCTGTGGGCCCCTGCGGAGTCGGCGACACTTCGATTGTCGGCACTCCGGTCGCCGGCGTCACGGTTCCGTTCCCGGTTTCATTTCCCTCCTGCGGCTTACAGGCGGTCATTCCGACTGCCAGTCCGCACACTGTCATCCATATTAAAAAGCGTTTCCTGTTCATATCAATATCCTTTTCCTGCGCAAACTCCGGCATTTTCCCGGACGGTTTCGGACATTCCGTATCGAAAATCCAAACTCCAAACAAGCGCACAACGACAGTATATCACAATTTTCCCGATTTGTCTTCCTTACGTGATTGTGAGAAGAACAAAGCATATCGCTTGCGATATGCTCGCGCCGCCCGTGCGTCGCGAAGCGACATTTTTCCTCTGCACAGGCGTGTGCATCCTCGCGGAGCGTTTTTTTCTCATAGGACGAACTTTCCTATGAGATAAAAAAAAGGAAGGTTACGAATAACCTTCCTTTTACTGCGGACTACGGGACTTGAACCCGAACGCGCTATGCGCACATGATCCTTAGTCATGCCTGTCTGCCAATTCCAGCAAGTCCGCATGCACTGTTTTTCAACACGCTTGATTATATTACCACGAAGCCCACGCATTGTCAATCACAAAAAAAAGTTTTTCCCAAAATTTTTTTCAACGCAATTTCCTATACTCTGTAATTGCATATCATTTTCGACATGCTCGCGCCGCCTGTGCGTCGCGAAGCGACATTTTTCCTCTGCACAGGCGTGTGCATCCTCGCGGAGCGTTTTTTTAGTCTCATAGGACGAACTTTCCTATGAGACTAAAAAGAACGGGCGAAGCTTCATGCTCCGCCC
>JAZLJJ010000002.1:0-40459 GCA_045597325.1 Lachnospiraceae bacterium
TTCAAATCACGCAGAAACTGTGATATCTGGATTGATTACCAAGTCACATGTGCTGCGCTGCAGGAAGCAGAGGAAATATGTTCATCCAATTGGAATGAGATACGTTATCTGCTTGACAGGGTAAAACTACTCGAATCTCTACTAGTAACTGCAGGGATAGAGATACCTGAATAATGCACTGTTGACCGGAAAGTGTGCACTGTATCGGCGGAAGTCATGCACTAAACCACCGTGCAGTGTGCACTGTCTGGTCGGTATATACACGCTATAAAAAACTTAACCCCTTTAAATCTTTCCTTAAACTTTTTCAGCAGTTTTTCATCCTTGTAATAAATCGCATTATACAATCCATCTATGCCATCGAAAGTATCATCATACAGGTAAAATGCGACAGCAGTGTTCGGCGTTTTATTATAATCTGCGGGATGATTATATAATGCGATAAAATCCGGCAACACTTCAGTATCACATCTTAGTTCCGGCAGATCATGCCTGCCTACTGAATACGTTTTATTTGTGAGCCTTAGATACTGAAGGTTCAACAGTTTTTTTTAATCTTTGGGTACTCGTATTTTTTCCCCATATTCATTGATATGATAATCATATCTTTTCATAATATTCCTCCCTTCGAGGTAAAAACAACAAATGCCGCTACCAAGAGCTGCACCGGAAGGACTACTATGAAAACTACTCCTCCCTGGGTAACAGCGCACAAAAAATACATGTTTTACTTGCGCTTTCTCCAACGAGTGTGCTAATATAATCTTGTCTAGGGAGTATCTTAGCATACTCTATAAAGGAGCGCGTAGCATTTATGTTATGTGCTCTTTTTATTCAGTTTTATCTATCGAAGAGAATTAATTCTCTTCTGTAACTCATCTATTGGAAGCCGCCTTTCCTCATGTTCCAGTAAACTCTCCAAACAGAATCGATACTCTATTTTATTGATATATTCTCCCTCATACAGTCTGTCCAAAAGACCTATGGTTCCGAACACTTCGACGTCTTCTTTTTCAGCAGCCTTTCTCAAAGGATTATCTCCGGTTAGTAATGGAATTTTTCTGAACTTTGCCATAGCTAAAGCGGTTCTATCATAACCTGACAATTTCACATATTTCTTTGCCATTTCATCCGCATAAAGGAACTCTTCAATTGTCAAATCAACTCCAATAAGGCCTCTTTTTTGAAGCCTCTCAATAAGTTCCGGAGGACTTATAATCTCCTTACGAAGGGCTTCTTTGTACATAATGTATGTACACGGCAATCGAAAAGGCAAATCTGTTCTGGATATTGCATTAAAATCTAACCAAATGTTGGTATCGCTACTAATGTATTCCAAGCTTTATACCTCCACCAGTCCACAATATTCATCCATTTCATCAACAGAAATCTGTAATAGTTCAGCACCCCTTTGTAAGCTGATCCCTTCTTCATTTACTGCCCTATATACCAACTGATTAAATAGTAACGGCTTTTCAATATTTCTTACACGTTGCGGTTCTGCCTTTCTCCAATTAGCTTTGTTCGCTTTAATATAAAACTCTTTTGCTAATGAATCTGAAATAATTCCTACTAGAGATGCTCTTTTCACTAGTAAATACATGGAAATTCCATATTCCTTGCAAACAAGAATCATGTCCTTTGTTAATGCCGATTTATGGATACCCAACTCTCTGATTAAGTCCTTCTTAGAAATAAGTGTTGCACCTGCAATAGCCGTTGCCTCGTTTTCATTATCTTTATTTTCATCCCACACAAACATTAAATGAGCAAGTTCATGTAAAACTGTAGTACGTTTTCTTTCTGGCGACATATTTTTGTTAATCACGATATATGGATAACCGTTTACAAATCCATTCATGCCAGAAAAGTGTTCATTATCAATATCCAATTCAAGAACCAATATTCCCTTGTTCTCAAGAATACCTATAAGTTCATCAACTGGACCTTCTTCTTGCAAACCAAGATAACCTCTTAATTGTTTAGCATCCTTTTCAGGATTTTCTGTACGAATCAATGTATAACATTTTGGTGGTTCTGGGAGTGGATTACCTCCAATACATTCAACAGCATCAAAAAATCTACTAAAATACTCCTCAACAGACTCCCTGACATATTCTTGTTGCGACTTTGTCAATGTAGAGTGTTTTCTAAACTCACAATGTTTAAATGAAAGATTAGTATTTCTTGAAGCAAGAAAATCAACAACATAAACACCTAATACTTCTGCAAGCTTATTAATTGTGTCCATATCAGGCTTTCTCTTACCACTTTCATAGTTTGAGATTGCCATTGAGGTAACGCCACAAGCTTCAGCTAAATCTTTCATACTCATATTATTCTTTAATCGATAATACTTAAGATTCTTCTCAAACATATCTTCTACCACCTTTCATGTTTACATTATCATACTTTTTTCTATCTGTAAACACTTTTGTTTATTTTTTTTAGTTTTTTTCTTTTTGTAAACGCTGCAACAATATATAAGCAAACCCGCTTTTCTATTTCATATTTCTTCTGTGAACTACAAAACAGCTGCACCACGCAAATACGTAGTACAGCTATTATATCCTTATTTGCTCGATAGGGCTCCCGTCTCATATAGTTCCTATTTGTTTTATATCGCTTGCGATATGCTCGCGCCGCCTGTGCGTCGCGAAGCGACAGTTTTCCTCTGCACAGGCGTGTGCATCCTCGCGGAGCGTGTTTTATCTCATAGGACGAACTTTCCTATGAGATAAAAAGACGGCTTTACTGATAACAATATCCTGTTTTTTCTTGGGTATTATTTCAATCCCCTCAAAAGCTCTTCTTCCGAAGCGGTGGCTTCGTCAACGGGTTCCCGCTTGTCATCGGTTCCGGCCTTTCTCTTCTTTCTGACAGCAACAAGCAAAATGACTGCCGCCGCCAGTAAAACCAAAACCACGATTCCGATAATCAGGATACTTCCGTTTGAGAAAATACTTCCCGTAACAGACGATTTGGTTCTGTTATCATAACCGCAAAACTCTGCCGTATGCTTTTCTTTTCCTTTAATGGCTCCCTTCACGGAATTGTCCTTAAACTCACAAACCTTTTTATCGTTGTGTCCGATCAGACCGCCCGCATAATCGGCGGATGTCACATCTCCCCAGCTCTTGTTATCCGTGAATTTTACGCCGCCGTAGCACATTCCGATCAGGCCGCCCGCCGCATCGTATTCCGACGTAATCGAGCCGTGATTCTGGCATTGCGTCAGCTCATTTCCCGTTTTGTCGGTTCCCATCACACCGACCACGCCTCCCGCGTAGGCGCCCGAAACATTTGCGGTATTGATACAGATATTCAGCGTAAATGTCTCATCGTCAAGCACACCTGCAATGCCGGCGGCTGTGGTTATCGCACTCACGTCACCGCAATTGCCGCAATTGTTGAAATCGCTGCCCGTACCGGTTGCTTTTCCGATGATTCCGCCGGCCGTTTCCAGTCCCGATATTGTTCCCCGATTGACAAGATAATCAAATTTGCTGCTATGGTCCGTCGTTCCGATAATTCCTCCGGAAATGAGGCCGCCTACCGTTCCGTCATTGGTGCAATCCCGGATACCGTCAAATAATGTACAACCGGTAGCACAACCCATGATTCCGCCGGAAATTCCGATGGATGAAACCGTTCCCACATTCAGACAGTTCTTGATACTCGCGGTTCCCGACATCTGCATTCCGAGAATTCCTCCCGCGTAGCTTATCCCGACAATCGCGCCGTTATTGGTGCACTCGACAATGGAATCAGCGAACTGTCCCACCGCAACAATTCCTCCGGCCACAGCGCCTGTGATTGCTCCGTTATTGCAGCAGTTATTCATTTTAACCTGGTCGCCGTCACCCGCAATTCCGCCGGCATAATTGACCTCTCCCTCATTTTCCATAACGCCATTGATTTCGCCGTTATTGGTGCAGTTCACAACGGATATAACGGAACCGGTGACATGTCCGATAATTCCTCCGGCCGCATTTTCCTTGCCCTTTGCAATAACGGTTCCGTTATTGATACAATCGGAAATGGTTGCATCCGCGGAATAGCAGCGTTCCGTATTCTCCCCGGCAATACCTCCGGCATACAGGCCGGTGGACGTTACCGTCGCATCATTTTCGCAGTTCAGGATTCGGCAGGATTTTTCTCCGATGACTCCGATGAGTCCTCCGACATTATTGTGTCCGGTAATGTTTCCGCTTCGTACCATTACATTTTTTATGGTAACCTTTTCTCCTGTCACCTTTCCGGCAACCGCTCCGTATCCCGTCTGTTCCCATCCGTCATTTTTCAAAGAACTTTCCAGCGTAATGTTATTAAACTGCAAATCACATACCACGGCTTCCTTCCCCAATGCACAGAACAGGCCGCAGCCGTATTTGTTATTTTCGTCGCACTTCATCGTCAATCCGTTTATGATATGACCGTTTCCGTTGAAAGTTCCGCGGAATCCGTTTTGGAACGCAGCCTGTATTGAGCTTCCGCCCCAGTACTTCGCATAATTCAGTCCCGACATTTTCAAATCACAATTCAGATTAACCGTAGTATGATAATACGTGGTTCCTTCCGCAACGGACTGAATAAAGGACAGAAAATCATCCACATTATTCAATTCGATATCATCCGGCGAGAAATAATAGAACACGTAATCGTTGACTCTAAAAACGTTATCACTGTCATAATACTGTACATGCTGCCAGTTTTCCCCGGACATCATCGCTCCGTTGACACCTTCGTACGTATTCTTGTTCTGACAGTTGATTCCGTCAAACGAAAGCTGATACGAACCCTGCGTGTCGCTTAAGAAAAATGACTTTCCTTTGACATCATCCGCTTCAAATCCGTATGCCCGGAGCGCATCCAGAAGGCTTGCTTCGGTTATTGAATTTTTACCGTTCGTTTCCACATCCACAAAAACATTATTTCTGTTTTGCATCATATGATTAATCAGTTTTTCAATTTCTTCTTTTTTCAATGCCGATCCAAGTTCATGCTGAATGTCCGTGTAGACCCTGTTTATCATTTCCTTCTTACTGTCGATATGGGTGCCCGGATTGGTATAGCCGACCTGCTCCGGGGTCACACACGTAATTCTGGGTTTTAACGCAACAAACTCCACTGCCACGTCGCCTGCTTTAATCTCACAGTTTCGAATATAACTGTACCAGTGATCCTCTACATACCGGTTATACTTCTGTGCCACACTGTCCGATTCATCGCTGAAGAACCGGTTGTGCATCGTAGCAATACTCATCGAGCCTTCTTCCGAAAGATCCGTCCAGTACTGACGGTTGGTCTTGTCCGCATAGGTCTTTCGAAAATCGGCATCCAGAATATTGGCCAAATCCGCATCATACTCATCTCCGGCCTCGGGGCTCACTTTCGCAAGCATATCCGTCAGATTCGCCGCAACATAATTCTTGGAATCCAGTACAATAACCATTGCCTTGAACGCATATGCCAGACTGTAGCTGACCTGATTGAGATATTCGGCAACCCGCATTGCCGCTTCCCCGCCGAGAGCGGAGTCCTTGCATGCCGACAAATACGCATTTTCGAAAATGCTGCGATTGTTCGTACAGGAAATCTGTGTTCCTTCGATATATTTGGACAGCGTGATGACCTGATTCATGTAATCCGTCGTGCTGGTGCTGTCAAACGAAAGCAGCTGTGCAACCATTGCCCTCTTGTACTCTTCGGAGGTCGTCTGATCCTGATAAATAATCCGAATCCGGTAATACAGATTGTCCGTAATCGAGTTGATTTCATTGAGCTTCACATTGAAATTGCCAAAGGTATCGTTTCGATAGATGCCGTCCAGAATATCCTGTGTCGCGGTATCAATCTGATTTTTCATGTTGCTCAGGCTCTTTTCGATGTCCGCCAGCTCATTTTCAATCTTTGTCAGTTCCTTCTTAATCTCTTCGAGCTCGTTCATCACGTCACTGATGCTGGGTCCCGGCTCAATCCCAAGAACCTTGTTGATTAACGGTCCGAGAAGTCCCGATGCCACATTGCCGACATACGGAATTTTCTTGATTCCGGCTTCAATCAGTCCCTTGGCCGCACTCTTCGCCGCATCTTTGATCTCGCCGCTCAGATCCGCCCTCAATAATGCTTCACTCTGCGCAGCGGTATCCGTCGTTGCCTCTGCCTTTTGCGGAATCCAAACGGTTCCGAGAAGCAGTGCCAGCGTCAAAAACACACTCATAATTCGTTTCTTCATAACCAGCCTCCTAATCCACACATAACTTTTCACTGCCGGAATTCTCCGACGTTTTCCGGTTGTTCCGACAGTTCCGTCCCGTTCATACCGGGGCTCATATCGGAATCCTTTTTCTGTTGTTCATCCGTCCTGTTCGCCGCACCGTTTCGGTTTCGTATCATCAGCGGAATCAGCGGAAGATATGTAATCGCCGGCAGCAAAATGCCGATAATCGGGTACTGTGACTGTACCATAATATTATAAACGGAATGATAAATGATTGCGACGGACAGAGATGCCACCGTTCCCGCGCATGACATTTTCCGGTTTTTTTCCACAAACGTCATGGAAAATCCGACAGCCAGCGTACAAATTCCGTGCATCATTCCCGCACCGAAACCGCGTGCCAGAAGCTCTCCGATTGTCAGAGACGAGCCGTAATCAAATATCAGATAGGTATTTTCCATCGTGGCGAACCCGACGCCGACCGCCACGGACGCTTCCAGCAGCAGCTGACGGCTCGGGCAAATCAGAAACGCAATATAAATAATCGGGAGTGCCTTCAGAATTTCCTCCACAATCGGAGTAATATTCACGGTCATAAAGTAAAATGACAGGTCGGTCCGGTTTGCTATCAGTCCGTTGATTTCTCCCGCCAAAAGACACATCACCGTTCCCGTCAGCAGAAATGCAAGCAGCGCGCGGGAGCGTCCCCGAAGCACCGATAACATCATGGACAGCGGGGCCACCAGACAAAGGAAGAGCATCAGGTGCATGTTTGCCATTGCTTCGCCCCCCTTTCACACAACAGAATCATTCCGAGCAGTACCACTGCCAGAATCAAATCGTATACGCTCATCAGAAGGCCCGGGCAGTACAGGTTCATAAACGGATATGCGTAATTGGCCAAATAAAACAGCAGTGTGACCGCTTCCACCGCCTTCACCGTTTTGGCCGATTCCGTTGAAAACATCGCGTTCAGTAAATGCCGGACTCCGCAATAGGAGGACATCAGTGCGGGAGAAATCGCCGCCAGGCCGATGATGACCGCCATCGGAGCTTCCTCATTTGCCTCGGAAAATGCATACACCGCATACACCCCCATCAGTACTGCCGGTGCCAAAAGAGC
Organism: Lachnospiraceae bacterium; assembly: GCA_045597325.1. Lineage (GTDB taxonomy): Bacteria > Bacillota > Clostridia > Lachnospirales > Lachnospiraceae > ISDg. Next base: position 7,347 of record JAZLJJ010000002.1, read on the forward strand.
CGGAATACATAATTTCCGGGACCTGCCATCCATTCCGGCAATATCATCGATATTCAGATTGGCGGAAAGCAGAAAGCACAGACATCCGAAAAAGCCGAACAGTCGAACCGTAATCAGCCCGTCCTGACTGCCGGACCCAAGCAGAGAATTGACAATCACCCACAATTCCTCCAGCATGTAGCACCCTGCGGCACAGACATAAAACCGAAAAAACTGCGGTATTTCTTTTCGAAACAATCGAGATGCTCCGTGTCCGAACGCTGTTGCGGAAATGACAAATGCCAGTATTTCCAAGACTTTTATCATCCGGTTTGCCTCCTTTTTCCTTCCGACTGCCGGTCCTGTCGTAATTTCGCCCCGGCAGTATATAATGAATTATAGCAATATTATACGACTGCCTTGCGGAATAAGTCAAACCGAACCGGGCAGTGTCATTTTCACGATTTATAAAAAAAGAAAGATTTTCTTACATATTCCATAAGAAATCTCGTTTTTTCGATTTTTCCAAAAACAGCGCAAAACAAAAAGGAACTCTGCGGCTGTATTTCGCAAAGTTCCTCTTCCGTCGGATACACAATCCGTTATTTATTTGGTTAAGGTCATATTCTCCATCTCGCTCCAATTACTGTAGAACGTGTACCCGCCCATGGTCTTGTACACACGAACCTTTACATAGTATGTTGTTCCCTTGCGCAGATTCGTAATGCTCTTGTCCGTTGCAGCCGCCATCTTCACCATTACGGTCTTTGCGTCTGTCATATCCGGATTGGTTGCATATACGATTTCGTATCCGGTACAGTTTGCGGCTGCGGTGAAATGAACCTTCATAATACCCGTGTACTGGTTAACCAGCTTCGTAATGGTATTTTTCTTCAGATAAATGGTGTTCTTCGCCGAACTCGAAGCGCTTGCTACGGTTTCCGTACCATCATTTCGAATGCTCTTAATCGCGTAATAGTAAACCGTTCCGCTCTCTGCTGTCGTATCGGTGTACGTCAGTTTTTTCAATGTGGAACCGATCATATGCCAGGTTCCGGCCTGAGTATCCTTCCGATATACGAAGTAGCAATCCGCACCGGGAATTTCGTTCCATGTAATCTTCGCACCGTCATTTTCATTTGTAACCGACTGAAGTTCCGGTGCAATCATGTAACGGCAGCTCTTCGCCTCACTGAGTTCGGATTCCGCCGTTCCCTTCTTCAGTGCCAGAGCGTATTCATACCGAACATCGTTCTCAACGGACTTGTCATAATATCCGTCTGCTCCGGTAGTCGTCAGTTCGGTCCATTTTGTATCTGTCTCCTTTTTCCGGTAAACGACGGTCTTATATCCTTCTGTAAGGTTCCATTTCAGGGTAATTCCGTACCAGGCATCCGTCAGAGACAGAACCGGTTCCGGCTTCGGCATCGGAATAACCTCCACCAGTTTATAGCTTACCGTAACCGTATCCGTTCTGGTATACGTTCCGTCGTAAACCTGAACATCATCCCATCCGGTACCTTCCTTTACAATACCCTCGCTTTCCGAATATACCGGAGCTTCTTTTGTCGTAAGGAATACCGCATAGGTATTTTCGGTAAACAAATCATCGATTTCCGGAATAATCAGGTTTTCGCTGCCGTATGCGAACTCGGGAACGCACAACTTGGCCCATTCCTTCTCAAAATCAGCCTTCTTTCCCGCAATATAGGCTTCCATATCCTGTGACTCCGGAATTCCTTCGGCATAGGAGCTGTCTTTCACCGGTTTCAGTTCGTACTTCCGAACCTTGGTTCCGATGGCCATCTTCATCTTCTTGTCGGTTGTATAAAGAATATTGTATCCGGTGTTTTCTGCAGTAAAATAATCCTTGCAGTTCACTTCCGTACTCTCCGTAAATATACCGGGCTTCGACATTTTCAACGAAATGAACATGCCGGATTTCGGAGCATCCTCTCCGGATGCGATGGTTATGATTTTATTCGTTGACAACTGCAGGTTAATTCCGGCATTATCCTTGATTTTCGCAGTTCCTCCGAGCGTAATCGATACGGTATTTCCTGTTCCCGTGCCGACACCGCCCAGATTTCCGAGCATCGCGCTTGCCGCATTTCCGGTGATTTCGCCGCCTGTCATAACAAATGTTCCATCGACCTCAACTCCGCCGAACATAGCGCTTGCGGTATTATTGCAAATGCTTCCGCCGGTCATCTTGAACGTACCGCTTGCGGTAACATACACTCCGGCACATACGGAAGCGTAATTTTTCTCGATGGTACCTCCGCTCATTGTAAACAAACCTTCGTTATAAACGGCACCGGCGTCTGTATCACAGGAGCAATTGCTGATGGAACCGCCTTCCATAAAGAACTCGGCATCGACACCGTTGTGAACGCCGCCGCCCCGTTTTGGCGTACTTCCTTTGGACAAACCGGTCAGCGTTCCGCTCTTCCAAAAAACGGTTCCCATATTTTCAATACCGTGAACCGTATTGCCGGTTCCGATTACTCCGCCCGCCTTTTCCTCGGAGGAATCCGTAACTGTCAGTTTGCCGCCCTGATCAACCGTAAAGATACTGTATGGCGTATCACTTTCACCCGCAAGAATGCTGCAATTGTTCAGGTCAAGCGTAATCTTCTGCTTTTCTGCGATTTTGTACGGTTCTCCTTCCAAATCCGAAAGAAGAACGATTGTAGTTTCATTTGTCTTTGCTTCAGAAAGAGCCTTGCTCAATGTTTTGAACGGAGCGTCTTTCTGACCGGTTACAGTATAATCGCTGCCGTTTACACCGTCCACATAGAATGTATGAGGTGCATTTGTCGCAGGCCGGATTTTCACAAAAACAGCTTCCTGACTGTCTGAAAACGGCTTGTTCAACGCATATATCGTATTCTCCTCATCGTCGCCGATATATACTTCCAGCGTGTCCGCAATCGTACAGTCGTTCTCTGCCAGAATTGCGCGGACACCACCCTGCAGTTTCATATTCACATTACCGCTAATGCTCAATGCCTTCGCATTAATGGCACAGGATCCGCTGGTCAAATCATAGGTACCGCCGGAAAGACTTACCATATTGGCCGATTCAATCGCACATTCCGGTGGCGTACCCGATTCCATACCCAAATCCCGTATGGTCAAAGTTCCGGTAAATTCATTCGTAATCGTAAGAATATACGCATCAATTCCGGCAAACATATCATGAATTGTCAAATTACCGCTTCCGGTAATGGTTACACTACCATTGACACTTAAAATACCGAACCCGACGCTAAGGGACTCTGCATCCTCTCCGTCGTACGGATTTCCGATTACATTATCCCCATTCAGAACAATCTTCAGCATATCCAGACTGCTCTTGATACCGCAAGGACTGCTTGTTTCGCTTCTCTCTCCTTGAACCTTTCCGGTTGTTGCAATCACCGCATTGGTCAGTGTCAATGTATTCGTTTCGGGATTGAAGACCACGCTCTCGTCTCCCAGAACATCATTATAGTTCCGTTCATTGACATGAACGGTTCCGATCCAAATGTCATATACTTCAATCGCTTCATATTCCGCCGACAGAACAACATCTACGTCCGGCATCGTAAAGCAGTACTTGTTATCGGTCTTCTCAATAAGATGTTTGGTTCCGTCATTATAAAACAGTTTCAGCGGAGCATATCCGTCCGTCGCTTCCACCGTAACGGTAACGAGCTGTCCGGGCACATAGCTTGCATATGGCGTTTTCAGCTTACCGTATTCGCTTTCTTCCGCGGTAATGAGATGTGCCTCTCCGAGATAATACTGTTTGTTCCAGTTGGCAACGGGATACACATCGCCCCGTTTGACACTTCCTGCATTGGTAAAGAAAAGATAATCCGACTGACTTCCTGTCAGTGTGTCTCCAAAATAACTTCCGACTTCAATTCCGGGATACCAGTCCTTTGCATCGTTCTGCAACACTGTAATTCCGATATTCGCGCCGCTCTCCAAAGGGGTATCCGACGAAATCGCCAACAGCGTCTTCTTATTTCCGTTAATATGAAGATTGCTGTCATTGATACCATCTGTACTGTGCGTCGAACGATTTGACGCAATTACGGTTTTTCCTCCCAACGTTGTTAATCCGTCGGTAAAAACACCGCCTCCGTAGTTTGCTGCAACATTATTGCGAATAACGGCATTAATCAGGCTGAGCGTTCCGAGGTTATAGATTCCTCCGCTCTGGTCCGCCTCATTTTTCTCGATTACACCACCAGTCATGTACAATGATGCGTCTACGTAGTTACTGATTGTTGCACCGATTTCTGTGGTGTTCTCAACAATTGCCCCACCGAGGATAACCACCGTAGAGTCTCGGTTAATAATCGCTCCGCCATCCACATAAGCAGTATTTTTGCAAATGGTTCCACCGTATATGGTAAGCTCCGAGGAACCGTAATTGTAGATTGCGCCGCCGTGTTCGGACTCATTTTCCTGGATAATTCCGCCGTTGATTGTAACCTTTCCGCCTTCTACAATCGCAATCGCTCCGCCGTTAGCATCCGCCTTATTTTTGCAAATGGTTCCGCCGTCGATAACCAGGGTTCCGCCTTTTACATATATGGCGCCACCGTTTACGGATTCATTTCCCGTAATGGTTCCGCCCTTTATGGTCGTCTTTCCGGTACAGTAAATCGCTCCGCCGTTTTCACCGCAGCCACCGGTAATCTTTCCGGTTCCCGCAGAACTGCTGTCTATGATGGTCAGTTCTCCGTATACGGAAAATACATTCGTAACATCCGTCACATTGTATGCATCCTGATCGAGCGTATAACCGTTCAGGTCCAAAAGAACATTCTGGTTATATGCAATCAGGAAGCGAAACTCATCGAAGTCTGCCTCAATGTCATCCGTCAGAGTAATCTTAATCGGAGTTTCGCTGTCATATATGATGTCATACATGTCGGTCCAATCGTCAACCTCGTACTCTGTACGCGCCGGTTCTTCCGTGCCGGCAAACGCCGTACCGGTCATCAGCAGTACAAGCGTGAAAATTGTAAAGTAGAGAATCCTCAATCGTCTTTTCATTTTTCTGTTCCTTTCAAATATAATCCCACAATGAATTAATTTATAATCCAACGAAGAATTATACCACGCTTTCCGAAAGAAAAGAACCCCCTCACAAAAATTTTGATGGTTCTGCGGTATTCTCCTGCGTCTTATCATATATTCCGTTATTTGACGTACTATATGACTTTTTTAGGTAATTTATCGAAACTACTCCGTGCCTTGTGGGACGCATGTCCCACACTCCGCCCTCGCATATCGTTTGCGATATGCGGCGCCGCGTTTGCGTCGCGGCAGCGACATATTTCCGCTGCAAACGCGTGCGCATCCTTACGGAGTTTTTTTCTTGCGGGACACATGTCCCGCAAGAAAAAAAAGAGGCCGACCCGTTTTACAACGGAATCGGCACTCTTCTGTTATTTACTGAAAAATCAACGGCAGGAATTCATGAATGCAGCGTCTCCATACGGTCCACTCATGACCGCCCGGGAACGTACTGCGAAGCATATTGACATTTCTGCCTTCCAGATATTTGTCATCGCTGTCAAAGGAATTGAAATACTGATCCTCGGTTCCCATTGCACGGTAAAATACACGGAAACTCGAATTGAACTTGTCCGGATCATCCAGAATTGCCAAATGAGGCTCTTCACGTCCCATAAACGGCATTCTCAAAAATCCGCTGAACAAACCTGCGTATCCGAACAGTTCGGGATGCGTCAGCGTTGTAATGCTGGTCTGATAGCTGCCCATGCTGAGGCCCGCCATTGCACGGTTCCATTTGTCCGTATAGACCGGGTAGGTTGCTTCCACGAACGGAATAATATCCTGAATAATCACATCCAGAAATGCCATCCGTGCCATCGGATTCTGATCGGGCATCTGCGTCATACCGCAGCACATAACAATAATCATGTCCTTCATTTTGCCCTCGTTCAGAAGCTGGTCGGCAATCTTACCGACATGACCCTGAAGAGTCCATCCGATTTCATTTTCCCCATATCCGTGCTGCAGATACAGAACCGGATATTTCTTGTTCGGATCGTACTTCGGCGGTGTATAGACAAGGCAGATTTCAAATTTGCCCGTCACCGACGATTTCACATAGTGACGTGTTACGGCACCGTGAGGGATATCGGTCAAACCGTCCCAGGTGATGTCCTCGACCGGCACGTCCACGAAGTTCATCGGACGGCAGCAGCCGTAACCGATCGGCAGATACGGATTCAGAACGTCCGCGCCGTCGATTTTCAGGAAGAAATACTGGAAGCCTTTGCCCATATCAAATGTTCCTTCCCAGTTTTTCTCATCCACCTTGGTAAATGCCTGTACTTTTCCGAACTGGTCAACTACGACCTCTTTTGCGTTGGGTGCAATCACTCTCATGAACACCCTTCCGTCCGGCAGAATCTCAAAGCCCTGATCCCCGTCTCTGTTCGGTTCTCCGAAAATCGGGTCAAAGCTCAGCGCCGTATCCAACGGAAACTGTTTCTTCATGTAAACTCCTTTCCCGGTATCGGTTGCTCCCCGTTACCGGCCCCTGTCCTTCTTCCTTATTACCATTCGAATTTTGCTTCGAAATAGCTCTTCAGATCTTCTATCCTGATACGTTCCTGTGCCATGGTATCACGGTCACGAACCGTTACGCAGCCGTCGGTTTCGGAATCAAAATCGTAAGTTACGCAGAACGGCGTTCCGATTTCGTCCTGACGACGATAGCGCTTTCCGATGTTGCCTCTGTCATCATATTCGCAGTTGTAATACTTGGACAATTCTCCGTAAATCTTCTCCGCACCTTCCGCAAGCTTCTTGGAAAGCGGCAAAATACCAATCTTAACCGGGGCCAGAGCCGGATGGAAATGAAGTACGGTTCTGACATCGCCCTCCGCAATTTCCTCTTCGTCGTAAGCGGCGCAAAGGAATGCCAGTACAACACGGTCGGCACCGAGCGACGGCTCAACAACATACGGAGTATACCGGTTGTTCTTCTCGTCATCGAAATAGGTCAAATCCTCTTTCGATACGTTCATATGCTGAGTCAGGTCATAATCGGTACGGTCTGCAATTCCCCAAAGTTCGCCCCATCCGAACGGGAACAGGAATTCAATATCGGTCGTACCCTTGGAATAGAAGCAAAGTTCTTCCGGATCATGATCGCGAAGTCTCATTTCATCTTCCTTAATACCGAGCGTCAGCAGCCAGTCACGGCAGAATGCTCTCCAGTACCGGAACCATTCCAGATCGGTGCCGGGTTCGCAGAAGAATTCCAGCTCCATCTGCTCGAACTCACGGGTACGGAAAGTAAAGTTTCCGGGAGTAATCTCATTTCGGAACGACTTACCGATCTGACCGATACCGAACGGAATCTTCTTACGGCTTGTTCTCTGAACGTTTTTAAAGTTTACGAAAATACCCTGAGCGGTCTCGGGACGCAGATATACAACGTTCTTTGCATCCTCGGTAACGCCCTGGAATGTCTTGAACATCAGGTTGAACTGACGAATATCGGTAAAGTTGTGCTTTCCGCAGGACGGACATGCAATCTTATTGTCTTCGATGTATGCCTTCATTTCCTCCTGAGAAAATGCATCCACGGGCTTCGGAAGCGTAATCCCCTTCTCTGCCGCATAGTCCTCAATCAGCTTATCGGCGCGGAATCTCTCATGGCATTCCTTGCAATCCATCAGCGGGTCGGAGAAACCGCCCAAATGACCGGATGCAACCCAGGTCTGCGGATTCATCAGAATCGCGCAGTCAACGCCGACATTGTAAGGATTTTCCTGAATGAATTTCTTCCACCATGCGCGTTTTACGTTGTTCTTCAACTCGACACCGAGGTTTCCGTAATCCCAGGTATTGGCCAGGCCGCCGTAAATTTCGGAGCCCGGATATACAAAGCCTCTTGCTTTTGCAAGTGCAACAATTTTGTCCATTGTCTTTTCCATAACAAGCACCTCTTTCTTTTTTCTGAGAAAATCTTACCTAAATATAATATTGAAAACCGGTTCTGTCAACGTAAAAAATTGCGAAAACGCCGTTTTCGAACGCATTTCCGTTTCCTTCCCTGTCAAAACAGCTCCAGCATGGCCGTACTTTTAAATTCATGCGGCAGGTAATGGCCCAAAAATTCCTTTGCAATCCCGGTCAGTTCTCCGAGAACCTCCTCACTGACGGCAAACGTGTACAACCGCTCCGCCGCCGTCGAGGCGATAAACCGAAGGGCATACAAAGTCGAGGGATTCATATTGAAATACCCCGGCAAAACGGCCTGCGTCCGCATTTCCATTGCTTTTCGCCCGGCCTCATCAAAGGCTTCCCCCGCACAGTCCCGGCAAAGGCACCCTCCCGACGCCACATGAAACACAAACGGGCCTTCCGAATTCCGGCAGCGCACACATTCGTACACCTGCGGTCCCTCGCCGTTTAAATACATCATTTTCAGTTCAAATACCGCACGCACGAGCGGAAATCCGATTTTCGCATGATTCAGTGCCCTCAATGCATGATACAGAAGCGTCAGAATCTCGCGTTCGTCGTTATTTTCCTCGGTGATATACTCGGCCATTTCACAAAAATAACAGCCGTAGCACGTTTTTTCCACATCCGAGCGGAATTCCGTAAAATAATTGCTGACCTCGGCCTGAACCAGCGTGTTCGATGTCCGGCCCTCCACAATCGTAAACGTACCCGTTACAAACTGCTGTGCTGCTGCCACCAGAGACGACCTCGGCCTCTGGGCGCCTCTCGCAAATGCCGTAATCCGCCCGCATTCCTTCGTCAGAACAGAGACCCGTCGGTCGTAATCTCCGACCGGCTGTGATGACAGAACAATGCCGTGAACCACAAGACTATCCGTCATAGAAGCCTCCTTTCTTCCGCAGAGTGCCCGCGTTGGCCGCCTGTTTCGAAAGCTGTTCTCCCGGCCGCACTCCATCCGCTCCGATGTTATTCTTCGTCATCGCGATACCCGAAATTACGAATCAGTGCATCGCTTTCTCTCCAGTTTTCCTTAACTTTTACCCACAGCTGCAGGTTGACTTTGGTTCCGGTCATCATTTCAATCTCACGACGCGCCTCCGTGCCGATTTTCTTCAGCATCGCGCCTTTCTTTCCGATGATGATTCCCTTGTGGGATTCCCTTTCGCAAATGATGGTCGCACTGATATCAATCAGTCCGCCGTCCGGACGTTCCTTCATCAAATCAATCAGAACCGCGATTCCGTGAGGAATTTCCTCTTCCAGATTCCGAAGTGCCTTTTCGCGAATCATTTCCGCCGCAATCTGACGTTCCGGCTGATCCGTCACCGTATCCTCGTCGTAGTACATCGGACCCTCGTCCAGATACTCAAACAGCGTATCTGTCAAATGATCCGTATTTTCCCCTTTCAGAGCCGATACCGGAACAATCTCCGCAAAATCGAGTTCCTTGCGATACGTGTCGATAAAGGCCAGAATCTCTTCTTTCTTCACCTTATCGATTTTGTTAATAACGAGAATCACCGGTGTATCCGTCTTTTTCAGTTTCTCGATAATCACCTGCTCCCCGGCGCCGATGTAATTGCTCGGTTCAACCAGCCACAGAACAAGGTCGGCATCGGTCAGCGTCCGTTCCGCCACCTCCACCATAAATTCTCCCAGCTTGTTTTTGGCCTTGTGAATTCCCGGCGTGTCCAGGAAAATAATCTGTCCGCGTTTGTCGGTATATACCGTCTGAATGCGGTTTCTCGTTGTCTGCGGCTTGTTGGACGTAATTGCGATTTTCTGTCCGATCAGCCGGTTCATCAATGTGGATTTCCCGACATTCGGACGCCCGATCAGCGCCACAAAGCCGGAACGAAACACATCCTGCATACTTTGTTCTCCCTTCCTTATCGAAGCGTTTCCACCGTATCAAACAGCCCTGCGCATTCTTTTGCCTTCGCCTCCCCGGCCAACGCACCGCGGTATCCCTGAGCGAGGCATTTCCGAATCATCGGGGCAAATGCTTTCAGCTGTTCCGGTGTTGTATTCAAAATTTCCTGCCGGTACCGGCAATTTTCTTCATAAGTAATTCCCGTGAAATAATAATGCGCACCGGTGTCCTGCCGTCCTCTCGGTGTCGGCGGAACATCCAGTCCGGCCAGTGAACCGATAATGTATTTCAGCATTTCCTTGTCGGACAGACTGATGGATTCCACGTATTCCGGAATTCCCTCAAAAACATCAAACGATTCCGTCAGTTTCGGATCCCGATACGTTGTCATCGACAATTCTCCGCAAATCGAGGCAAAATCAAGGAATGCCCCATATGCTCCGCCGAGCACACGAATTTTGTTCCAGAGATAATCATTGGACAAAATGGTTCTCAAAACATTAAGTGCTCCGTTGAATTGATATCCCTCTTCCATGAAATTGCCGACGGCAGCGACGTACTGTACGAGTCCCGAATAGGTCAGCATCTGTTTCTTCGGTCCTTTCGCATAGCCTCCGTCCCACGGTAACGGATTGCAGGGTGCAATCGGAGTTCCGGGTGACGGAATTGTCTCCATCATGGAACAGAACTCCGGCAGGCAACGAACAATTCGGTCATAGCCTTCCCGGTCGGCGGACACATTGACGGTCAGCCGTTCCGTCCGAATGCAATAGGCGAGCATTCTCCGTAAGTGTTCTGCAATGTCGTCTTTCTTCGAGTCAAAATTTGCCTGCAGCTCTTTCAATGCCCGATAGAGCCGAAGTCCTCTCGTTCCCGAACGGAATCGGTCCTGCGGATTATTGGCACCGGAAATCAGGGACAGCACGGTCGAATTTCCCTGATACTCCAGCCCGGACGGAATCTGTACACAAAGCTGATTGATAATTTCCAGAATTCGCTTTGTATCGTCCCACCCGGTTCTGCAGAGGAATTCCGTCATCAGCTCAAACAATTTTTCAATATTCGCATACAGGCAGCGGCCGCGCACCGTCAGATGTCCCAAAAACTTCTTAGTAAAGCCCTTTTGACTGTATGTTTCGGTATAATCTTCGATGCCGCCGGTATAGAAGTCAACTTCATCGTTCAGGTCATGGTAGGAATAGTTCTCCGTGTCCATCGACCGCAGGCATTCCGCCATCAGACCGAGATACGGCAGTTCCTCCTCCGGAAGATCCGTCGCATCAAAGGACAGACGCACATATGCGATTCCGTTGGTCGGATTTTCTTCCCAGACAACCGGAATTCCGCATTCGTTCTGTACCGTGTACTCACAGGGAATCGGTACCGTATTCAAATCTTCTCTCGACAGCATCGGAATACAGCTCAGATCCTCGTCGGTTTCCACGCGTTCCTGATATGCCTTCAGTTCGGCATTTTGCTTAATCAGCTCATCCAGTTCAGCCTCACTGAGGCTTGCCTTCTTCGCCGCCAGCTGTTCTGCCAGTTTCTTTTCTTCCTTTTCGTTCAGTCCCGGCTCCGGCGTCATGACCACCATGGCATTGTGATCGGAATTCAGGAAATCTTCCCGAAGCAGCTGTTCAAAATATCCTTCGTCGATGCCCTTGCGAAGTTCTTCAATGGTACTCAGCTGATTCAGATAATCAAACGGTCTGAGATCGTCATACAGCATGGACATCATAGACTTGCTCGCGCAGGCAATTCCCTTCGGCGAACCGCCGGCATCATTTTCACGGAAACTAAACTCCATCCGGTTAAGTGCCGCATGAAGACTTCTGCGATTAATTCCCTCGTCCGCAATCTTTGCGACAGCCTCATACAAAAGCGTCCGGAACCGTTCCGCTCTGTCCGCTTCCGTTTCCCGTACGACAATGACCAGCACATTCTGCCGCATGGCGCCGTACACTCCGCTGTCGATGTCCTTGCCGATTCCCTGCTCCGTCAGCAGCTTCTTCAACGGGGCTCCTTCCGCGCTCAGCAGCACATTTTCCAATACTCTCCATGCCAGGCTGTGCTTCACATCCAGCGCATCTCCGACAACGGCTGCATATTCAAAATACGTTTTTTCCTCTGTGCTCTCATTTTCACCGACAGAATAGCGGATTTCATCGATGGAACTTCCGGTCGGTGCCTGAAGCGGAATTTCCGTATCGACTTCGATTTTGTCAAATGATGACAGATACTTCTCGTCGATATACCGCAGCGTGTCCGCCATATCCATATCACCGTACAGATAGATGTAGCTGTTCGACGGCGAGTAATGCGTTCTGTGGAATTCCTTAAACTGCTCATAGGTCAGGTTCGGAATGTCCTTCGGGTCGCCGCCCGAAGCAACCCCATAGGTCGTGTCCGGGAACAGTTTGCTCTGCACGGCCCTGTCCAAAAGCGTCTCGGGGTCGGAGTACACGCCCTTCATTTCATTGTAAACAACGCCGTTAATCTTCAGGTCATCCTCGCGGCTCTCGATTTCGTACCGCCAGCCCTCCTGCCGGAAGATTTTCTCATTTTTGCAAATGTTCGGATGAAGCACGGCATCCAAATAAACATCCATCAGATTCCGGAAATCCTTGTCATTGCAGCTTGCGCACGGATACATGGTCTTGTCCGGATAGGTAAATGCATTTAAAAAGGTTGCGAGCGAACCCTTGCAAAGTTCCGTAAACGGGTCCTTGATCGGATACTTTTCGGAACCGCACAGAACGGAATGCTCAATAATATGCGGAACGCCCGTACTGTCGGTCGGTGCCGTCCGAAAGCTCATGCAAAATACCTTATTCGGGTCATCCGATGCAAGCAAAATGATTCTCGCTCCGGTCTTTTTGTGCCGAAGCAGGAGGCCGTCCGCCTCTACACACGGAATTCTCTGATACAGAAGGGACTCATACCCCTCGCACTGAAATGTTTCCAAATTTTGTTCTTTCATAATTTCTCCTTATATATCGTCACCCTAAAAATCATCCTCTTCATCCTGTTTGGCTTCTTCCTCCGACAGCAGAAGTCGCGGATCGAAGGTTCGGTCCATTTCGTCCACGTCCTCGTCCTCCGTCCAGCCGACCAGAATCTCGTCCTCCGCCGAAGCCTCCGGTTGCTTCCGTTCCGGATCACGATTTCGTTCCGGATTACGATTTCGTTCCGACAGCCACAGAACCAGAAACAGAATTGTCAGAAGAAGCATCGCGATTAGCACGATACCGCCGATTTTCTCCCTCTCAGACAGGGAATCCAGCCCGGTTCCCTGCTCCGTCCCGTTCACTGCGCGGGTCGGTTCCGTTATTTCCAACGTCGGTTCCGGCGTGTTGGTCGGCTCCGGCGTGTTGGTCGGTTCCGGTTCTTCGGTCGGCTCCGGCGTATTGGTCGGTTCCGGTTCCCCGGTCGGTTCCGGCGTTACGCCCGGCTCGACAGACGGCGTCGGTTCGGATTCCGACGGCCGATATAACTGCTCAAAAAATCTTTGCACGGTCTGTTGTTCCGTATCATACACGTACCATTTCGGAATCCCGTCCGGTCCCGCCGCATAAAGCAGAACGAACGGATTCCCGTCTGCCGTCCGATACACGGTTTCCGTTTGCTCTCCGATCGGCATTTTCGTTTCGGAAAATCCATCCGGAGCGGCAACTCCGTCCGGCCGTTTCAAAAGAATCAGCGGATACTCCGGACCGCTCATTACACGGTACGGAAAATACCGTTCTCCGCTCTTCACGTAGAATGTCCCGTCTGTTCCCTGAACCAGTCCCAGCCCGTTGGTTTCATTGCTTGCATATGCCACCGGACGTCCTCCGATTTGCATTTCGCTCTCGGAAAATCCATCCGGCAGTTCCCCGTCAAAGACGCTTCGGATTGCCACCGTTCCGATATCCGTGACCACTGTCACCGCCTTGGTCGGTTCGGGAGTCGGTGCTTTCGTCGGTTCCTTTGTCGGCGCTTTTGTCGGTTCCTGTGTCGGTTCCGCACGCGTTACCGTAATGGTATATGTTTTTGTTGTTTTCTTATTTTCCGCCGTAACCGTAACGGTTATTTTATTTTTCCCGACAGACAGGGACTTACTTCCGCTGATGCTGTATTTTGCGGCACTGTCCGCTGTTGTCACGGAAATGGTCAGCGACTTTACTGTATTCGGAACGGACACCGTATACTCCGTCGTATCGGGCGAAAATTTCGGCGACAGCGTTCCTTCACCGACCGACAGTTTCGACAGCTTTGCATTGTCGGATGCTTCCTTCGGTGCCTGAATAACCACCTTGGCTCCGCTTGTCGATGTGATTTTCGCATCCTGCAGCTGCCATCCCGATGCCGCATCCGCACAAATTATTTCCGTATTACTGCAGGAGATTGTCAGTTCTCCGGCCGCCTTCGCCTGAAACTTCAGCGTCTGCGTATACGATTTCGTATTTTCCGCTTCCGGCGAACATACCAGATGCACTTTTCCGTTCGGCATACCGACACCTGCATCCGCATACGACAGCAAATCACTGTCATATCCGACAAAGGTCTCAAACGCATAAATTCCGCTGTCGGCCGTTACCGTTATCGTCACGGTTACCGTGTCTCCGATTTCGTACGAGCTTTTGTTTGCCGTCACGCTGACCCGGGCCGTCGGCTCCGAATCCGCTCCGGCAATTCCCGCCGACAGGAACGTCGTCAGGAGTATCATGATAAATGCCAAAATTGATTTTCTTTTCACTGTTTTTACCCCATTGTCCCCGATTACTCCGTCTGACGGATGGACGTCAGTCCAAGCAAATGCAGCCGCAGCTGAGCCAGATCCATCAGACGCACATCGTCTCCTCTGCTGACACAGGCCGCAGTCCGATACGGTCCTTCCAACGGATTCAATTGCAGCAGATGCAGCCGCAGCCTTGCCAAATCCATCAGAGACACCGTTCCGTTTCCGTCAATATCTCCGAAAATGATGATCGGAACGGACGTTTTTCCGTACCCGATACGATATCCGGTTCCGACGATTCCTTCCGTCACGGGATTTCCGTCCGCATCCGTAATTACCAAAGAGTCCTTTGCCGAGCCCGAAAATCCGTTTCGCAATTCGGAAACATCCGTTCCCGGAAGAACTCCCGTAATCCGGTCTTCCGACACCCGATAACAGTCGGACCTGAGCGGTGCTTCGGTCGGTGTTCCGGTCGGCGTCCCCGTCGGCGTTCCGGTCGGTTCTCCCGTCGGTGTTCCGGTCGGTGTTCCCGTCGGCGTTCCCGTCGGTGTTACCGTCGGCGTTCCCGTCGGCGTCCCCGTCGGTTCTCCCGTCGGTGTTCCGGTTGGCTCTCCCGTCGGTGTTCCCGTTGGTGTTCCCGTCGGCTCTCCCGTCGGCTCTCCCGTCGGTGTTCCCGTCGGTTCTCCCGTCGGCTCCGCAATCGGTTCCTCCGGATTACTTCTGTATATATTCAGGATGTATGTCACCTTATCCCCATTTTCCGCCGTACAAATAATATATTTCCGATTCATCCCGTATTCAAGCTCAACGGTCCGGTCCTTCAGGACCGACGTCGTTGCCGCTATCGGCTCCGCAAGCACCCGGACGCTCGATACCTCGGGCTCCGTTACCAAATCATACTCCGTCACGGAATATCGGAATTTCGGCGTCAGGACACCGTCACAGCCTTCCACCGTCAGACTCTTCAGATACGGATTCGGATTTCCGTCCCCGTTCGGCCGTTCACACCGCGTCTTCGGCATGTTCGTATATACCGGAATCCGAAACGTAAATTCCTGTTCCAAATCGGCCAGACCGCCGTACAGGATTTCCGCCTCCTGCGCCGGTGCCAGCACATTGGTCATATATTCGTGCCGGAACGAATTTTGTCCGGTCACATTAAACTTCTGCAAATACAGCGTATTCTGATAATTTTCTTCGGAAATCCCGGAATTTTCCCCGGTTCCCACATAATTCATCAGGTAAATTGCGCCGCCGAGGATGGATTTTCGTCTGGTATTCCACGGTCGGAAGGATGCCTCATCCGTGACCGCCGCATACCGCAGGCCGTTCTCGATAACTCCGCGCCCATCGTGCGAATACGCTCCGATATCAAAATAATTATATAAATTCTCGTATCCCTCAACCGTTCCGGAAATGATGGACGACGTTCCGCCGGTGCCCATTTCCTGAATGCATCTTGCAACCAGCATGTACGGACTGACTCCGCTCAGTTCGGCCGCCTCGAGAAATACTTCCGCATAGGTAACGCCCTCGCCCGGAATTTCCCCTTCCATAAACGTACCGTCGAGCATCGTCTGTACCCGTTCGAGCGTATGGACCGCCGGATCGTAGGTCTGACTCAGAAACATAAACACGGCCTTTTCCGAGAGGAAATTTCGCGGGTCCATGCAGAATTCCACCATCTCGCGCGATGCCGGGTCCCAATGGTTACCGTCATATTTGACCCATCCGCCGTCATTTCCGTTTGAATCCATCCAAATGTACGAATCGTCATCCTTGGCTTTCCAGGAACTCCGGTAATTATATCCGACCAGGCTTCGTCCCGGTTTGGTTTCCTCCGTGACCGCCGTGTTCCAGTCGGATGATGTGACTCCGTTTTTGACAAATGCCACCTTCTGTGCCTGAAACTTCCAATTCGGATGAATACTGTGCAAAATGAGCAGATACGTCCGGTAATCGTCCGGGAACCCTTCCTTCCGAAGCAGTTCATCGAACTCCGCATCCGCCGTCGCACTTTCCTCATATGTGAGCAAATACCCCGCATTGACATATCCGGTCATCCCCGTCTCGGTCCCGTAATCAAAGGAAATGAGCGCCCATTTTCCGTCCGTTTCCAAAATCCGGACAAACGTACCGGGCGTCAGCTGAACCGGATTTCCGTTCGCATCCGTCAGCTCACTGCCGTTCTTCGCGGTACGAACTTTCAAATCCTGACACACATTGACGTACGCCGCGGTTCCGTCCGAAGACATCATTTTCGCATACCGATGCATACCGCCCGCAGGTTCCCCCGCAGCCGGCGCCGTCAGAGATACCAGCAAAGCCAGTATCGTGACCATCACCCATGCATAACGATTGCGAATCTTCATAATAAACCCCATTTCGTGCGAACAGTGCCGGTCATTACGGCTGTTTCGGAAGCGGCCATTCGATGCATCCCTCATACACCGTCTGTGCCGGTCCCGTCATATAAATCGTATCGGTTTCTTTGTCGTATTCGATATATAAATCTCCTCCGAGCAAATGAACCAGCACCCCCGCGTCGGTCCATCCGTTCCGGTAGCAGGCATACGCCACCGCACAGGCTCCGGTTCCGCAGGCATTGGTTTCTCCCGAACCGCGCTCCCATACGCGCATGTTGACCTCACCCCGGTTCAGCACCCGGATAAATTCGGTGTTGACGCGTTCCGGAAACAGCGGATGAGTTTCCATCACGCTTCCGACTTCGCGCACCGCCATCGTGCGGGTATCCGGTACGGGAATGACCGCATGCGGATTTCCCATCGAAACCGCGGTAAATTCATACGTCGTGCCGTTCAGTTCAATCGGCTGGCGAATTGCCGGCGTTTCCTGTGCCAGCGGCAAATCCTCCGGCTGAACCGAAGGGTGTCCCATATCGACGCGGACCTCGTACACCCTGCCGTCGCGAACCCGCAAATTCAGTTTTTTGATTCCCGACAGCGTTTCCACCGTAATATCGGTCTTGTCCGTCAGCCCCTTGTCATAGACAAATTTGCCGACACAGCGGATTCCGTTCCCGCACATTTTGCCCTGACTTCCGTCCAGGTTATACATTTCCATATAAAAATCGGCCACCTTACTCGACCGAATCAAAATGATTCCGTCCCCGCCGATTCCCGTATAACGGTTGCTCATGTAAACCGCTGCTTCCGAGCTGTCCGGCAGCATCGTTTTCGTGCAGTCAAAATACACATAATCGTTGCCGCAACCGTGCATTTTCGTAAATTGCCACATAGTCTGTTCCGTTCCTTTTTCGGTTTCTTTTTTTGTTTCTTTTCGGATTCGTGCGGTGCCCGCCGAAATCTGCCTGTTTTCCCATGAAACCGGCCGTCCGGCACGGGGTGCCCGGAATACTCCGAATCGCCGATTTTTCGGGCACTTGCTCCGTTTCGGAGCACACAAAAAACCATTATCATTCTATTCTTATAAGGGCCAAAAGTCAAGAAAACGGACCCTCACTGCTGCCAAAAATACAAAAAAAACGCAATATTTCACGTTATTTTTATAGAAATAAAGGCTTTTAAGCAAAATACACCGCCACGGAATTATTGACTTTTCACGAAAATCCATCTATACTGTCATTAAATATCAACCGATTATCACAAATCGTTGATATGAACTATTTTCCAGGAGGTTATACCAATATGAAGAAGTTTATTCTTTTGTCATTGGTTCTTGTAATGTCTGTATGCATGCTTGTTGCTTGCGGCGATAAGGACGACAAGGACAACAAGACCAAGGACAACGCGACAAACGCAACAAACACTACAAACACTACAACGGATACTCCTAAGGCAGAGCCGACCGCTGAGCCGACCGCTGAACCGACTCCCGAGCCGACCGCTGAGCCGACTCCCGATCCGAACCTTTATTTCAAGAGTGATTTCGATACCTCTCTTGCCGGCATTCTTGTTGACTCCAACGCTTATGCAGATGCCATCAAGAAGGACATTACTCTCGGATACATGCTGTTCGGCAGCATCGGTAACGCTTATGCAGATTTCGGTGAAGGCCTTGGTATTGACGGTTCCAACTGTCTTCTTGTAACCGGTCGCGGTTCCAACTGGCACGGCGTTGCATTGGACATCAGTGATATTTACTTCGGTAAAGGATTCAAGGTTAGCTTCGATGCTAAGTGCGTTTCCGAAAAGGAAGATGTAACCGATATGCTGATTTCCCTGACTTCCAAGTTTGAAGTAATGCTGGATTCCGGCAAGTACGGAATGAAGTATCCTGAGTACAACCGTGCACAGGGTGTTTCCTCGAATGGTGAGTGGGTTCACTGCGAAGGTGTTCTCTACTTCCCGACCGATGCATATTACAATCCGGAAGACGGTGGTACCATTGCTCAGATTTACTTTGAGTGTGCAGACGGCAAGGGTCAGGAAGATATCCTGATTGATAACCTTGAGATCTCTCTTGTTGACGGTATCGGTGATTATGCTGCATTTGAAGCATACTACGCTGAGAAGTTCCCGGCTGAAGACGCTGCAGAGTAATTCCGAAACAGGAGCATAACAGATTGTAAGCCCAATGAGACGGTTCTTCGGAGCCGTCTCATTTTCAACTTGTCACAGACATTCGGCGGATGGTTCTGCGAATCCGCTTCGAAAGTTTATCGTCTGCGATTGTACGGAGGATTTATGAAACAGTATTTCGGAAAACGGCTTCCGCTTGCAAGCCTTATTCTGATTATCGCCGCACTCGTTTCCGCCTGTGCCGGGCCTCTTCCGGGTTCGGAGTCTCTGGTTACGCCGACTCCGCAGGAAAGCTCTCCGGTACCGGTTTTGACCGCAACGCCGGAACCCACGCTGTCTCCGGTGCCAACGGCATTTTCAACACCGACTCCGGTTCCCACAACAGCCCCGGCCATTACCGAAATCCCCCTTCCGACTCCTCCGGATGTATCCGGATATACGAACGGCGGATATAATGCATGTGCCAAATGGGATGAGAACGGCGAGTTGACGGAAACCGCCCCGGCCGAGGTCGGCTCCATGATTTACTGCAATAATTTTGAGCGGGAAGAGGGAAATCGTCTTGCCGACGGAAATGACTGCAACGAAGTGGAAATCATTTGCACCGACAAAAAAGCGGCCGGCGGACTGTACTCATACCGGATTTCCAAGCGTAAGCAGGCATTTCACGGGCTCAGCGGACTCGGATTTCGTCTGGATGAGCGAAACGGCATCCGTTACAAGGATTTAATCGGAAAGACCATCCGAATTCATGTCAGCATTTTTTACGAGGATGAGGGCTTCGGTTCCGCGGACACGCTGGAATTTGCGCTCTACGACGGTTACCACACGGAGACCGTCAAGGGCTATCAGTACGAACGTCGGGACGGCTCCGTCGTCGTTGACAGTCACGGAATTCCGATTTTGGTCGATCAGGAGCGTGCCGTTTTGAAAAATTCCTGCACGGTAAAGCGGGGCGTCTGGACCGAGTGTGACTTCTATCTCATGGTTGAAGACACCAATATGCTTTCCAAGGGCTATCTCATGCTCGCCACTGTTGACGAGGCGCAGAACTCCGTCGGACTCTTCAGTTCGTATTATATCGATGATTTGTCCGTCACCGTCATTTCTCCGAAAGACATTATTTTCCACTGAATGTCCGTGTGATGCAGTCGCCGGCATTCCTGCGTAAAGGCAGAACAAAGCATATCGCTTGCGATATGCTCGCGCCGCCTGTGCGTCGCGAAGCGACATTTTTCCTCTTTCCTATGAGATAAAATAAGCGGTAACGTCCTCAGACGCTACCGCTTTTTCTCATGTCAACTTGTTTTTGTTTTATTCGATTCCCTTCGATGCAAGAAATTCCACAACATCTCCGATTGTCTTGATGCCATCCAAATCTTCCGGCTGAATCTCAATGCCGTACTCATCCTCCAGTGCGGTAACAACCTCATACAAATCAAGCGAGTCGATTCTGAGATCGTCGCGGAAAGAGGTCTCCTCGGTTACTCCCGTTACATCAATTGAGAGCTGTGTTTCAAGGATTTCCAAAATCTTATCGAACATATTCGTTCTCCTTTGTTTCAAATATATGGCCGGTAACTCGTACCGATTGCATAATATTCCACGCTATTTCGTTTGTCAATAGAAAATACAAAAAAATCAAAAAGTGTTTTTCTTCCGCGCATGAAAATGCCGATTCATTGCCGACCTATGCCGGCATCCCCGCAACCGTCTCAACAGCGTCCGACATCCGACCGTTCTCAGTGATGAAAATCCATCGGGCCGTCATCGTCAGGCAAATTCTCCAGTGCATCCGGAATACCGTCGCCATCCAGATCCGCCATCATGCCGCCACCCATTACGCCGTAAAATTCCTTGCCGACAACCTTCTTGTCGTTTCGTACCTGCTCTACCAGCTGGGAAATGAGCTGTGCAACCTGCTTCGGTTTCTTAATATTCTTCAGCTCAATTACCTTCTGCGTATCAACACGGCTATATACCATAACGGTTCCGGTTCCGCAAAGCTTCTGTCCGAATTTGCGAACCAGACGAACATCGACGATACGATACAGCAGAGTCTCGTCATAAGTTGTCGTGAACAGTCCCGCAATCGTATTCAGATGCTCTTTGGTCAATTCGTATTTTGTAAATGAAAACGGAAACCACAGCCAGTGTTTTCTGTCATGCCAAATAATTTCTTCCTGTAATAAATCCATTTGCTTCTACCCCTTTTCTTCGGATTCTCTGAGCCAACCCTCACTCATACATTCATTATACCTTGTCTTTTTCGGAAAAACAAGTGGCAACATTTTCTGCCGTCACACTGATTTTCAGTTCCGATGCGTCCGCCGAATCTGTTCCCTGACCGCCGTTTCCGGGCTTCGTCGGGCACACCGGCCGACCGCCGTTTCCGGGCTTCGTCAAATGCAGCCCGTCATTTTCAAAAGGAATACCAGTACGGTTATGGTAACGGAAGAAAACAGTGTTGTCACCATAACGACCCCGGACGCCAGCACGGAATCGCTTTTCATGTTTCGCGCCATGATATAGCAGGCCACCGTTGTCGGTGATGCCAGCATAATCGCAATGGCAAGAAGCTGTGCATTCCGGAATCCGAGCAAAACCGCCAGCGGCACACCGACCGCCGGAAGCAGTACCAGTTTGGTCAGGGATGCGGTCAAAACCGGCTTCCACCGGGTCAGCGTCTCCTTATGTTCAAAACCGGCACCGAGCGTCAGAAGCGCAAACGGTGTTGCAATTCCGCCGACTTTTCCGAGAAAATCCAACGGAATAGCGGATGCGCTCCACTCCGTCCAGTGAATCAGATTGGCGGGAATTGCCAGCACCACACTGATAATCAGAGGATTGGTCAAAATCTCCGTCAGCACATGCTTCACACTGACTTTCACCGAATCTTCATTTTGGGCACCGAATGACAATGCCAGTACCGAGAAAATATTGTAAAACGGAACGACCGCAACAATCATGAGCGGTGCGAACCCGACGCTTCCGTATATTTCCTCCACAAATGCGATTCCGAGCACGGCCGCACTTCCCCGAAAACTGACCATGGCATACGTGCCGACCATACTCCGGTCCCGTATCAGCAGTCTCGAAAGCAGATAAATCAAACCGAACGCCAGGCATGTAATTCCGATACAGAAGCCGAAAAATGCCCCGTCAAACGTATCGTGGATATTGGCTTTGGAAATTTCCAAAAACAGCATAATCGGCAGTGTTACGCGAAACGTCAGTTTGTCTCCGACCGATGCAAATTCCGCCGTAATCACTCCCAACCGTCGCAATCCGTAACCGAGTGCAATCATCAGAAAAATCGGTACGGTTGCATTCAGACTGAACAAAAAATTATTCATACCCTCTCTGCCGGAACCGGCTCATGTCCGACGGGCGCATCCGCTGTGCCGCCCCGTTCCCGGATACTGCCCGGACTTCCGGTCCTTCCCCTTTTCATAATCCGTACCGTTAATACTTGCTGATGGCATCCTCGGAATCGTCTGTCGTCTTATCGATGGAACGGATTTCCACATAGTAGGACTCCCCGTTATCGAGCTCCACCAGCCGTCGTTCTCCGACTCTGTGTTTGAAAATCGCCTTTCCGATCGGCGATTCGATGCTGATCAGGTGCTTCAGCGGATTGCTTCGAATGGTTGTTACGATTCGGAATGTCAGTTCCTTTCCTGCCCGCTCGGAGAAAATAACAACCGTATTGTTCATTCCAACTTCGTCCTCATTCGTTTCGTCCTCGATAATGCGTGCCGTCCGGATCATTCTTTCCAGATACCGGATTCGACTCTCATTTTGTCCTTTGTCACGCTTCGCCGCATGATACTCGAAATTCTCGCTCAGATCGCCGTGAGCCTTGGCCTCCTTCAGCTGTTCGAGAATCTGCGGAGCGAGTTCCAACCGCCGATAATCAATCTCGGCCTGTATTTTTTCAATATCGCTTTTCGTCAATCGATCGTTCATTGTGATTGCCATCCCAAATTCATTTTTTCGGCATACCGCACACGGTTTTGCCGACATCTTCAGTTTACCCCGACCGGGGCATAAACGCAAGTAAAATCTTCTCCCGAAAACGGCCGTTCCCTCCTTGACGTTTCCGCTCCTTTTCGATATGATAAAGAGACAGGAAAATGACGACAAACGCCTCATTTTCCCAATTATTGATGATTTTCGGAGGTGTTTTTCATATGACTGAACAACCAAAAGAACGCTCGGACATCGAGCGGGAATATCTGTGGGATCTGACATCCATTTTCCCGTCCGACGAAGCATGGGCCGATGAACTGACCGCTCTCGGTGCGGAAATCGGCAAAATCGCATCCTACAGCGGACGGCTCGGCGAGGGGCCCGGGATTCTGGCCGAGGCATACGATTGCCTGTACAGTTGCGCGGCACGTTTGGAGGCCGCTCACGGATATGCTTTTCAGCGCCGTACCGAGGATAACCGGAAGCCCGATGCCCAGAGCATGGTAACCCGTGCGGAGGCGGTTTATGTCAATTTCATGGGTGCCGCATCCTACCTCGATCCGGAACTTCTTGCGCTTCCTCAGGATACCCTGAATGCGTATCTGGAAGCACCTGTTTTGGCTTCGTACCGCCACGCACTGGAGAGTACGATTCGCCAGAAGGCACACTGCCTGACGGCTGCCGAGGAAGCCATCGTTGCCGCTTTCGGAGAAATCAGCGGTGCCGGCGGAGACATTGCCGATATGCTGATGGATGCCGATATGACATTTGACCCGATTCCGAATCCGGACGACCCCGACCGGCCGATTCCGGTCACGCATGCGAACTACATTTCCCTGCAGGAGAACGGCAACCGTGACATCCGTATCGCGGCATTTCGCAGTCTGTACAAATCGTACCGGTCCCTGAACAACACCTTCGGCGCAACCTATCTGAACACGCTGAAGGAGGCGTCCATGACCGCAAAGCTGCGTCATTATCCGTCCGCACGCGCCGCATCTCTGGACACCAACAACATTCCGGAGTCCGTATACGACAATCTGGTGGATACCGTCCATGCATATTTGCCGCAAATGTACCGCTATGTGGAACTTCGCAAGAAAATGCTCGGCCTCGACGAGCTTCACTACTATGATTTGTACACACCGCTGACGTCCGATTTGGAAGCAAATTATACCTATGACGAAGCCAAAGAGCTTCTTCTCAAGGCCGTCGCGCCGCTCGGACAGCACTACACGGAAACCGTAACCGGGGGACTTGCATCCCGCTGGGTGGATGTTTATCCGAACGTCGGCAAGAGTTCCGGCGCGTACTCCATCAGTTCCTGCAAGGAGACGCCGCACATTTCCATGAACTTTACCGGAACGCTGGATTCCGTTTCCACACTGTGCCATGAAATGGGACATTCCATGCACACGTATCTGACGCATGAAAATCAGCCGAAGCAGTACGATGATTACGCGCTCTTCATCGCGGAAGTTGCCTCTACCGTCAATGAAAATCTGCTGGTGGAATATCTTCTTGCGCACACCGAAGACAAGAAAATGCAGCTGTTCCTGCTGAATCATTATTTGGAAAATTTCCGCGGAACGGTATTCCGTCAGACGATGTTTGCCGAATTTGAGGCGATTGCGCACAAGCGCGTCGGAAACGGGGAAAGCGCCACACCGGACGATCTGAACCGCATTTACGCCGATTTGGTAAAACAGTATTTCGGTCCGACACTCGTCTTCGATGACGAAATCATGTACGAATGGTCCCGAATTCCTCATTTCTACAGACCGTTCTATGTATATCAGTACGCAACCGGTTATTCCTCTGCCGTAGCACTGTCCGAAGGAATTCTGAAGGACGGGCAGCCGGCCGTGGACCGCTATCTGGAATTCCTGTCCCTGGGCAGTTCCGTCTATCCGCTGGAAGCTCTTGCACACGGCGGAGTCGATTTGTCCACTCCCGCTCCGGTAGCACGTGCACTGGACAAATTCACCGAGCTGTTAGACCGTGTTGAGGCACTTGTAAACGAGTTAAATTAAGATTCGATTAATATCAGATTAGTTTTGTGTAAATGATATTGACATTTCGCCGGGCATCTGATATACTGATGCCGTAACGTGGTGAGGCGCTGACAGCCGAGCCGACAATCCGACGGGGCGCAGAACATACGCTGCACAACAATCCCCCCGTCATATCAAACGGAGGTTTTTTCAATGATTGACAAATACTGGCCTTATTCCAAACGGGTGAACAACATCCGTCAGTTTCTGATTGTACTTGCCGTTTATGTCGTTATTCTGGCAATCGGCGGCGGTATCACATGGCTTGCATTCCGCGTGCTTGGCAAGATTCGCATTCTTTCCTGGCTCCTCGGTATTGCCAGCTGGTGTCTTGAGGCATACTGCTTAATCGGAATCCTGATTGCAGTGATTCGTCTCCTGAAGAATAAAGCAAAATAAATCCGAGCCGGACAGAACGTAACGGTCTGCGACAGGCATTTGGCCCGCCGCACCCGATAATCAATCGGGCAGACGAAGAATGTTCCTGCCCGCCTCGACGGATACATTCCTTACGCATCCGTATGAATCAAAATGGGGTTATCGTAACCGCTTCCCGCGGATACGACAGCCCCATTTATTGTTGTTCCGTATTCAGATAAATCACCCGGTGTGCCATTCGTTCCATGACTTTTTCGTCATGCGTAATGAAAATGTAGCTCAGCCGGAACCGGTCGTGGAACTCCGCCAGCAATGCCAGCACCTGTTCCTGTACGGTGGCATCCAACGCCGATACCGCTTCGTCCAGTATCAGAATGTCCGGTTTTCCGAGAATTGCCATACCGATTGCCACACGCTGTCTCTGACCGCCGGACAAATCGGTAATTTTCCGATTCTCCAGTTCTCCGTTCAGGCCGACCGCCGTGAGCATTTCCAACACCTCTTCCCGGCGTTTTCCCGCAGCCTGCCGATATTCCCGAAGAATCATCCGTTTCTGCTTTTTCCGTTCCTCGCGCGTCATCGTGCGGTCGGAAAACAGTTTTCGGACAGCGGCCTTTCGTTCCGCCAGCTGGCGGTTTCGAATCGGTTCCTCCATCAGCCAGCGAACCGTTTTTCCGGGATTCAGACTGCCGTACGGGTCCTGAAATACCATGCCGATTTTGCCGTTTGCGGTAATTGTTCCCGCCTGCTTCGGCAGAAGTCCGGTCAGGCACCGGGCCAGCGTGGATTTTCCGCTTCCGCTTCGACCGATAATTCCGAGCACCTCGCCCGGATACAAATCCATTTCAAAATTCACCAGAACCTTCCGTTCAAAGTCGAGCGGCCGGTGTCCTCTTCGCTTTCCGTAATATACATGCAAATGCCGTACCGACAAAATCGGAGTTTCTTCTCCGGTCGATTCCGGTCTGTGCATAAGCGGCCGGAAATCCCGTCCGTTCAGGGATTTCAGCAGCTGTTTGGTTTCTTCTTCCTTCGGGTCTAAGAAAATGCTCCGTGCCGTTCCGTGCTCGGCAATCTCACCTTTATCAATGACAAACACGCGCTGGCAAAGCTTCTTCACAACTTCCAGTTCATGCGAAATAAACAAAATGGCCATTCCGTGTTTCTTCTGTAATTTGCGCAAAAGCTCCAAAATGCCGTCCCGCGTTTCCGCATCCAGTGCCGTTGTCGGCTCGTCCAAAATCAGCAGGCCCGGCCGAAGCAGCATGGCGATTGCAATCATAATACGCTGTCTCTGGCCACCCGACAGTTCCTTCGGATAGCTTTTCAGAATTCGTTCCGTATCATCCAGCTCCACCTCAATCAGCGCATCCCGGAGACGTTTGTCCTGTTCGTCTCTCGTAATTCGCAAATTGTTATGTGTCAGCATTTCCCTCATCTGACGTTCAATACTCATAATCGGGTTCAGCGACGTCATCGGCTCCTGGAATACCATTGCCATATCGTCTCCGCGCAGAAGTGCCCGCTCTTTTTCGGAACACCGCAAAATATCCGTCATTCCGGTTGCGGTACGAACTTTGACGGAACCGACCGCTCCGGCAGTATCCGGAAGCAGTCCCATCGCCGACAGTGCGGTCATACTCTTGCCGCTACCCGACTCTCCCACGATTCCGACCCGGTCTCCCCTGGTCACAATCAGATTGATGTTTTTCACAACCGTGTTCAGCGAGCCGTCCCCGCGTTCAAACCCAACCGCCAGATTTTGAACCGCCAGCACTACCGATTCATGATAGGTAACGTCCCTGGTTTCCCCGTATCCCTCTGCCTTCAGACGGTTGCGAATCCGTTTCCGAATCCGTTCCGGACTGCCGGTGTCACCCTGATTTCCGGAACACGCATCCGACAGAAGCGATACCCCGAGAATCGCAATAACAAGCAGAAGTCCCGGGAAAATGACAACCCACGGCGTCAGTTTCAAAAATGACTGCCCTTCCGAAAGCATTCGTCCGAGACTGGCTTTCGGCGGCTGCACACCCAGTCCGAGATAACTCAGTCCGGATTCCGCCAGCACCGCATTGTTAAAGCCGACCGCCATCGTCACCAGCAGTGTGGCACGCAAATTCGGCAAAATATGGACAAACAAAATTCTCGGCGACGACGTCCCGAGCAGCTTTGCGTTGACAACATAATCGGACTGCAGCTGTTTCTTCACATCGCTTCTCACCACTCGCGCAATACTCGGAATAAACAAAATGCCGAGTGCCAGCACAACATTTTTCTCCGACACGCCGAATGCCCCGACAAATACCAGTGCCAGCAAAATGCTCGGAAATGCCAGAAGACAGTCGTTGATTCTCATAATAACGGCATCAAACAGTCCCCCGATATATCCCGTCAGGGCACCGATAACAGTTCCGAAAAAACCGCCGATCAGAATCGTCATCAGGCCGATCAGAATCGTCGATGCACCGCCGTATGCCACTCGGGTAAACACATCCCGCCCGCTCCGGTCCGTTCCGAACCAGTGCTTGAGCGACGGTGCCGCATTTTTCACGGCCGCATTAATTTCATCGGGATCGTAGGGCGACAGCAATAAGCCCCCCACCACCACACCGGCAGTGAGCAGCAGGAGAACGCATCCGCATATGAAATTGAACGATTTGCGTGTCTTCATTTTGCCTCCCGTAATACCTGTTGCTTATTCTGATTCCATTCCGCTGTTAATCAGCAAAACGACGATTCCGATATATAAAACAATGGCCTGAACGACGTTGTAATCCCGATTGGAAATCGACTGTACGAGCAGACGTCCGAGTCCGCTGACACCGAAGACCTGTTCCACCACAATACTGCCCGCGATAATTTCCGAAACGATGACTCCGATAAATGTGCGCACACCGGGAATGGCGTTCGGAAGCATGTGCCGAAGGAGCACCGCATTTTCCGAAAGACCCTTGCTGCGGGCGGTTCGGATGTAATCCTTGCGTCGCTCGGTCAGCAGTGCGCTGCGCAGGAAACGTACCGTCATCGCGGCCTTCGGAATGGCAATGGCCAGAGCCGGGAATATCAGATAGGCCACACAGGCGCGAAAATCCTGATTGTACGACACAAAATCGCCCGGTTCGAACCATCGGAGTCCCAGGCCGAGCACAACCGAAATCAGCAATCCCAGGAAAAATGCCGGAACTGCCATAAACGTCTGGTTGATGACGGTTCCCGCATGGTCGAGCAGCGACCCCGGAAACCGGGCGTACAACAGGCCGAGCGGAAACGCAATCAGCAGAATCAGTAAAATGGACAGTACCGCCAGTAACAGGGTGTTCGGAAGCATTTGTCCGAGCAGTTCGGAAACCGGCATGCGATACCGTGAGGATTCGCCGAAATCTCCGTGCAGTACCCCTTTCAGCCATCGACCGTACCGGACGATGACGGCATCATTCAGTCCCATTTCCTCCCTCAGCGCTTCGATGGCTTCGGGAGTGGCATTGGTGCCGAGTTTCATGGTTGCGGCGTCTCCCGCCAGTACCTGAAACGCCAAAAACGTAACAAAGGAGAGCACCAACACGGCGATCACCAGCATAATACCCTTGCGAACCCATTTCATTTGGATGCCCTCCTTTCATTTTTCTTTTGCGGCGGCACGCACCGGCGTTACTTCCGGCAAATGCCTGCTTATTTTGCTTCGTCCTTAAAATATACCGATGCCATATCCTGAACGTATACCGGATAGAAGATGTATCCGGCCAGTTTCGGATTTACCGCAACCATCAGAGACGGGCTCTGAATGAACACAGAGGCCGCATCATCACTCAGGTATTTCTGCAGTTTCCGGTACAGTTCCACCTTCTGATCGGAATCCGTGGTCTCGGTCGCAAACTTATAATACCGGTCAAAATTGGCATTCGTGTAATTGATAAAGTTCTTCGGCGAACCTCCGACATAATATTTCAAAATGTCGCTCGGTGCGAGCTGGGAATCCAATCCGACAATCGTTGCCTGGAAATCATGTCCCTGATATACGTCGGACAGCCAGCTTGCCCATTCAATCAGCTGAATGTCCATTGTGACGTTGATTTTCTTCAGCTGATCCGCCAGAACTTCCGCCGTCTGCACATGATATGTGTAATTGGACGGAACCACAACGGTAAACCGGAAACCGTCCGGATATCCCGCCTCGGCCAGCAGCTGTTTTGCCTTCTCCGTGTCGTACGGATACGTGTTCACGAGATCGCCGTCAAAATATTTCCGGAACGACGAATATACGCCGCTGCCGATTGCCGTTCCCGCACCGCCGTTCAGAAGCTGCAGAATTTCCTGACGGTTTACCGCATAATTCAGTGCTTTCCGAACCTCGATCTTGTCAAACGGAGCCACATTATTGTTGAGGAACAGGCCCTGAACCAGGCTCATATCGCCGGTTTCCACGGTAAACTGATCCTTCAGAACATCGGCCTGATCAACCGTCAGATACGGGAAAATGTCGATATGCTGTGCCTGAAGCTCCAAAAAGGCCGCATCGGTATTCTCGGAAATCGAGAATGTGACTTTGCCCAAATGAGCCTTCGTCCCATAATAATCGTCAAAGCGTGTCATCACGAGACTGTCCATCGGCATGTACGATTCAAATCGGAACGGACCGGTTCCGACCGGTTTGCGGTCCATGTCCTTGTAATTTTTCGGAATAATACTGCAGGTAAAATACCCGATTAATTCCGTATTGGGAGTCGAGAGACGGACTGTAATCACATCCGTGTCGTTCTCCTTGGAAGCCGTAATATCGGAAATAACAGAAAACGCAGGCACGATTTGTACCTCCGGATCCGGAGACTCCAACCGTCCTGCGCATCGATTCAACGAATAAACCACATCCTCTGCCGTTACCGCTTCCCCTGTATGAAACAAAACTCCTTTGCGCAGTTTGAACGTATACGTCAAACCGTCCGGAGACACGTTATACTCGGAAGCCACAGCAGGTACCAGATTACCTTCTGTATCAGGCTTAACAAGTCCTTCAAAAATGTTGTATAAGACTTCTTTAGTTCCTGCCGCAACTGCTTTGTGTGGGTCAAGACTGTCCAAATCCTGTGTTATTCCAACAACTACCGCTCCACCTTTGATATCATTCTTGTCTTTGGGGTCAGTATTGCCTTTGCATCCGCAAAGTGCAACCGCCATAATCAGCACAAGAATGGAAAAATAATGTAAACGTTTCATGTTTACTCCTTTCCCACCGTCAGTGGATCAATATTTGGTTTTCTGCGTAATATTACACTGTTTTTTTCGAAAATGCAAGTTTTTTTTGCGGTTCCGCCCGCCGCAAAGTATCTGTTCACAGTCGGTACAACCCGCATTCATAAGCCCTGACCGCTTATCTCATGTGTTTTGTCCGACCTCCGTAGTCGGGTGATCGCGTTAAAACAGGTCCAGCATATTATCCAGATAAATTTCTTCTCTGACCTTCAATCGGAATTCCGGTTTCGTCATATAATACAGTAAAAATTCCAGAATAAGTGCACTTCCCAGTCCCCGTCCTTCGATTTTAAAATTATTGAAGCCCATCGGAAGATACGTTTCCCAAATATCCGCAGTACCGATAAATCCGGGATTTTCCATTGCCTTTGAAAAACGGTATCCCCCGCTGCCGCCGGGTGCATTGCAGCGATATTCGCCCGAGCCGTCCTCTTCTCCCAGGTTTTTACGGCTCACGGCCTCATAACATTTCTTCCGGTCCGTACAGCCGAACCAGCAGCACTCATTGCTTAAGAATTCCGTCTTGGCCTTCAGTTCGTCCGGTAATTCTCTCAGCCTGTCGAACGCCTTATTCAGTCTGAAATCCGGAACAACATATGAAAACTCTTCTCTCTCAAGTTCCTTCGTAAGGCTGTCAAAGTCCGTCAGAACTTTGGTCGTGGACGAAACCAGATAAAGACCGGGATATTTTTTTTGCAAATATTGAGTCAGCAGTTCGGAATGAACAATCACTCCGTTTCTTTTACGGTTTCCGGCTTCAAACATTCCGCAAAGCTCATTGCAGCGTCTGTCCGGGAGATGCTCTTCTCTGAGAAGCGAGTTGCTGAAGGTAAGGCGTGCGGAAATATCATACTCCTTCAAAAATGATAAAACCTCGCGGGGTTCGGCCGTTCCGCATTCCACGCGACCTCCTCCCCATATGCAGTCCATGGGAGCTCCGTATACGGAACCGATTTCACACCCATCGTAAAAATACTCTCTGTGTTCACGGAACAACGGCAAAAACAGCCGGTAAAGTTCAAAAAATTCAAAAAGACCGGGCAAATGGTAATACACAACTCGGCTTTTCCCGTCAATCCTCATTTACTCTCTCCCCTTCTTAATTGCCTTTACTCTGACACATTCCTTCTCCTTGGATTCAACCTCGTTTCCCATCGTCTCCTTCTATATGTCAGCGCAGCAGTTATCGTTAATTCATCCGTTTTCAGCATTTCATGCTGTTGACTCTTGTATCATCATTATATCATTTTGTCCATACCGTCTCAACATACAATTTGCCTGCAGACTGGCTATTCACAGTCGCGAGACAAGGAAGCATAACACCGCAATCGCTCGGTTGTAAATCAGAATCCGGTATGCTATACTGTTTTGTGTACATCGAAGTGACGCAGATCGTCATCCTGCGGATGGCGATAGATTGGATTATCTCATGAATTTCGAAAATAATAAAGCATCCGTTTTTCTGATTATCATCATTTCCGTTGCCGTACTTCTGACTCTGATGGTCGGAAATCGCATTACGTCGTCTCCCAAGACGCCGGAGCAGCCGGCAGCCAACATGACAACGTCCGGTTCCTCCGACTCGGCCGGCACGGTTGTTTCCGAACCGTTTGTGACCGGAAACTATCAGCTCTTTGAAATCATTCAGTATTTTCAGGAAATCGCACTGAATTCCGAATACGGAGACCAAAGCAAAATGAACGTGGTCCACAAATGGACCGAACCGATTCGTCTCTGCATCAGCGGTATGTCCAACAAAAAAGACGAGGCCCTGATTGCGACTATCGCAGAAAGAATGAATTCCGTAGCGGGATTTCCCGGCATTTCTCTGCAATCGTCCAACATCCATGCCGACCTGATTGTTTATTTTCTGGATGACGAAACCTTTGACATCCATTGCTCCACTTACGGAATTTCCAATGTCAGCGGCTTTGTCCGATATACAACCAAATCCAACCGAATTTCCAACGGTTCCATTTATATTCGTTCGAGCATTTCTCAGGAGGAACGCAATTCCGTCATTTGGGAAGAGCTCGTGCAGGCAACCGGTCTGACCAACGATTCCTACATGTATACGGACAGCCTTTTCTATAACGGGCGTACCATGCCGCAAGGTCCGTCCGAGATTGACTGGCTGCTGTTCCGGTTGCTGTATCATCCGTCTTTGAAGCTCGGCATGAATGCAAATGAGTGCGCCCAGGCCATCACCGAATTGTTCCTTACTTCAAATTAGGTAGCGGGTAGCACCGCCATGCATAATCTGCTTCGCAGATGGCGGTGCGTAGATCATAAGGTATCTTCCCATTACTTCGTAATGGGCCCCTCCTTATGATAGGTAGCGGTAGCACCGCCATGCATAATCTGCTTCGCAG
>JAZLJJ010000003.1:0-14704 GCA_045597325.1 Lachnospiraceae bacterium
ACAGGCAATATACGTCTTACCTGAACCGGTTGCTCCTTTTAGGATGATGTGATGCCCGTCATTGATATATTGGCAAGTTGAAAATCTAAGCATTTGTGCTTTATCAAGCTTTCTATCCGGCAGGTACTCGATATCCTCAATAAGCTGCATAAGAACCTTGCAGATTTCCTTATTACTTGATTGTTCAGAGATTGCAGCAGTTGGCTTACGGCCAACAAGGTAATCGATGGAAACTTTGAAGTAATCTGCGATAGTCCAGATCTGTTCAAATGTGAATTGAGTCTTCTGTGTACGGCTTAATGCTTTACTTACTTGTGACTGTGAGATGCCAGTTTCACGGATAAGGTCGGCAGGAATCATGTTCTTATTTTGCATGAGCATTTCAATATTCTTTACGAGAATTTCATAATTATCATCTGTCATAATATATTCCTTTCACGAATGAAATATGGCTACAACTTATAAGTATGTGCCTTTTGAATATGTTATAGCACACAAAGTACAATTAAAGCAACACAAGGTAATTATTTGATAGCTTTTTTCCTTGCTCGTTCATTTCGTTTGGCCATTAATTTAGCACAGTCTTCGGTGCAATAAATTTTGGTTGGACGGCTACTTGTGCGAGTAAAGAAATTGTTGCAAGTAGGATTAGCACATCTGCCCACTTAAGAAGGTCTGCCTTGCTCATTTCATAAACCGAAAGATTATCTCTTCTTGGCTGGTAGATAGCCATGCGGATGGTATCAATATTGTAAATTCACGGCATTTTAGGAGGTAAAAAATGAAAACGAGAGTGCTTTTCGTGTGCCACGGCAACATCTGCAGATCGCCGATTGCGGAGTTCTATTTTAAGGATTTGGTGGCGAAGAAAGGGCTGGCGGATTGGTTTGAAATTGCGTCGGCGGCGACCAGTACGGAGGAAATTTGGGACGGCATCGGAAATCCGGTGTATCCGCCGGCGAGGGCAGAGCTGGCGCGGCACGGGTTGAGCTGCGAAGGCAAGCGGGCGGTGCAGCTGAAGGCTTCGGATTATGGGTACTATGATTATTTGATCGGAATGGACTCGATGAATATTCGAAATATCGAGCGCATGACAGGGCACCGAAGCGGAGAGAAGATTCGCAAGCTGCTTTCGTTTGCCGGAAGCGATGAGGATGTGCGCGACCCGTGGTACACGGGGCAGTTCGATGAGACATACCGGGATATCGAGAGGGGCTGTAACGCGTTTTTGGATGTCCTGATTCGGGAAGGAAAATTGTAAGAATAGGCAAAATGATGCGCATGCCGGGAACGGTTGCACCCCCCGTCGGTTGCAGCCTCTTTGGAAATCAATTTGCACAAATGAACCGGTGTCGCCCTCAGCACAAATCCCCCACACCATGAAAGAGGGGTCGGGCAAATCGGACAAGCCGAGGCCTTATAAATCCCTCACACCCACGGGAGAGGGGCTTGACAAATAGAGTATAATACAGTTTGCGAGAGAGTCATCGAACTCCGGAACAGAAAAGAGGATTTGTCGGCAGTGCCGGCATACAATATGGAAAATCCATGTTTTAGGATGATTTCGTTGTCGGACCGGGAATGGTTTCGGCAGCATTTACAGCAGGAACCGTGGGAACACAATTTTGCGTTTGGCACGGAGTACGTATGGAGAGATGCGTACCGGGAACGTGTGGCGCAAATCGGTGCATGCGGAATTGTGGAAATGACTGTAAACGGCAGTCTGTGCTATTCATTTCCGTTTGGCGGAACGGACGATGACAAAATCAATGCCATTTCCGTGATGAGCGAGTATTGCCGGAGCCTTGGAACGGCGCTTTGCCTGACCCCCATTACGCGGGAGCAGAAGCTGCTGTTGGACAAGGCGTTTCACGGTCGATTTGAATGTCGTGACCTGCGCCCCATGTACGATTACATTTATACGGCAGAGCGGTTGAAATCGCTGGCCGGTCGTGATTTGTCCGCCAAACGCAATCACATCGGGCATTTTCTGCGCAAATACCCGAATTGGACGTACGAAACGATGACTTCGCAAAATTCGGCGGAATGCTTGGAATATGAAGAAAAATGGATGCGGGAGAGAGAGCCTTCCGAGGATTTGACAGAGGAAGAAAATGCCATTCGATATGCGTTGACCCAATTTGAAGAACTCGGATTTTGCGGCGGATTATTGCGTGTCGACGGCAAAATTGTTGCATTTACAATCGGGGAGCGCCTGAATTCCGACGTGATGATTGTTCATTTTGAAAAAGCGGAAACGTCTGTTGACGGGGCGTATCCGATGATTAATCGGGAATTTGTTGCCCATGAATGTGAGGGTGTTCGCTATGTGAACCGGGAAGATGATGCGGGGCTTGAGGGTCTGCGGCATGCGAAAATGTCGTACAAGCCGGATCATTTGGCTGTGAAATATGTGGCGCTTGAGGGACAGTATGCGTTTGCAACGACGGAGGATTTTCCGGACCTGGTGCCGCTTTGGCAGGAGGCGTTCGGAGATTCGAGAGAGTTTATTGAGGGATTCCTGACGGCTCATGCGGAAGAAGACAATCGAATTCTGTGTCGGTTCCGGGACGGGAAAACGGTGACGATGGCGTCGCTGTTTCCGTTATTGCCGGAAGCACCGGCCGAAAACGAAGGACCGGCCGAAAATGAAGAGTTTGTGGAAAATGAGGCACCGGCCGAAAACGGAAAACATACCGACGGAGGAGAGGATATCAATCTCGGAAATCATGCCGTATATGTCTACGCTCTGGCAACTCATTCGTCCGTACGGGGGCAGGGCTTCGGCAGAGAAATGCTGATGCATTTGAAGGACCTCGGGTATTCCGGCATTCTGATTCAGCCGGAGCAAAACGGAGTGGATGACTGGTATCGCCGGTTGGGCTTCCGGGACCTTTCGGTGAAGCGGTTTGAAGCTCTTCGACAGGCCAACGGTCTTCAGGAACTGTCCGAGTCCGGAATCGGCGGACTGTTCTGTGAGTTGGAAACAGAATGACAGAGAACTTCGAACAGAATGAGGAATGTCAGAAAACTTCGAACAGAATGAGGAATGACAGAAAACTTCGAACAGAACTGAATATGAAATAGTAGCAGGATACAGATAGAACCGATTGCGGAACGACCCGGCGGGGAGCAGGGGATTCCGGGGCCGGTTCTATTTTTTTCTTGATTTCAAGGCGATGTGATGATAATATTAACTGTGTATAGGCTCATTTATGGAAACTCGTTTGAGGTGGTTTATGGGAACGGAAAAGACGACGGAAAAAATTGATACGTTCGCCTTGATTGACGAGGTGGAGGAGGCACAAAAACAGGATGAAATGCTGTGGAAACAGTACCGCAGCCAGCGCCTTGAAATACGAAAAAGACTTCATTACACCAGACTGGTGATTGCCTTTGGAATCCTCGCACTGATGAGCGTAATATTGGCTGTTTTAGCCAAACTACTCGTGTAGAATGATTGCCCTGCGGATTGCCGAGGCAAGGTGCGTGGGAGAAGGGAGATACCATGGGATTTACTCATTTGCATGTACATACCGAATACAGCTTGCTGGACGGTTCGGGCAAAATCAAAGAGATGGTTCACAGGGCCAAGGAACTTGGAATGGATGCGTTGGCAATTACCGACCATGGTGTCATGTACGGTTGTGTGGATTTTTATCGGGCCTGTCTTGCGGAAGGAATCAACCCGGTAATCGGTTGTGAGGTTTATGTCGCTCAGGGGTCCCGCTGTGACAAAACGGGAACCGTCGGAGAAAAGAGATATTATCATTTGGTTCTGCTGGCGGAGAATAACACCGGCTATCAGAACCTGATTAAAATTGTGTCCAAGGCGTTTGTCGAGGGCTTCTATTACAAGCCGCGTGTGGATTACGAGCTGCTGGAACAGTACCACGAGGGCATCATTGCGCTGTCCGCATGTCTGGCCGGCGAAATTCCGTCGTATATCCGCCTGGGGCTTTACGATGAGGCGGTGGAAGTGGCACGGAAACTGCAGGGCATTTTCGGGGAAGAGAATTTCTTTCTGGAGCTGCAGGACCACGGAATTGCGGACCAGAAACTGGTCAATCAGGCACTTCTCCGGATGAATCGGGAAACGGGAATTCCGCTTGTCTGTACAAATGATGTGCATTACGTCAGAGAAGAGGATGCGGAGGCTCACGACATTTTGCTCTGCATTCAGACGCAGGCGAAGGTGCAGGACGAAGACCGCATGAAATACGAGGGCGGTCAGTATTATTTGAAATCCGAAGAGGAGATGGCGAGACTCTTCCCGTATGCTCCGGAAGCGTTGGAAAATACGGCAAAGATTGCCGGACGATGCCATGTTTCCTTTGAATTCGGCAACTATAAGCTGCCCGTATTTGAGGTGCCGGAGGGATACACCTCGTACGAATATCTGGAAATGCTGTGCCGGACCGGTTTGAAGGAACGCTATCCGGACAACTACGAAATGCACGAAGAACGGTTGATGTACGAGTTGACGACAATTCGGAATATGGGCTTCGTGGATTATTTCCTGATTGTGTGGGACTTTATTCATTTTGCCAAAGAACATGATATTCCGGTCGGACCGGGACGTGGCAGCGGCGCCGGCAGTATTGTCGCGTATTCCCTGCGGATTACGGATATCGACCCGATTCGGTATTCTTTGATTTTCGAGCGTTTCCTGAATCCGGAACGTCAGACCATGCCGGATATCGACGTCGATTTCTGCTATGAGCGTCGGCAGGAAGTTATTGATTATGTTGTGCGCCGGTACGGAGCGGACCACGTGGTTCAGATCGTAACGTTCGGTACACTTCAGGCTCGCGGTGTCATCCGGGATGTCGGCCGTGCGCTGGATATGCCGTATGCCCGTGTGGATGCGGTTGCCAAGATGGTTCCGATGGAAAAGGATATGAATATTCAGAAGGCGGTTGAGGTCAATCCGGAACTTCGCAAACTCGTGGAAGAGGATACGGAAATCGCAACTCTGATATCGTATGCGAAGAACCTGGAAGGATTGCCGAGACATTGCTCCATGCACGCTGCCGGTGTTGTTATCGCACCTGCTCCGGCCGATGAGTTTGTTCCGTTGTCGAGATCTGCCGACGGTTCGGTTACCACGCAGTATACGATGACGACGTTGGAAGAACTCGGCCTTTTGAAAATGGACTTCCTCGGCCTGCGAACTCTGACTGTTCTGCACGATGCGGAAACGATGATTCGGAAAACCGTGCCGGACTTCTCGTTGGAAAAGATTTCCTACGAGGACCCGAAAGTATATGAGTTGCTGGCTTCCGGCAAGACGGAGGGCATTTTCCAGTTGGAAAGTGCGGGTATGAAATCCTTCATGAAGGAACTGAAGCCGAAGAGCCTGGAAGATGTCATTGCGGGCATCAGTCTGTATCGACCGGGCCCGATGGACTTTATCCCAAAGTATATCGACGGCAAGGACAATCAGGATCATATCGTGTATGATTGCGAGGAACTCCGTCCGATTCTGGAGCCGACCTACGGTTGTATCGTATATCAGGAGCAGGTTATGCAAATCGTGCGCGACCTGGCCGGATACAGCTACGGCCGAAGTGATTTGGTTCGCCGTGCCATGAGTAAGAAAAAGGCGGATGTCATGGCCCGTGAGAGAAAGTTTTTCGTCGAAGGCAATCCGGATGAAAATGTGCCCGGATGTGTGGCGAAGGGCATTTCCCCGGACATTGCAAATAAGATTTTCGATGACATGACCGATTTCGCCAAATATGCATTTAACAAATCCCATGCTGCCTGCTACGCTGTGGTTGCGTATCGAACGGCATATTTGAAACAGTATTATCCGGTTGAGTTTATGGCGGCCCTGATTACCTCCGTAATTGAAAACGGAACGAAAGTGGCCGGCTATATCGCAACCCTGAGAACCATGGGCATTTCCCTGCTGCCGCCCGATATCAATGAGGGCTACACGGGCTTCAGCGTCGGAACGGCACCGGACGGCAAAAAGGCCATTCGGTACGGACTGTGCGCGATTAAGGGGCTGGGTTCGCAGGTCATTGATGCCATTGTGCGGGAACGCGAAGAAATGGGCCCGTTTGTCAGCCTGACGGATTTCATCAAACGAATGAACGGCAAAGAAGCCAACAAACGGACGATTGAAAATTTCATTAAAGCCGGTGCATTTGATTCCTTGCCGGGAACCAGAAAGCAAATGATGCAGGCATACAGCGGAATTATGGATGATATCGCGTCCGACAAGAAAAAGCAGCTGACCGGGCAGATTTCCATGTTTGATTTTATGGAACCCGAGGATAAGCCGACGGAAGTGTTCCCGAACTGCGGAGAATTCTCCAAACAGGAACGGCTGGAACTGGAAAAAGAGGTGCTCGGAATTTACGTCAGCGGACATCCGCTGGAGGATTATTTGCCGCTGTGGCAGAAGCAGATTACCGCAAGAACCGATGAATTTGAACCGGATGAAGAAACCGGGTTGCCGACGGTAAAGGACGGAACCACGTACATTGTCGGGGGCATTTTGACGGCGGTTACCACGAAAACCACGAAAAATAATTCCATCATGGCATTCCTGACGTTGGAGGATTTGGTCGGAACGGTGGAAATTATCGTATTCCCGAAAGATTTCGAACGGTGCCGTCAGGAATTGAGACCGGACCGGAAGATTTTTTTACAGGGACGGGCAAGCGTCGAAGAAGACCGGCCCGCAAAACTGCTGTTCTCGAAACTGTGTGCATTTGAATCGGTGCCGAAGAAGGTTTGGATTCAGTATCCGAACAAAGCAGCCTGCACGGCCGATCGGGAACATGCGATGTCAATTTTGAGGCAAAGCGACGGCAGGACCCCGGTGGTTGCATTTTGCCGTGAGGAAAAACAGATGCTTCCGTTCCCGCCGGGAGTAACGATTGAAGCGGATGACACATTTTTGGAACTGCTGCGGAAAGAATACGGCGCGGATTGCATTGCCGTTACGTATCGGAACGCATTTTGATCAATTTATTTTGGAAAACAGAATTACGGAGGTATTGGCAGATGGCTTTGTTTAAAGGGAAGAAAAATGATGTGAGAACCATCGGTGTTCTGACCAGCGGCGGAGACGCGCCCGGCATGAATGCGGCGGTTCGTGCGGTTGTTCGTACGGCGATTCGAAACGGCATGAAGGTTAAGGGCATTCGCAGAGGATATTCCGGTTTGCTCGAAGAGGATATCATCGATATGGAAGCACGTTCGGTATCCGATATTATTCAGAACGGCGGAACCATGCTGTACACGGCACGCTGTCCCGAAATGCTTCGCCCCGAAGGGCAGGAAAAGGCGGCATATATTTGCCGGAAGCATGGCATGGATGCGGTTGTGGTTATCGGTGGTGACGGTTCGTACCGCGGTGCATTGGAACTGTCCAGGCAGGGCGTAAATGTTGTGACGATTCCGGGAACGATTGATTTGGATATCGCCAGCACGGATTATACCATCGGTTTCGACACGTCGTTGAATACCGCAATGGAAGCTATCGACCGTGTGCGGGATACGTCGGCATCGCACGAGCGCTGCAGTATCATTGAGGTTATGGGCCGGAAGGCGGGACATATCGCGTTGTGGTGCGGCATTGCGAACGGTGCAGAGGAAATTCTGATTCCGGAGCGTTATGACTACGAGGAACAGAAGATTATCGACCGCATTTCCGAACGGAAAAAGCTCGGCAAGAAGCTGCATATCATTATCAATGCCGAAGGAATCGGTGATTCGAACGGTATGGCAAAGCGAATTGAGGCTGCGACCGGACTGGAAACCAGAGCGACCATCATCGGTTATATTCAGCGCGGCGGAAGTCCGACCTGCCGTGACCGTGTATTTGCGTCGGCAATGGGAGCAAAGGCGGTTGATATTCTGGCAGCCGGCGTGGTGAACCGCGCAATCTGCTACAAACATGGGGAGTTCACCGATATGGACCTTGCGGAGGCCATTTCCATGCAGAAGGATATCGACGAATCGTTATGGGATATTTCCAGAAAGTTGTGCAGATAAATGTTTTTTCCGAGTCATTATAAGAAAAATCGATTGGTTCCGATTCCGAAAGAGTATTTGAACGGTCAGGCGATGGGGAAATGGGCCGACATGCGCTACGGATTTCGGACCGTTGCGGCCTGCGGCTGCGGAGTTTTGGCAGTGTACAATGCGATGATTTACAAAAAATCAGAACCGGATTTCGCCAAAATCTTGCGCTACACGGAATTGACGGCGGCTCCGCTCGGGGCGTTGTGCGGAACATTTCCGTTTTCCATGAAACGGGTGCTGCGGCATTTTGGCGTCGATAACAAAATGACTCGATCCATGAAAAAGCTAAATAACGCAAAGGCGGGGGTCGTTGCGTTTTGGACGAAACGTCCGTTTCTCGGCGGAGGGCATTTTTTCTTTTACATCAAAGGGGAAGACGGCAAAATAACGATATATAATCGATACAGTAACCGGGACCGTTCGTATGTCGTGGACCGGCTTGAGGAAGAAATTCCGAAACACTGTCTGATTGTGGGAAATATTATTTTGTAATGAAAGTGAGACACAAAGGTGAAGACTATAGTAAACCATTTCTCCGATTTGTTTCGCTCGGTAGCGGACAATATCGGCTTTATTCTTGCGGCTTTGGCAATTTCCGCAGTGATTGTGCTGGTAGCCGTTGCGGCGGAAAAGATTATTCGTTCCATGCAGAAAAAGCAGGGAAGAGAAGCGGAAGGAAGAACCCGTGAATCCATGAAAATTCACCGGATGACGCTGATTGCCGTGCTGACCTCATTGGCTGTCGTGCTGATGACGCTGGAATTTCCGATTCCCGGAATCCCGGATTTTTACATGCTGGACTTTAGCGAAATCCCGGTTATTATCGGGGCATTTGCGATGGGACCGCTGGCCGGCGTCACGATTGAATTTCTGAAGGTTGTGCTGCACATTTTCGTGGCGGGAACGAAGACGGCTTATGTCGGGGATTTTGCCAATTTTGTGATGGGATGCTGCTACATCGTACCGGCGTCCATCATTTACATGTATCGGAAGAAAAAACTGTCCGCTCAGGTCGGAATGATTGTCGGCATGGCGTGCGTGGTTGTGGCCGGCTGCCTGATGAATGCGTATTATCTGCTTCCGACTTATGCGAAAATGATGAATCTGAAAATTGATGATTTTGTCGGCATGGGGCAGGAGAAAAATCAGTTTATCACCAGTCTGAAGACGCTGATTATTTTCGGTGTCATTCCGTTTAATCTGCTGAAATACGGTGCGGTTTCGCTGGTGACCCGATTCAGTTACAAACATATCAGCAAGCTTTTGAAAAAGCAGCCGTAACGGGTGTTGCCGTGGGCGATTTCATTTAACGGACCGGCCGGCTTTCGAAAAGCAACCGTAACGGGTATTGCCGTGGGTGATTTCATTTAACGGACCGGCCGGCTTCCGAAAAGCAGCCGTAACGGGTGTTGCGACGGGAGATGCTCGGATATACGACAGGATAGTCAGGGAGGATGTATGGAACAGGAAAAAGAACAACCGATTGAGAAAGAACCGGAATATCTGATTGAGAAAGAAGCGGAACCGGAACAGCCGACTGAGAAAGAAGCGGAACAACCGACTGAACAGGAACAGGTCGGGAGCACGGAGTCGGCGGAAGAAGCGTGGAAGAAACAATGCGATGAAATGATGCAAAAGGAACATTTTTCGACATCCTTTATGCTTCGTCTGAAGGACCTTCTCAAAATGAATCTGAGAGAATCTTTGTTGGGCTGGGGAAACAGCGTGTTCTGGATTTGCCTGATTGTCGGAACGGGGTATTTAATTACACAGTGGAATGAACTGAGCAAGCAGAAAATCTGTATCCTCATTTGCCTGCTTGTTTTTCTGATTTGGTATGTGCCGCTTCTGGCGGTTCGGCGGTCTCTTCGGAGCGCGGCCAATCTGAAAGCTGCGGGGCAGGATATCGAGTATCATGTGTGCGAAGACGGAATCGTGGTTGCAACAGAAGAAATGAAGCTGCCGATTCTGTATTCCTATATGCGTAAGGCAAAGGTACTGAAGAACGTAATATACATTTCCACTTATCGAAATGTCGGCGTGAAATTCGTATTTCCGCGGGACATTCTCGGTGACGAAAAGTTTGAAACTTTGAAGAAGATTGTGAAGGAAAAGGGCATTTAAGCGGCCCGGAATGGTGACAACATGGTTGTGGAAAGTTTTAGTGCGGAGGATACCTTTCGGTTTGGCGAACTGATGGGACAGAAGGTTCCGAGCGGGACCGTCATTTGCATGAACGGAGATTTGGGTGTCGGAAAGACCGTATTTGTCAAAGGCGTTGCCAAAGGGCTCGGAATCCATGAGCCGGTCAGCAGCCCGACCTTTACGATTGTACAGGAATATCGTGAGGGGCGGATTCCGCTGTATCATTTTGACGTATATCGGATCGAAGATCCGGATGAAATGTATGAAATCGGATATGAGGAGTATTTCTTCGGCGACGGGGTCTGCATGATTGAATGGGCGGAACAGATTCAGAATCTGATTCCGGGCAATGCGGTGTCCGTGACGATTGAAAAGGATTTGGAGAAAGGATTGGCTTACCGTAAAATTACGGTTGAGTTTGGTGCTGACAGTGAAAATTTTGGCAGTTGACAGTTCCGGGCAGGTAGCGTCCGTAGCGGTGCTCACGGAAAATGAACTTGTGGCGGAGTATTCGGTGGATTATAAGAAAACGCATTCGCAGACGCTCCTTCCGATGATCGACGAACTTTTGAAAATGACGGAAACGAAGGGCGAGGAGTTGACGGCCATTGCGGTGGCAAAAGGGCCGGGGTCCTTTACCGGACTTCGAATCGGAGCATCTACGGTAAAAGGTCTGGGTATGGTTTGGAATGTCCCGATTATACCGGTTTCCACGTTGCTCGGACTGGCCGGAAGACTGGCGGGGAGCGATGAACTGATTTGCCCGCTGATGGATGCAAGACGTCAGCAGGTTTATACGGGAATCTATGATTTAAGCGGTTCTACCACAGTAGAATACATGACTGACTGTTGTGTTGAACTGGATTCTGTTCTGGCCAAAATCAATGAACTGGGACGAAGCGTGGTATTTCTCGGCGACGGCGTTTCGGTATGCCGCGAGAGAATTGCCGAGGTTGTTACGGTACCGTATCGGTTCGCTCCGATTCATCAGAGAAAACAGAGCGCGGCCGCAGTCGGATATATGGCCCTGTCGATGTGGAACGAGGGGAAAACGGTTTCCGCAATGGAATTCACACCGGAATATTTGCGGGCTTCCCAGGCGGAACGGGAGCGGGAGGAACGTCTTGGACATTAGGAAAATGAAACCGGAGGATGCACCGGAAGTTGCGGAACTCGAACGACTCTGTTTTGCCGATCCGTGGAGCGAACAGGCTTTGCGGGAGTCCTGCGAAGATCCGTTATATCGCATTTTTGTTATCTGCGATGACGCCCGGGTTATCGGATATGCCGGAATGATTGTTACCGGGGACGAGGTGCAGATTACCAATGTCGCCGTTCATCCGGAGAAGCGGCGGCTCGGTGTCGGGCGGATGCTGATGAAGGCTTTGATTGCAGAAGCAAAATCCGTCGGCGGACAGGTGATGTTTCTCGAAGTGCGCATCCATAATGAGGGAGCAATCCGGCTGTACGAGCAGTGTGGGTTTGCTGCGGTCGGGGTTCGAAAGAATTTTTACAGCCATCCAACGGAAGACGGCTGCATTTATCAGAAACTGCTGGACCGGTCGACCGAGGAACAGACCGGACAATGACCGGAACGACCGGACGAGGAATAAAACAAAAATGCCGGAAACACAGCCGGCGGTTATTATAGAAG
This sequence comes from Lachnospiraceae bacterium, assembly GCA_045597325.1. GTDB lineage: Bacteria > Bacillota > Clostridia > Lachnospirales > Lachnospiraceae > ISDg. The sequence continues at coordinate 11,843 of JAZLJJ010000003.1, forward strand.
TGGAATTGGACGAAAGCGAGGGAGTGTGTATGCTGGAGGTTTGTCTGTTGGGAACGAGTGGGATGATGCCCCTTCCGGGGAGATTCCTGACGGCCTGTATGACACGGTACAACGGCAGCAGTCTGTTGGTGGATTGCGGTGAAGGCACACAGGTGGCCATTCGGAAGAAGGGCTTCAGTTGTCACGATATTGATATTATTTGCATTACTCATGTTCACGGAGATCACATCAGCGGTCTGCCGGGACTTTTGCTGTCGATGGGAAATGCCGAGCGTACGGAGCCGGTTACAATTATCGGACCGAGAGGTGTGGCGGCCGTGGTGGAGGCACTTTGTGTGATTGCACCGGAGCTGCCGTTTGAAATTCGCATACGGGAACTGACGGAACCCCGCGAGACCATCGAAGGCAACGGATATACCATTGAAGCATTTAAGGTGAATCACAATGTGATTTGTTACGGATATTCCCAGATTATCCGTCGGCCCGGTAAATTTATGCCGGAAAAAGCTGCGGAGAACAAGGTCCCGATGAACTGCTGGAACAAGCTTCAGAAGGGCATTTGCATAGAAAAGGACGGCGTCGTATATACTCCGGAAATGATTCTCGGGCCGGAACGCAAAGGCTTGAAAATGACCTATTGCACCGATTCGCGGCCGACCGCATCCATCGTGGAGTCGGCGAAAGAGGCGGATCTGTTCATTTGCGAAGGCATGTACGGAGAACCCGGGATGGAGGGAAAAGCAAAGGATCATCGCCATATGACATTTGCGGAGGCGGCGAAAATGGCAAGGGAAGCGAACGTCAGGGAGATGTGGCTGACGCATTACAGTCCGTCGCTGGTGCATCCGGAGGAATACAAGGATGCGGTGAAGGCCATTTTCCACAATACGAAGGTCAGCAAGGACGGAATGTACGCGGACCTGCAATTTACGGAAGAATAAAGCGGGCAAGGACGGAGGCAGTGACTTGAAGAGTATATATATTTTGGCAATTGAATCATCCTGCGATGAAACCGCGGCGTCGGTTGTGAAGGACGGACGAACGGTTTTGTCCAATGTGATTTCTTCGCAAATCGCATTGCATACATTATATGGCGGAGTGGTTCCTGAAATTGCGTCGAGAAAGCATATTGAGAAAATCAATCCGGTTGTGACGGAAGCATTGGCACAGGCGAAAATGACATTGGAGGAAATGGATGCGATTGCGGTTACATACGGACCCGGTCTGGTCGGTTCTCTTCTGGTCGGAGTGGCAGAAGCCAAGGCAATCGCGTATGCTGCGGGCAAACCGCTGGTTGGAGTTCACCACATAGAAGGACACGTTTCGGCCAATTATATAACGCATCCCGAGCTGGACCCGCCGTTTTTGTGTCTGGTTGTATCCGGCGGACATTCGCATATTGTTATGGTAGAGGATTACGGCGTGTACAAAATTCTCGGTCGCACACACGATGATGCGGCGGGAGAGGCGTACGATAAAGTTGCCCGCGCAATCGGTCTCGGTTACCCCGGAGGCCCGAAAATCGATGCGCTGGCGAAGGAAGGCAACCCGAATGCGGTCATTTTCCCGCGGGCACATATTGAGGACTGTCCGTATGATTTCAGCTTCAGCGGAGTGAAGTCCGCAGTGTTGAATTTCCTTAATATAGAGAAAATGAAAACCAAGGATATGGTGGAGGCCGCAAAACGGGACGGCCTGACGCCGGAAGAGAAGCTGCTCGAAAAGGAAGCGGCGGAAGGAACGCAGGGATGCCCCGATGTCTTTTCGGACGGTACCACCAGGGCGGATTTGGCAGCATCCTTCCAGGAGGCCGTTGTGGATGCGCTGGTCGGCAAGACGATTGCCGCAGCCAAGGCATACGGTATGAATAAGGTTGCAATTGCCGGAGGAGTGGCATCCAATTCAGCGTTGCGTGCCCGCATGACGGAGGTTGGAGAACGCAACGGCATGACCGTGTATTATCCGGCTCCGATTCTGTGCACCGATAATGCGGCGATGATCGGCGCGGCGGGATATTATGAGTTTATTCGCGGAAATGTGTCCGACTGGACGTTAAATGCGGTTCCCAATTTGAAACTGGGAGAGCGCTGATTGCGTCCGTTTGGCGAAGAATAGTAAACGCATATAATAAAAATGAAAATAAACGCGAAACAGGAAAACGGAAAAAGTTGTCATTTTATGAAAAAACGGATTGACAGAACGTGGTTCTTGTGGTATTTTAGTATTCGCGTTCTTTGGAGAGTTGGCCGAGTGGTTTAAGGCGCTGGTCTTGAAAACCAGTGATTCCGCAAGGAACCGTGGGTTCGAATCCCACATTCTCCGTTTCGGTCATTTGCCAAAGTTAATCGCATATAAGTCGGTTGTCCAAAAGACTGCAACCGAGCTTCTTATTTGGAGAAGTACCCAAGAGGCTGAAGGGACACCCCTGGAAAGGGTGCAGGCCGTTAATAGCGGTGCGAGGGTTCAAATCCCTCCTTCTCCGTCATCCGCAGTAACCAATTCGGTTGCTGCGGTTTTTACTTTATTAGGAAACGGCGTCCGAGAACGTAAAAATGCTCGCGGATGCAGAGTGTCCGGCGGGAAGAGGAAAATCAGATCGGCAGGGAGAGGAAAATCAGATCTGCAGGGAAAGTTATCCGCAAAAGGTTTGATACAAATTACTATATATAGAATAAAAATCAACATCTTTCTGTACTAATTGAACAGTTATCAAAAAAATCAAAAAAAACATAAAAAAAGTTGTTGACAAACCCGATTTCCGGTGATATACTCAACTTCGCTGTCACACAAACGGACAGCAACGAAAACAAGCGCAAAGCCTTGAAATATCGGGGCTTGCGAAAATCGGTACCTTGAAAACTG
>JAZLJJ010000004.1:0-23495 GCA_045597325.1 Lachnospiraceae bacterium
GTAGAAGAGAAACTTCCGGCAATCGAGATGGTTCGTAAAGCCACACAGCAAAGAATCGGGAAATTCAACAAGCAGGACATTCGTGAATTGTGCCCGGCTCTTAGTGTTAGTTCAATTGAAGGTTCACTGCGTAAGCTTGTAGCGGAAGGAGAACTTCGCAGGGAAGGCACAGGCAAATCGACATTCTATGTTAGGTTAAAATAAAAAGAAACAGGCTTTTTCGTATTAAGGATATGTTCCCGTGTACAAAAATAGCCGTTTAATCGTGGTTTCTGGATTTTGAAAGGTGTTTCAAGATGAGCTGAGTCAGAATGTGAATTTGAATGAAAGCGAGATAAATGAATATTGAAGCAGAAAATCTCGACTCGCTTCGTAAATCGGTAAGGGAGTTGCAGGCGGAAAATACTGTATTAGAAGAAAAACTTAAGAACAAATCAATTTCAAAGAGTACAGTTAAGATGATAAGCAAACAAAGTCATGAAAATGCGTCTCGTACCACTGAATCAGAAACGGATTTGTTCCGGGAAGGAGAAAATACGATGAAACAACCGAAAATGAGCAGGGGAGAAAAAGTTCGGAGTATACTGGCAGGCATTTTGTATGCTGCGGTGTTTGTCAGCAATCTGTGTTGCATCATTCCGTTTCTGATGCGCCCCGAGGATTTTATTCAGAGTTATGAGGTATGCGGTTCAAACGGTGCCGTTGCGGCGATTCAGGGCTTTGGTGTTGCATTTGCCATGTGGAATGTGACGTATCCGTTTTTCATTTTTCGGCCGAGAAAGGATATGACGCTCGGTCTGGTTATCATATTACAGCAGGTGGTCGGTCTGGTTGGAGAACTGTATATCCGGCACGGCTTGCCGCAAGGCCTGACGAGTCTGCCTTCCGCGATAACCCGGTTTGTATGGTTTGATGCGGGCGGACTGGTGCTGCTTTTGGCGGGCTTTGTAATCTGCTTTACCGGAAAACAAAGAAAAAATGTCGAGTGATTTTGCATGAACAGGACAGTGAGGAAAACAAAGCGGGTTTCGTGGCGGAAAAGGGTTGTAATGTAAAGTCAAATGAAATATAGTTGGTATAGTGGGGCTGTGTTTTGCCGCAGACTGCAGGCGGCTCAGCCGGACAGGACGATGAGGCAGTTGCATGAAACGAGTAAGCGGCTCAGCCGGACAGGACGATGGGGCAGTTGCACGAGACGTGCAGGCGGCTCAGCCGGCAATGGCACGGAATACGAAAAAAGTGCTTCGGCAGACTATTTTGTGAAGGGGGTAGCGAGATGAAACAACTTCGGACAAAAGGTTTTCTTTGGATTCTTACGGTGATTTTGGGACTCTGTGTGTGCCTGACCGGGGTGGCGGCTACAGCAGAGGAAACGGAAACAACAGCTACGACGGAAGCGACTGCGGAAACGGAAACAACAGCCGTGACGGAAACAACAGCTGCGACGGAAGCGACTGCGGAAACGGAAACAACTGCCGCGACGGAAATCACTGCGGCCACGATGGCGGCAGCACCTGCGGTGCCGACTATTTCCAAAGCACTTGCGGTCAGTGAAAATTCGGTGCGTCTGTCCTGGGCAGCGGTGCCGGGAGCAACGGGATATTATGTATATCGCGGGGTTGCAGGAGGAAGCTATTCCTTTGTCGGAGGCACGCAGAAGACGTACTATGTCGATACCGGATTGACAAAAAATACCGTTTATTATTATAAGCTCGTTTCATATTCCAAAGACAGCAACGGTGTCATTACAAAGTCTAAACTGTCGAATTATAAATCGATTAAAATGGTTTTCAAACCGACGACTTTGTTAACAATGTCGGAACCGGATCCGACGGATTTGCAGGAAACTCTGAATGCTACCCATATGGTCGTGTATAGCGAAAAACGGGACGGACTGTATATCTACGGAAACTATGTTCTTCGTTTTTTTGATTTTTCCGATTCGTCCTGGAGCGTTGTATACAGCGACAGAAATTATTTTTATTACGACGGCAGAGCATTTTTGACCGAAGATGCCCTGTATCTTGGTTATGATAAGTCCGTAAAGGTATTGGATTTGGAGTCCCGGAGCATAGTGAAGAACTTCTCCGTAAAGGGAATTGACTGGATTTCCGCAATCGGCGCCGATGCCAAGGGACGGATTTATGTCGGAGGAGAGCAGTACGGAGAAACAGTTACAGCGGAAGATGGGGTGAGCCGGATTGCAAGTCAGTTTTTTTGCAGTTGTATTCACCGGACGGAACGCTGTTGTCCTCCTGTACCAATGAGGCTACGATTACCAGGTTCAATTCGTTTGATGAGAAGACGGGATATTTTCTTTATGAGGATATTTATAACTGGCTTTACTGGGGCTACGATCACGAAGGGTACGGAATCCGGCTCGGCGGTGTCGATTCCAAGAATCAGATTAAGCAGTATGGCAGTGATACGCGACTGTTGTCCCAGGATATCCCTGCGTCTCTGAACGGTCATTTGGAGTATGCATGTCAGCTCTATTATTATGAGCATACCAAAAACGCGGAGATTCTCGGCAGTAAATATATTATGACCTACAGCGTTACATATGGACGGCAGTGTCTGATTGATTTGAATACGTTACAGTATTTGGAAATTTTGGGAAGACCGGAATTTGAGAATACTTTCGAATATTATCGGGATAAGGATTCCGTCGGAACCCGTTCGGTTTATTTTGAACCCAACGGAACCGTTTTGCGATATGCGGGACAGTGCAAAATCGAGGAGCTGAATCCGGTCACCGGAGAGCAAAAGGCAATGATTCCGACGGCGCACCCGGTTTACAGCTTATTTGTTTCGGGAAATGAAATTATCGCAATGGAGCTGGACGATGGGAAATATTACGTAGAACGGCTCATTTATAATGAGGCTTCCAAATTGACGGTAAGCGGAGAAACCCATACGATGAAAGCCGGTGAAGAACAGCAGCTGTCTGCATCGGTCAATAATATCACAGAGTCGCTTTTGACCTATTCGAGCAGTGATAATTCCGTTGCGTCCGTTACGTCGAGCGGAAAGGTCATTGCATGGAAAGCCGGGAAAGTCACCATTACCGTGACCGACGGAAAATTGAAAGCAACCTATGCCGTTACGGTTCTGGACGGTTCCGTATCGACGGGTTTGTCATATCGGAAATCCGTGACCGGCTCAGTCGACGCGGAAAGCCTCAATTATGGGAATAACAATTACGCCACTTACGGAATGACGGTGAATTCCTATTGGAACGATAACGGCAACGGGACATACACCCGCCTGCAGTATATAAACGGGAACGTTCTGATTGAGCAATACGACGCTCAATTTACGAAAACTTCAACCAAAACGATAACCGCTCCGCTGGAGTATTTCGGAGGCGCGTTCTTTGGGAAAACTCATAATTATCTGGCATTTGGTTTGCGAAATGAGAAAGAAGACGATACCAGAACCGTTATCCGCGTAATCAAGTATACGAAGGACTGGGTGCCGGTTTCCTCTACCAATATCAAAGGTGCCAACACCTATCTTCCGTTTGATGCGGGAAGCCTTCGTATGACGGAGGCAAAGGGAAATCTGTATGTCTATACCTGTCATGAAATGTATGCAACACCGGACGGATACCATCATCAGGCCAACATGACATTCGTCATTCGTCAGTCGGATATGGTTATGGTGGACAGCTACAGCGATATTATGAATTTGTCATACGGATATGTCAGCCACTCCTTTAATCAGTTCGTCCTGGCGGATGACCGCTACCTGTTCCGTGCGGATCACGGGGATGCCTCCCCTCGCGGAATATCCGTCACAAAAGTGAAACTCGGAGATTCGATTACGAATGTGGAATATACGATACCGTTAGAGTTTGCGGGGTATTACGGGAATAATTATACCGGAGCGTCGCTCGGCGGTATGGAACTGGGAGAGGATACGGTTCTGCTCGTCGGCAACTATGCAAATGATGAGATCGGCAGCCTTTACGATGCCCGAAATGTGTTTTTGATTTTGGTAAATAAGGAAACCATGGCGTCCAAGGTCATTTATCTGTCGGATTATCCGGCAACCGGAAACAAGACGGCATATACACCGCAGCTGGTGAAACTGTCCGACAATCGTTTTCTGGTTCTTTGGTCTGTCGGCGACAACAACTCGAGGCAGATTTACGGTACGGAAATGAGGTTGATTGATTCCGCCGGAAACATCGTTGAAAAGGCATCCTTCGGCGACGATATCAAACTGTCCGACTGCAAGCCGGTATATTGTGCGGATGGGATGGTTCGCTGGTACACCGTATCGTCGGGAAAGACGGATTTTTATGCATTGAATCCGTACCGGCTTACGGAATTTGTCAACGACTGCAAGCGTCCGTCATTGACCGTAATCCGGTCGGTTACCACGGTCAATTCCGGAATGAAGGTGACTTGGGACAAGGCATCCAATGCGACGGCGTATTATTTGTATCGTGCACTTCCGGGCGGAAAATATTCCTTCGTCGGAGGCGTTGTCGGTACGAGCTATACGGATACGGCGGCAAATGAAATCGGAACAACGTATTTCTACAAGGTGATTCCGTATCTTAAGATCAACGGTGAGGTGGTTAAGGCGGCGGCTTCACCTGCGGTTGCGGGGAAGAAGACACTGGCGTCTCCGACCATCACCGAAACGGTTCGGCTGAGTGATACTCAGGCGAAAATCACCTGGAGTAAAATTGACGATGCGAGAGGTTATTATGTATATCGTGCATTGCCCGGCGGTTCCTATGAATTCGTGGGCGGTGTTCTGAGCCCAACCTATACGGATAAAAAACTGACGGCCGGCAAGGTATATTTTTATAAAATTGTAGCGTTTCAGAAGAAAGCGGACGGCACCGAAATCAAGAGTGCCGCATGCCCGGCTCAAAAAACGCTTGCAACGAAAGTAACCATGAAGAAGGCAACATCTCAGAACAGTTTCTCTGCGGAAGTGAGCTGGAACGCATTGGCCGGCGCAAACGGATATTATGTATATCGGACAACGGCGGGAGGCACGTATGAGCTGATTGCCGAAACGAAGGGAACCAGCCTGAAGGATACGAATTTGAAATATGAGACCGCTTATTATTATAAAGTCGCAGCGTATTATATTTCGGATTCCGCAACGCTGAAGACCGCAATGTCCAATTTCATTTCGGTTAAGACGAAATAAACACCGGACAGGACAGAATCGGCATTGTCCCGTCATGTCGGAAATGACGAAGAGGTGAGCTGTAAGCCGAAGAAAAGGAAGCGGTATGATTGGAAACGGATATATCGCGGATCCGGAACCGACACCGACCCCGGAGGAAAAGAAATGCATAATCCATGGCTTATCGTAGATATTATAGGTTTGCTTGCGATTGCAGGCATGATCGGCATTTGGGCCTTGCTCAAAAAACGAAAGAAGTAAGACGGAAAGGAAATCCCGATAGGGACTGTGCAATGACGAAACGATATACGGAACTCAAAAACCTGAAACCTTTTAATTTTGTTTTTTTAACTCTGGCGGGAGTAATTAATGCGTTTGGCGTTACACTGTTTCTGTTCCCGATGAAGTTGTATGACAGCGGGGTATCCGGCCTGTCCATGCTGCTCGATCAGATAACGCCGGGATGGCTGACCCTGCCGATTTTTCTGATTGTGATTAATTTGCCGATTTTTTTGTTCGGTATGCGAAAACAGGGGCTGTCGTTTACAGTTTATTCGATGTATGCGGTATTGATATACTCCGGGATGTCGTTCCTGATTACCGATGTCCTGCCGATAGATGTGACATTTGCATCTCCGCTGGCAGGTGAAGATTTGCTTTTATGTGCGATTTTCGGAGGTGCCGTATCCGGAATCGGCAGCGGACTGACGATTCGGTTCGGTGGTGCAATTGACGGAATCGATGTGTTGTCCGTCATTTTCGCAAAGAGAATCGGAATTTCTCTCGGAACCTTTGTTATGGCATTCAATGCCGTTTTGTACATCACCTGCGGAATCATTATGCAAAGCTGGATTTTGCCGCTGTATTCGGTTGTGACATATTTTATCGGATTTAAGACCGTAGATTATATTGTGGAAGGCTTTGACCGCTCGAAATGTGCCATGATTGTCACGGTCAAAGCGGATGACATTACCAAAGCGATGCAGGAAGTGTTCAAAAGTACCGGAACCGTTGTAAATGCCATTGGCGGGTATTCCCGGGAAGAGAAGCAGATTATTTATTTCATCGTGAATGCGTTTCAGATTTACAAGGTACGCCAGCTGGTTCACGAGATTGACCCGGGAGCTTTCATTTCGCTGCACGATGTATCCGATGTAATCCGGAAATCCGCGGACGCAGGGCAGACGAAGCCGTCACAGGAGGAGCGGAAAGACAAAAATTGAGACTGTATTTTTGCGGTCGAAACAAAAATGAAAGAACTTGTCGTAAAATCTTAAATTCTCTTAAAAAATGATAATTATTACTGAGTTTAAAGACGCCAGCCCTTGAAAACAAAGGTTCCCTGTTGTAAAATAAGAGTAATTTCGGGAGTCCGAAGAATTACAACGAATCATAATAAGCAGGAGGATACAACGATGGCAAAATGGGTTTGCCCGGTATGCGGGTATGTGTATGAAGGCGAGGAGGCTCCGAAGGAGTGTCCGCAGTGTCATGTAAGCGGAGAGCGTTTCACAAAAGCGGAAGGAGAATTGGTTCTGGCAGCAGAACATGAGTATGGTATTTACGGAAAGACGGTTAAGAACAATCCGGATATTTCCGAGGACGATAAGAAGTATATTTTCGATCAGTTAATGGCAAATTTCAAGGGCGAGTGTTCCGAAGTCGGCATGTATCTCTGCATGGCCCGTATCGCTCACCGCGAAGGATATCCGGAAGTCGGCCTGTACTGGGAAAAGGCTGCTTACGAGGAAGCGGAGCATGCGGCAAAATTTGCGGAAATGCTCGGTGAGGATTTGGAACCGAATATGAAGGCTGCCACCAAGGATAATTTGAAATGGCGTGTTGACTGTGAGTTCGGCGCAACGGCCGGAAAGACCGATCTTGCGAAGTGTGCGAAGAAGTACAATCTCGATGCAATCCATGATACGGTTCATGAGATGGCACGTGACGAGGCAAGACACGGGAAGGCTCTGAAGGGCCTGCTGGATCGGTATTTCAAATAAATCATATTGAAAACAGCGGGAATGGTTCGGCCGTTCCCGTTTTTGAATAGGAGGAATAACTGATGAACGAGACGTTGAAGGTATTGGAAACAAGAAGAAGCTGCCGGAATTTTCTCCCGAAGCCGGTGGAAGAAGACAAGCTGAATGAGATTCTGCGTGCGGGAACGTATGCGGCAACCGGAATGGGAAAGCAGTCTCCGATTATTATCGCGGTTACGAAGCCGGAACTTCGAAATCAGATTATGGAAGAGAATCGCAAAATCGGCGGCTGGGGAGAAGGGTTTGACCCGTTCTACGGAGCACCCGTCATTTTGATTGTTCTGGCAAACAAAGCGGTTCGTACGTATGTTTATGACGGTTCGCTTGTGATGGGAAATCTGATGAATGCGGCTGAAAGTCTTGGTGTGAACAGCATTTGGATTCACAGGGCGAAGGAGGAATTTGAGTCCGAATTCGGAAAAAAACTGCTGGCCGAACTCGGTATTCAGGGAGATTATGAGGGAATCGGACACTGTGCACTCGGATATGCGGCAGAACCGTTAAAGGATGCGGTGCCGAGAAAAGCCGACTACATTTATATGGCATAAGAACCAGTTCGGAGGCTGGGGTACATCGATGGGACCGGTGTGCCTTGGCCTTTTTGTGTGGATACCGACTTGCGGGGCAGCTTTCTGCGGTCCCTGTGAATACGAGGAGAATGACAAATGAAGCGTAGCATTTTGCTGATTGTATTGAGTATTTTGGCGGTATTGACGATAACCGCCTGTAACAATGACAAAAATGACACAACAAATATAACTCCGACGGTACCGGCCGAGTCCGGTACGCTGACACCGTCTCCGGCGAAATCGGAACCGACTCCGTCGCCTGCGGCGGAACCGACCGGAACGGAGAAAATGCCGGAAATGATGGTCCCGGTTGTGGTGGAAGGTGCGGTATTCGGGGGCTCGGCAGATTCGGCCGTGTCACTGGAAGTCGTGTTTGATCCGGCCTGGCTGACAGACGGAGATAATACCAAACCCAACAGCGCACTTGCGGGATTCGCGGCGATTTTGAGCGCGGATACGTATTTTCGCGAAAAGGATTTGGCCAAGGGAACGCAGAACCGGGTTCTCTGCACTTCGCCGGACGATTATACCGCGGTGACGCTGCTTCAGACATTTGGATTTCGGGACGCGGTGCACATCGAGACCTTTAAGGAAAAGGACTATGCGACCGACGGCAATGACAGCGCAACGATGAATATCGGGTACGCCGAAATGAACGGCTGCGATGTGTTTGCGGTTGCGATTCGGGGATGCTTTTCCATCCAGGAATGGCTCAGCATTTTTGATCCGGGGTATGACTGCGATGCCTATTACAAAATGACCGGAGAGCATCCGGAGTGGACGAATAAGGAACGTTGGAAAGGGCCGGATATTGCGGCGTCCCGTGCGATGGAATGGATTCAGGCATTTGTGGAGCAGCATGACAACCCGGAACGCGAAAATTGCATTTTGATTACCGGACATTCCCGCGGCGGGGTATTGGCCAATCTGATCGGAGCCGAATTTGAAAAGCGTCCGGATTTTCGGTCATTTACGTATACGTTTAACACGACTGCGGTGACGGGAGATTCGAAAGCACCGGAGTACAGGTCGATTTTTAATTATTTTGACAGTCAGGACTTCTATATCGCTCCGATTCCGTTCGGACAGGAAATCTGCTACCGTTACGGAACCGATATTACGGCGGACATCGCAGGACAGCCGGAACTGTGCCGGAGAATTGCCGAACTGTCCGGGCATGACGGGGTTGCAAGCCTGACCGCAGAGCAGAAGGCAAATTATGCGGAGCTGTTCGGAGCACTGTTCCCGACAAGAGAGTCGCTGTATGAGGAACGGACTTTGACGGAATCGTTTGACAGCCGGGAAGAGGCAGAGCGCAGACGGGACGAAATCAATACTCTCATCGGGGCGGAAAGCGGTCTGGGTCTGGACGGCTTCTGCAGTGTCTCGGATGTGATTGCGACGGAGGAAAACCGGTACGGGCTGACGCTGTCGTATTGCGACAGAACGCTTTTGGCGGCGTATGCCAAGCTGCTTGCCTACGGGGAACCGGCTCATCAGGCATTGAACTCGCTGTTTGCCGGGAATCGGAAGGCCTGCGACATTGCGGATTTTCTGACCGCCAATGCAGAGGGCATCAGCGGCGGACATTTGCTTTTAAACAGCTACGTACTGACGGAACGACAGTAACACGGGCAGAACGACACGGGAAGGCAGTAACGTGCCCGCGGAAAGGATGGGAGAGAAATGAAGGATTTTATTATTTATGGGGATATTTGTTATTCCGCATCATTGACGGAACTTGTGTGCCGGCCGAATTCGTATCTGGTCTGTGAGAACGGTTTGTGCCGCGGCGTATTTCGGACAATTCCGGCAAAATACAAGGCATTTCGCGTGCTGGATTACCGGGGACGTCTGGTAATTCCGGGTATGGTGGATTTGCATACCCATGCGCCGCAGTTCGCATATCGCGGGCTGGGAATGGATTTGGAACTGTTGGACTGGCTTCAGGCCTATGCGTTTCCGGAGGAAGCCAAATATTCGGATTTGACATATGCCGGCCGGGCGTACGGACGGTTTGTCCGCGCCATGAAGAAGAGTGCCACGACGAGAGCGGTTATTTTCGCAACCGTGCATCGCGAGGCAACCGTTCTGCTGATGGACCGTCTGGAAGCGGCGGGGCTTTCCTGCTATGTCGGAAAGGTCAATATGGACACCGATGCGCCGGACAATCTTCGGGAGAAAAATGCCGAAGTCTCGGCAGCGGAAACCCTTCGCTGGCTGGAAACGACGCAAGGACGGTATCGCAGCTGCAAACCCATCCTGACGCCGCGTTTTTTGCCGAGCTGTTCGCATGAGCTGATGGAGCGTCTTCAGAAAATTCAGGAAGAGACCGGACTGCCGGTTCAGTCTCATTTGTCGGAAAATCCCGGAGAGGTGGAGCTGGTCGGACGGTTATATCCGGAAACCGCATTTTACGGTGACGGATACAACCGGTATCATTTGTTCGGAAATGATGTGAAAACGGTTATGGCGCACTGCATCTACAGCACGGAGGAGGAGATTGCACTGCTTCGCGACAACGGTGTGTATGTCGCACACTGTCCGTCCTCCAATATGAATATTGCATCCGGAATCGCGCCGATACGACGCTATTTGTCGGAGGGCATTCACGTCGGCCTCGGAAGTGATGTTGCGGGAGGAGAATCCGAATCGATGTTCCGCGCGGTGCGGTCCGCCATTCAGGTGTCGAAGCTGTACTATCGTCTGGTCAGCCCCGAAAGCCGGCCGATTACGTTTGAGGAAGCGTTCGCGATGGGAACTCTGTGCGGCGGAGAATTCTTCGGACGCGTCGGAAGTTTCCTGGACGGCTACGAGCTGGATGCGGTTGTGATTGACGACAGCAGCCTGTTCCGCGGAACCGGTCTCGGGCTGCGCGACCGGCTGGAGCGTGCGGTATATCTGGAAGCGGATACCGGCCATGTGACAGCCAAATTTGTTGCCGGCAAATGCGTCCTGCGGGAGACGGAGCCGGAAGCAAAATGATACCGATGAAGGAGTAAATGATATGAGTGATAAGCTTCAGGAGCTGAAATCAAAAATTGAGGAAATGAATCGCTACAGTCACGTGCAATCGCTGCTGTACTGGGATATGCGAACGGTTATGCCGAATGAGGGCTTTACCAAACATTCGGATGTCATGTCGGCATTTTCGGAAGAAGGGTTCCGCCTGGCAACCTCGGATGAGCTGTACCGGCTGCTTCAGGATTTGAAAGCCCCGGAGGAATGGGACGGGCTGGACGATAACTGGAAATTCATCGTATCGGAAATGTACGATTCAATGGAGCGCGACCGCCGTATTCCGAAAGAACTGTATGCGGAGTATGTCCGGGAGAGCAACGAGTCCGAGAGAGCCTGGGAGGAAGCAAAGCGGGCTTCCGATTACTCGATTTTTGCACCTCATTTGAGAAAAATGATTGACCTTGTCAAAACCATGACCGGCTATACCGACCCCGGCAAAGATGTCTATGATACGTTAATCGGGAACTACGAGAAGGGTATGGACAGCGCCACGGTTGACCGGATTTTCGAAGAACTGAAAGTCGGTCTGTTACCGCTCGTTAAAAGCATTCTCGCCGCGCCGCAGCCGGATGATTCCAAATTCCGCCGGACCTTTGATCGGAACGGGGAACGGGAGGTTCAATCCCTGCTTCTGTCATACATCGGCTTTAATTGGGAACGCGGAACGGTCGGCGAAACAGAGCACCCGTTCACGCTGAATTTCTCCGCCCACGATGTGCGCGTAACCAATCATTTTCGTGAAAATGATGCGCTTGACCCGATGTTCTCGGCAATTCACGAAGGCGGACATGCCATTTACGAGCAAAATGTCGATGAGGCACTGGACGGTACCGTCGGAGGAAGCTGCAGCTATCTCGGAATTCACGAAAGCCAGTCCCGTTTTTACGAAAATGTTCTCGGACGGAACATCAATTTCTGGGCGCCGATTTATCCCGAGGTTCAGAAACGGATGCCGGAGCTTCGCGACATTTCCCTTGAAGAATTTGCAGCGGAAATCAATCACGTCCGTAACAGTCTGATTCGGATTATGGCGGACGAAGTGACGTACTGTCTGCATATTATCATTCGCTACGAAATCGAGAAAGCCATTTTCCGCGACGGGGTTGATGTGGAGGAACTTCCGGCTTTGTGGAACCGCAAAATGAAGGAATATCTGCAGGTGGAGCCGCAAAACGATGCGGAGGGAATTTTGCAGGATATGCACTGGAGCGACGGCTCGTTCGGATATTTCCCGACGTACCTGCTCGGAAGCATTTACGACGGAATGTTTTTGGATGCGCTTCAGGAGGAGCTCGGCCCGGTGGATGACATTCTGAAAAACGGAAAAATCGGTGACATTACCGCATGGCTGAATCGGAAAATTCATGTGTACGGAAGCACGAGACGCCCGAAGGAAATTATCGCTTCCGTATGCGGAAAAGAAGTTACTGCGGAACCGTTGCTTCGGTATTTCCGGGAGAAATATTCCCGCTATTATGACATCGGATAATCGGGTTGAAATTCTTTGCTGCAATAGAAAAAACAGCATTGAGGAGAATGTTTTTTTACTTTACTTTTGTTAAAAAAAGTTATATACTGTATGAAGTATAAGAATCCTTTGCATGAATCGCAAGGGGTACTATTTGAATCAAGGAGGTACTTCCAATGGCTTTTTGTAAGAAATGCGGTGCGGCACTTGAAGATGGTGCTACATTCTGCCCTGCATGCGGAACCAAACAAGGTGAAACCGCTCAGGAATCTAAGAATAATACGAATGACGGTGTTCAGAATTTTATCAATTCTCTTCAGGATACTCCCGATTATACTTCGGAATATACAAGTGAAGACATTGAGGCAAACAAGGTTTTCGGTATCATCAGTTACATTTTTATCGGATGGATTATTACTCTGATTGTAGCGAAGGATTCCAAGTTCGCTAAGTTCCACGCAAATCAGGGCGTCATTCTCGGAATTGCGGAAGTAGTATTTTCGATATTTGCGGGAGTTTTCGGTTTCTGGCTTTTACGAATTGTATTCTCACTGATTGATCTTGCTTGTTTTGCATTTACGATTATCGGTATTCTCAATGCGGTAAACGGACGTGCCAAGGAACTTCCGTATATTGGAAAGTACAGATTTTTTAATTAAGTAATCGGTAATCTGGGAGAGCGGGTTAGAGATAACCCGCTTTCTTTTTGAGTAGTCCGAATGCACCGAACGGTCGGGACACGGGAAACGAAAAGTACGGAACACGCCCGAAACGGATATACACCCGAAACGGACACATACCCGAAACGGAACACACCCGAAAACGGAACACACCCGAAAACGGACATACACCCGAAACGGAACACACAACAGTAATGTTATGAAAGGGAAACACAGGTACGGCAAATACTGCGGTACGGTTTGAAAGGGGAACAAAATGAACGAGTTTAATTCTTTGTTGGCAGAAGTGGAAACGGAAATCGGCAAAGCCGTTGTCGGCAAACCGATTGTCATCCGCCGTATTCTGACGGCGATTCTGGCCGGAGGACACATTTTGATGGAGGATGTTCCGGGTGTCGGAAAGACAACGCTTGCGGTGGCATTTTCCAAAGTCCTCGGAATGGAGTACAAGAGAACTCAGTTTACACCGGATGTTATGCCCTCCGACGTAGTCGGTTTCTGCGTGTATGACAGAGACTCCAAGACGCAGATTTATAAGCCGGGAAATATCATGTGCAATTTGTATCTGGCGGATGAAATCAATCGTACTTCCTCCAAAACGCAGTCCGCACTGTTGGAGGTTATGGAGGAAGGTCATGTGACGATTGACGGCGAGACCCATTCGGTCCCCAATCCGTTTGTCGTAATCGCAACGCAAAATCCGGTCGGAGCGGCCGGAACACAGATGCTTCCCGATTCCCAGCTGGACCGTTTCTCGGTGCGCCTGAGTATGGGATACCCGGATGAAGAGTCGGAAATCCGGATGATGAAGGACCGCTCGAACACCAACCCGATTGATTCGCTGAGACCGATTCTGACATCGGACAGCCTTTTGAAAATCCGGCAGCAGGTGGAACAGGTTACGGTGGACGATCGGATTTATCAGTATGTTACGAATCTTGTCAATCAGACCAGAAAGCAGGAACTTCTGGCCCTCGGCGTAAGCCCGAGAGGCTCCCTGGCGCTTCTTTCCATGGCCAAGGCAAATGCATACCTGTGCGGCAGAGATTACGTGATTCCCGAGGATGTTTCGGTTATTTTCACTGAGACGATAGCGCATCGGATTATTCCGACATCGGCAGCTAAAATGAATCGCATTTCCACAACGGATATTGCCGGTCGGGTTTTGCAGAGTGTAGAGCCGCCGAGAATTGTGGCACAGTAATAAGGAATACTCGATATGATAATGACATGGATAATTTTTGCGGCGGTCTGGGGAAGCATATTTTGCTTTTCCTGCATGTTCAATGACAGAAGTCTGACCGTTGCCGCATTGTTCGGTTTGGTACTTCCGGTAATCGGCCTGATTTATGCGCTGATTGTGCGAAGGAACATCAAAGTCGATCCGATAGCCGGATACATGGAAAACGGAGAAAATGCCGGTGTTCTCGTGACAATTCATAACCGTGGTTTTTTTCCGACACCCGGGATGCTTCTGGTTTTGAAAAATGAGGACATTTTGTTCCATCATGCTTCCAAACTGAGGAAGAAGCTCTCTCTGGCGGGAAACAGCAGCGATACGGTATATTTGGATGCGAGCACGATTCACTGCGGAAAAATGAGAGTCCGCATACACAGAGTCTGCGTCGGTGACCCGATGTGTTTCTTCCGGTTCCCGGCACGAATTCAAAAATCATTTTTTGATATTGACCGGTATCCGGAAAAACTGGTATTGCCGGTTAGTCCGGTACGGCATAATCCGTATGCGTATATTGCGGAGGAAGAGTACTCGACGACAAAGCCCGGGGATGACCCGGCGGAGATGTTCGGCGTGCGGGAATACATTCCCGGTGACCGTCAAAACCGGATTCACTGGAATCTGACGGCAATGAAAGATACTTTGATGGTCAAGGAACTGGGACAGCCGATCGATACGTCGATTCTGCTGCTGGTTGATTTCTATAAAATGCCGGAAAAGCATACGATGAAGCTGTATGACGGCATTTTACGGACACTGTTCGGGCTTTGTAATTCCCTGCTTCAAAACGGACGCATGGTGTCTCTGGCATGGACCGACGGAAAAGGCGGCATTTTCAAAATGAAGGTACAGTCGCAGGAGGAAATGTGCACGGCATTTTCCATGCTGTTCGATGTTACGCCTTACGATACGGACCGGTCGGTTGTGACCGAGTATTGCAAGGCATATGATAAGGATTGCTTCCGAAATGTGTTTTATGTCGCGACCGAACTTCCGGAAGCAACCGAGCAGTCCATGCGTCGGATTCAGAAGGATGCGTACATCATTTATTGCCATATTGTAACGGAAAAGACGGCATGGAAGGAAGAAATTCTGCGGGACGCCGATTTATATGAGGAAACCGTGCGGGCAGGACATGAGGCGGAGGATTTGACGAGAAATATCACGGAATGGAACTGAATCCGGTGCCGCATTGACAGGCAATGTCGCGGAACGGAAACCGGCACGAAGGAAGAGAACGGAGTACCGGCACGAAGGAAAAGAACGGGGAAACGGACGGGAAGGAAAAGAACGGAGTACCGGACGGGAACCGGAAAAAAACGGAGTACCGGACGGGAAGGAAGAGAACGGAGTACCGGACGGGAACCGGCTAAGAGACAGGAAATAATTACGGAAATACAGATGGGGGCGGAAAGGAGGAATATGCAAAATGGAACAAAAGCGTAGTGTCGCGGAAGCAATTGCGGAGAGCATATGGTTTTTTTTGCTGATTTCGCTGTTTTCCTGTCTTCCGCTGATTCTGTTGTCCAAAATTCTGGATGCGGATTTTCAGGCATACGGGTGGCTGTTGGTCAGCTCCGCTTTTTTTGCGGTTCTTCCGAAGCGAAACTTCCGACTGAAATGGGGGATGATCGGCATTGCTCTGCCGGCATTTCTGATATTTGTTTTTATAAAAAGGGTTACTGTTATCAGAGGATTTAAGCTTGCATGGAACCTCATGATGACAAAATGCGAAGATTTTACAATGTATATCATGCCGCGTTTTTCGTACAACGGAACATTTCGCCAATCGTATGTGAACATGTTCATCAGTGTGTTGACGGTACTGGTCGTTATTGTGTCCGCGATTGCCGTGCGAAAGGGTCTGATTGCATTTTGGATTGTGGTTGACATTGCGGTCATGCTTGCCTGCTTTTGCACGAATACAGGCAAAAACCGGATTGCGATTGCCGGGCTTTCTGTCGGAATGATGCTGTTTCTGTGTATCACCGGAAAATTTCATCCTTTCAAGGCCCGAAAAAAAATCCTGTACGGAATCCTGACGGCGGCATTGATGTTCGGGCTGTATATGGGATGTAACCGGATTATCAGTCCGGAACTGTACAACAGCAAGATTAAAAATGCACTGTATCGAAAGCGGGTATATTTACAGTTAAAACGGATTTTTGAGAAAACGGACAGTCCGATTGATTTCGGTACGGGAAACGGAAATCTGAAAAAATCGAAGAACCAGGCAATCCTGCATATTCCGCAGCTTCAGGTTACATTTCCGTCCAATTTGAAGAAAGTGTATCTGCGGGGATTTATCGGAAAAGAATACAGGAATTCGGAATGGAAAAGCAAAGGCACTGACGAGTCGGACAGTAATATCATGTTTCAGTACAGCTCAATTACCGGAATTTCCACAGCGTACAGCATCGGACAGATTATGCAGCAGTACATGGAGGGCAATCTGACGGGAGAAACTCAGAGATTCCCTGTTTGGTATGCCAACATGTCCGTGAAACAGCTGGTTCAGTCGGATACGGTGTATTTGCCGTATGATACCCTGTTTGCATCGGATGGCAAGCAGGTTTTCAGAGAAAAGCCAAAAGGAAACGGTGAGGTAGAGGGGCTGAAAGACAAAGCACCGGAAGAGTATTATGCCGGATTTTATTACAGTCTGACGGATAACCCTTTGTTTTGGGCGTTTATCGACAATTCGAAGAACAGTATTGGCGGCGGAAATAACGGCTATGCGTCCGAGGCGTTTCAAATATATGAAAGAGCATATAAGATAAGATGCCTGTATAAATATCTGGATATTCCGAACAACTTCCTGTATGCGGTAAGCTCCTGCGATTTGATGCCGGACGGAATCCCTCCGGAAGGATATACGGTCTGGGATGCGGTGGAATGCGTACGGCAGTATTTGCAGGAAAATTATGAATACACGCTGCAACCCGGAGAAGTCCCGGATGGATGGGATGTAGTGGAATATTTTCTGTTTGAGAATAAGAAAGGATATTGTACGCATTTTGCTTCGGCCGGTGCGTTATTGCTTCGTGCACTCGGAGTACCTGCCCGATATGTCGGCGGTTATGTGATTAACAGCGATGTCAAACGAATGTCGGTGGGCAAAGGCGTGGTTCAGGTAAAAGAAAACGGAGTTACGTCATCGGTGGAAGTTCCGTTTGATACCGTTGTGCTGGACGACGGTCAGGCACATGCATGGGTCGAAATATACCTGGACGGTTACGGCTGGTATCCGGTGGAAATGACTCCCGGTTACGGCAATTCTTCATATAAGAATAAAAATTCGATTTTGAAACCGACACCTACCCCGACGCCGACACCCGAGGTGACTCCGAAAGCGACGGGCACTCCGACCGTGACAGCGACTCCGAAACCGACGAAGGTGCCGAAAGCAACCGTGACCGTAACGGCAGCACCGAATATGAAGGAAGCAAATCAGCGGAAACCAATCGACAGAACGGTGTGGTACATCATTTTCATCGTGCTTGGAATAATCGCGGTGGCTGTGATTGTCCGGTTGAGGGTTTGTTATTATGAACGAAAACGGGAACGTGCATACAACGACCCGTCGGTTAACGATGCAATTATTGCCATGGCGACGGAGCTTGGCAGGCTGTTGAGACTGTGCGGTTATAAGGCACCGCTTTATGAAACGGATAAAGAGTATTTGCGACGGATTGCGGACACGGATGAACGATTCCGGAGTCTGAACGGGGTGGAACTGTGTATCGACGAAGCAGTCTTCTCCAAACAGCCGTTACAGGAGGAACGTCGTGAGACCGTAGCTGCGGTATACCGGGAAATCCGGACCCGAATTCTTGCGGATTCGCCGTGGTGGAAACGTCTGTACCTGCGGATTGTCCGCTGCGTATAACGGATACCTGCGAAGTGTCGCTGCGTATAATGGCAGTACCTGCGGATTGTCCGCTGCGTATAACGGCGGTATCGTATCGTACGGAAGTATATTTTTCAGAAGAAGGCACGATTCATGGTGAACAATGAAAAAACGGCATTATTTGAACAAATGCCGGTGAAAAAGGCGATTGCGGTCATGGCGGTTCCGACCATCATTTCCCAATTGATTAATCTGGTTTATAATATTGTCGACACGTATTTCATCGGGCGAACCGGAAATTCGTACATGATAGCGGCGGTGTCGGTCGCGTATACGCTGTATATGATGACGGTGGCATTTGGCAATCTGTTCGGAATCGGAGGCGGCAGCCTGATGGCCCGTCTGTTCGGCCGAGGGGAGTATGAACGTGCCCGAAATGTCAGTGCTTACAGCTTCTACGGAGCCATCGTGATTGCGGCGATATATTCCGTTGCAATCAGCATTTGCTGCAATCCGTTGCTGAGACTGCTCGGAGCGTCCGACCAGACCATCGGATATGCAAGACAGTACGTATATCTGGTTGTGGTTGCGGGAGATATTCCGATTGTGCTGTCTGCGGTGATGTCGCATTTGATTCGAAATGCCGGCTATTCCCGACAGGCAAGCCTCGGGCTCAGCCTGGGTGGTGTGCTGAACATCATTTTGGATCCGATTTTTATGTTCCGGGTTCTGCCGAGCGGGTATGAGGTATTCGGAGCGGCACTGGCGACATTGATTTCCAATATTGTGGCTTGCGTGTATCTCTTCATAATATATTGTAAGCTGTCATCTCAAACCGCGCTCTGTCTGAAACTGTCACAGGCAATCCGGATTCACTCCGGCGACCGGATGGAACTGTATTCCGTCGGTGTCCCGTCTGCGGTTCTGACGGGACTGTTTGACGTCGCGAACATGTTTTTGAATGCGAAAATGGCACTGTACGGGGAGTCTGCGGTAGCGGCACTCGGCATTGTCATGAAGGCGGAGCGTTTGCCAAATGCCGTGAACATCGGTATTTGTCAGGGAATGATGCCGATTATTGCATATAACTATTCGTCCGGAAACCGGAACCGAATGAAAGAAGTCATTCGAACGGCAACCGTTTACGGACTGATTATCGCTGTTGTTTCAACCGGACTGTTTCAAATACTTGCGAAACCGATTACCGGCATTTTCATTAATTCACAGTCCGATGCGGCGGTCGGCGCGGCCGAGACGCTGGCATTTGCGACATTCTTCCTGAGAATACGGTGCCTGGCATCACCGCTGCAGTTTATGAATTACCGGTGCTCGTTCTGCATGCAGGCTATGGGGGACGGAAAAGGAACGCTGCTGCATGCGATTGTCCGGGAGCTGGTTTTCTATATTCCGTTCATGTATGTTCTGGACTACCGGTTCGGTGTGGACGGGTTGATTGCATCACTGATTGCCGGAGAGGCATGCGGCATGGTGATGGCACTCATTTTGCTGAAAAAACAAATGAAGAAAACCGCATAGGCGGAAAAAGAAGACCTTTGAGATTTTTCTCTTGACTTTCGTAAACGTATTGTGCTATAGTAGGTACGCTATGGAAGAGGTCTTTTTTTTATGCCTAAAATTATACGGAGGTGAAATGTTATGCGAGTTAAAATTACATTGGCATGTACAGAATGCAAGCAGCGTAATTACAACATGACGAAGGAAAAGAAAAACCATCCGGATAGGATGGAGACCCAAAAGTACTGCAGATTCTGCAAGAAGCACACACTGCATAAGGAGACCAAGTAATTCGTTGCTTGGAGAAAGGATTAAGTTATGAGCGAAACTGCCAAAACACCGGCAACCACTACAAAGCAGAGCTGGTTCAAAGGACTGAAGGCGGAATGGAAAAAAATCCTTTGGCCGTCCAAAAAGACAGTAGCAAAAGAGTCCACAGCAGTTGTCATCATTACAGTTATTCTCGCAGTCCTTATCAAGGCTCTCGATACGGGTCTTGTAGCGTTACTTAACGTTATTCTTTGATTTATAAAGGATAGGGTGACAATATGGCAGATGCACAGTGGTACGTAGTCCATACCTATTCAGGGTATGAGAACAAGGTCAAAGTAAACATTGAAAAGACGATTGAAAATCGTAAACTTCAGGATGTCATTCTGGATGTTCGCGTTCCGATGCAGGATACGCTGGAAACAAAGAACGGTACCAGAGTTCTGAAGAAGAAAATGATGTTCCCCGGATATGTCCTGGTCAACATGGTAATGAATGATGACACATGGTATGTCGTTCGGAACACAAGAGGCGTGACCGGTTTCGTAGGTCCCGGATCCAAACCCGTTCCGTTAACCGAGACGGAGATTGAGAACATGGGATTCCTGGAAAACGGAGAAGTCTCGATATCGGATTTTGTTGAAGGTGAAACAGTTATCATTTCAAGCGGTAACTGGAGAAATACTTCAGGAGAAATCAAAGCAATCAACAACAGCAAGCGTACTGTTATGGTAGAAGTTATCATGTTCGGTCGTGCTACGCTGGTGGAAGTAAGCTTTGATGACGTAGTAATTCAAAAGTAGTTGTTCGTAAAGGCAGCGAACAATGACTGTCGAAATGCAAACGGATTTCGGCAAGTGGGAGGAAATCTTCCGATAACACCACATTTTTAGGAGGTATGCTAACATGGCAAAGAAAGTATCAGGTTACATCAAATTACAGATTCCGGCTGCAAAGGCAACTCCGGCCCCTCCGGTAGGTCCCGCTCTTGGTCAGCACGGTGTAAACATTGTACAGTTTACAAAGGAATTCAATGCTAGAACTGCAGGTCAGGAAGGTATGATTATTCCCGTAGTTATCACTGTATATCAGGATAAGAGCTTCAGCTTTATCACGAAGACTCCTCCGGCAGCAGTTCTTCTTAAGAAGGCTTGCAAGATTGATACCGCATCCGGATCCCCGAACAAGGTAAAGGTTGCTTCTATCAAGAAGTCCGAAGTAGCTAAGATTGCTGAACTTAAGATGCCCGATTTGAATGCAGCAACATTGGAAGCTGCTACCAGCATGATCGCCGGTACAGCACGCAGCATGGGCATCACTGTAGTTGATGACTAGGATTGAATTTTGAATAAGTGGGAGGGATTATAGCTCCCGACATTACCACTAGGAGGTTTTAATTATGAAACATGGTAAGAAATATACGGACGCTGCAAAGGCTATCGACAGAAACATCCAGTATGTTACTACGGATGCTGTTGACCTTGTAAAGAAGTCCGCAACCGCAAAATTTGACGAGACAATCGAAGCTCACATTCGTCTTGGTGTAGATGGACGTCACGCAGACCAGCAGGTACGTGGTGCCGTTATACTTCCTCACGGAACAGGTAAGACTGTTCGCGTTTTGGTATTCGCTAAGGGTCCCAAGGTTGACGAAGCATTGGCAGCAGGTGCAGATTATGCAGGTGGTGAGGAACTCGTTCCGAGAATTCAGAAGGATGGCTGGTTCGAATTTGACGTTGTAGTTGCTACACCCGACATGATGGGCGTTGTTGGTAAATTGGGTCGTGTACTCGGACCTAAGGGATTAATGCCGAACCCGAAGGCAGGTACCGTTACAATGGATGTAACCAAGGCTGTAAACGATATCAAAGCAGGTAAAGTTGAATATCGTCTTGACAAGACAAACATTATTCACGTTCCGGTTGGAAAAGCTTCCTTTACAGCAGATCAGCTGAAGGAAAACTTTGAATCACTGATGGGCGCAATCGTTAAGGCTAAGCCGGCAAGTGCAAAGGGACAGTATCTCAGAAGCATTACTCTGACATCTACAATGGGTCCCGGAGTAAAGGTTAACACTTCACAGTTTAACTAATCAGATTGCAGACCGAATTTCATAGCAAACAGACGCCCGGCATATTGCCGGGCGTTTTTATCTCATAGGAAAGTTCGTCCTATGAGATAAAAAACGCTCTGCGAGGATGCACACGCCTGTGCAGAGGAAAAATGTCGCTTCGAGACGCACAGGCGGCGCGAGCATATCGCAAGCGATACGCTTTGTTCCGGGTTGTCACCGGTTACATTTTTTTCAAAAAAATCTTGACATCGGAATTCATTTGTAGTATAAATGTATTCGACTGCCGAAGACAGTAGGTGCCGAAAGGCGTAAGCAGAGACAACAGTCAATCGCCTACCGAGGATATGTCAGCTCATTTGAAATGATTTCATGTGCTGCGATTCCATTCGGAACCGGAGCATTTTTTTATACCTCAAGTGCGCAGGCAGATCGGCGTTAATTATTCACAGGAGGTAATTCACATGGCAAAGGTTGAGTTGAAGCAGCCCATTCTCGAGGAAATTGCCAAGTACGTTGAAGCTTCGAAAGCTGTCGTATTGGTTGATTATCGTGGATTGACGGTTGAACAGGACACAAGCCTTCGTAAGGCCCTGAGAGAGGGTGGCGTTGTATACAAGGTATACAAGAACACTTATCTCAAGAGAGTATTTGCCGGAACAGTTTATGAAGAACTTTCCAAGCACCTTGACGGACCGACTGCTGTTGCATTCGGAACCGATGATGCTACTGCTCCCGCTCGTATTCTTGCAGGTGCAATGAAGACCGCTGACAAGCTTGAGTTTAAGGCCGGCGTTATCGACGGAACTTACTACGATGCAGCCGGATGCGCAAAGGTGGCTACGATTCCTTCCAAGGAAGTTCTTATTTCCAAACTTCTGGGAAGTCTGCAGTCCCCGATTGCAAGTCTTGCACGTGTTCTCAAGCAGATTGCAGAAAAGAACGGCGAGGTTGCCTGATTTTTCTGTACGAAACAGCCGCTTAGCGGCATAACGGACAGTTTGTTTCTGCCCGGGGCAATTTGGCCCACACTATAATATTACGGAGGATTTGAACAATGACAAATCAGGAATTTATTGATGCAATCAAGGCTATGACCGTTCTTGAACTGAACGATCTTGTAAAGGCTTGCGAAGAAGAGTTTGGCGTTAGCGCAGCAGCAGGTGTTGCTGTTGTAGCAGCAGGTGGAGCTGCAGCTGCAGCTGAGGAAGAGAAGACCGAGTTCAACGTAGAGTTGACTGAGGTTGGTGAGAACAAGGTTAAGGTTATCAAGGTTGTACGTGAGATTACCGGACTTGGTCTTAAGGAAGCTAAGGATCTTGTTGATGGTGCTCCTAAGATGGTTAAGGAGAACGCATCCAAGGATGAAGCTAACGACATCAAGACAAAGCTTGAGGCTGAAGGCGCTAAGGTTACCCTTAAGTAATTTTCGTCCCTTATCACAGGGAACATTCCAAAAGACTTTAAAGGTCGGCAGAATTATTATTGTTCTGCCGGCCTTTTTTGTCTCATAGGAAAGTTCGTCCTATGAGATAAAAAAACGCTCCGCGAGGATGCACACGCCTGTGCAGAGGAAAAATGTCGCTTCGCGACGCACAGGCGGCGCGAGCATATCGCA
>JAZLJJ010000005.1:0-52676 GCA_045597325.1 Lachnospiraceae bacterium
CGTCATGTGTGCGGAGAACGGGGACAGGCTCTGCTCGCTGGCCTGCTCGTCACCGATGTCGGCGAACACTTGATCAAAAACGCCGAGCGTCGCTTCGTCCGCCGGCACGTGCAGGCCCGCCTGTCCCATGAGGGTCATGAGGCCGATGGTCTTCAAGGTAACGGTCTTTCCGCCGGTATTCGGACCGGTGATGACAACCATGGACGCGTCACGTCCCAGCGAAACATCAATCGGAACAACCTTTTTCTCCCCGATTAACGGGTGGCGTCCCTGAATAATCCGTATGCTCCGGTCATCCGTAAACACCGGACGGTTTGCCAGAATGCTTCGTCCGAACATGGCTCTCGCAAAGATAAAATCCAGTTCCGCCATGCAGGTTCGGTTATATCGCAGTTCCTTGACGTACGGTGCAAGCATTTCCGACAGAGCCTGCAGGACTTTGTGAATTTCCTCCTGCTCGGCGATGGCCAGTTCCCGCAATTCGTTGTTCAGCCGCACCACTTCCATCGGTTCGATAAATGACGTGGAACCGCTTGCGGACTGGTCATGCACCATGCCGTCAACCTGGTTCTTGTATTCGCTCTTATAGGGCAGACAGTATCTTCCGTCTCTCTGTGTAATCAGCGTATCCTGCAGCATTCCCTGCTGGGATGCTTTCGCCATCAGCGAGGCCATCCGTTCGTGGATTTTCTCTCCGGCGATTTTTATTTTTCTGCGGACGCTTTTCAGCCCCGCGCTGGCATCGTCGGCGATTTCGTCTTCCCCGAGGATGCACCGGTTCACCTCATTTGCAACATAAATCAGAGGTTCGAGCAGCTCAAACCGCTCCGTCAGAGAGTCGATCGGCACTTCGCCGGTCCGGTCTCCCGTTGTACCGTACTGTTTAATCCGGAGCGTCGCGTTCAGCGCTGTGCCGATTCGCATCAGTTCCACGGTTCCGAGACAGCCGCCGTGTTCGAGCCGCACAAGACTCTCGCCGATATCCGGAAGTCCGTTAAAGGAAATGCTTCCCTTGCGGTCGATTCTCCGGGTTGCGTCTTCGGTTTCCTGCTGCAGCAGTTCCGCCGCATCTTTTTCCGTTACGGGCATCAGGCTCAGCGCTTTGTCGCGTCCGAGCGAGGAGCCGGCATAATGGGCCAGCATCTCCCGTATTTTATCAAATTCCAAAATCGTAATTGCTTTGTTATTCATACTCTTACCTATGGCAGGGCGATTCCTTCCGGCCCGCCTCGGGGGTAGGTCAGTCACTCCATTTCAGACGGTGGAGTTCTCCCTGCATTTTCATTCCCTCAAAATCATTCTGACGGAGTGCCTCGTACAAAACAATCGCAACCGAGTTGCTCAGATTCAGGGAACGCATCTCCCCGATCATCGGTATTCGTACGCAGGTCTCCTTATTGTTCACCAGAATTTCCTCCGGAATACCCGCACTCTCCTTGCCGAACATCAGATAACAGTCCGGCTCGTACGAAACCCGGGTGTATACGTTTTTGCCCTTGGTGGTTGCATAGTATACCCTGGCACCCGGATTCTTCTGAAGAAAATCCTCGTAGTTCTCATATATTTTTACATTCAACTGTTCCCAGTAATCCATTCCGGCCCGGCGCAAATGTTTCTCATCGAGAGAAAATCCGAGCGGCTTAATCAGGTGCAGCTGTACGCCCGTTGCGGCACATGTCCGCCCGATATTTCCGGTATTTGCCGG
This sequence comes from Lachnospiraceae bacterium, assembly GCA_045597325.1. Taxonomy (GTDB): domain Bacteria; phylum Bacillota; class Clostridia; order Lachnospirales; family Lachnospiraceae; genus ISDg. The sequence continues at coordinate 1,706 of JAZLJJ010000005.1, forward strand.
AATTTCCGGTTCGTGAAGAACGATATTCAGCATTTTCCTTTCAGTCCTTTCTCAATGTCTCGACAAATCTGCGAAGGCGGGACAGCGCTTCCTTCAGATTTTCCAGCGAGTACGCATAGGAAATCCGCAAAAATCCTTCGCCGCTGTCACCGAACGCCGTTCCCGGCACAATGGCAACTTTTTCTTCCTGAAGCAGGCGCGTTGCAAACTCCTCGCTGCTCATTCCGAATTCGCGGATGCACGGAAATACGTAAAATGCCCCGTACGGCTCAAAACACGGCAGCCCCATATCCCGCAGTTCATGCAGCACATAGCGGCGGCGCTTGTCATACGCATCCCGCATCATCGCAACATCCTCATCGCCGTTTTTCAGCGCATCCACGGCCGCATACTGGCTTGCGGTCGGCGCGCACATGATAGCGAACTGGTGGATTTTGGTCATTTGCGCAATAATATCGGCAGGTCCGCACGCATAGCCGAGGCGCCAGCCGGTCATGGCATGGCCCTTGGAAAATCCGTTAATCAGTATCGTGCGTTCCTTCATACCGGGAATCGAGGCAATCGAAACATGCCCGTTTCCGTATGTCAGCTCGCTGTATATTTCATCGGACACCACGAAAATGTCCTTCTCGATGCAGACTTTCGCAATCGCTTCCAAATCGTCCTTCGACATAATGGCTCCGGTCGGATTGTTCGGGAACGGAAGCACCAGAAGCTTGGTTTTCGCGGTTACGGCTGCCGTCAGTTCCTCGGCCGTCAGACGGAAATCGTTGCATTCCCGCAACGGAATCGTCACCGGCACGCCCTGGGTCAAAATGACGCACGGCTCATAGGACACATAACACGGTTGCGGAATAATTACCTCTTCACCGGGGCAGACCATGGCACGAATGGCCAAATCGATAGCTTCGCTTCCGCCGACCGTAACCAAAACCTCTTTCTTCGGTTCGTAGGTCACATTGTAATGGCGTGTCAGGAACCGGCTGATTTCGGTTCGCAGCTCCATCAGACCGGCATTGGACGTATAATGGGTACGTGCCTTTTCCAGCGAGTAAATGCCCTCCTCGCGAATATGCCACGGCGTTGCAAAGTCCGGTTCGCCGACACCGAGACTGATGGCGTCCTTCATTTCGCTGACGACGTCGAAAAATTTACGAATGCCCGATGGCTTAATCTGCACAACGGACGGATTTAACGGATTTCTCACGGTGTAATCAGCATCCTTTCGTCTTCAATCTTGTTAACCAGCGGAAGCCCGTGCTCTTTGTACTTCTTCAGTACAAAATGCGTCGAGGTCGAAAGCACGGAATCCAGTGCGGACAGCTTGCCCGATACAAATTCCGCGATGCTCTGCAGGCTCTTTCCGTGAATCATCACACACAAATCAAAGCCGCCGGACATCAGATAAACCGTATCCACTTCATCAAACTGATAAATGCGCTCGGCAATTTTATCGAAGCCCTGTCCTCTCTGCGGTGTTACCTTGACTTCAATCATCGCCGTAACCTGGCGTTTCTCGGTTTTGTCCCAGTCAATCAGGGTCGGATATCCGCAAATCACGCGGTTTTCTTCCATGGTCCGAATGGCCTCAGCCACCGTTTCCTCCGATTCTCCGAGCATAACAGCCAGTTCCTGTACCGTCAGTTTGGCATTCTGATCCAGGCTTTCCAATATTCTCATGTCAATATCCATAGGTATCATTCCTTTCCGATCCGTCGGGACTTCCTGCGTCCCGTATCGATATTTTCAATCCCCGAATTCGGGGAGCTTGTCCATTCACTGTGTCACAACGGCAGATTGCTTCCGCGAAACGGTTCCAGAAACCGGGTCTCACCCCGATTTTCCAAAATTCGCGCCGCATCCTTCGTCAGTTCTCCGATGACCGCCGTTTCCCGTCCCGTCCGATTCAGTGTCCCGCACAGAAGGTCCGGTTTCTGCGTTACGAAAATGATGCTTCCTCCGGACGGCATCATATATGGGTCGATGTCCGACACTTCACACACTTCAATCGTTGTACGGGCAATCGGAATCTCCGGCAGGGAAACCCGCATGCCGACCCGAAGCATTTCTCCGAGGTCCCAGAGCGCTCCGTACACGCCCGCTTCCGCACACGGTACGGCAAACACCGCTTCCCGTCGCATCGCCTCGGAAATCACCCCGGCCGTGGCCAGTTCTTCTTTCAGGCACGGAATCCCGTTCAGAAAATGTCTCGGATACCGGGCTTCCAGCATCGCTCTTTCGGCCTCGTACAGAAGAAGGGTTCCTTCTATCCCGGCCGTTCCGCACATCACCAGGAAGAACCGGTCCGCCGTATCCGATGCCGTATCCGTTGCTGCATCCGGCAGTATATCCGATTCCACATCCGGCAGTTCCCGACCCTCCGACGGCAGCATCCGTCCGGACGCCGTTACATGTGCCGTCACCCGGTCCGTACGTTCCCGAATAATTTCGGTGTCGTTCAGTTCCGCCGCGGCAAATGCTTCTCTCGTATACTCTCTCAGCTCCGGCTCGGTCATTTCCTCCGGTGCAACCAGCAGCAGACTCATCGCCGTTACCGTATGCCGGGCGGCTGCCAGCTGTGCCCGTGCCCGTTCCGTCGCCATCGTCACAATCAGAGGACCGTGACCGCTGACGGTTCCGGCCGCCATGCATCGGTTGTCCTGCATTTGTCTCGCAAGCAAAATGCGGTCCGCAATCGGCATTCCGTCCTTCAATCCGGAAAACGGTCGGTTTCCGCACCGGTTCCGACCGATTCGGTACACCAGGCGTTCATATTCGGCTTTGCTGACGGGTCCTGTTTTCACGTCCGTGTTCTCCTGTCCGGGGTCTGCAAAATGAGGCATTTTCAGGCGTTTCCGGCAGATTTTCAACCGGTTTCTTTCATTTCCTTTTTGCCAACAGGGCAGACTGCCCCATAATCACTTTATTATATCACATCAAAGGTCCAAAATGCAACCCGAACTATCGCCGGGTTTGACGCCAAATACCCCATAAAATGCACATAGCGCCGGGATTTTCATCCCGGCGCTATGCACACAAAGTTTCTTTTTCCCAATCGCTATTCGTTTATAGCTCACCCATTGCCGGCCCACTTCCGGCTCACCTGATAATACTCACCTTTATTATCTTTCTGAATCTGATTCGTCCCACAAACAAACTGCACCGCGGCCTCCTCCGCCGAACGGTACGGATATTGTATCATAAAATAATGTGTTTTTCCCTACACAAAAGGGGAGTTTTTGTCGTAAATTTGCGTATTCTTCGGCGTGTCCCCTCAAAATACGGGATTATTCTCAATATTTCGGAAGAATCATTCGTTTATCCACAACCTCGGTCACCAGCTGCATAGTCGTTCGATAACCTGTTTTTTGAAGAAGATTCTTAATGTGATATTTGACGGTATTGGTACTGATGCAAAGCTGTTCCGCAATTTCATCATAGGAGCAGCCCTGAGCCAGCAGCCGGATGACATCGAGCTCGCGCCCGGTAAATTCCGTGCTGTCGGTCAGCCCGATTTTCACAACCGGTTCCTCGGTCGGCCATACCTGTTCTCCGTTCATAGTACGGTTGCAAACGCTTAAAAGGTCCTCATTTCCGTATTCCTTGTACCAGAAACTGTCGCAGCCGGCCTCGCGGGCCTTGCGCAAAAAAGACACTTCCGGCATGGATGTCATCATAATAATCCGGATTCCGGGATAATATTTTTTAATTTTTGCCGCCGCATCCAGTCCGGATTCATCGTCGGCCGTGCAAATGTCCATCAAAATCAGGTCAACCCGGTTTCTCATGCAGATAATCTCGGCATTGGCCGCATTTTCAATGGATGCGGTCAGCGTATATTCGGCCGAACGGTCCAGTGAACGCTCAACGGCTTCTCTCGCAATTTTGGAATCTTCCACTACCAACACATGATACATTTGCCTGTTTCTCCTTCCTGTCGGTCCGCATCACGGCGTAACCGGTATTTCGGCGCAAAGCACAACGCCGGGCTGATATTCGATCTGCAGGGAGCCACCGTCTTTTTCAAGACGCATTCTCAGGTTGGACAGCCCGCTGCCCTCCGTAATCGGTTCTGTCGGAGCCGTTCCGTTTGCGGCAATCCGCACCCGGAAAATGCCGTTCCGTTCCTCGGTTTGCACCGTCAGGCAATCCGCGTTGGCATGACGCACCGCGTTGGTCAAAGCCTCCCGTACGGCAGCGTAAAACAGCGGAGAGTTCGGCGTGACCCCGAGAAATTCCATCCGGCATCCGATCATCCCGGCTGCCTTCAGCAGCTCGTCCTTCTGGGATTTTTCAGGTCGGTTCGACAGGCCCGCCGTTGCCGACAGCGACAAAATAGCGTCTTCCCAGGCATTTGTGAGGACCTGCAGGTCGGTTCCGTCCGGATTTTCGAGCGCCTGTCCGGTTGCAATCAGACACCGGCCGAAATCGTCGTGCACCCTCATTTTCGCCTGCAAAAGTTCCTTGTCGGTATTAATCTGCAGTATATTTTTCAGCAGCGTCCGCTGACGTTCCCGCAGGCCGGTCAGCCGGACATGATTGTCATAAATCTGTTTTCCGAGGGAATAGCTCTCGGTGATGTCATCCGCCGTCAGCTGAAGGAACCGTCCCTCCTCAAATTCCTCCTCGGTTTTGCGAATCTGCCAGATTTCCGAAGTTCCGATGCGAAACAACAGTTTCTCGGACGTACTGTCGTCCGGTTCTTCCGGCTCGCCTTCGATTTTCGGTATCGTCATGGGATGGGCTTCGCGCAGCTCTTCCCATGTGCTGTATACGTTTACAACCGCATGCCCCGTCAGGCGCGAGCACAGCTCGTTCATGGCATGATTGGACAGAATCACACGTCCGTCCGGCATGGCAAATGCCAGTCCGCCCGGATAACTGTTGACCGCATTTCGAATAATTTTCGCATATGTTCGGCGTCGTCTCAGTGTCAGTTTCATGCGTCGCCTCCTTCCCGGAGAATCAGGCGGTATCCGCGACCCAGGGCATGCTGTTCGGCGCAAATGCCGTCCGGCATGCAGGTGTTTATGCGATTCATCACGCCGTCCGCACTGCCACCGTTTTGTCCCGGAACAACCATCACTTCACAACTGCCGTTTTCGCGGAAACATACATGAATTCGTTCCGGCGAAAAATCCGCGTCCTCCAGAATCATTTCCGCCACATCATAACAAAACAGGGAAAATTCCGCTTTCGGCCAGGTTTCGGCACGATTTTCGACATCGGCACGCACACCGTTTCGCATCAGCCCGTTCATGCTGTCGCGAAAGCTGAAAATGACATCCTCCATCGGCAGTCGCCCGGTTTCCTCCCAAATCAGTCGCAAATTACAGCGGCGCTTAATGTACAGTCCGACAATCATCATTTTCCGGAAAATGCCGGAACGGTCTTCGGTGCGGCTCTGCTCCGCGAGCATTTTGCGAAGCAGCTCCAGCTGGCTGCTGACCTCATGCGACAGTGTATCGTAAATTCGGTTTTTCGCTGTAATCTGTGTTTCTTCGGTCCGCACGCGAACCTCTTCCTTCAGAAGCTCCGTCTCCTGTCGAAGGGCATCGGAACTCTGCTGAAGGATATCAATTTTCGACTGAAAATCCGTTAAATCCTTTTGCCAGATCATATACCGGTTCTCGCCGCAGCCGTACAAATGCAGCTCGCGTCCCGGTTCCACCGCAACCATTCCCTCGCGGCGGAGATTGTCATACGTGTCCCCGCGCAACGGCTCGGCCAGGCGGGAACGCACCAGACAGTTTCCCTCTTCGTCCACGATTTGCATGGCCACCGACGAATTGGCAAACACAACTTCATAGCACACATTGACGGGAACCAGCCCGATATAGATGCAAATTTCCCAAAAATACGCTTCAATAACGAAAATGCCGGCGGAAAATTCTATCAGCTCGGCCTTCGGCTCAAAACCGGTGGCCAGATACGGCGTCGTGTACAAAAGAAGCAGCACCGCTTCCATGTACGGGAACATTTTGCCGAGGCGGGTTCCGTTTCCGATGGCGCGGTTTCGCTTAACCAGAATAAACACCCGCACGACAATCAGGGACAACGCCCACAGCACGATTAAATACGTGCCGATATACGGATGAAACATCAGATTCAGCGTATCTTCGTCGGGATTGATATAGCACATAAAATGATGATACCGGTCCGTCATGGCGAGTATCAGAAGCGTCAGACCGGGAATCCAAAGCAGATAAAATGTTTTCGGCAGGCGGTACTCATCCGACCGTCCGAGACCGAACGCCGCATACAGACCGAACAGAGGAATCAGCACACAGACGATATCCACGAGATACCAGCTCCATCGAAGCCATTCCAGATTATTTTGAATAATCGTGTCCTGAAACAACCGCGTCGTAATCCAGAAAACCATCAGGGCCCCGTCACACATCATGTAAAATCGGGTCAGTCGCGACGTAACACGGTCCTGAATCATATGCACCCAGTATGCAATCATGAAAATGTACACCGTATACATGATGTACGGGCGCAGTGCGTCCCGGTCTCCCAAATGAATCAGGCTGTAACGCCGGTACGCCGATACCGCAAATAATAGGAGCAGCCCAAGCATCAGCCGAATTATGGTCTTTTTACGTTTCAGTCGCATGAGTGGGGCTCCTCCTTATGACATATTAAGGTAGCACCGCCGTTTCTTATCGCTTCGCGATGGCGGTGCGCAGGTCATAAGGAATCCTCCACACTTCGTGTGGCCCCTCCTTATGACATTATATATTTCTCTCGGGAATGTATAAAATCACCGTAATCAGGCACAGTACGGCTGTCGCAATCGGCAGTCCCGCCGCTCCTTCTCCGGCAAACAGATTCAGATAATACGACGGCACGAGCAGAGTTCGTACGTACCGCACAAACGGGAACAGCTTGACGACATCCAGTATTACCGGGCAAACGAGATACGAAATCAGAATCAGCACCGGAATCAGTGCGCAGACTGCATGAACCGACGGAATCAAAAACCGGAGAATGTTGCAAAATGCCGCAGTCAGAATCACCAGCAGAAGCATTCCGTACAGTTCCCTGAAAAATCCCGTTCCGATTCCCGAAACGGCAATACACAAAAGGCCCATAACACCTGCCATCATCGTCGGCACCAGAATCGATGCAAATGACAATAACGGCCGTTTTTCTCTCGCCATCACGCGATACCGTCCCTCCGCATCATCCTGATACCAGAATACCAGTCCCGCCAGACCGGTCAGCAGCACAAAGATGGCAACCGTACCGCGAATCGGCCGGGTCAGCACGTTCTGTGTTATTTCCGAACTGTCCTCAATTACCTCATTGTTCGTTTTCTTATGATACACAAATTCCACAATTTCCGATTCCTGTTTCCGCTTCCGGAATTCTTCCTGCAAACGTTCGCGATAATCATCCCGTGTCATGGTCAGTCCGCTCTTTTCGGTCAGATACTGCACCACAATGTCATTTCCGAACACCTTCATCAGACGGCAGAACACAATTTCATTAATAAATGACACATATGTGGTCTGCTCCGAAACAACCGCCGTAACCAGGCCCTGCCGGTCTTCCGTCAGAAATTTCTCGGCTGTGTTCCCGCTAATCACGTATCCGCACTCGGACCGTCCTGCTGCCACATCACTGTACAAATCTTCTTCGCTCCCGCAAATCGTAAACCGAAACAAATCCGGCATTCCCTCCTCCAGATTGTCCGTATACAGCCGTTTCAGTTCCTCATTTCCATCAAAATACAGGCTGACATGAAGCTTGCCGTCGTCCTCCGTAATCACGGCGCGATACAACAGCAAAACAGCCGGCAGCAACAGCAAAATGAGTACAAACGACGGCTTTTTCAGCAGTCTCTTCGAGGTCAGGAACAGCCAAATCCGGAATCGTTTTTCCGTTTCCCGAATCATTTTTCCGAAGGATCGGGATGCCGTTCCGAGTTCCTCCGCTCCGCCAAATGCGGCACGCAGTTCCGTTCCCTGTTCCCCCTGTACCGATTGCAGGGTTCCATCGGCGGGTCGTTGATTTTCCGTTTTCATCCGTTCTGTTCCCTCCACCGATTCCATTTCATAATTCCGACGGTCAGCCCGAAAGCAACCGCCGCTTCCGCCAGCAATATCAGTTCCTTCGTCCACTCCGCATTCTGACGCAGTCCGCCGGTGCAGACGTGGAGCATGGTATATGTCGGCATATAATTACCGACAGACCGGATCGCTTTCGGCAAATACGCCGCCGGAACGATACATCCGGACGAATATCCCATCAATGCCGTAACCAAGAACAGCAGAAGAATTCCGCCGATCTGATTTGCCGCAAACGTATATACGAGCAGGGCCAGTGCCGCAGCCAAAAGCAAAATCGGCAGTCCCGTCACATACCAGTACCAAAGTTCGGAGAACCGTGTCACGGCAAATGTGCGCTCCATCAGTTCCGGTTTTCCGAGCCACAGTGCCCAGAGCACCGCAAAAATCGTTGTATAGAAAATCCAGAACAAAAATGTTACCGCAAGATATCGCGCCAACGCCAGCTTCGTTTCCCGAATTCCGTACACCTCCAGCTGGCTGCACAGTGCCGGACAATCGCTTTTCAGAAGCGTACCGCATGCCACTCCGCCAAGCATCAGCAAAATGACAATGCCCGCACAGAAATAGTACTGGAGTGCCGTCTGTCCGTCCGTGCCGGACGCATCCGCCGTAACAAATCCGTCTTCCCGGTTCAGAATATACGAACCGAGCAAATACTCCGTATCATCCCAGACGCGGCCCGCATCGGTCTCGTCGGCGCCGTTTTCCTCCGCCACAATTAACGCGGCATTGACATAGGATTCATAGACGGCCAGCAAATCACAGCCGACCGACACCAGACTTTCCAGCATTCCGCGGTTCATCGTGTCCTGAATGTCCGGAGAATACAGCTTGGCCCGACCGGCAAACCCATCCGAATAAATGCTGTTGACAAACTGGTTCGGAAATACCATTGCGGCATCATATTTTCCTGTCTTCATGCCTTCCATTGCCTCTTCTTCCGTCACCGAGGCAAACTCACACAGGGACGAAACGCTCTGTGCCGAATCCAGCACGTCCATTCCGAAATTTTGCAAATACCGGTCGTTCATTACCAGAGCAAGCCGGATTTTGCCCATATCGGAATCCTGTTCGCTTCCCGCCGTTCCGCAAATGGCAATCACGACAAATAAGGCCACCATTGCAAACGTGCCCAAATAATACCGTGGTAAAATTTTCAATGCCCGTTTCCCCTCTAACCGGAGAAACCTGCGAAACAGTTTCCACATACCGCTCTGCATTTCCTTTCTGTATTAATCCTGCTAATTAACCAGAGAACCAAGCGTCTTCAGATACCATTCCGCCTGGCTCTTTCCTTCCTCGAAAATCTCCCTTGCCTGCTGTTCGGTCATCGTTGACAGCTCGTACCGGGTTCCCTTCGGCGGTTCCGGCTCCTTATCTTCGGCATTTGCCTTAAATTCTCCGTACAGTTTACCGTCTTTTCCGTTAAACCGGTTGGTAAACGTCCAGTTCCGAAGTTTTATGGAATATTCCTCCCCGACACTGCAGTCCGCCGTGAACTTCATGGTTCCCACCGTATTTCCTTCATCGACAAGGTTGGCCTCGAGCTGCATCGTATCATCGCCCTTTTCATACGTCACGGCACCGTTCAGTCCGTACACCGTTCCGTTGACGGACACGGTCGCATCCAGCCGTGTCTTCGCATAGCTTCGCGTATCATTGGACTGTTTGACGATTCGCAGCGCGTACAAATCATCCCCGTATTTGACATCAAACTGCAAATCCGTCTTGTCCTGCGGATTGTCCGCGCCACTGCAATGCACGGTCAGCGTAAAGGAAACCGGCTTCGCTCCGAGCGTTCCGCTGATTTCCGTGGTCAGCATTGCCAGCTGTCCGGCTTTTGTCACATACAGGAAAATGTCCGTTTCCCCCCGATATCCGTCGGAAAAATGCCAGAGATCCCGTAATTTGGCCCGACCGTCCTCTCCTTTTCGGGCAACCGCAGCCGATTCCGCCAGATCGTACAAACGCTCCTCCGAAATCGTCATGCGATATACATAGCACGGGGTTTTCTCCGAACCGACCACAATCCGCTCGGTCATTTCCTTTCCGTCGGCATCCATCACCTGTTCATAGGTCATTTCATCCAGCAGACGATTGGCAAAGCCGTCCGTTCCGCCGGAAAATGCAGCCAGCACCGCACGGAGTTCCTGTGCAATCGGTGTCAGGCGGGTTTTCCACTGAAGTCCGGTCTCAATCAGTTCCGTTACCTTTGTTTGGGCGTTGTCCGGCAACAGTTTCCGGATTTCCAAATCCTTCCATTGTTCCGAAAGCGTCGACGTATCGATGGAAATCACTTCCGAAATCAGCTTCGGCGACGTCAAAAGAAGCGTCGAGCCGGACCGATATCCGCTCAGAAGAGATAAACTCAAAACACTGAACGCCCCTCGAAAATCAAATGCCGTTCCTTCTTTGCCGAACTGACTGCGAAGCATCACTCCGGCCCCCGAAAAATCACTCAGGTTCCGGTCTCCGAGCAGAGAATCCAAACCGTAATCCGCCGCCGTCATCGAGGTATCATCCATTCGGACATACATGCTGACCGACTTTTGTTCGGCTTTCAGAATCGACATAAGCCCGGTCGCATTCATTGCCTTCAGAACCGGTTCCGTCACTCCCACCGTATCGCTCAATGCGTCCCTGACGGCAAACCGGCAGAGCTCTTCCGGAGACATATGATTTGCCGCACGGTAAATGACAATCGCCGTTACAATAACGCAAATAAGCCCTATCGGGATGAGCCATACCCACCACCGCAGGGCTTTTTTCGTAATCGGTTTTTCTTCTGTTGTCCAGACCACATTTCCTTCTTCATCAAAGGGCGGTCGAATCAGATTCCGTTCCTCTGCCATACACAATCACCGTCATCACCGGATATCCGCGGTCTTCAGTTCCTTCAGCAGACGGTCTCCGCGCAGCGAAGGATCCACCTCCCGCAGCACTCCGTCCCGCATGACCAAAATATGATCGCACAAATCCAGTTCATCCTCATCATGAGTCGTAATCAATACGATGCCGTTTCGTCTCTTGTGTTCGGCAAGATAATTCCGAATTGCTTCCTTGCAAATCAAATCCAATGCCGCACTCGGCTCGTCCAAAATCAATATCGGCGGGTCGTTGGCCACCGCACAGCCGATGCTCAGACGTTTCTTCATACCTCCGGACATCGCATCCACGCGAACATTCAGAAATTCCGGAATTCCAAGCATCTTCAGGACACCGTGATCCAGTTCCTGGCCGATATCATATCTGCTGTTGCAGTACCACAGCATCAGATTATCCTTTGCCGTCAGTTCGGCAATTAACGGATTTTCCTGCGGGATATATCCAATCAGACGTTCCCGCTCCGCCGGTTCCCGAAACATATCGTGGCCAAATGCCTGAAAGCTTCCGCTCCCGGCTTTCAGCGTTCCGGCCAAAATCTTCAACAGGGTGGATTTTCCGCAGCCGTTGGCACCGGCAATGGCAATACACTCACCCTGCTTTGCGGAAAATGAGGCGTCCCTCAGAACAACCTTCTTCCCGTACCGTTTGCTGATTCCCCGGACTTCTATCATACGAGATAATTAAACAGACACAAAATCATTACCACTGCCATCAAAATCGCAATGATACGAACAAACCATACCTGATTCTTTTTCTTTCTAAAAAACTTCATCGTTATCTCCTCGATTCTTTCTGTTTGCAAAGTTTCGCAAGCCTGCAAAACCTCTTTTGTTATTGTACTCAATCCGGAAAAGGAAATCAAGAACAATCTGTTGATTTTCCCGCCCGTACCGGGTTGTTCTGCTTTCGTCCCGCGGGACAGACATCCTGCAGGAAACAGTCGGCGCACTGCGGATTTCTCGCCGTGCATATACTTCGTCCGAGCGTTATGATATGAATATTGAAGAGAATCCAGTGGTCTTTCGGGAGCACCTTCATCAGTGCCCGCTCCACCTTTTCGGGGTCGGTTTCGGTCGTCAGCCCGAGTTTTCCCGCAATTCGCTTCACATGCGTATCCACAACAATACTCGGTTCACGGAAAATATTCCCCCGTATCACATTTGCGGTTTTTCGCCCCACGCCCGGCAGTTGCACCAGTTCGTCGATTCCGCCCGGCACCTCTCCGCCGAACCGTTCCGTCAGCATTTTCGCACAGGCAATCAGATTTCGTGCCTTATCATGAAAGAATCCGACCGTCCGGATATCCTGTTCCATATCCTCCTGCGAAGCCTCGGCAAACGCCTGCACCGTCGGGTATTTGACAAACAAATCCTTCGTCACCAGATTTACACGGGCATCCGTGCACTGCGCACTCAGCATCGTTGCAAATAACAGCTGCCACGGTGTTTCGTAATTCAGATAACACCGGTATTCGGTTGTATATTGTGCATCCAGCCGTTCCAAAATGATTTGGACCCGCTCCCGTTCCTTCATGCTTCCTCCGTTTCCCGACACCGCTTCCGGCACCCGACATTTCTCAGCGCATGTTTTTGAAAATGAGTCCTCCGTTCGGCGGAACCGACACCCTCACGTGTCTGTTCTCCGTCGCATACAGTTGCGACGCCACGGTAAATCCGTTCGCATCCGTCTGAATCAGACGAACCATCAGCCGATTGTCCGCAATACCGGCCTTCCAAACGGGAATATCCACGGTTTTCTCATACATATTATTGTTTATAACCGTCACAACCGCTTCCGTCGCCGTCATTCGGGCATAGGCCAGCAGGCCGTGTTCGGTGCAGAGCATCACAAGCGAGCCTTTCCGAAGCGACTCATATGAACGGTGAATCCGGATGATTTCCCTGTGATACTCAATCAATTCCCGGTTTTCCCTGCCCCAGGGATATGTCCGGCGGTTGTCCGGATCGGTCCAGCCGCAGACTCCGGCCTCGTCTCCGTAATAAATCGTCGGTGCACCCGGCCAGGTCATTTGAATCATGACCGCCTCCCGCATGACCGGTATCATTACGCCTTCGTTGGCCGCATCCGCCCCGACAGACTCGGTCCGTCCGACTCTGCGGTTCGTTCTGGTCAGGAATCGGGAATGGTCATGATTGGACAATTCATTCATCGCCACCAGCAGGGACGGCATCTGAAAACGTGCCATGTAGTGTGTCATGGCATCGGTAAATGCCCTGTCGTTGTCCAGCATATCGTCCCGGACATAATCGCTGTGTTTTTCCATTCCGGTCAAAAACCATCCGACCGGTTCCATAAACGCATCATAATTCATCACGGAATCCCACTCGTCTCCGTGAAGCCATTCTCCCGCATCTCCGTAATGCTCGGCCAAAATCAGCGCATCCGGCTTCGTGGATTTGACATTCCGTCGAAAATCCTTCCAAAAGCTGTGATTGTACTCCTCGCTGTGTCCTAAATCGGCCGCCACATCCAGACGCCAGCCGTCGGCATTGTACGGCTCGGAAATCCATTTTCGCGCAATCCGCATAATATATGATTTCAGCTTCGGCGACTGTTCATAGCAAAGCTTCGGGAGCGTCTCGTGCCCCCACCAGCCGTCATAAGTTTCCTCTCCCGTTTCCGCGTCCGTACGAAAATCAAAAAACGAACGGTAAGGGCTGTCCTTCGAGTAAAATGCCCCCTGCTCGAAGCCTTCCGCATTACGGTAAATTTCCTCGCGGTCCAGCCATTTGTTAAAGGAACCGCAATGATTGAACACTCCGTCGATAATTACCCGCATGCCGCGTTTATGCGCTTCTTCGGTCAGTGTCGCAAACAAATCATTACCGGCTTTCAGATTCGTCATGGACGTCACCCGGGTAACGTACTGCGCGGAATGGGCATTGACGCGGTCTCCTTCCCGTAATCCCTCGGGCGAATCGTCGATAATACAGCCAAAATGAGGATCGATGTAGTCGTAATCCTGGCTGTCGTATTTGTGACTGGACGGAGATACGAAAATCGGATTCAGATACAGGACTTCGATACCCAGATTCTGCAAATAGTCCATTTTCCTGATAATTCCGGCCAAATCCCCGCCGTAAAACTCCTGTACGTCGCACGGTTCCGGATTTCGGGACCATTCGTTGACTTCTTTGGAATACCGGTCAATATAAAAGTATTCCCCGGTCTGAACGTCGTTGGTCGGGTCTCCGTTGCAGAAACGATCCACGAAAATCTGATACATAACGGCACCCTTGGCCCAGTCCGGCGTATGGAAGCCCGGCGTTACCATAAACGGTTTTTCGGCCTCCTCACGGTTTTTGTGCAGACCTTTCCGGTCAAAATACCAAAAGCCGTCTTCGGCTTCAATTTCATACGTATAGCAGACTCTTTCGTCCGTCAGCTCCAGGCATACGCGGTACCAGTCAAAATAACTGTCGCTCCGATACCGTTCCATCTCCAGACAATCGGTATTTTCCAAAACAACAGAAGCCGCAATCGTCTGATTTTTGCCGACACGCAAACGAAGGGTAACCGTATCGTACAGCTCCGGCTCGCAGGGAGACCGGAACATTTCGGTTCCGTCGCTAAAAATGGCCTCCGGATTTAAGGCCTCCAGTTTTCTGTCCTGTTCCGTCATCATAATCCACCGGGCAAAGCCCGCACTCCTTTTCGCGGCAATTCCGTCCGCGATACGTTAATAAAGTGAAAAACGCCGCTATTTGGGGAATAGCGGCGTCTCTCGGAGAAGGTATTTTTGTTACTTATGGGGTGTAGCAAAAACTATATAATGTATTGGGGTTTACGTCCATTATAATAGCACCATATACCCCTTTAGTGTGCACAAACATTACAAAAAGGCATTCTATTTTTTGTGCAAATTTCTGACCGCCGTTCGTCAAAGTGCACATTATTTTTACTTTTATGCCCGTGTATTCATTTTCTTTTGTGCATATTGCTTAATCAGTCAATTTTGATATCTTCCACCTTGGGTTCTTCCGGATAAATTCCGAACAACGCTTCGAACTCTTCCTTCGTAATTCTCTCACGTTCCAGCAAAAGATCCGCGCACCGGCACAAAACATCCTTGTTCTCTGCAAGCATGCGCTTTGCTTCCGCATAGCAGGAATCGATAATCTGACGAACTTCCGAATCGATCCGGCTGGCGATTTCTTCGCTGTATGCCTTGGTGTGGCCGTAATCGCGGCCGATGAACACCTCGTCTTCATCCAAATCGTAATTAACCGTACCGAGTGCCTCGGAGAAGCCGTATTTGGTCACCATGGCACGGGCCGTTGCGGTTGCTGCCTTAATATCCTGGCTGGCACCTGTGGTAATATCGTCAAATACCATTTCCTCCGCAACACGACCGCCGAGATCGACGATAATATTCTGGAGCATCTTATTCTTGGTATTGAACATTTCATCCTTTTCCGGCAACGGCATGGTATATCCGGCCGCGCCGCTTCCCGTCGGAATGATGGACACGGTATAAACCGGTCCGACATCGGGCAGAAGATGGAACAAAATCGCATGTCCCGATTCGTGGAATGCCGTAATCTTCTTCTCCTTTTCGGAAATCAGGCGGCTTCTCTTTTCGGCACCGATTCCAACCCGAATCAATGCTGTCTTAACATCTTCCGCATTGATATAGGCACGGTCTTCCTTGGCCGCATGAATGGCTGCCTCGTTCATCAGGTTTTCCAAATCCGCACCCGAAAAGCCTGCCGTCGACTGTGCAATCTGGTCCAGATTGACGTCTTCTCCGAGGGGCTTATTGCGAACGTGCACATGCAGGATTTCCTTTCGTCCGCGAACATCGGGACGTCCTACAACAACCTTTCGGTCAAATCGACCCGGCCGCAAAATCGCAGGGTCAAGAATATCGACACGGTTTGTTGCCGCCAGCACGATAATGCCGGAATTGACACTGAAACCGTCCATTTCCACAAGCATCTGATTCAGCGTCTGCTCACGCTCGTCATGTCCGCCTCCGAGACCGGCACCGCGGCGTCTTGCCACGGCATCGATTTCATCGATAAAGACGATGCAGGGTGCATTTTTCTGTGCGGTTTCGAACAGGTCTCGTACACGGGACGCGCCGACACCGACAAACATTTCCACAAAATCCGAACCGGAAATGGAGAAGAACGGAACTCCCGCCTCTCCCGCTACCGCCTTGGCAAGCAGAGTCTTACCGGTTCCGGGAGGTCCCTCCAGCAAAATGCCCTTCGGAATTCGTGCACCGACCTTCAGGAACTGCTTGGGATTGGACAAAAATGTCACGATTTCCTGTAATTCTTCCTTTTCCTCCTGCAGACCGGCAACATCCTTAAACGTAACCTGATTGTCCTTGGAATTGGTCATTTGCGCACGGCTCTTACCGAAATTCATGACCTGAGAGCCGCCACCGCCGCCCAGCGAATGTCCGAGTACGGAAAATACAAGAACAACCGCCAGCAAAATGAGAATATACGGGAATACGGTCGTCCAGAACCAGCCGGGTTTATCCACCTTATCCACATAAACCTTGACCTTGGCATTTTCCGCTTCAATAATAATCCGGTTCATATCGGTATATTCAAATTCGCCCGTGTCTCCCGACTTCGTAACGTATTCCACTTTACAGGTCGGTGTTTCTTCGTGCGGAGTAATCAGAATTTCCCTGATGTCCCCGTCCTGCAGCGCTGACAGAAATTCCGCATGGGTCATCCCGTCGTTTTTCGCGGAATCCGTCACGGTCTTAAACAGCGCCAGTGCGAAAATGATAACCATGAACAGATAGAAAATCCATCCTTTTGATAATCCTTTTTTCATTCATTTTCTCCATCTTTTGCAATACTGATTTTGCCGATATACGGCAGTGCGCGATATTTCTGCGCATAATCCAGACCGAATCCGACCACGAATTCATCCGGAATCTGAAATCCGGTATAATCCACCCGGGCATCCGTCACACGGCGTGACGGTTTATCGAGCAGTGTACAGAGGGCAAGGGATGCCGGCTGACGGTTTTTCAGCATTTCCATCAAAAATGACAGCGTCCGGCCGGAATCGATAATATCCTCAATCACCAGTACGTGTTCGTCCCGGATATTCTCGTCCAAATCCTTGACAATACGGATACGGCCGGTACTTTCCGTTCCGTTTCCGTAGCTGGAAACGCTCATAAAATCCAACTTCACGGGAAGGTCGATTCTCTTGGCAAGCTCGGTTGCGAAAAACACGCTTCCCTTCAGAATGCAAATCAGCTTCAGTTCCTTTCCCTGATAATCCTTTGTAATCTGTTCCGCCATCTCACGGACTCTGGCAAGCACATCCTCTTCCGGAATCATAACACTCAATGTTTCCATAAGAAAAACCTCCTCGTTTTGTTTCCGTCGTCCGCAGTTTTGTGGGCGGCAAATGCAAATCCTCGTATTCGTCCCGCTCATGCCCCGGTTTCACCCCGGCTTTGCGACACCTCTCGTGCCCCGGTTTCGTACCGGCTTTGCGACACCGCTCGTGTCTCGGTTTCACCCCGCCTTTGCGACTCTTCTCACGACTCGGGTTCCCACGTAATCTGAAGAATCCGCTTCGTTCCCCCGGTCACCCGAAAGCCCTCGCTTCCGCGAACTCCGGGAATCCAAAGAACCTCCCCCGTTCCCGATACAATCACCGGCAGCCGGTCGCGGTCCTCCCGCGGAATCTTTTGATTCACCAGTTCATCCTGCACGCTCCGACTGTGTCCGTCCGGCGAAATAATCAGCCGGTCTCCGCCCTGTCGGTGCCGAATTTCGCAGGCACGCCCTATTTTATCATAATCGAACCATTTCGTACAATTATTTTTTGGAATTTTTCGACTTTCTTTATATTCCGATACGGTAAATGAGAGCCTCATTTTCCGTTTTCCCGAAACCGTCACCGAAATCCCCCCAAGAAGGTCGTCTTCCGTCAGCCGACGAGTCGGCTCCGGTTCCGTCGTGCCCTCCGTACGGCGCTTCGGGAAAATGCTGTGATATCCCCTCACAAGCGTCAGTCCGTAAGGCAAATCCACCTCTGCCGAAACTCTGCTTTGACACAGCCCGGCGACCTGTTTCAAATGACTCTCGCCAATGTCTTTTCTGCGCCCGCACAGCCGTTCCAGATATCGCAGTGCAACCTCCTGCCGCAAAGCTTCCGGAAGTTCCGAAAAGCCGTCTGTCGACAGTTCCTCGCCGTCAATCAGCCGTTCGCAGGCTTCCCCCGCGAGCCCGTCCACCAGTTTCCAAATGCTCTCCAGCCGTTCTCCCGCCGCCGCAATATGTTCGGTTGCCCGGGGCATCCGTTGCTCGAGCTCGGGCAAAATCCGATTTCTCAGAAAATTCCGGTCATACTCCTCCGATTGATTGGTTTCATCGGTACAGTACGACTGCCCGCGCAAAGCCAGCTCCTCCAGAATCCGGTCCTTTCGAACCGTCAGAAGCGGTCGGATCAGATGCAGGTTCGGGTCGGCAAACGGACAGCTGTCCGCCGTCATGCCGAGCATGCCGCGAAGTCCGGTTCCGCGAAGCATGTGAAACAAAACCGTTTCCGCGCGGTCATCCGCGTGATGCGCCGTTGCAATCGCCGTCGCACCGACACGGTTTGCTTCCCGGACAAATTCCCGATACCGAAGCTCCCGTCCGGCTTCTTCCAGCCCGATGCCCCGCTCCCTCGCCAATTCCGGAACATTTCCCCGAATTACCGTAAGCGGCACACCGATTGTCCGGCAAATGTCTTCGCAAAATGCCTGGTCGCGGTCCGCCGAAGCACCCCGAATTCCGTGATTCACATGCAATGCATACAGAGACAGCCCCATTTCGCTCCGCAAATCCGACAGCAGAAGAAGAAGGCACAGGGAATCACTGCCACCGGATAAACCGATCACGACACGCGATCCTTGTGCCAACAAAGAGTTCTCCATAATTTCCGAACGCACGGTTCTTAATACGTCTGTTTCCATGTTGTCCCTGTTTTCGTCATTCCGACTTTATTCTTCCGGAGCCGATGTCGGTACCGGCGTCGGATTTGCAGTTCCCGGCTCGAAAATGATTTCGTCCTCGTACACAAGTCCCAGCACATTCCGCGCCACATCCTCGAGATATCCGCGGGTCTGGACGTACGCCCGATAATCATCGATGGCAACCGAACGTTCCTCCTCCGCCGCCATCAATTGTTCCAAACGGGTTTTCTCGGCAAGCTTGCTCTTCATTTCGTCCTCTGCCGTTCGCTTCAGATACAGCGCGACACAGGACAGGAATACGGCCAGCACGATAATAATGCTAAATGACAGCACTCCTTTTCCCAATCCGTAAGATTTTTTGACAAGCTTGTCCTTCATTTCGAAACTCCTCTGTCGTAATTTGAGTTAGATATAGGTAAATAAATCCTTTGCTTCGTCTTTCTTCGTTGTTTCGACGATATCCGTCACCGAAACACGCACCTGCTTATTGCCGAAGCCGATTTCAATAATATCGCCGACCTTCACTTCCGTTGACGCTTTGGCAACCTTCCCGTTGATGGTTACCCGTCCGGCATCACAGGCCTCGTTGGCCACCGTGCGCCGCTTTATAAGCCGGGATACTTTCAAATATTTGTCCAGTCTCATTCTTCCACTCCATGCCGCGTTTCTTCCCGTTTCTGTCCGACGGTTGCGGCAATGATTTCCCTGCGCCGACCCGTTCGGCTGTGATCTCTCAAACCCTGCACCGATTGATTCGTCCGCAGTCACGGCAAGCCCTGCACCGACCCGTTCGTCCGCAGTCACGCAAGCCCTGCGCCGACCCATTCGGCTGTGAAACCGGGATGTCGGTATGTAAATATGGGCTGGTCATTTTGACCAGCCCACACGCACATCACTTTTTGATTTCGAATCGCGTCTCGAAATTACTTGTTAACAGCATCCTTCAAAGCTCTGCCAACCTTGAACTTAGGCTGCTTGTAAGCCTTGATGGTGATTTCCTGCTTGGTAAGCGGGTTGCGACCCTTGCGAGCTGCCTTCTGGGATACCTCGAAGGTACCGAAGCCAACAAGAACAACCTTCTCATCAGCTACCAAAGTATCTGTAACGGTGCCAATAAAAGCATCGAGCATCTTCTTAGCGTCTTCCTTCTTTACTCCGGCCTTTTCTGC
This sequence comes from Lachnospiraceae bacterium, assembly GCA_045597325.1. Taxonomy (GTDB): domain Bacteria; phylum Bacillota; class Clostridia; order Lachnospirales; family Lachnospiraceae; genus ISDg. The sequence continues at coordinate 21,805 of JAZLJJ010000005.1, forward strand.
GATTGCAGCAACCAATTCAGTCTTATTCATACTTACATCCTCCTAGAAATTATAATAATTCTCACAATACAATCTCCATACCGATTCGGCAGGAATTGCCTCACAGTTAAGTTATAAACGCAATGAAACGTAAAGTCAAGAAAAATGTGTGTTTCCGTCGTTATTTTCTTTGCAAAAGCCCCTAAAATAGGCATTTTCGCGAAGATTTTCGTAAATTCTGACACGAATTTAAAATTATTGATTATCTTCGGTATCAATTCGCTCCACCGGCTGAAATCCGAACGTCTTTTTGAAGTTCATCCGACACTCCTGATGTTCCGTAAATGCCGATGCATCCACGCGCTCAAATACGATATCGGCAAATGCGTCACGCCGGAACCGAACCGATAATACGGTCACCTCCGCGTCCTTTCCCGTCGCTTCGTCAATCATTTGCTGTACGACATGGATAACGACCGTATTGACCGGAAGAAGTGCAAAGGTATCCCGTGCCACCCGCACGGTGCAGCTGCACACAAAATCCTGCAGCAGCTCCATTGCTTTTCGTGCAGGCATTGCCTTATCGGACATACGCCCGCTGTCGGTCAGGCTGAGTTCTCTCTTCGGAATCACCTCGTCCGGCCGAATCGCATATTCGATTTCCAAAAATTCCGGATTATCCGTTCCGACCAGAAACGAACTGCCGAAATCCCGCAAATCCGCATACGGCTGCAGCGTATCGACGGCTTCATAATAGGCCTCGATATCGCCCTTGCGAACTCCCGGTGCCAGCCGATGCAGCGTTTCGTACTGTGCGTACACCGCCCCCTCCTGCGCCCGAGCCTCGTCCACCGCCCGCTGCAGTTCGGCACGAATTTCCTCATCCTTATGGGTAAACCGGTCCGTCATGGTCGGTTTGTACGACATCAGGGCATTTTCCGCCTCCAGAAGTCTCGGCCCGTTGTCTGCGACAAACGGCGGGGCGGCCTGCTCCATCATCGCCCAGTCAATCGGCTCGTCACAGATTCGATGCAATCCGGTAATATATGCCACATAGGCTTCATATTCCTCTACGGCGGCCCGTTCGTCATCATTTGCCGTCTTTCCCGCGGTGCTCTGCGATGCCGAAGCCGGTTTCTTCTTCGTTCCGCCGGCAGACGATGATGTCACATACGAAAGGCCCGTCCCCGGCACGCTGAACGTTGTCGTTCGGCGGCCCGACGTACTGATATTGTAATGCACTCCTTTGGTTCCGAGCGAAAGACTGGCTCCCGTCGTTCCGAGATTCAGCTTCACGCCTTTCATCAGGGAAATGCTTTTTCGAAAACGTAATCCCATGGTATCCTCCCGCCGTCCGTCAATCCGTTACGTAAGAATAAATTTTTCCGCGTTCCGGAACAACACCCTTCCGGTCAAATAACTGCGCAACCGTAACAAAGGTATATCCCTGCTTCTTCAGTTCGGGAATAATGGTTTTCAATGCTTCCACCGTATTGTCATTGCCGCGAAGATCATGCAGCAGCGTCAGCCCTCCGTCCTTCGCACCGGCAATAATCCCGGCAGCGCGACTCTCCGCCGTTGTCATCGGAATCCAGTCATCTGCCGCAAAGCCGCAGACAAATGCCAAATCAATGGTTTCATACATCAGATCGTTGGTCGAAATATACGGCGGCCGGAAAAAGCGGGGCTCGCGTCCGGTCAGTTCGGTAATCAGGCTGCTCGTGCGGCGGATTTCCTCCGTGATTTCCTCCCGACTCAGTTTCGTCATATCGGAATGCGTCCAGGAATGATTTTCATATTCACAGCCAAGCGTCAGGCCGCGCTTCATTTGCCGAATTCCGTCCTCCTCCACCCAGCTGCCGACGATAAAAAAGGATGCCGGAACACCCTGGCTCTCCAGCACATCCAACACCTGCTTTGTTGTCGTGCCGTTCGGGCCGTCATCAAATGCCAATGCCACAAGTTTTTCTTCCATTTCTCTGCCTCCGTTTTCTGATTTCTGTGTGCCGGTTATCCTTTCGCAGGCCCTGTATTTTCGGACACTGCGTCATTTCGCCAGCTCCGGCCTCGGTATTTCCGGTCACCGCGCCATTTCACCGGCTCCGGCCGCTGTATTTTCGGACACTGCGTCATTTCGCCGGCTCCGGCCGCTGTCGTACTGCCGGTTATCCGAATTTATTCACCCAAAATATATTCGCAATCCATATCGGCGTACCATTTGCCATCGATGCAATATACATATGTCTGCAGCTTTTCCGTGTCTGTCTCGTCCCCACCGAACTCAACGGTAATATCGGCAACCGCCACCTTTTCGATGCGGTCCGTCCTGACACCGGGGCGCTGAGCACTCAGCTGTTTGATTATTTCGTCATATTCCGCAGTCCCTTTTTGATATTCCGTGGCGGTTCCCCCGGTTGCCTTGACGGAAATGTCGTATTCCTCCATCTCTGCCTTCATTTCCCGAAGGTTTGCCAGCTCCGTATTCTGAAATTCACCGGGCATGGTGTCCTCCAGATCGAATGCCGTTACGCAATCGTAATTATATACGGTATACTTTTGAAAATCATCCTCATTTCCTTTAAAAATGGCATTCATCGCCGCCATCGCCGTCCGCTTTGCATCGCGTTCCGGTGCAAATACGGTATTGGCCAAAATAGCCGCAGTTCCCGCCAGAACCGCGAGTGCAATCAGTGTAATATAAATCCATTTTGTTGATTTCTTTCCGGTCTTCGTACCGTCTTTCCGGTTGTCAGACCCATTGGCCGTGCCGGTCGTTGCGCTGTTTTTCGTATTGTCCATGTTGTCCTCTCTTTATCCGCCCTGTCGTGTCGTCAATTCCGGGCAATATTCTTTGTTCATATTAGCACAATTTTCACCAAAAAGGAACCCCGGCAGGCGTACTTCCGGCATAAATATAATCGTATGTCGCCTGTGACATGCCGCGCCGCCTGTGCGTCGCGAAGCGACATTTTTCCTCTGCACAGGCGTGTGCATCCTCGCGGAGCGTTTTGTTATCTCATAGGACGAACTTTCCTATGAGATAACAAAAAAAGAAGCCAAACAACGCTATGCTGTCTGGCTTCTTCGTTATTCTGTTATGATACGGACGAATCGTCTCGGTTTTGCCGAACCATTGCCGTCAAACCGATAAACTTCACGGGTTCCGGAACGTCATCATCACTTCTTCTCAGACGGCTTCCATTCATCCAGTGCGTCACCAAATTTTTCACCCCTTGTTGTATCAGCCAAATACCACTTTCCACCGGTCTTTACAAGAAGGAAGAACTGATGGCTCTTTGTCTTGTTGCCATCCTTGTCCTTTACTGTACTTACAACTTCGACAATTGCGGTTTTCTTAACTGCATCCTTGTCTCCCTTTTTATCTTCAACAATCTCTTTATAATACTTGGTGGGAGCATCTTTCTTACCGTACTTCTTTACATCACCGATTTTCCAGGAAACCTTGCTATCCTCTGCTGCTTCTTTTGCTTCATCCATTTTATCGGTCCACAAATCAAGCGCTTTCATTGCTTTTTCAGAAGTAATGGAGTACTTTTCATCAAAATCCTCTTCAAGCTCTGCCACCTTTTCAGCTTCCTTCATGTACTTCTTAACAATTCTCTTCGGCTTGCTCAGGCACATAAGAACTATAACCAGAGCAATTACAACAACTACAACTCCCGCAATAATAAAAAGAACTTTCTTATTAAACGAAGCCTTGGAAGATTTCTTCTTAGGTGCCGGTGCTGCTGCAGGCGTTGCACTCTCAATTACTGCACCGCAGTAGCTGCAAACTTTACTGTCATCAGGAATCTGCTGTCCACATTTTACGCAAAACATAATTATTTCCCTTTCTTAATAAATATTTCGGACCGCCGAATGTCATAAAAAAAATACTTTTTTCTTTCGGCACATATGCCCGCTATTTCAAATATACTGCACGATTTGTCATTTGTCAACGAGAAAAATATTCCTTTGACATTCTCTTTCCAAATGAGTATCATTATAAGGAATATACCCACCCGATTTCGAGGTCATTTTCAATGACCCGAACAAATAGGAGGCGCACTATGCAGGATTCCTGTTGCTGTGACAAACATACCCCGATTGTGATTTGCGATCACGCATCACTCGGTTACGATAACCAGGTTGTTGTCAACGACCTGAATGTCCGGATTTTCCCCGGCGACTATCTGAGCATCGTCGGCGAAAACGGATCCGGAAAATCAACCCTCATGAAGACCATGCTCGGGTTGATCAAGCCCCTCAAGGGCTCCGTTACCATCAACTGTTCCAAGGGCAGCGGCTGTATCGGATATCTTCCGCAAATGAGCGAAATGCAGCGCGATTTTCCCGCAACCGTCAAAGAAGTCGTTATGACCGGTTACCTCGGAAAAAAGGGCTGGTTTCCGTTCTTTACAAAATCGGAAAAAAAGCAGGCTGACCATGTCATGGAGCGGCTTCGTATCGCTGATTTGAAAAACCGAAGCTACCGGGAATTGTCCGGCGGCCAGCAACAGCGTGTTCTTCTGGCAAGAAGCCTGCTTGCGGCACATGAAATTCTGATGCTGGACGAGCCGATTACCGGTCTTGACCCGGCGGCCGCAGCGGAATTGTATGACACGCTGAATGATTTGAACAAAACGGACGGCATGACGATTATTATGGTTACGCATGACATCAATACCGCCATTGTCAACTCCTCCAAAATTCTTCATGTATCCGCAGATTCCGTCTTTTTCGGAACAACCGCCCAATACATGGCCAGCGAGGAGTCCCGGCTGTTCTTCCCTGCCGACGAGTAACCGGTTTAACTATGCGGAAAGCAGTCACCAAGAATATAAAATAATCAGTTCTGAGAATACAAACAATCAGTTCTGAGAATACAAACAGTCAGTTCTGAGAATACAAATAATCAGTTCTGAGAATGTAAAACAAGAAATAAGAAGAAATGAGAGGTATCAAGTATGCTTGAACAATTGAAGCAGGAAGTCCTGGAAGCCAATCTGGAGCTTCCCAAATACGGTCTGATTACATTTACCTGGGGCAACGTATCCGGTATCGATCCCGAGTCCGGTCTCGTTGTCATTAAACCGTCCGGTGTTTCATATGATGATATGAAGGCCGATGACATGGTTGTTGTCGATCTCGACGGCAAGATTGTGGAAGGTCGTCTGAACCCGTCCTCCGACACGCCCACTCATTTGGCTCTGTATAAGGCTTGGCCCGGTGTCCGCGGTGTTGTTCACACGCACAGCCGCAATGCGACCACCTATGCACAGGCCGGTATGGACATCGTTGCAGGCGGAACCACTCACGGAGATTATTTCTACGGCGACATCCCGTGCACACGGTATATGACTCCCGAAGAAATTGCCGGAGAATATGAGCTGGAAACCGGCAACGTCATTATCGAGACATTTGCCGCACGCGGTATCAAGCCTCTCGATATTCCTGCGGTTCTTGTCCGCTCCCACGGTCCCTTCACCTGGGGTACCTCGCCGAAGGAAGCCGTTCATAACGCCGTTGTTTTGGAAGAGCTTGCGTATATGGCAATGCACAGCCAAATGCTGCTCGGCGGTGACGTCCCCTGCATGCAGAAGGAGCTTTTGGACAAGCATTTCCTGAGAAAACACGGCCCGAACGCATACTACGGCCAGAAAAAGAAGTAATTTGCCGGAATCGACACCGGAATCAACACCGGAATCGACACTGAAATCGACACCGGAATCAACACCGGAATCGACACCGGAATCAACACCGGAATCGACACCGGAATCAACACCGATGAAAACTCACAACCTACGGAGGTTTGGACACGTGACAGCATTTTCCTCACAACGAACATGGAAACGGACCGTTTTCGCAGTCCTTTTATTGTTGTGTCTTGTTGTCGGCAGTCTGTCTGTGCTTCGCCCCGTTTTAGCGGATGATTCCGACGACACCGGCTCCGATGTGCCTGCCGCTACATCGTCCGTCACCGATTCCATTTTGGGCGGCGGTCCGCAAATCGGCGCTCAGGCCGCGGTTGTAATGGAAATCAACTCCGGCGCGGTGTTATTTTCGAAAAATGCCGGTGACGCCTGTTCTCCGATGAGCCTCACCAAGCTGATGACCGCACTGGTTGTCCTCAACCGGGCATCCCTGTCCGACTCGGTATCATTTTCATACAAATCCATCCACGGAATCGGCAACTCCGTAACGAGAATCGGCATGGTGGAGGATGAACGCATTTTCGTATCCGACGCCCTGTACGGCATGCTGGTTGCTTCCTCGGACGAATGTGCCTATGCACTCGGCGAATCCGTCGGAGGCACCATAAACACCTTTACCGACTGGATGAACGCCGAAATGACGGCCCTCGGCGGAATCGGCTCGTCCTTCGCCGGTGCTACCGGAACCAACAGTTCCAAAGAATATTCCTGCGCCTACGACCTCGGTCTGGTTGCGTGCGAGCTGTCCAAAAATCCGACGTTTATGAAAATGGCCGGCTCCAAATGGTACGAAATCCCCGCCACCAATAAAAAAGAAGCCCGTATGCTTGCTCAGACGCACAAATTTGTCCGTCAGACCAAAAAATACGAGTTTTCCGTTGCCGGCAAATCCGGCGGCAAATCGCCATCCGGTCAATATTCTCTCTGCACCTATGCCGAGAAGGACGGAATGACCGTGGTTGCGATTGTTCTCGGCTGTGCCAACGATGACGCCTCCTACGACGACACCGTTTCCATTCTCAATTATGCGTTTGAAAATTATACGGTTCACCCCATCAAGCTCATTGAAAATGCGTTGAACGAGAACTACACCGGTCTCTTTGATTATTGTCCGATGTTCGACAACGGTTCCGGTGAAATCGTCTACACCGACCGGAATTCTTCCGTTGTCCTTCCTCACGGTGCCGAATTTTCCACGCTCACCAAAACGATTGAATATTTTAACCTTCCGGAATATACTCACGGCGAAAATATCATCGGCCAGACGATTTATCTCTATAACGGCCGGCGTGTCGGACGGGCACGCATCATTTTCCAAAATGAAGAATTCCCGATTTCGCAGCAGGAATTTGACTCGCTTTGGCCGTTTTTCCTTGTACCGCCGGGCATGCTCGAATCTCAGGGCGGCACCGGTGTTGACATTGACAACTCGTATCTGACGGCGAAGCTGACACCGATTCCCGCGGAACCGACGCCCGGAATTACGGTCACACCGACACAGGCCCCGCTTCCGATTCCGCATATCGATCCGCCGAAAGATGTCAAAAAAGGCTTATTTGCCAACATGCCGATTAAGACCAAAGCCATTCTGTTCGGTTCGATTGTGTTCGCGGTTCCGTTTATCGCCTTCTGTATCTTCATTTCTCTGATGTCACGGCGAAGAAAGCGTAAAAACCGCATGACGAAACGACTGTAACAAGTAATCGGAACAAAGCATATCGCTTGCGATATGCTCGCGCCGCCTGTGCGTCGCGAAGCGACATTTTTCCTCTGCACAGGCGTGTGCATCCTCGCGGAGCGTTTTTTTATCTCATAGGACGAACTTTCCTATGAGATAAAAATAATCCGGTCGCTCCCGAAAGAACGGCCGGATTGTTCTGTCATAATTATGAAATTTACGTCCGGTTCGCTTACGAACGGCCGAACATGTCGCAAACCCATGCCAGATATCCGGCATCGATTCGATCCGTTTCTCCGGGCAGCAAACGCCACTCCCAGTTTCCGCCGAGCGTCGCCGGATGATTGATTCTTGCCGAGTTATCCAAATGCAGCAAATCCTGAATCTGGATAATCACCACATTGGCAATGCTTTCATACAACCGGCGAATCATCTGGTCATGCAGTTCTTCCCGTTTCAGAATTCCGAAATATCCCTGCATCCAGTTCAGCTGCCATTCCGGACACCCCTTCAAATACCCTGCCAGGGTCTCATTATCGTGAGTTCCGATATACGCCACACAGTTCGGCGACGTATAATTGTGCGGCAGGTACGCATTGGACGAATCGCCCGATACACCGAATTCAATGACCTTCATTCCGGGATACCCGCATTCCGCAATCAAATCCTTCACCGGCTTGGTCAAAACGCCCAAATCCTCCGCAATGATTTTCGCACCCCTGCTTGCTTCATTCATCACGTCCGTCAGCTTGCGGCCGGGGCCCTTCATCCATTTTCCGCCCTTGGCACTCTTGCATTTGGCGGGAATGGACCAGTAATTGACAATTCCGATAAAATGATCCACACGAATGACATCAAACAGCGCCGCATTTGCCTTCATTCGCTCGCGCCACCATTTGAAATTCTTCTTTTCCATCACATCCCAGCGATACAGCGGATTGCCCCAACGCTGTCCGTCCTCGCTGAACGCGTCCGGCGGAACTCCGGCAATATTCGTTGCATTCTGGTCGATATCCAGCTCAAATAACTCGCTGTGCGCCCACGCATCGGCACTGTCCATCGACACATACAGCGGAATATCTCCGATGATTTCCACTTCGCAGGACCGTGCATACTCGTGAAGTGCCTTCCACTGCCGGAAAAACTGGAACTGCATAAACTCCTGAAATGCGATTTCCTCCGCATTGCTCTGTTCAAATTCCGCGATTGCGGCCTTCTTCCGAAGCTTCAGCCCGACGTTGCTCCAGTTCTGCCAGGAAGCATTGTTCTCGCTCCCCTTGATTGCCATAAACAGGCAGTAATCATGAAGCCAGTACGCGTTTTCTTTGGCAAATGCGGCAAACTCCGGTGTTTCGCGGAAGCTGCTTCTCGAAAATGCCTTGCGCAGGATCGCGAACCGGCTTCCGAACTGTGCCCCGTAGTCGACATATCGGGGTTCGGTTCCGAAATATCCGGCGGAAATATCCTCCTGCGTCAGCAGGCCCTCTTCTTTCAGCAAATCCAGGTCAATCAGATACGGATTGCCCGCAAATGCCGAATACGACTGGTACGGACTGTCCCCGTAGCCGGTCGGACCAACCGGAAGCACCTGCCAATAGCGGTGTTTGATCTTCCGTACAAAATCTACAAAATCCTTTGCTGCCTGTCCCAGCGTACCGATTCCGTAAGGGCTGGGCAGTGAAAATACCGGCATTAAAATGCCGGCACTTCGTTTCCATTCTCTGGTATTCTTATTCATATGCATCCTCATCGTCTTCCGCTTCACCACGTTCATACTTCTCGGCGGAAATCCGTTCTTTCTCCTTGGCACTCAACGGCTGTTTTCCGGCCGCGGATTTGCCTGTATTTGCGGCAGACCCCTTCTTTCCGGATTTTCCGGTCTGCTTATTGGTGTTCTTCCTGCCGGACGGACCGGTCTTTTTCTGTGATTTTACCGGCATCTGTGCTTTTTCCGCAACTGCTTCCGGTGCCTTCACAACCGTATTGTCAAAATTATCCGTGGCTTTCACCATAGTGTACGCTTTTGCAACCGGTTCCTCTTTTGCGGCCGGTTTCGATTTTACGGAAGTCTCCTGACGAGCCGCAGTATCCCTGTAAGGCTCTTCTTCGGACTCATTTTTGCTTCCGACAAGAGTATGCCCCGTTAATTTGCGATATTCCTTCTCATCCTCGATACGGCTGTTGTTCTCTTCCGTCGTATCCACAATCGGAATCAGACGCTGGCAATGTGCCGCCACGCGGCGGGAATGCGTCAATACAATCACCGTAAATCCCGAGCCGTTCAAAATCTCCAGCAAATCCATAAAGCGGTCCACGTCCGCGGACTGCAAATCTCCTGTCGGTTCATCGAAAATCAGATACTTTGGCTTTGTCATAATGGCTCTTGCCAGGCAAACCTTCTGAATTTCAAATTCCTCCAGTTCCTCCGGATACCATTTTCCTTTTCCCTTCAAGCCAACCGATTTCAGAACTTCCTTGGCACGGCGAAGCTTCTTTTTGCCGGACATAAAGACATGCCCCATCGGCACCGTCAGATTTTCATAAATCGTCATATCCTGAATCAGAACCGCATCCCGGGTCACAACGCCGATTTTGCGTGCACGCAAATGTGCTGTCTGAAACGGATCCCAGAAACGGATTTTCACACCGTCAACCGTCATGGTTCCGCTGTCCGGAGACTGCATTCCGCTCAAAATGTTCATCAGCGTGCTTTTTCCGGTACATTTCTTGCCGACAACCGCAACCATTTCTCCATCCTCGACCGTCATGGAGAAATTATGTATAATACGCTCTTTTTTGTCTCCGAACCCAAACGACTTGTTGATTCGTTTTACTTCCAAAGCCATGTAACTGTCCTCCTTATGCCGCTGTCGCATGACAGCGATCTGCATCCTTCCGTTCCCGTCGGTCCGGAAGGCCTTTCGCGTCTTATCTTACCGTCTGCGGAAAATCTTACCGAAATCCTTGATTCCGACCAATACGGATACCACAGCAAACGGAATGAATACATACAGGAAATTCCGGTTGAACGGATCTTTCCAGTTCATCAGTTCCATATTCAGAAGTTTTCCGATAATCCATGCAAGGAAAAATCCGATTCCGCTTGCCAGCGCATACATCAAAATCGCTTCCGTCAGGAACAGGAACATGATTCTCGGTTTGCTGTCACCCGACATGTAAATCGAGGTATAGTAATAGGTTCCGCGCTGGAACTTACGTACAAAATAAGCGCCGATCAGAATAAGCAGAGCCCAGTAAGTAACCTTATACCAGAATTCCAGTTTCTCCGGAACCTTGCGGATTCCTTCGCGATATACAATACTGCCGGGCTTGTCGGCATCCTTTATGCAATAACTGGAGGACACCTGAAGGTCCTTGTTGTCCGTCTTATAATTGGACCATGTCGTCTCAATCACATTTTCCAGTTTTCTCTGTGCTTCATCGGCGGACATGGCAGCCTTAACATAACAGCTGTTCTTCATCACAAGCATCCGGAACAGGATTCCTCTCTGTCCGGCATCATAGGTCACAAGCTTAACGCCGTCCGCATTTTCCTCTTTTTTGCCGTCCGAATTTTCTTCCGACTTCTTGTCTCCGGTTTCGGTCGTTCCTTCCGTTCCCTCCGGTTCTTCCGACTCCGATACCGGATTCAGCAATACCGTAACAATATACTCGTCCAGATTATATACGGTTCCGTTCAGCTCCAGCGTGCTTTCCTGCGGAATTTCACGGATATATACAAGCCTTGCTTTCTCGCCGTACCGTGTCAGTACATCAAAATTCTGACCGAGGCTGAATTTGTATTTGGTTCCGGCCGCAATATTTCTGCCGCCCGTGCCCGTCTTCGCCTGCTTCAGCTGTGTCAGCCATTCCGGCACTTCCGTCATCCGGTTGATATCATCCTCGCAAATCGAAAGCGTCTTGCAAGCGGCATATTCGTCGCTGCCTTCGGTTTTCGTCGGCATATCGATGTTTGTGTCCAGACAGCTCTGTGCTTCTTCTTTGATCTGCTGTTTGCGCAAATAGAACGGTTCCGTTCCGGAAACCGGATTCTCTTCCTTCTTCTCATCGTAAATGTGGCTCAAATCAAGAAGCGGGCAAATGATATAATAATTCAGGTTGATGTTCTCCGACCCGACAGCAGCCATCATACCGGGCTGAAGGAATCCGATTACAACGGCTTTCATCTGGTTGCCGTCAATCATGATGTCCATCGTATCGTCTACGCTGTAATACGTCTTCTTTGCGGCATCACCCTCAATATCGGCATTCGTCGGCATTTTGTATCCGGCGCCGAGAACAACATAAATGGTATCCAGGTAATCATTTTCACGGTGGAAAATTTCGTCAATCTTATCCCCGAGCTTCATCTCTGCGGCCGTTTCTTCGTCCATCCAGAGGGATTTCACCTTGCCGTACTTGTTATTGTTATATGTAACCGACTTGTTCTTGTTAATCTCATCCGAACTCTTTCCGATTACGGCAGCATCGTAATTGCTGTTGCCGGTTCCCTTGAAGTTCTTCACAAGAAGCGGTGCATCAACAATTTCCCTGTACTCCATCCAGTCCTGTCCGTGCAGCTGCCCGTTGAACTGGATCTCCGCTTTGATATCAATATCGTTGGCCGCCGTTTTGTCATCGTAGGTTCCTTCCATCCGATACATGGAAGCTTCCGTCGTCGTCTTGCCGTAGTCTCCCGGGAACGCCTTCTCAAGCGTTTCTTTCAGACTGTTGTTAAATAAAAACATCGCGGACGCAATCCCCAACATAATTACCAGCAAAAAAAACAAATGCTTTCGCATCTTCATCGTGTACTTAATTTCATTCCATAACCATCCCATAGAAAGACCTCCATATGCCGTCAGTTCGCCTTAGTACACTATATATTATTTAATTACAAAAAACAATGTGTTCGGGTAAATCGTAACACAAAGTTAACAAACGTCTTTCCGCGGAGTGCATTTTCCGTTCGCAGCATGCTGCGACGCCTTTAAATCAAGGCCTGCACCCGGAGTGATGTTTCCCGAACAGTGACTTGCCGCGTCGCTTTTTGCGTCCCGACAGCAAGAACAAAGCATATCGCTTGCGATATGCTCGCGCCGCCTGTGCGTCGCGAAGCGACATTTTCCTCTGCACAGGCGTGTGCATCCTCGCGGAGCGTTTTTTTATCTCATAGGAACTTTCCTATGAGATAAAAAACAGACTGAAAATTCCGTTGTTACAGCGGTTTTCAGTCTGTTTGTGCATTCTGTTCTGTTTTCAAAAGTTGTCTCAACCCTGCGGAAAACATCGTCTTTGTTCGACCCCATTGTCATACCGGACATTGCCCGTTTCAAGAGGTCCTTCTCATCGATACGGATTCCGATCAGCTCAGCCAACGACGGAAGAAACCACCACCGTTATTCTCGGGAGCCTTAATCTCAATCGGCTTTTCCTCTTCTTCCAGAGTTTTCAGGTCAAGATCATCAAAATCTGCTACCGGTGCTGCAATTGCAGGTTCTGCCGGTTCCTCTGCGTCAATCGGAACAGCGATTGACGGTTCTGCTTCTTCCACATCAATCGGAAGGTCAATGGCCGGTTCTGCTTCTTCGATATCCATCGGAAGGTCGATTGCCGGCTCTGCTTCTTCGATATCCATCGGAAGGTCGATGGCCGGCTCTGCTTCTTCGATATCCGTCGGAAGGTCAATCGCCGGTTCTGCTTCTTCCGTATCAGCGGGAATTTCCATTGCCGGCTCGGCAACCTCGGGTTCTGCCCAAAAGGAATCCACCGGTTCCGCAACAGGTTCTTCCGCCACGGTTTCCACCGGAATTTCAACAGTCGGCTCAACCTCTGCGTCCACCGGAATTTCAACTGCCGGTTCTGCTTCCGCTTCCACCGGAATTTCAACTGCCGGTTCCGCTTCCACCGGAATCTCAACTGCCGGTTCCGCTTCCGCTTCCACCGGAATCTCAACTGCCGGCTCTGCTTCCGCTTCTGTCGGAATCTCAACTGCCGGCTCTGCTTCCGCTTCTGCCGGAATCTCAACTGTCGGCTCTGCTTCCGCTTCTGCCGGAATCTCAACTGTCGGCTCTGCTTCCGCCTTTGCCTCGGTTATTGTCTTGTCCAACAATGCTGCTACAATCTCATCATCAAAAGAAGCACGCAAATCATTGATATAATCCAAAACCTGAACCATTCTCTTCTCGTCAAATGCACGCATAAACCGGGCATACGGCTTGCATGCATCCAGTTTTGCATCATTTTTCGCCATGGTCAGGCTGTCATCGCCATCAATAATACCTTCCAGTTTATTCTCTGCTTCCATCAATACCGGTGCGGCAATGTCATCGCTGCAGGACAGCTTCAGGAAACGTCTTGCAGTCTCGATTTCTTCCTGATTGCTCAAAATCACATCGATTGATTTCAGGCTGTCTTCCAGATTGTCCAGTTTGTCAAAATCAAACGATTCGCCGCTCAGTTCTTCATAGTTACTCTTGCAAAATGTACTTGCCTGTTCGATTTTCTCAAGATTCTCCATCACACTTTCGGTAGCTTCCGGAGAGATGAACTTTTTCGAGTCAATGCAATCGGAAATCAGATAAATATTCTCCTCCATTTTCGTCATGCCGGCGCGAATATCCGCCACCTTTTCCCACATACTGCTCAACAACTCCCGCTTGTCCACGATACCATCCTCCTCTTTTTCACTTCCGATTCTTCTCCCGAAGAGTAACCGGATAAATCATTATACTATATACGCATAGAAAAAGTCAATCATTCCTACCGTTGTTTTTCTCATTTTGAATCCGTTCCGCTGCCGAAATCATGGTCTTTACGAGTTCCGGAGTCACCGGCGACAAATTCAGCCGGTCCACGATTCTGTACATCTTTCCGTCATCCCAGTAAAAGCACGGAATTCCCAGTTTTCCGGCCTCTGTCACCATAAAATCGGCGTGTTTGGCCCGTTCCTGCTCGTTGTTCTTGTCCATCGAAGCAAACTCCCCGATAATCACCGGAATCTTCTTGGATAACGCATTGATTTTAAGCTGATCAAACAACCGTTGCAATTCCTGTTCGCAGGCGTCATCAAACAAATCCGTCTGTCTTGTCCATACCGCATTTCTTGTCGTAAAGCCCCACGGATCATAGCAGTGAATTCCCATAATCAAATGTCCTTCGACAATATCCTTCGGAGGCTGAAATGCCTGCAGTAAATGAGTCTGCAAGCCGCCGGCATAAGTGTTCAGAATCAGATTTCGGTTACGGTTTGCGCCTCCCGTTTTTCGAACGGTTTCCACAAATAACCGATTCCAGTCATTGACGGCATTCAGTTCTTCACCGGTCGGTGTATTCCACTGATTGGCCGGATTCAGCATTTCGTTAAACCCTTCCAAAAGCAGCTTGTCCGATTCATCCCGAAACAGTTCCGCAATCTGAGTCCACATCTGCTCCACACGGTTTCGGTTTTTCTTGAAATTGTCTATATCAGCCTGAATCCAACCGCCGCCGTAATTCTGCATTTCGCCCGTGTCATGATGACAGTTCACGATGCAGTACATGCCTTCTTTTAAAATCATTCCGACAACTTTTTTCACCCGGCGCATCCACATGAAATCCAGATTATTCCGTTCATCCATATGCGGATACCAGGTCACCGGCATGCGAATTGCCTCGAATCCGAGCGAATGAATATAATGAATCAATTCCGTCGTTGTATACGGATTTCCCCACGCGGTTTCCATCAGATTCTGATCAAACCAGGAACCGTGACAATCGAACGTATTCCCGAGATTCCAGCCGATTTTCATCTTGGCAACAGCCTCTGCGGCGGTTTCCGAAGTATCATTTGAAACGATTTTGATTTCCTCTGTATTGTTCTCCGATATCATCGCAAATTCCTTTCACTGTTGTCCCGACCGCAACGGTTTCGTCTCCGGTCTATTGTGCGGACCAAAGGTCCAAATTCCGTATGTCGGCCAGCGTGTCCACTCTCGCAAACAGGAGATTTCGTAATTCCTCATCCGGTTCGGTCTGATCCGGCACCATAACAACCCGAAGCCCTGCCCGATATGCGGACCGAATTCCGTTTGGTGCGTCTTCCACGGCAATGCATTCGTCCGGGGAAAGTCCCAACGTTTCACAGGCATATCGATACACATCCGGGGACGGTTTTCCTTCCGCCACCATCGTGGCACTGACAATGGCATCAAACCATCCGTCCAAACCGGCCAGTTTCAGATATCGTCCGGTTCGTTCCGGATCCGTCGCCGTAGCAATTGCACGGATAACGCCCCGTTCCTTCAGGAAGGTCAGAATCTCCGTCGCTCCCGGCTTGGCCTGCAAGCCGTTTTGCCGAATATCCTCTTCAATCAGCTGCGTCCGATAGGTTCGTACCGCAGAATAATCCAAATCCTCACCGTACCATGCACGGTACTGTTTCGGACCGAACGGACGCCCCAGAGAACGAATCTCGAGAGCACGCTCATCCGACATTTCATAGCCGAATTTTGCAAATGCCATCGGCCAGTACTTTCGATACAATTTTTCCGAATCGATAAGCGTCCCGTCCATATCAAATATAACTGCTTTTACCATCATTACTGTCCCAATGCATCCATTTCGTTCTGTGCTGCCTGTAAATCTCTTCGAATCTGCAAATGCTGCGGGCACGCATCTTCGCAAGCCCCGCATCCGATGCAGTTCTTGGCTTTCTTATCATCCGGAAGCATCTTCCAGTTCCATTTTGCATCCCCTTCATTGGCATACATTCCGAAACGGTTCCATACCGAAAAGTTTCCGGGGATATCAACTCCGTTCGGGCACGGCATACAATATCGGCATCCCGTACAGCCGTTGCGAACACGGGCACGAATCAGTTCCGTGGTCTCGTTAACCGCTGCTTCTTCTTCCTCAGACAAAACGTCAAATGAGCTAAATGTCTTCAGGTTGTCCGCAACCTGCTCCTCCGTCGACATTCCGCTGAGAATAACCTTGACAATCGGACGGCTTCCGACAAATCGCAGAGCCCATGATGCGGTGGACGCATCCGGTTTCAGACGACGGAACGGATCGAGAACCGCTTCCGGAAGTGTTGCCAGCGTTCCGCCCTTAATCGGTTCCATAATAATCAGCGGAATCTGTTTCTCTGTGCAGAGCTGCACCCCACGGTCTCCCGCCTGTTCGTTCCGATCCATGTAATTATACTGAATCTGGCAGAAATCCCATTTCCGATAATTCACAATCTCCTCAAATGCATCGTATCCGTCATGGAACGAAAATCCCAAATACCGGATTTTGCCCATTGCCCGGGCCTCTTCCAGATATTCGCAAATGCCGTAGGACACCATTTCCCGGAAGCGGTTGCGATCCAGTGCATGCAACAGATAAAAATCAATGTGGTCCGTCTGCAACCGTTCCAGCTGCAAATCCAGCAGCCGCTTTGCATCATCCAGACAATGAACCTCCCAACAGGGAAGCTTGGTGGCCAGATAAAATGTGTTTCTGTCGTATCGTTTCAGAATTTCTCCGACAACAGGCTCCGCCTGACCGCCGTGATACGGATATGCAACATCAAAATAATTGACTCCGGCACGATATGCCGTATCAATCATGGCTGCCGCCCGTTCTTTATCAATTTGACCGTCGCAGACCGGCAGTCTCATACAACCGAATCCAAGCAACGAGGTCTCAATTCCCAATGATTCAATAGCCCGCTTTTCCATAGTATTTCTTCCTTCCGTTTAGCGAATAAAGTTGGTGAAAATTTTCTTCGGTGACTCCGGCACCGCAATTCCCGAAGCTTTTGCCGCTTCTATGCATCGAAGTATCCATGCCATGTTCTTGCCGAGGGTCCGCATAATCTGAACACCCTCCTCATCCTTCAGAACATCCGACGCCTGATTTCCGTGCACCATATTCCAATAATCGGATGCCACAAGCGGCATCTGCGAATACAGAAAATACTTGTTCAGTACGTCCAGAGATGCACTCGTTCCGGCGCGTCTTGCCGAGCAGATTGCCGCACCCGGTTTGTGAACCAAATCCGGTCCCGCAATTGCAAACAGACGGTCCAGCAGCATCAGAATTTCCGCACTCGGCGATGCATAATAAACCGGTGCACCGACAATCAGCGCATCCGATTCCTTCATTTTCTCCGCAGCCTCCCGGGCCAGTTCATTTATCTGTCCGTTTGCGGCACGTTCTCCGGCAAACAGAATTTCCGACTCAATTCCTTCTTCCCGCAATGCTTCGGCAATAATGGACAGCGCCGTATACGTACATTGTTTTTCACGGCGGCTTCCGTTAATCAATAACACTTTCATAATCTTCTCTCCGTTTCTGTGTCCGGCCCGCCTCCTTTTGCATGGGCCCGATCGGTCTTACAAGGTAATGGTTCTGGGTGCCGATGTAAATGAGGAGAACGTTGCGGTTGCATCCTCAAAATACAGTACTTCGGTATTGTCGTCATCTTCGTTGTACATACCGCGAAGGGACGGATACGCATCCAGCATATGTTTCTTTGCTTCGCGTCTGTCGTCACGAATCAGCTTGCCGGATACACGAAGCCACGTGCCGTCCGCAAAGCAGCACAATTCTGCCTTCGGATTTGCCTGTAACTGCCTGGATACCGGTTTGATTTTTCCGGTCTGAATATATAATTTGCCCTCAAACAGTTCCACCGTTCCGAACGGACGAACTCTCGGCTGATCGCCGTCAACAGTGGCCAGATAATAGGTTCCGCATTTCTTGATAAATTCCAAAACTTCCTGCATACAATATACCCTCCTTCATTTCCGGCGCGGCATCTCCGTCCGGAGCCTTTCTGCTTATTATGAAAATGTTTTATCGGATTGTCAATGGACTATCCGCTATTCAAAGGCTTGTCCATCGGTCAACCCGATAACATCCAAAAAACCGGAGCACCAGCCGGTGCTCCGGTCGGTTTCCGTCCGTCAATCCAGTTTCAAAACCGCAACCCGTACTTTATCAAATTCCGTCCGGATTCGTTCCGTCAAATCCGTTACATTATGCGACGGAGCTCCGTACCGTACCAGCTCGCACAACTCGGAGCTGACCGTCTGAAGTTCTCCGAGGCCCAGATTCATCGTCATTCCCTTCATGCTGTGAGCATTTCGGAACACACGCGCCCAATCCTGGTCATGAACAGAATTTTCCAATTCATCCATGTAATCCGCCGTAACAAATTTTTTCAAATACTTTCCGATCCATTCATCGTTGTCGATTCTCGAAAAGACCTCCGCATAGTCCTCGTGAATCTCTTTATATACATCACATACCGTCATTCTGACAACCTCCTGATTCTGTAAAATCTCCGCATCACACCACAATTTCGGCACTAAAGTTCCACTGCATAACATTTTACCATACAAACCGGCAATATGCAGATTTTTTTTTATGATTTTCCGACTTTTCCGTTTTCCGACAAATTTATTGCAAATACATGACAGATATTCTAACATTCGTACCCGCAGTACTTGACACAAATGCCATTATTCGGTAGTATAAAGAATTAAAGATACTCTATTATTAGAATTCGTTGGTACGAAGAATTGAAGATACTCAATTATTAAAATTCGTTGGTATGAAGAATTGAGGATACTCAATTATTAAAATTCGTTGGTATGAAGAATTGAATATACTCAATTATTAAAATTCGTTGGTACGAAGAATTGAAGATACTCAATTATTAAACCATTTGTAAACAAGTGTCGACAACCGCCCCGTTTTCGTCGGTTTGTTTCTTTAAACCGATACGGAACCGATATTCCGACAAGAAAGGAGTGCCGTATGATTTCCATCGCTTTGTGTGACGATCTTTCCGTTCAGCTGACCATTTTGGAAGACATTGTCAGCGATTATATGACACGTCACAACCTTTCCTATTCTCTGATGTCGTTCAAATCCGGGGACGAGCTGTTATCCCATGCCCGTCAGGACGGTACATTTGACATTTATTTTCTGGACATGATTATGCCCGGTCTTCAGGGAATCGATGTCGGACGTGAACTTCGCCATTTTGATCGCGCCGGCAAAATCATTTATCTGACCTCAACTCCGGATTATGCGGTGGATTCCTATTCGGTCGGTGCTTTCTTCTACCTGTTGAAACCGGTTAACCGGGCTCGCATTGACGAAATACTGGAACGTGCCTGCGAGGAAATTTTCAAAGACCGTCAGGCACAGACTCCTTCCGTTCTTCCGCCCCGTCGGGCCGAAATTCGCACCGGCGAAGGAACTGTTGTCATTACTCTTTCGGAACTGCTCTGTGTTGACATCGTCAATCGACGTCCCTGTTATCATATGGCCGATGGTACCGTACATACCGGAATTATGCTGCGAAAACCGTTTGCACAGTCCGTTGCCGCAATCGCCTCGGAAGAAGCATTTGTATTCGCGGGGTCTCATTTTCTGATTCAGCTTTCCGCCGTCGAGCAGGTCAGCAACTCGTATATTCTGTTTCACGGAGGCGTGAAGCTGCACCCGTCCAAATCAACCTGCGTTGCCCTTCAGGGACTCATCCGGACGCTCTGATGCGTCGTTTGGCGTTGCATCGCTTTTCGGTGTCAAAACATCCAAAATGATTCAGCCGACGATTCATTGAAACATTTCAACAAAATATCAGAACAAAGCATATCGCTTGCGATATGCTCGCGCCGCCTGTGCGTCGCGAAGCGACATTTTTCCTCTGCACAGGCGTGTGCATCCTCGCGGAGCGTTTTTTGATCTCATAGGACGAACTTTCCTATGAGATCAAAAATAAAGCGACACCAATACGATTTCTCGTCATTCGGTGTCGCTCTATTGTGCTTTGTTTCGTTCAGAGATGTCTCTCTGTCAATCGAATCGATTCTCTCCCAAACAAGCTACTTCTGCTTATCGGTGATAAATCACCGATTAATTCCCACAAGTCAATCATAGCATAATTGGATAAATAATCCACCGTGATTTTTACGCATTTCGGAATCATTTTTACGCATTGCTCGGAATCGTATCGTTTTTGTAAACTTTTCTGTTCTTTTTCAGTTCGCTTCCGTCACCGTTTCAGGCTCCGTATCAGTTCACTTCCGTTACCGTTTCGGGCTCCGTATCAGTTCGCTTCCGTCACCGTTTCAGGCTCCGTATCAGTTCGCTTTCGTCAGCATCACATGAGAAAATTTGTACTGAGCACCGTCATTTGCGGAATTGTTGTTCAGGCTCGGTCCCTGCGGGCCTGCCAAACCGTTGCAAATCTTCTTTGCGTACCGGTTGGACGTATGTCTCATAATATATCCGGCCAGTTCCTTGCAGCCGGTTTCGGAAAATGCCGCATGATTGAATCCGTCCACATCAAACGAATATCCGCGACGACCCTCCAGACGGGTTCTGAAAATGAGGATTTCCGGAGCTCCGGCATCTGCATCCTTCAACAGCATCTGACATACGTCATCCTTTTGAAACTGTTCTTCTACTGCCTCCCGCATACAATAAGACGCAACCAGTTCTCCGACTTTCATCATTCCCCAGCATGCAACCAGTGCCACAACAGCAAAGCACAGCCAGCCGGACACGGAATTGGCCGTCAGTTGCATCAGACAGGAAAAATATCCGATGACAGCATCCACATTTATCATAACAAGAACAATTCCTACAATAATACCGCCCCAGTGAACGAGTTTGAACCACTTCGGGCTGACGGGCTTGTCTCCGGATACCAAACGGTACTGGCGAAACTGAAGTGCAAACATAATCACCAACAGTCCGAGCAAAATAATACTCATTGACAATAAATTGTGACTGAGAAAATCCATATTCCTTCTCCTTTTCGATGTTTCCTGTTCTTGTGAAACACCCCTCTTAATATTTTCCTGCGACAATTCCGCCGCACGGGGCATCCGCTCTCTCCGAACGCGCAATCGGCAGGAGCACACCCTCCCCCCATTATATACTATGCCGATTGTTAGGGCAAGCGAAAAACATCACTTATATCCTGTTTTTTTGCTGTCGGCAGCCAATTGGGGAATATTTCATCCGTCTGTTTTCCGTTCTGCCCGAAGATATTCCCGTTGCGTTGTATGCTCCGGCAAAGAACAAAGCATATCGCTTGCGATATGCTCGCGCCGCCTGTGCGTCGCGAAGCGGTAACACGAAGCTGATTTCCCTCAATCTCAATAGCTCGCGCCGCCTGTGCGTCGCGAAGCGACATTTTTCCTCTGCACAGGCGTGTGCATCCTCGCGGAGCGTTTTTTTATCTCATAGGACGAACTTTCCTATGCGATAAAAAAGCCCTTTGAAAACGATTCAAAGGGCTTTTTTATCCTATTCGATTTTTCTCTTCTCAACGTACACCACAGTCTGACTTTATCATTGTCAGCATGTTCATTATAGTATTTGAAAATAACATTTGCAAGAAGCTTTATGTAACACGTTATTATTTTGTTTTTTTATGCCGTATTGTTGTATTATCTTGCCGTTTTTTATTCCCATCTTTCCATTTTAGGCATTTTGTCATGTTTTGGCATGTAAGGCACTTGACATGGCAACTTAAGTTTATTACAATGGAGCAAATGCGGAACTGTTTTTCATGTTCCGAAACTTCTGGGAGGTAGCGTTATGACCACCGGTCAAATCGGAATTCTGGTATCCGACTATCGGGAACCGCAAACCGCAAACATTGTTTTGGGCTTGGAGCAAGAAGCCAATGCACTCGGTTACTCGACTGTCATTTTCTCTATGCTTCAGCTTAGCGAGCGCTTCTCCAATAATGAGGAATGCGTATTTGATTTAATCGACTATTCGCGCTTCAACGGAATTGTCATCGTCACTCAGAGTTTTTCACCGCATCGTGAGATTTTGAAAACTCTCGAGCAGAACCTGCTTCAGTCCTGTCCCGTTCCTGTTTTTTCCGTCGGCGACTCCGAGCATTTTCAGGTATGTCCCGAAACCACCGAAGATATTCAGGCGGAGAAAGTGACCTCGCATCTGATTGATGTTCACGGATGTCGCACCATTTATTTTCTTGGCGGCGAAAAGACCGGTACCAATATGATTTATCGTGGGCAGTGTTCCGCCCTGACAAAGCATGATATTCCGATTAACGATAACTGGTTTCTGTTTGGCGGCTACTGGGTTGGCTGTGCCGAAAAGCTGGCCAAGGAGATTGCTTTCGGTGAAGTGGAGAAACCGGATGCCGTCGTCTGCGTATCCGATATTGTAGCCTCCGCTTTGATTAAGCACCTGTACCGATACGGGATGCGGGTTCCGGAAGATGTCATCGTGACCGGTCTCGGCCGGGTTTCCACGCAAACGATGCCGCTGTTTACCGTAACCTCTGCCGAAGTGGATTATAATTATATCGGAAAATGCACAATTGCCGCATTGTATCGTTCCATGACCGGAAAGAAAGCGCCTGCAATTACTCCGAAGCGAAGTTCCATCGTTACCGGCATGAGCTGCGGTTGCGGTCTTTCCAAGCCATTGGATCTTCGCATGCAGCTGGAGTTGATTGATAAACATGAAGAAGAGGATATGCAGTTCCGTAACAGCAATATCGAAGAGCGCCTCTATTCCGCTCCCGATTTGTCCTCTCTGACACTGACGATTAAGGACTTATCCTATCTCGTTCCGGATAAACAAAACCTTTCTGTGAATTTACTCGACGAATCCCGGAAAAATGCCGAATGTATCTTTTTGTCCGGTTCCGTCACGGCGGAGAACTCCATTCATTTTCCGGCGGACTATATCTATCCGGCCGGGTATCCGATTCGCACCGTTCTGAACACACAGGTTTTCCCGTTGATGTTCAATCGAAAATGTCTCGGTTTTATGACGGTTGGATATGAAGAAGCTGCCGTTCCCCGCCAGCAAACACTGAATTTTGCGGTCAAAGTTTCCAATTCCCTGATGATTGTCGATATCCGTACCCGGGAATCCGAACCGTCGTCCGCTCCGCTTCCTTCGAAGCCGGCAGACCGACAGCCGGTTGCCGATACAAAAAAACGTCCCTCTTCCGTCCCGTCGCTCTTTGTCACGAAGGACGGAATCACGAGCAAGCTGGTGCTGGATTCGGTTTTCTATTTTGATTCCACCAACAAAAAGGTATATGCCATCACGGGAACCGGAGAATATGAAACCAACCATCGTCTGTACGAAATCGAAACGATGCTGGTTGGGCGCAATTTCCTGCGAATTTCCAAATCGACCATTGTAAACCTGAATAAGGTTTTAAGCTATCGTCCGGATATTGACCGGACATTGATTCTGAATTTAACCGGGCATGTGACGGTGCGGGTTTCCCGTTCCTTTGTCAACGATTTTAAAAATTCGTTCCGTTCCATTTAAGCCGATTACAGGAATTCGTTCCGTTCTGTTTAAGCCGATTGCAGGAATTCGTTCCGTTCTGTTTAAGCCGATTGCAAAAAATGCCGGAGATTCTCACGAACCTCCGGCTCTTTTTCGTATTGAAATCAATAATTATCGGTATGAATTTCAAAATAACTCTGCGGATGAGCACAAACCGGGCAAACCTCCGGCGCACTCGTTCCTACAACAATATGTCCGCAGTTTCTGCACTCCCAAACTTTGACTTCACTCTTGGCAAATACTTCCTGAGCCTCCACATTATGAAGCAGGGCACGATATCTCTCTTCGTGACGCTTCTCAATGGCCGCAACACCGCGGAATTTGGCAGCCAGTTCCGGGAACCCTTCCTCTTCCGCTGTCTTGGCAAATCCGTCGTACATATCGGTCCATTCATGGTTTTCACCATCGGCTGCGGCTGCGAGATTCTCCGCTGTGCTGCCGATTCCGTTCAACTCCTTGAACCACAGTTTTGCATGTTCCTTTTCATTGTCCGCAGTCTGCAGAAACAATGCTGCAATCTGCTCAAATCCTTCCTTCTTTGCCTTGGAAGCAAAATATGTGTATTTGTTTCTTGCCTGAGATTCTCCTGCGAACGCAGCGAGCAGGTTCTGCTCCGTCCTTGTTCCGCTGTACGGATTGTTCTTCGAAATTTCCACCAGTTTGTCTCCGCCCGTTTTGCATCGCGGACAAGCCGGTGTTGCACCGTCCTCCGCTTCAAAAATCTCACCGCAAGCAGTGCATTTGTACGTCTTCTTCATATCATTTCTCCTTTCCGTCAGATTGCTCATCGTGTCCGTCATGACTGTCCGAAAAGGCTTCCTGATCGGAAATGGTATCTTTGCATTTACAGTCCTCGCAAAGACCGTAAAAATACAGCATGCATCCATCTACCTGCAATTCTTCCATTCCTTCCGTTTCCCGCAGCATTTTTCTCACGCGGTCCGGAAGCGTAATCTGAAGATCGGTAATCCGTTTGCAGGAGTTACAAAGAAAATGATAGTGACTTCGCAAATCCGCATCAAAATGATCGACTCCGTCTTCCAGATGAATGCGCCGAATCATTCCGTTCTCCGCCAGCTGATTCAGATTGCGATATACGGTTCCGAGACTGATGTCCGGATTTTCGGCCCGTACATTCTGATACACCTCATCCGCTGTCGGATGACTTGTGGTATGTTGCAGATAATTCAAAATCAAATCCCGTTGTCTGCTATGATTCATGGATGCTCCTTTCTCAAAGGGTGCCTTTGGAAATCATAAAAAACAGTAGCAATTCTTATTTTTATCATAGCATTTCGGACATAAAAATCAAGTCAAAAATCAGTAACAATTCTTAATTTACAATAAATTCTGACGATTTTTACTAATTTTCCGTGTACTCCGAAATCCATGCTTCCGCCGAGAAATCACGGTCTGCGCATCCGTAGCCGGTTTCTTTTGCACCGCCCTGTACGGCAATCCGGTGATTCTGACAGAACGTATTGTAATCCACCGATTCGGCAAAGCGGTGATATACCGTCAACGCACGGTTTCCCAAAACCCGTGTCACCGCCTGCCCGCCGGTCGGCTCCTTATAGCTGTCGGTATCCGCCTTCAGGACAACCGTTCTGCCGTCCCGAATAATTTCCGCCGCTTCTTTGTAAAAAGCAATTCCGGCATCGACCAGTTCCCACTGATGGTCCGATAAATCGTAAATGTCCCCGCTCAGTCCCATTCGCCCGAGCAACGTGGCACACATGGAAAAATACAGCCGTTCATCCGTGTCCTCCTTCCGGAGAACCGACCAAATCTGACTCTGTTCGGGACGTACAACCCGATGCAGGTTCGCGGCAATCAGCGGCAGAGACGGAATTTCATGGGCATCGGAAAAGCTTGCCATGGACGACAGTTCCATCATGGACGGTTCCAGACGATGTCCGCCGCTGGAGCAGTTTTCGATGACCAGTTCCGGAAGTTCCCGCTTCATTTTCCGAAAAAATGCCTGTGTGGCGTTTACTTTTCGTCGTAAATTTTCGCCCATGCTCTCCGGGCCGTCGCACCCCATTCCGAGCGTATCGTTATAATCCACCTTGATATATCCGAATTCATTGTCCCGAAGGGTTCCGATGACGTCTTCGGTCAGACGTTCCGTAACCCACGGGTCCTCCATATCCAAAAACCGACGATGCCCGATGGTCAGCGGAACCCCGTCTTTTTTCAGCAAATGGTCCGTCATTTCAAACCGTTCCGTTTTCGGACATACAACTTCAAATTCAAACCAAATGCCGGGAATCATTCCCTTTTGCCGAATATACGTTGTCAGTTCCCGCAGTCCGTTCGGAAAGCGGTTTTTCCGTACACTCCAGTCCCCGGCGGTATCCCAAAAATATCCCTCCGGTCCGTGCCATCCGGAATCCATAACCAGATACCGGATTCCTTTTCCTTCGATTTTATCACAAATTTTTTTCAGATTTTCCAGCGTCGGATTGCCCCATGTGGTGCAATATTCATTAAACACAATTCCCATATCCCGGTCAACCGGACTGATATCGGGGGTCTGTGTTTTCACAAGACAATCGCACACTTCTTCGAGCGACGTTCCCTCTGCTGCCACAGCCTTCGGTGCGATAAACGTTTCCCCCGGTGCAACCGTCTTCGTCCACTGTCCGAAGTCACGGTCCGCAATTCCGCCCGCCAGTGTTACCGTATCGTCATGCCGTACCGTTATTTCCATTTGCCAGGATGCCGGAGAATACAGCTGAACCGCTGTAATACGCCCGCTTTTGCTGTCTTCCGCCGCCACAAAAGGAAAATATTTCCGCACCGGCTGAGACCCGACATTACCGAATTTCTCAATCCGAAATGCCATATGATTCCAGGACCGCTCCATGTTCAGTTCGGTTATACGGTCCGTCTTCAGTCGCCCTTCGGCGCTCCACCAGGACAGAATCCGGTGAATCCGGTCTGCCGGAATTCCGGTGATTCGAAAGGATGTCAGCATTTCCATCGTCACTTCGGAATCGGAACCGTTGTAAAATGATGTGGAAATCACCGTTGCTCCGGTCACCGGATGTTTGTCATGACAAATCCGCAGTTCCAAACCGTCCGCTGTCTTCATAACCGTTTCCCGTTCGGTTTCCGAAACCGTCTGAAACCGATGGATGCTTTCGCTGTCCTGCATACTCAGTCCGCAGGAATAAAATCCGGCATATTCGTCCCCCATCAGCTTAATATCACCCGTTACCGTCATTTTTGTTTTCCTCATTTGCCTTCTTCATCCAAAACTCTCTGCTCTTTTTCAAAAAACGATTTCGTTTTCTGTTCATTGCATTGTTGACAATCCATCCCTCAAACAGACTCCGTTCCTCTTCCGGCAGCACAAGATAATACAACGTGTCGTCCGCTTTCCGGTCCAGCAATTCAAGATATTGGTTTTCTGCCATAAGTAGCAGAATACGGGGCCGTTTCATGACATAGTCCCACACCGGCTGAGGAATGTCGTCTTTCCGGCCGTTCCAATGTTGCATGCAATACGCCACACGGACTTTCCCGTACACATGATCAAACCGAGACTCGGATGTCATAACGGATTCTTCCCGCGCCCGTCTGATATAATACGGACTGCCATCCACAATCACTCGCTGTGCAGCCAACAGCACCTGCATTGTAAACAGATTATCTTCGTGCAGAATTCCCGCCTCAAACCGCAAATGATTCCCGCAAATCCAGGATCTGCGATACATACTCATGACGGAGGTCGCGTCCAGTTGATTCACTACCATGGATTCTAGGAACAGTTCCTGTCCGCCCATGCAGGTATCATACGGCAAATACGTCCGCCGGTACTTGTTATCATTCCAGGTTACGTTCACACCGGATTCACGCAAAACGGACGCGCAAAAGCACAATACCTCCGCATTTCTCTCATCCATTTTCCGAACGAGTGCTTCGTATGCCCCATCCTGCATCATGTCATCACTGTCCATAAAATGCAGATATCGTCCGCGGGCTTCCGCCATACCGTGATTTCGACTGACGGACATTCCATGGTTCGGCTGGCTCAAAACGGTGATATTGGAATACCGGTTTGCATAGTCCGCCAGAATGTCCGGACTGCTGTCCGTAGAACCGTCGTTGATGCAAATGATTTCCGTCGTCACTCCGGTCTGTCGGAGTACGCTGTCCAGACAATCCCGCAAATAAGCTTCGGTATTATACACCGGAATAATGACGGACACATCCGGAGTCTCGGGAGCCTCGGCTCTTTTGAGGACTTCCGGTTCCTTTGCCTGACGGGCTTCATCCAGCCGGGCTTTCCAGGCATATGCCCCCGGCAGCTGTTTCCATTTTGCTGATAGCTCCGTCGCGGTCTTCTCATCCATCCGGCTCCAATACGGGTCCCATCGTCCGAGACGGTCATTTTCATACATGGCCTTGGTAAAGTCGTAGGACACGGACACCGTCAGTGCCATCCGTATACATTCCGTCACGAGTGCGGTCATTTCGCTGTCGTACCGATGCCCGCCGGAAGCTTCCCATTCCGATTCGATTTTCCCGAATTCCGTATTCAGATATTCGGTCGGATTCCCGTCGGGATTTCGGAATGAATTCATTCGTATTCCGCCGTCCAGCATATATACGGTCTTTTTGAAAAGTGATGTCAAAAACGTCGGTTTCATCTGTTCGGATTCGGTTTCCGACCGGCCAAGTGCCGATTGAACCGCATTCAAATGAAGCAGCCGGCACAGCATTCCGTACTGCCCGAAGCCGTATCGGTATTCCACCGCAAAGTCTGCGAACTCATTGATTGTGCCGCAAAGTCCGGACAGTTCGTTCCGATTCTCCGATTCCGCCGCCTGCCGCAACGTATCCGTCATCCATTCAATCATCACAGCCGAATCTTCCATTGCCTTCGGATTATCCGGGTTCATACACTCCCGAATCCGTTCCTGCATATTGTCTGTAATCTGTTGTTCCGTTTCTGTCAACGGTATCCGTCCGTTCATGTTAATTCCAATCTCTCTCCATATATTCGTTAATACTTTGCTGGGCATGCTCCGACTGCTTCTTGGCAACCCATCGCTCACGTTCTCCGGCAATTGCCAGCATTTCGTCCACCAGTTCCTCTATCGGAAGTACCGGATAGTGTCTCAAATACCCGAGCATTCGCCTCGCTTCCAAATCCGTACGCAATTCTCTGACAACCGCCGTACCGAATTGCTCCGGATAGCCTCTACGCATCAATTCTTCAAATAATTCTCTGTGTTGATCGTTCATATCCGTCATTCCTGCCACTCTCAAATCATCGGCAACAGCACCACCAGTGCAACCAGACAAAGTACTGAAACCACCATCGTCATTCGTCGCTGTCTCCGGCATTCCTCACGTAAATCCCAAAGACGTTCCGAAAATTCCTTTCGCAGTTCCGTCAGGGTTTCTTCGTATTGCTCTTTCATTTGTCGATACGGTTCGAGAACCGTTTCCAACGCCGCTCCGCTGACCGTCACTTCCGCGTGCCGCTCACAGACCTGTACTGTAGATATTGCAGTATGTTCGGTTTCTTCCTGTAACATCATGTATTCGGTCAGTTCCTCCGTCATGTCGGCCGTATCCGGCAACGTTCTTGCCACATCCAAAAATCCGCTCAGCTGCATCATGGTAAAGCCGGTTGCCTTCACAAACGACTCCACGCCGAAATAGCCCGGTTTCTGCAACCGTGCATAAAATAAATTATTGATTGTGTCCACTGTCAGACCGGTCTCGTCCGACAACTGCTGAAGCGTTTTCCCGCTCAGCTTGTACATCGCTTTTACGACTTTTCCAAGTAAAATATTATCCATCTGTACCTCTTTCTCCTTCATACGATACAGTCCCTCAAAATACATTTTACTTTGTATATGGTACCGTTGCGATACATTTTTCGGTGCCCTATACTCTGCTTGAACAGTCGTTCATGACATATTTTACTATATCGAAATCAAAAAGAAAAGAGGTGATTTCCGTTGAATCGGTATTCACACGCCGACTGCGTAACAGTTATCCAAACACATCATATAACAAATGGGATCCGACGACCGATGTATCGTATTTCGTATCGGATTGCCGGATTATCCCGGAAAGGATTCTTTATCAAAATGAAAACAAAAACATTACAATGGATCAACACCATAGCCTATGTGCTGATGCTCCTGACAGCCGTCATTGTGATTCCGGCACCGACCGGAACCGATTCCGTGACGTCCCCGGCGGAGCCCGTTGCCGGCTTCTTTGCACCGGCCCCTTATACGTATCTTCTGTTCCCGCTGTTACTGATTTTCACAGGCTTGTTCGTTCTCTATCAGTGGCGTTTGTTCGGCAACATCAAAACGGCCGATTCCGTCCGCAGCGGCTTCGGTCTGTGGTTTGCCTTCTTCTGCCTTTGCCAGGCTGTCGTTTTGGCAACACTTCGCCCGGCTCTGCCATTTCCCTTTCTTCTGTTTCAAGGCGGCCTGTTGCTCAGTCTGTTCATCCTCATAAGACGAACTGCGGCGCCGGACATGTCCCTGCTCGGGATGCTGTCCTCCAAAATCTGCTTCCGACTGTATCTTGGTTTCCAGCTTGCCATGACAGCCATTTTTCTGACAGCCTTCTTTGACCGGCTCAATCTTCCGATTCCCGCGCTGTCCGAAACCATCCAAATGATTCTGCTGCTGTTTGTTCTCTCTCTGATTGGCATTTCCGCCTCCACCTTTTTCGCTGAACCGCTGATTACCATGGCCATTCTGTGGGTCACTGTCGGAATCCTGGTTCGCCAGCTTCTTCCACCCGGATATGCCGATCCCAACGTGCTGATTGTGTTCATGACGGTAATCAGTATTTCGTTACTCATCCTGAGTCTTTTGCTGACACTGGTTTCGACGGATATTCCGCCCAAAACAACAGCGCATCTGACATGACATCCTTGCCGGGAACCGATTCAGCGAATCCGACATAACATCCTTGCAGGGAACCGATTACACCCGCCCCCGGACATCCGAACGGTTGTAATCGGAAACGCCGCGCAATCGAGTAGGAGGCGGTGACTAACCGCCGTCCTCTCACAGCACCCGTACGTACCGTTCGGTATACGGCGCTTTCAATAGTTAACGTGCACAGACTGATAGGCTGTGGCTAAATCATAAAAGCCACTGTTTATCAGTCTT
>JAZLJJ010000006.1:0-69348 GCA_045597325.1 Lachnospiraceae bacterium
GAGCATTTGCAGATGAATCCTATGGGGTAGGGGGGAGTGTGCCCATTTATCAACGAAAAAGATGAAGTGAAAGAAAGCCATAAACAAAATCAAGGGCTGCGAAAAATGTTTTCACATTTTTTCACAGCCCCTTTTTTTCATTTCACACGAGACGATACTAAGATATTAGTTGCTTTGTCACACACGGCCGACGAGGAGAGTTCTCATGCTCGATTGCATGAAATGACACGGTCGCATCAACGGTCTCCTCCGGTTTATTCGTATCGAATGCGATATTCTTTCTTTTGAGAGACCCAATAAGCTCCGACCAGACAACCGGCAATGCAAAGAAATCTCAACAGGAACACCAATACAAACGTTCCGGAAGAGATGCTTTCCGTCATGATATCCGTGATGGTTGTATGCATATTGGAAATCAACGCATTGTTGCTAACGATTACCAAGAGGAACAGCACTGCACAAACCAGCAAAGAAACCACGGAAAAATTCAGCACGTTGTCCACTACCTGAGACAGGAAAAAGACAATCGCCCAAAACGTTAGAAGAATCAGGTACAGGGAAAGACACAAGAACAGGAATTCTGTAGATTCGCCAATTATTCGAACGGTTTCTCCGTCAAACATAAGAACGTTTTGAATGTCACCGTTCAACAACCCACGGACGGCCGCAATCATACCAACCTGTATCAGATAACTGATGGAAAATACAAGCAGGCTAACGGCAGCCTGGCGGAAAAACGTAGTTTTCCGTTTGCGCATCACCATTGAAAATACAAATGTCCCCGAGGTTTTTCCCTGATTGACAATCTGACCGATTAAGAAAATCAGCGATACAATCTGAAACAGAAATACGACTTCCAAAACCTGGGTTCCGTAGGAACGTCGGTTCTTAGAATATGCATCGGTAGTGCAACCGTCGCACAGTGATTGATAAGGGTATTCGTCGGATTTTTCGGACAAAAACCGCAATATTTTTTCCGATGATTGAAGGCGGTGGAGATCTTCTTGCAAGTCCTCCGAGTTTTGTACCTGTCCGGATTGCAACAGAAATTCAACCTCGGCAATATAGTTCTGTGTCAGTTCAAGCTGATCGGCAATATCTTCATCATTTTGATAGTCAGACACGGAATAGTACCAGGTGGTCGGTGTCGTTTCGCTCATTTTAAAATAGACCGCGGAATATCCGACGACCAGGGTGACCGAAAGAAGAAGCAAAAACCAAAATGTCCAGTCACGCAACAATCGGAACCATTCATACTTCATGAGTAGTCCCTCCTTTCAAACCGGAATACCGGACCGGTTTGACGGAAATGATGTCCTCCGAGGAAACCAGTCGGATGGTATCCGAAATGCTTCGTTGCGTTTCGTTTACACAGGGTGCTCCGGACAAAAAAGCAATCATCAATCCGAGCTTTTGCCGCATTCCCAAGGAGTACTTTTTTACATTGACATCCGCATATTCGTCCAGATGCCAACGGGAAAGTTCCATCGCAACGGAAGCTGCGTCATATTGCTTCTCAAGAAAATAACGAAGATTCTCATCGCCTGTAAGGTAATCTAACAGCTTCGGCGTTTCCAATACGCCGGAAACGGACGGAGTATCCGCAGACGGGCCGGTAACGGACAAATCGGTAGCGGACGGAGAAACAATGCTCATCGTACCGTTTTTCGGATGAATAAATCCGGAAATTAACTTCAGCAAGGTTGTTTTTCCGCACCCGTTCTTTCCGATGATTCCGATAATTTCTCCGGGAAATGCCTGCAATGTCAGCTCCTGTAAGATAGGAGTTTTCTCATAAGAAAACGATAAATTTTGAATTGATAAAATAGGATTATTCATTGTTGTCCACGTATTTTACTATAATTTTTCCGCCTGTTTCCTGAATTTGAAGCTTCCCGGAAGCAGAAACCAATGCCAATGATTCATCCCACGTTTGGAGCGGAAGAAGAATGGTTTTTGAGGATTCGTCTGTTTCAAACAGGAATCCCGGAATACGCTGATAATAGGCGACAAGTTCTTCCATAGAGGAAATGCCGGGGGCATCGTTCCAACTGTATTCGCCATACTTCCCGTCGGGCAGATATCCGTAACTGCCGCGGATGTGGGATTCATTTTCGATAAAAGGAAACGGTACAAAAGCGTCGGAAAAATTGCTGTACGGAACAGACAGAATCAGCTCCGCACCGTAAATTCTGCCGTATCTAACAGAAATGTAATAGTAGTGACCGTTTTCAAAAAACAGGTAGTTTCCGGTGGCTTCTTCGGATTTTTGGCTTTGGTCATCCACGGAATACAGGTAGGAGGGACGGGAGAGTACAAACTCATCAAAAAAACGTTCCACGTCAACCAGGTCGGCTGTAAAGGCCTGATATCCCATATTGTTTTCCGTCTCGGATGAGCAGGCACCCGTCAGAATAAATGAGGTGCTTTTGTCCTCCGAAGTCAGAACAAAATCGTAAGTCTTTCCCAAAAACCACTTTAACAGAAAAAATCCACCAATGAAAACGGCCGCTAACGCCACACAGTAAATGGCAATCATCATGTTTTTTCGCTTCATCGTGCTGCCTCTTACTTGTTCAGAATTTTCACAAGACCGAAGTCCCAACGGGAAATTATATTTGTACCGAGTTCATTGACAGGAAAATAGGAATACTGGTGTTCAGAACTATCGGCCCAGGTATCGTTTACAATTGCAAAATCCTCGAGTTCTTTTTTGTTGCTGTAACCGCCGCCGAGGAGTTTTTTCTTATCATAGGCATAGGAAATGAGATTATAGCCCAATGTGTTTTTATCGGTTGATACATCGTTAAATTTCAAAATAGAAACAGCGGTGGAACACCAGCAAATACCGCTACTGCCCAAATCCGGTTTGCTTCCGTTATGATTATTGTAGTATTCTTTGATTTTTGACTGATTATAGTTGTTCGAATTCAGCTTTTTCTCTTTTCCTGCCGTGATTTTGATATTTTTCACATCGGAAGCAGAATATTTTTTTTTCAGATAATCAACCACATCCGACACATTTTTCTGTACGGAAGCGGAAGTTCCGGCCTTTGCGTTCTTCATATAAGGAACAAAGCAAAGGGCGCACATTAATGCGGTAAAGACAAAACAAATTATTTTTTTCATGGTTTCCACCAAATGTAACCTCATTTTGAATACACATTGTATTCAAGCGGTTCTTAGGCATTTTGACAATCGTTACAACAGGGCAAAAGCAAATTTCGGAGACGGACTGAAAACTCAACGGAATCAGACCGCACGTCGCGGTGAAAATCGTATGCTCCGTCAAATTTGCTCTTCTGAGCAGAATAGCAGAATCACAAACAGTTGTCAATATATGGAAAGGATGAAATGAAAAAAGCAGAAGAAATTCGTACATTTCGGTGATTTTTGCTGGACTTTTCAGACGTTCGTGATATGCTTATGGTACAAAGCGAAACGGGATTTCGCGGAAAGGAACACCATGAGAATTACTAAGACAACAACAATCGGAGAACTGCTGGATACGGCACCGGAAATCGCGGATGTACTGACGGAAATGGGCCTTCACTGCCTCGGATGTCCGTCGTCGCGAAATGAATCTGTTGCCCAGGCGGCAGAAGTTCACGGATTCGATCCCGATGAATTTCTGGATGATTTAAAAGGATTTATGGAGACAATGTTCTGAGATCCGACACGGATGTTGAAACAGGACCTGACAGACCTAAAGAACCAAAACGACCGGAATGTACGGAATACCGGAAATGATCCAAAACGACCGGAATGTACGGAATGCCGGAAATGATTGAAAACGACCGGAATGTACGGAATGCCCGGAAATGATTGAAAACGACTGGAACGACCGAAAACGACCGGAACGACCGAAAACGACCGAAAGGAAACAATAACATGGAAGCAATCAAACCATATAAAAAAGGATGCGGATATTCGTATGCACTCGGTGCATTTCCGACCATTGAACTGTTGAAGAAAAAGCCGGAGAAAGCAATCGGAGTGTATATTCACAGCACTTACACGGACCGTGAATTTGTGGAGCGGCTGTGCGAGGAAAACGGAATTGCCGTTTGGGAAAACGATAAAGCCATTGCGAGACTGAGTGACAAGGAAAATGTCTATGTCATCGGTGTGTTTGAAACATTCGAGGAAAAACCGGACCGTGACCTGCCTCATTTGATGCTCGTCAATCCGTCCAATATGGGAAATGCCGGAACGATTTTCCGGACCTGCCTGGCGTTCGGGATTCACGATATTGCGATTATCGCTCCGGGTGTGGATGTCATGAATCCGAAGGTGGTTCGCGCTTCCATGGGAGCCGTATTTTCACTGCGAATTGCGGTGTTCAATTCATTTGAAGAATACGTCAGCCTGGCAACCGGATTCGGCCGGAAGTATTTCCCGTTCATGCTGACCGGAAAAAATCAGCTGACGGTTCGCACGTGCCCGAAGCCGGACGTATATACGCTGATTTTCGGAAATGAAGCGACCGGACTTCCGGAGGAATACGGAGAAATCGGTGAGAGCATTCTGATTCCGCAGTCGGACGAAGTGGATTCGCTCAATCTGACGATTGCCGTCGGAATCGGCATTTTCATGTTTCAAAATAAATGACGGATGATACGGGACGGGCAGCCGAACCCGGATATGGGCGGAACGTTGCCTGCCGTCGTCATTGCGATGGACCGGGGAATCTGGCCGGAACGGCGAAAAATCATAAGAAATCCGCAAAAACGGTGATTTTTCTGTTGACAAAGAAGATTTCCTTGTGTATACTTGCAAAGGTGTAAAGAAAAATGCTTTACACCTTGACCCGGTGTAAGGACACCGAATTGCGAGGGACGGCGATGGAAAACAAGATCTGTGCCAAGAAAACCGATACGGAAGGGTGGCTGCAGGAAGCAGTCAATTTATCGCTGTATTTTGATTTTTACGGTGAGTTGCTGAATGAAAAACAGAAAAGCATTTTCGAAGATTATGTTGCCAATGACATGTCCCTGTCCGAGATTGCAAAAGATTACGGGTTGAGCCGGCAGGGCGTTTACGACGTTGTGAAGAGAACCGGCGAAAAACTCTATGAATATGAAGAACGGCTTCATTTGGCGGAACGGTTCCGAATGATGGAAGACACCATCGAAGAGATTCGGGATTCCGCAGAACGGATGGCCGAGGGAGAGGGAACGGAACCTGTGCGAAATCAGGCACGGGAGATTGCGGAAAAAGCGGAACAGCTGCTTCGGAATCTGTAATGTGTTTAGGGTTATAAGGAGACAGTAACGTGGCGTTTGAAAGCTTATCGGATAAATTACAAAACGTATTTAGAAACCTTCGCGGCAAAGGGCGCCTGACGGAAAGTGACGTTAAGGAAGCCATGCGCGAGGTCAAACTTGCACTTCTGGAAGCGGATGTTAACTTTAAGGTTGTTAAGCAGTTCATTTCGTCGGTACAGGAGCGTGCCGTCGGCCAGGATGTTCTGAACAGTCTGACACCCGGACAGATGGTTATCAAGATTGTAAATGAGGAAATGATTCGCCTGATGGGCGATTCCACAACGGAAATCGAGTTTGTTTCCGGCGGGCCGACCGTCATTATGATGTGCGGTTTACAGGGTGCCGGTAAAACAACCATGGCCGCCAAACTGGCAGGCAAATTCAAGGGGATGGGTAAACGTCCGCTTTTGGTAGCCTGCGATATTTATCGTCCGGCGGCAATCGATCAGTTGAAGGTGAACGGCGGGAAGGTCGGAGTTCCGGTATTTTCCATGGGAACGACCAACACCGCAGTCAATATAGCGAAAGCTGCGATGGAGCATGCGAAGAAGGAAGGCAACAATGTCGTCATCATCGATATGGCCGGACGTCTTCAGATTGATGAGCAGCTGATGCAGGAACTTCAGGATGTCAAGGAAGCAATCGGTGTTCACCATGCAATTTTGACGGTCGATGCCATGACCGGTCAGGACGTTCTGAATGTTGCAACAACATTTGATGAGAAAATCGGAATTACCGGTGTAATCCTGACCAAACTTGACGGTGATACGAGAGGCGGTGCCGCACTGTCGTTGCGTGCCGTTACCGGAAAGCCGATTTTGTATGTCGGTACCGGCGAAAAGCTGTCGGATATCGAACAGTTTTATCCGGACCGTATGGCATCCCGAATCCTCGGAATGGGTGATGTCCTGTCGCTGATTGACAAGGTTCAGGCGGAAATTGACGAAAAACAGGCCAAGGAAATGGAACAGAAATTCCGAAAGGCCGAGTTCAATTTCGACGATTTCTTCGAACAGATTCAGCAGATGAAGAAAATGGGCGGAATCAAGAGCATTCTCGGTTTGCTTCCGGGAGCCGGTCAGTTAAAGGATGTGGATATTGACGACGATGCATTCAAGCAGACGGAAGCCATTATCTGTTCCATGACCAGGAAGGAACGGGCCAACCCGGATTTGATTACTCCGCCGAGAAAACGCCGTATTGCGGCGGGCGCCGGAGTGGATATCGCGGATGTGAACCGGCTGATGAAGCAGTTTGAACAGTCGAAGAAAATGATGAAACAGATGTCCGGAATGATGAACGGCAAGAAGGGCAAACGCTTCGGCGGCCTCAAGCTTCCGTTCGGTTTGTAAGATTGGTATATATGGTGAAAAACCATTTATATATAGGCATTTTGCCTGAATTGTATGGATTACACTAAGGAGGTGAATATACTATGGCAGTAAAGATTCGTTTGAGAAGAATGGGACAGAAGCATGCTCCGTTCTACAGAGTTATCGTTGCAGATGAGAGATCCCCGAGAAACGGCAGATTTATCGACGAGATTGGAACATACGATCCTACAAAGGAGCCGATGGCATTGAACGTTGATGAGGAAGCTGCAAAGAAGTGGCTTGCTAACGGTGCACAGCCGACAGAAACTGTTGCCAGATTGCTGAAGCAGGCCGGTATTCAGAAGTAATCGGAGGGTATGCAATGAAAGAATTAGTGGAAGTTATCGCTAAGTCATTGGTTACTTGTCCTGACCAGGTCGTTGTGACAGAGACCGTCAACGGCAACAACGTTTTGATTGAACTGAAAGTTGCTCCGGATGATATGGGTAAGGTGATCGGTAAGCAAGGACGCATTGCAAAGGCAATCCGTACTGTAGTGAAGGTTGCAGCAATGAAAGAGGACAAGAAGGTTGTTGTAGATATTCTGCAATAAGTCGGGGGCTGTTGTGAAGAACAACAGCCTTTTCTTCATTATTTTCCAAGAGGAAAGGAGCGGCTGAAAACAGCCGATACGTTATGGAAGACATGTTGAGAGTCGGCGTGTATGTGAACACGCATGGGGTCAAAGGAGAAATTAAAGTATTTCCGACAACGGACGATGTCAAACGGTTTCGCAAAGGTGTCAGACTGTTTCTGGCCCTAACGCCGGAGCCGATGCCTGTGGAAATTGAGTCGGTAAAGTATTTTAAAAATCTTGTCATTTTGAAATTCCGCGGAATTGACAATATCAACGATATTGAAAAATACAAGGGAACCGATTTGATGGTGCTGCGTTCGGAAGCCATTCCGTTAGAGGAGGGCGAGCATTATATATGCGACCTTCTGGACTGTCGCGTGGTGGAAGAGAACGGTACGGAAGTCGGCATTCTGACCGATGTCATGCAGACCGGGGCAAATGATGTGTATGAGGTTACGACCGGGGAAGGAAAGCAGATTCTTCTTCCCGCCATTCCCGACTGCATTCGTGCGATTGATATTGAAAATAAGACGGTTACGGTATATCTGATGCCGGGACTCGTATAGAAGCGTTGCGGCATTTGAATGCCGGGACGGATAGAAATGAAAATGAGGTACGGTCGGTTGAGAGCGAAACCGTACAGAAACGTTGAGGCAGTTGATGTCTCGCAAACAGAAAGGAACGGCACATGAATTTTCATGTTATGACTCTGTTTCCGGAAATGGTGGAAAACGGCCTGCACACAAGTATTATCGGCAGGGCAATCGATGCCGGAATCATTTCCCTGGAGACTGTAAATATACGCGATTTTTCGGAAGACAAGCATCGGCATGTCGATGATTATCCGTATGGCGGAGGCGCGGGAATGGTAATGGCGCCGGGACCGATTTCGCGGGCATATGAAAGCATTATCGGGAAGCAGACGGGAACGTTGCGGCCCAGGGTCATTTATCTGACGCCTTGGGGAAAGGTGTTTCACCAGAACATGGCGAAGGAATTCGCAAAGGAGGAGGACCTGATTTTTCTGTGCGGTCATTACGAGGGCGTGGATGAACGGGTGCTGGAAAGCATCGTGACCGATTATGTTTCCATCGGCGATTATGTGCTGTCCGGCGGAGAACTTCCGTCTATGGTGATGATTGATGCGATTGCCCGAATGGTGCCCGGTGTGCTGACAAACGGTGAGAGCGGGGAGACCGAAAGCTTTGAAAATAATCTGCTCGAATATCCGCAGTATACACGGCCGGAAGTATGGGAAGGACGTCCTGTACCGGACGTTTTGCTGAGCGGAAACCATGCCAGGGTGGATGAGTGGAGAATGCAGAAATCCATTGAGCGTACGGTGAAGTTTCGGCCTGAGCTGATGGAGGGCGCCGTATTGTCGAAAAAAGAGCAAAAATTCTATGCGGAACTGCGGAAACAGACGGATGAAAAAAAATAGAATTTGTGCTTGCATTATAAAATCAAATGTGATATATTATTATACCGTGAGACGCGGTGTTCCTCTGTGCCAAAGCGGCAGTATGAAGATCGTAGGATAAATAGGAGGTCATTGACATGACAAATGCAGAGTATATTGCATCTCTTGAGAGTGCAATCGTAGCAAAAGAAGTTACACCCTTTAACGTAGGTGACACGGTACGTGTTATGTCTAAGGTAAAGGAAGGAAACCGCGAGAGATTACAGGCTTTCGAGGGTGTTGTTATTAAGAGACAGAACGGTGGCGCTTATGAGAC
Source organism: Lachnospiraceae bacterium (assembly GCA_045597325.1). Taxonomy (GTDB): domain Bacteria; phylum Bacillota; class Clostridia; order Lachnospirales; family Lachnospiraceae; genus ISDg. Next base: position 8,954 of record JAZLJJ010000006.1, read on the forward strand.
ATTTACCGTTCGTAAGAACTCTAACGGATGCGGCGTAGAGAAGACCTGGCCGCTTCATTCTCCGGTTATCGACAGCATTACCGTTGTTCGTCAGGGTAAGGTTCGTCGTGCAAAGCTGAACTATCTGCGTGACAGAATGGGTAAGGCTGCAAAGGTTAAGGAGATTGTTCGCTAATCCGAATCAAAGAATCAGAAGAGCCGACAGATTGCTGCCGGCTCTTTTTTTATGCTTTTTTGGAACCGGATTGGCGACTTTTTGCGACACATTCACGGAAAGGATGGATTTGCAAAAAGAGGTGAGTTTTTGAATGAAACGGAGTTTCGGAAGTATTTCCGCGAACTTGAATAATTCGGAAGAGTTTGATATAATAAAATCGGTATGGTGTTGATTTTCGAAGAGGAGGGAATGATATGGCAGAACGATACGATTACACGCATGCGGAACGAAAAGAAAAAATCATTCGCATTTGCGTAAAAATCGGGCTTTGGATTCTCTCGGTTGCGGCAGTCATTGCACTGGCATGGGTGATAATCACATTTTCCATCGAAAAAACAATGCTGGCGGATGCGTCCATGGAGCCGACGCTTCAGGAAGGGGATACCATCTTGATTGATGTCCTGTCGTACCGTATCCGAAAACCGCATCGGAACGAAGTCATCATTTTTCAGCAGGGAGACCGGGAACACAGCTTTTACAATGTGAAACGGGTAATCGGACTTCCGGGTGAAACGGTGCGAATTTCCGACGGAGTTGTGTTTATCAACGGAAAGGAAATGACGGAAGTCGTTAAAGTGGATGCAATGCTGCTGCCGGGTCTGGCAAACTATGAATTGACGCTCGGAAACGATGAGTATTTTGTGTTGGGAGATTCCCGAAACAATTCCGAGGACAGTCGGTATGCGACGGTCGGCAATGTGAAAGAAGAGGATATTATCGGACGAGCATGGATTCGGACCAATCAGTTCGGATTTATCAACAGTCTGAATAAAAAATAAGGTATTTCCGGGCAGTACAGGCTGCTTCCGGTGACGAGAATAACATAACAATAAGTATTAGGAAAGTATGGAAGTGAATCCGGTATGGACATGTATCAAAAAAGAAAAATGAGACAAGAGAAGAGCGTAAATAAGCCCGAAGATAACAACAAACCGTCGTCTATCAACTGGTATCCGGGACACATGGCGAAAGCCAAACGTCTGATGCTTGAGGATATGAAACTGATTGACGTGGTTGTGGAACTGGTGGATGCGAGAGTGCCGTATTCCGGCAAAAATCCGGACATCGATGTAATGGCAAAAGGAAAATCCCGTGTTCTTCTGTTCAATAAGTCGGACATGGCGGATCCGGCCGTGACTGCCCGTTGGAAGAGCCGGTATGAGGAACAGGGATTCTTTGTGGCAACCATCAATGCCAAGAACGGAAACGGTTTGAAGGCGGTGGAAGAATGCATTATGACTGCCTGCCGTGAGAAACTCGAACGCGACAAAAAAAGGGGGATTCAGAATCGTCCGGTGCGTGCCATGGTTGTGGGAATCCCCAATGTCGGAAAATCCACATTTATCAATACATATGCGGGAAAAGCGGTTGCCAAAACCGGAAATAAACCCGGTGTAACCAAAGGAAAACAGTGGATTCGGCTCAATAAGAACGTGGAACTGCTGGATACTCCCGGAATTTTATGGCCGAAGTTTGGCAATGAAATGATTGGCAAGAGACTGGCATGGATCGGTTCCATCAATGATGACATTTTAATTTCGACGGAGATGGCATCCGACATTTTGAACTTCATTTCCGTACGATATCCCGGCCTGATTGCCGAGCATTACGGAATCGAGGAAGGGAATTTCGAAACGGACCATCATGGGACGGAACTGCTGGACCGTGTGGCGGTACGGCGTGGCTGTATACGAAAAGGCGGCGAATACGATACCGAGCGGGCATCCGGAATTGTTATCGATGATTTTCGATCGGTCAAAATCGGAAAAATCAGTCTGGAGCTGCCGGAAGATATTACGGAGTGAGAACATGGAAACAATCGGTGCGATTAAAGCGGCCATTGCAGCCTGCCCGGAGGAAACTCTCGGGGAGCTGTTGAAGAGCCTGGAAACGGATGAGCGGGACGGTGTCCGAAAACTGGTGGAGTCCGGAAAAAAACGAATTGCCCAGTATGAAAATGAAGTGGCAAGAACGGAAGAAATGTGGCATTACGAACGACTGTATCCCGAGTGCGACTTTATCGGAGGTATTGATGAGGTCGGACGCGGACCGCTGGCGGGACCGGTCGTGGCGGCATGTGTGATTTTGCCAAAGGATTGCCGGCTGCTATATATTAACGATTCCAAACAGTTGTCCGAGAAAAAGCGGGACGAACTGTATGACCGGATTATGGCGGAGGCGGTTTCGGTCGGAGTCGGAATCGTATCACATACGGTTATCGACGAGATAAACATTTTGCAGGCCACGTATCAGGCAATGCGTGAGGCGGTGGAAGCGATGACCGTGAAACCTCAGCGAATTCTCGTGGATGCCGTTACCATTCCGGGGATAACGATTCCTCAGCGCGGAATTGTCAAAGGGGATGCAAAAAGCATCAGCATTGCGGCGGCCAGCATTATTGCCAAGGTGACCCGGGACAGGATGATGGTTGACTTGGCGAAGAAGTATCCGGGGTATGGCTTTGACGGCAACAAGGGATACGGATCGGCGGAGCATATCCGGGCATTAAAAACCATCGGTCCGTGTGAGATTCACAGACGAAGCTTTATTCATTCGTTTGCGGAAGATGCGGAATAGGTGCTCGGACGGAACGGGGAGATGACATGAATGAACGAACGGTTGGCACGCTCAATGAAGACCGGGCATGTCAATTTTTGACGGAACACGGATACCGGATTGTGGAACGGAATTACAGATGCCGTATCGGCGAACTGGATGTGATTGCGGAAGAGGACGGGGATTTGTGTTTTATTGAGGTAAAATACCGGCGAACGACACAGTTCGGGTTGCCGGAAGAGGCAGTCGGAACCGGAAAACAGGCGACGATTCGAAAGGTTGCACTGCGGTATCTGACAGAGCGACGAATATCGATGGACCGGGCCATGAGATTTGATGTGGTGGCCATGGATGAAAAAGAAATTCGCCTGTATCGGAACGCATTTTAGAGGATATATGGAAACTTATACGATAACAGAGAAACGAACGGACATCGGAACGGTACCGATTGTACAATTTCCCGCATTGTCGGCATTTCCGGAGCTTCGGCACGGATTTTCCACAAGACGGGGCGGCGTCAGCGACGGCATTTATGAATCCATGAATCTGAGCTTCGGCCGCGGCGATTCGGACGACGCGGTACGGGAAAATTTCCGACGGATGTGTCTTGCAACGGGAATTCCGCTTGAAGCGCTGAGTATGCCGAAACAAACCCATTCGACGACGGTTCGGGTTGCAACTGCGTCCGATTGCGGAAACGGTCTTTTCAAAGGGATTCCGTTTGACAGCGCAGACGGTCAGATTACGTCGGAACCGGGAGTGGCGCTGGTTGTGTTCTGCTCGGACTGTACTCCGATTTATCTGTATGATCCCGTTCGAAAAGCAATCGGACTGAGTCATGCGGGATGGAGAGGAACGGTTGCGGAAATGGCGGGCAAAACGGTAACGGCCATGAAGGAAACGTTCGGGTGTCGACCGGAGGATTTGGTTGCGGTCATCGGGCCGTCCATCGGACCGGAATGTTTTGAGGTCGGAGACGAAGTGGCAGAGGAATTTGCCGGTGTGTTCGGTGAAGAAACCGTACAAAGACAATACGGAGTACGTCCGCATGTGGATTTGCAGGGTGCCAATCGGCTTTCCATGATTCGGGCGGGAATGAATCCGGACCGGATTACCGTTTCGGGGCTGTGTACAAAATGTCATTCCGACCGTTTCTTTTCCCATCGGGCAACAGCCGGAAAACGCGGCGGAAATGCCGGCTTCCTGATGATTCAAAAGCCGGCCGAAGAGGAATCATGAGATGAATCACGAACATTGTATTTTAGAGGTTGTGGCGGGAAGTCCGGCGGAACGGGCCGGAATTCATGCCGGTGACAAATTGTTGAAAATGAACGGAAAGCCGGTTATCGACGTGCTGGATTTTCGGTTTGAGGAAGAGGAAGCAACGGTTTCCCTGACTATCGGAACAGAGGACGGAGAACGCGAGGTAATCATACGAAAAGAAGAATATGACGAACTCGGCCTGGTGTTTGCGGAATCGCTGATGGATGATTACCGAACATGCCGAAATGACTGCATTTTCTGCTTTATCAGTCAGATGCCTCCGGGAATGCGCGAAACCCTGTATTTTAAGGATGATGATACGCGCCTGTCCTTTTTGCAGGGAAATTATGTGACACTGACCAATGTGTCCGACGAGGAACTGGAGCGAATTTGCTATTATCGGTTGTCCCCGATGAATATTTCGGTTCATACGACCAATCCGGAACTTCGCTGCAAAATGCTGCATAACCGCTTTGCGGGAACGATTATCGAGAAAATGAGACGGTTGCAATCGGCCGGTATTACCATGAACGGACAGATTGTACTGGTCAAAGGATATAACGACGGAGAGGAACTGGAACGGACAATTCACGATGTAACGGAATTTTTGCCGAATCTGCAGAGTATCAGTGTCGTTCCCGTCGGACTGACATCCTATCGCGAAGGACTTCCGACGCTCACGCCGTTTGACCGTGAGGATGCCCGAAAGGTGTTGGACATTATACACAAGTGGCAAATCATTTGCATGGAACATTTTCAAACACGGTTTGTCTATGCGTCGGATGAGTGGTATCTGACCGCGGAACTGCCGATTCCGGCCGAAGAGGCGTACGAAGGCTATCCGCAGATCGAAAACGGTGTCGGAATGGTTCGCTCGCTTCGGGAAGAGGTCGATTACGAACTGGAATGCCGGGACGGCGACAGCCGGCCGCATGAAGCAACAATTGCAACGGGAACGCTGGCTGCACCGATTATCCGGGATTTGTGTGAGCGGGTGAAACGAAAATATCCGGGGCTTGCGGTTACCGTGTATCCGATTGTGAATCATTTCTTCGGAGAAACCATTACCGTATCCGGGCTTTTGACGGGACAGGATATTATCGAACAGTTGAAGAATATTCCGATCAAAGGACGTCTGTTACTGCCGGAAAATCTGCTTCGAAGCGGCGAAACGGTGCTATTAGATGATTATACTGTGAAGGATTTGGAAAATGCTTTACAAACACAGGTCCGTATTGTAAAATCAATTGGATTGGATTTTGTTGACGCGTTAGTGAAAGAAAAAGGATGAGAGTTTATGAGTAAGCCGATAGTGGCGATTGTAGGTCGCCCGAATGTAGGAAAATCAACGCTTTTTAACGCCATTGCGGGAGAGCGAATCAGTATTGTTCAGGATACACCCGGTGTTACCAGAGACCGGATTTATGCCGATGCTACCTGGCTGAATTATGCATTTACCATGGTAGATACCGGCGGTATTGAACCGGAAAGCCGCGACGATATGCTGCGGCATATGAGAGAACAGGCCGAAATTGCCATTGCATCCGCGGATGTCATCATTTTTGTTACGGATGTTCGGGAAGGACTGGTCGATTCGGACAATAAAGTGGCCGATATGCTTCGAAAATCCGGAAAACCGATTGTTCTGTGTGTAAACAAGGTGGACAGCTTTGAGCGTCTGATGCCGGATGTGTATGAATTTTACAATATGGGAATCGGAGATCCGATTCCGGTATCTGCCGCATCCCGTCTCGGATTCGGTGATTTGCTCGATGAAGTGGTGAAGAATTTCCCGGAGGGTGCGGGCGAAGAGGAAGAGGATACCAGACCGAGAATTGCGATTGTCGGGAAACCGAATGTCGGAAAATCCTCAATCGTAAACCGCTTGCTCGGGGAAAACCGTGTGATTGTTTCCAATCAGGCGGGTACGACGAGAGATGCTATCGATGCGGTGGTCAAATACAATAAAAAAGAATACATTTTTATCGATACTGCCGGCCTTCGCAGAAAATCCAAGGTTACGGAAGAGATTGAACGGTTCAGTGTAATCCGTACCGTTGCCGCAGTGGAACGTTGTGATGTTGCGGTTGTCGTAATCGATGCGGGCGAAGGGGTTACGGAGCAGGATGCCAAGATTGCCGGTGTTGCTCATGAGCGCGGAAAAGGCGTTATCATTGCCGTAAACAAGTGGGATTCCATTGAAAAAGACGATAAGACAATGTATGAACACCGGAATAAAATACGTGAAATTCTGTCATTTATTCCGTATGCGGATATTGTATTCATGTCGGCTCTGACCGGTCAGCGTATGAATAAGCTGTTTGATGAAATCGAACAGGTTATCGAAAATCAGAATAAGCGCATCGGAACCGGTGTGCTGAATGAAATCATGATGGAGGCCGTTGCCCTGCAGCAACCGCCGTCGGATAAAGGCCGCCGCCTGAAACTGTTCTATATTACTCAGGTTTCGGTAAAGCCGCCGACCTTCGTCATTTTCGTTAATGACAAAGAACTGATGCATTTCTCGTATACGCGATATATTGAGAACAAAATACGGGAAGCGTTCGGATTTGAAGGAACCGGCCTGAAATTTATTATTCGGGAACGGGAAGACGATAAGAAGGCATAAATGCAAGCAAAAGGAGGCGTTCGATATGCTTTGCGTGAAGAGCATCATTTGCCTTATTGTAGGATATTTATTCGGTAATTTTTCAACGGCTTATGTGGTCGGAAAACTGCACGGAATCGATATACGAAAGTACGGAAGCGGAAATGCGGGAACCACCAATGCGATGAGAACTCTCGGGAAAAAGGCGGGAGCGGTCGTATTTCTTGGGGATATGCTGAAAATTATGATTCCCGCGATGATTCTGAAGTTTCTGATTTTTCCGCAGAAGCCGTATGTTACGCTGCTTTGTATGATTTTGGGATTAGGTGCCGTTCTCGGTCACTGTTATCCCGTGTGGCTCGGATTTCACGGCGGAAAAGGAATCGCGGTAACGGCCGGAGCCATGATATGCGTGGACTGGAGACTGCTTGTTTTTGCCATCGCATTTGCGGCGATTGTTGCGATTACGAAATATGTTTCGGTCGGATCCATTTTCGTTGTGGTTATTTTCCCGATTTATATGGCAATTATGTATCGGGGAGAGCCGTATTATACGGCAATGGTGGCAGTTGCCTGCCTGTATACGGTGTCAGGCATTTTCATGCATCGTTCCAATATTGTCAGATTGATGAACGGAACGGAAAATAAAGTGGGACATCATGTCGATGTTCCGATCAAGGAGGAAGAGTAAATGAAATCGGTAAGTGTTCTTGGTGCCGGTACGTGGGGAACCGCATTGGCAATTCATTTGGCCAATAAGGGCATGGAAGTAAAAATGTGGTCAAAACTGGAAAAGGAACTGGAAGGCCTTGCGGCAGATCGGTCACAGGTACCGAATTTGCCCGGAGCAATTCTTCCGGACAGTATTGTTCTGACGTCGGATTTGGCGGATGCATGCGGCTCTGCGGAGCTGATTGTGTGCGCAGTGGCATCTCCTTACGTCAGAAGCACGGCACAACTGATGAAGGAGTACTGTCGGGAAGGACAGATTATCGTCAATGTCGGAAAGGGAATCGAGGACGGTACTCTGATGACGCTGACACAGATTCTGAGCGAGGAACTGCCGATGACCAAGGTTGCGGTATTGTCCGGACCGAGTCATGCGGAAGAGGTTAGCCGCGGAATCCCGACGGCGGTTGTTTGCGGAGCCGAAGAGGAAAACATCGCAAAGAAGGTTCAGGATATATTTTTCTCCGACAGTTTCCGTGTATATACGAGCGACGATGTACTCGGTATTGAGCTCGGCGGTTCGTTGAAGAACGTTATTGCACTGGCGGCCGGAATGATTGACGGAATCGGATACGGCGATAATACCAAGGCAGCACTGATGACACGCGGTATTGCTGAAATCAGCCGTCTCGGTGAAGCCATGGGAGGAAAAGAATCCACCTTTTACGGATTGTCCGGAATCGGTGATCTGATTGTTACCTGCACGAGTACACACAGCAGAAATCACAATGCGGGATTTTTAATCGGACAGGGAAAAACCATGCAGGAAGCAATGGATGAGGTTCATCAGGTTGTCGAAGGAGTATATTCGGCAAAGGCTGCACTGGCACTCGGTGAAAAGTATGGTGTCAGCCTTCCGATTGTTCGGGAAATTAATGATATTTTGTTTCACGGTGAGTCGGTAGGAGATTCGATTTTGGAACTGCTTCGCAGAAATCCGACGGATGAATATCGCAGAAAATAGGATGGTATGAGAAAGCACACACTGTTAATTGAATTGGCAGGGCTTGTGATTGTTATCTTCCTTTTGTGTTGGAAATTCCAGCGGCAGGCCGATTTGACCGAGCTGCTGAGAGAAGGTGAACACAGACCGGTAACGGTCGATGAGGAACAGGGTATCGTCACAGATGCAGACGGCAAAATCGTATGGAATTTTGAACCGAAAACAGAAGACCCTGTCTATACTACTCCGGTGCCGACAGCGACACCGACAGTTGTGCTGTCCGAAATTGAACAAAAACGGGCCAATTTGCCCGAAGAATACAGAAAACGGTATGATGATGCAACGAATCCGGTCATTCCCGACGGGATTGCATTTGCCATGGTGGAAGAATCGCTTGCGATACGAAAAAATGCAAATGCCGAATCCGCGAAAATCGGAATTCTGTATCCGGATAACTGTTGTCGAATCCTGGAATGGCAGGAAGGGGACGAATGGGCCAAAATACATACGGGAACGATTACCGGGTATTGTCGTGCCTCGTACCTGATGAAGGGAGAAGAAGCGGTACAGCATGCAAAGGAAACAATGATTTGTACTGCCACGACGATCGGAAATACCAATCTTCGGTCGGGCCCGACCACACAGGAAAATAATGTAATTACCGCTGTGGGAAGCGGTACGAAATATACCGTGCTGGAACCGGCGGTATTCAGTGACGATCCGGATGCACCCTTATTTGTGAAAGTCCGTTATAAGGAACGGGAAGCCTACCTTGCCATGGGACGGGTTACAATTACCTATGGCTGGAAAGAGGGAAAGGCACAATAACAGAAATACAATGCGCGTGATATAAGTGTGTGGAAAAGTAAATCGGAGATTCACTGGTAAAGTTAAGGAGAAGCTATGAATTACGAATGGAATTGGATGAAACGCTGTCCATTGCCGGAAGATGCCTTGCAACGACCGGAGGACGGGTTTTCAATAACGACGGTGATCGAACGGGAGATTACCGTCTTAAAGTCGTTGTATGACGACATTTCGGTGTCCTATATGGTTACCGATGCGTTGCCGGAAGAAGGCTACGAAATCCTTGTCAACGAGGATACAATAGATATTCTGGGAGGTTCCTTTGCGGGGGTTCTGTACGGGGTTTTTGATGCCGAGCGTCAATTCCTTCTGACGGGAAGTGTGACGGCGGTTTCGGAGAGTCCGGCATGTCCGCTCCGTATGTTGAACCACTGGGACAACATCGACGGAACGATAGAGCGGGGGTACTCCGGATTATCGTTCTTTTTTGATAATGATGAAGTTCTTGTCGATGAGCGAACGGTTGCCTATGCCCGTTTGTGTGCAAGCATCGGAATCAATGCGGTTGTTATTAACAATGTCAATGTCCGGGGAAATGCTACCGGGCTTGTGACGGACCGATATCTTCCGAAACTTCGGGAACTGTCCGACATTTTCAACGCGTACGGAATCAAACTGTATTTGAGCATCAATTTTGCAGAGCCGATGGAATACGGACTGGAAACGGCCGACCCGCTTTGCGAAGAAGTGCAGGAATTCTGGAATGGGCTGATTGCTCATTTGTATGAACAGATTCCGAATTTCGGCGGTGTTCTGGTCAAAGCGGATTCGGAAGGAAGACCGGGACCGTTTACTTACGGACGTACCCATGCGGACGGTGCGAATATGCTGGCGGCAGCATTGGAACCTTACGGCGGTACGGTCATTTGGCGCTGCTTTGTATATAATTGTTCACAGGATTGGCGGGATACCGAAACGGATCGCGCCAAGGCCGGATATGATAATTTCGCTGCGTTGGACGGAGCCTTTGCCGACAATGTTATCCTGCAGGTGAAAAACGGACCGATGGATTTTCAGGTGCGGGAACCGGTTTCTCCGCTGTTCGGTGCAATGAAACACACGCATTTGATGCTGGAGGTTCAGGCGGCTCAGGAATATACCGGTCAGCAGAAGCATGTATGTTATCTGCTCCCGATGTGGAAAGAGGTTTTGAAGTTCCATACGCATGCATATGAGGAACGGGACCGTGTGGCGGATATTGTCCGGGGCACTCATTTTCCTTCGGGAAAATGCGGTATGGCGGCGGTTGCGAATACCGGAAATGATGAGAACTGGACCGGGTCGGATTTGGCTGCCGCAAACTGGTACGGATTCGGTCGGCTTGCCTGGAATCCCTCGTTGTCATCGGAAGAAATCGCACTGGAATGGAGCGGACTTCAGTTTGGCCTGGATGCCAATGTCAGAACCGTGCTGACGAAAATTCTGATGTCGTCGTACGAAACATATGAGAAATATACGGTGCCGCTCGGAATCGGCTGGATGTGCAATCCGAGCTATCATTACGGGCCGAATGTGGAAGGGTACGAATATGACCGTTGGGGTACCTATCACAGAGCGTCCTGCAAGGCAATCGGCGTTGACCGGACGTCAAGCGGAACCGGATATACACTGCAATATCCGGAGGAACTGGCGAATTTGTACGAGGTTCCGGAAACCACTCCGACGGAACTGCTGCTGTTCTTCCACAGACTTCCGTATACGTATCGGCTGCCGAACGGAAAAACACTGATTCAGCATATTTACGATACGCATTTTGAAGGCGTGGAAGAGGTTATGGAAATGATTGAGTCGATTGTTTCGATTCAGGGCATGATTCCCGAGAAGGAGTACACAAGAATCATGGAACGGTTCTCCATGCAGCTGATTTCCGCAAAGGAATGGAGAGACCGCATCAATACGTATTTTTGCAGAATCAGCGGGATCGGTGACCGTCTGGGACGGCCGATTTACGCGGTGGATGAAAGGGACATAACCGTGCCGGATGAGGAAAATCAGGAGTTCGGTACGGAAAATTTATAAGGGATTCAAATTCCCAAAGGAGATATATCGATGGAAATGACATTGCGTTGGTATGGAAAGGATTTGGACAGTGTAACACTGGAGCAAATCCGGCAGATTCCGGGAGTGACCGGAGTGATTTCGTCTCTTCATAAGGTTCCGTGCGGTGTTGCATGGACGTATGAACAGGTGAAGGAATTGAAAGATGAGATTGAGGCGGCGGGGCTGAAACTGTCCGGTATTGAGAGCATCAATGTTCATGAGGACATTAAGCTCGGTGCACCGACCCGTGATATGTATATTGAAAATTACTGCAAATCGCTGGAAGCGTGCGGAAAAAACGACATTCATCTCGTTTGCTATAATTTCATGCCGATTTTTGACTGGACCAGAACGGATTTGGCATTGCCGCTTCCGGACGGTTCCAATGCGCTTGCGTATGACAGCAGTCTGATTGACGGAATTGACCCGAATACTATGTTTGAGCGCATGGAAAATGCGAGCGGTGGGTTCATTTTGCCCGGATGGGAACCGGAACGGAAAGACGAAATCAAAGACCTGTTCGAAAAATACAAGGGCGTTACGGCAGACGATTTGATGAATAATTTCAAGTATTTCCTGGACGGAATTATGCCGACCTGCGAGAAATATCAGATTAAAATGGCGGTTCATCCGGATGATCCCGCGTGGAGCGTATTCGGACTTCCGAGAATCGTAACAAGCGAAAAAGCACTGGAAACGATTGCATCGCTGAATCCGAGCATATATAACGGATTTACTCTTTGCACAGGTTCCCTCGGTTCCAATCGGGAGAACAATCTGCCGCAGGTTATCCGGAATCCGAAAATTGCGCCGAGAATTCATTTTGCCCACATTCGGAATATCAAGTTTGAGGCACCCGGAGTGTTCCACGAGAGCAGTCATTTGTCTTCGGACGGAAGCTTCGATATGTATGAAATCGTCAAGGCACTGGATGATATCGGATTTGACGGCGTGACGAGACCGGATCACGGACGTATGATTTGGAACGAGCAGGCAAGACCCGGCTACGGATTGTATGACCGCGCACTCGGTGTAGCATATATTAACGGCCTTTGGGAAGCTATTCGGAAGGGCAGAAAGAATCCGTAATGAGGAACTTTGTCCGGACCGGCGGATGCAGATACAGAGCCGGTTTCGGAAACATTTGGAAAGGATAAAAGAGTCTTGCAAAGACTCGGCAAACAGATTATGAAACTGACATGCTATGAGGAACAAAAGGAAGAGTTTCTGGCTAAGGGATATGAGCTTCCGAAATATGACAGAGCCAAAATGATTGCCGAAACAAAGAAAAATCCGACATGGATTCATTTTGGTGCGGGAAACATTTTCCGCGCATTCCCGGCAGCCCTGTTGGAGGAATTGCTGAATTCGGGCAAGACCGATAAGGGTGTTATTGTTGCGGAAGGATTTGATTACGAAATCATTGACAAGGCATACCGGCCGTACGATAATCTGAGTCTTTTGGCGGTTTTGAAAGCAAACGGAACCGTTTCCAAAAAGGTCATCGGAAGTGTTGCGGAATCGTTGAGAGGAGATACGGAATCCGAGGATTTCGAACGTCTGAAGGAGATTTTCAGAAACCCGAGCCTTCAGATGGTGACGTTTACCATTACGGAAAAAGGATATTCTCTGAACGGTCCGGACGGAACGCTGTCGGCAGTTGCCAAAGCGGATCTTAGTGAGCGCGGTCGGAAGCCGGTTTTGATTATGGGAAAGGTTACGGCGCTTTTGTATGAGCGTTATTTGGCAGGACAATATCCGATTACAATGTCGTCCATGGACAACTGCTCCCATAACGGAGATAAACTGATGGCATCGGTCATGACGTATGCGGAAGCATGGGAGAAGAGCGGTGTTGCAGCAAAGGGATTTGTCGGATATTTGTCCGACCGGACACGCGTTACATTCCCGTGGAGTATGATTGACAAGATTACTCCGAGACCGGACGATACGGTTCGCGAAATGCTGATTGCGGACAACTTTGAGGACACCGATTTGATTGTAACCTCGAAGAATACGTTTACAGCGCCGTTTGTCAATGCCGAAGAAACCCAGTATCTGGCCATTGAGGACACGTTCCCGAACGGTCGTCCTGCATTGGAGGAAGCCGGAGTTCTGTATGCAGACCGCGAGACAGTGGACAAGATTGAGAAAATGAAGGTTTGCACGTGTCTGAATCCGCTCCATACCGCATTGGCAATTTACGGCTGTACGCTCGGATACCGGAAGATTTCCGAAGAAATGAAGGATGCCGAGCTGGTTTCCCTGATTACCCGAATGGGATATGAGGAAGCAATGCCGGTTGTTGTCAATCCCGGTATTATGAAACCGGAACAGTTTATCGGTGATGTGCTGACCAAGCGGCTTCCGAATCCGTTTATGCCGGATGCACCGCAGAGAATTGCAACCGATACGTCGCAGAAGCTTCCGATTCGTTTCGGTGAAACTCTGAAGGCGTATACGGCAAAGGGACTTGACATGACCGCATTAACCATGATTCCGCTTGTTCTGGCAGGCTATGCGAGATACCTGAGCGGTCTGGACGATGACGGCAATGCGTTCGAGCAGTCGTCCGACCCGTTGCTTGATGAGTTGAAGACGCTGACAGCAAATTATACGCTCGGCGGAAATAACGATTACGGCACACTTCGCAAACTGTATTCCAGAAAAGATATTTTTGCCGTTGATTTATATGAAATCGGTCTCGGTGAGAAAATTGAAGGAATGGTACGGGAATTGTATGCGGCTCCCGGAGCGATACGTGAAACGTTGAAAAAGTACGTCAATCAGCGATAACCGGAACAGGATATCGCTGCCGGCAGACCGGACGGATGCTCAAAGAAATCGAACAGTGACAGCTTTTTGGGAATCTGAATGGTTTTGAAGTATAACAGTGGAGAATCAGAACAATGAATTGGTGGATTATTGTAGCGCTGATTCTGGTTGCGTTGGTGATTTTCGGTATCATTGACAGCATGCGACAGAAGAAGCAGATGAGAGAAACAATCGAGAAGCAGTTCGGAACGGATAAGAATATTACCATTTCCGAGAAGCGGTATGCCTTTATCGATGCTTATGCGAAGTCTATGCTTGGGCGGACCTATGACATTGATGATATAACCTGGAACGATTTGGAGATGGATTCCATTTTTCGAAAACTGAATCAGACGAACTGTTCGGTCGGCGAGGAATATTTGTATGCTGCATTACGAAGACCGGAGTTTTATGAGGACGAACTGAAACGAAGAGAGGAACTGACTCAACTGTTTTCGGATAATGCGGCTTTGCGTGTGGAAACTCAAATGGCTCTGTCAAAGATGGGGCGAATGAAAAATGTATCATTGTACAAGTATCTGACCTGTTTTGACGGCGTGACGCCGGGACATTTGTGGAAACATCTGATTCCGTCCATAGGTTATCTGGCCGGTATTCTGTTATGCTGTTTTAACAATGTGACGCTTGGTATCGGTCTTATGGTTCTGGTTTTCTTCTATGGAATTATCGAATATTACAAGAGAAAAGCGGAAATCGACCCGTACATGCAGGCCATGACATATGTCAGTACATGGATGGAAAATGCAATCCGGTTAAGCAAACTCGAAGGTGCCGAAGATACTGCATTGAAACCGGAACTGGCTGCTCTGAAAGAATGCACCGACGAATTCCGGAATTTCCGGAGAGGTTCCTGGCTGCTCGGGTCCTCCAATCCGAGCGGAGATTTGATGCAGACGATATTGGACTATATCAAAATGTTCCTGCATTTGGATCTCATTCAGTTTGACCGCATGAACAAGATTTTGCAGGACAAGACATCGGAACTTCGGAATCTGTTCGAAGTAACGGGGCGTATTGATATGGCCGTTTCCACAGCGTCCTATCGAAAGATAATGGAAGGAAAATGGTGTCGGCCGGAACTGTCGCAGGAAGCCACGGAACTGTCATTTCAGGATTTGTGTCATCCGCTGATCGGAGAGCCTGTGCCGAATTCTCTGACAACCGGACGCAGTATTCTGCTGACCGGTTCCAATGCGTCGGGAAAATCCACCTTTTTGAAAACCGTTGCCGTCAATGCCATTCTGGCACAGACAATCAATACGGTAATCGGAACGTCTTACAAGGGCCAATTTTACAGAATTATGTCGTCTATGGCATTGCGGGATGATTTGGCCGCCAAGGAAAGCTATTACATCGTGGAAATCCGTTCGCTGAAGCGGATTCTGGATGCTGCGGAAGAGGAAGAACCGGTGTTGTGCTTCGTGGATGAAGTGCTCCGGGGAACGAATACGGCGGAACGGATTGCATCGTCCAGCCGGATTTTGCAGTATCTGAGTGAAAACGGTGCGCTTTGTTTTGCGGCGACACATGATTTGGAACTGACGTCGTTGTTGCAGAAGTGGTTCTCCATGTATCATTTCTGCGAAACCGTAACGAGCGAAAGCCTGACATTTGATTATTTGCTGAAAGAAGGCAAAGCCACATCTCGAAACGCGATTCTTTTGCTGAAACTGTTCGGGTATCCGGAGTGTATCATCGAGGATGCCAACAACAATGTGGAGCAGTATTTGAATCGTCAGGAATAAGGCAGTCGTTGACCGTGGGGACCGTTTGAATGCCGGGACGATTGGTCGATTCCGAACGTCGGAAAAATGAAGTACAACAGGTTAGCGGAGGGAATTATGAGTATTCTGGAACTGAAAGATATCGGAAAAATTTACGTATCGGAAGGGACGGTCGCCGTCGGAATCCGAAATGTCAATCTTTCCTTTAATACGGGTGAATTTGTTGCGATTACCGGTGCATCCGGCTCTGGCAAGTCCACTCTGTTGAATATTCTTAGCGGTATTGACACCTATGAAGAAGGTGAAATGTATGTCGAGGGAAATCCGACATCACATTATTTGCAGGCAGACTGGGAAGAATATCGGGAAAAGTATATTTCCTTTATTTTCCAAAATTACAATATTCTGGACAGTTTTACCGTATTGCAGAATGTGGAACTGGCATTGATGTCCATTGAGAATCCGAAGGAACGGAAGCGGAAAGCAATCGAACTGCTGGACCGTGTCGGAATGAAATCCCATATGAATCAGAAAGGCAGCCGTCTGTCCGGAGGACAGAAACAGCGAACCGTAATTGCGCGGGCACTGGCAAAGGACAGTCCGATTATTTTGGCGGATGAACCGACCGGAAACCTGGATCAGCAATCGTCCAAAGAGATTATCGATTTGCTTCATGAAATTTCCAAGGACAAGCTGGTTGTTATTGTAACCCATAATTTTGAAGAAGTGGAGCACTATGCAACCCGTGAGATTCGTGTGTTTAACGGTACGGTTGGTGCCGATAATGTGACGGAGCAGGGAAAGGAACAGGGAACGGCGGAATCCCCGGAGACGATTTTGGAGGAAGATACGCCGTCGGAATCCGAAATCCCGGAAAAGAAACAGTGGAAGCGGGACCTTTCGAACGGAATTGCACTCGGAAAAGCGGTTTTCTGTGCCAAACCGAAGCTGACAATACTGATGTCGCTGGTAATGATTTTCGGTCTTTTGGGCATTTTTGTACTGACGGCATCATTCGGTGATTTTGAATACATGTTCGGAAATGCCACAATGTTTGAAAAGGAAAAAGGACGTTTGATTCTGATTCGAAAGGACGGTAAGCCGATTTCGGACGAGGATTTGTCACAATTGTCCGGGCAGTACAATCCGGAGAGAGTTATACATTGCGATTATTTAAAAGACCGGGAACTGCAGGATTATAAGGCATTTTACAAATACAGCGATACAATATACGATAAATGGAATTTCCAATATACATTTGAGTATAAAACCGATTTTGGAAAACCGGATTACGGCAGCTATCCGGAGAAACCCGGTGAAGTGTTCCTGTATGTTCCGATTTATTACAAGGATGCGTATCAACCGGACGGCGAAGACATTGCACAATCGGTGCAATTCAATTTTGCGGTATCTCTGACGAAAAATTTCAACATGTCGGGTTCTTTCGAAAATGAAGAGGAGCCGGCAGTGAATGCACAGGACATCGTCCGATATAAAGAATTATTAGGACGATACAACAGTTTGCGAATATGCGGAATTAAGTATTATTATGATTCCGACATTCATCCGAAAATGATTTTGACGGAAGAGGATTTCAACGGACTGACCGAATTGGAAATGCTGAGCGATGGCAGAAAGATGAAGGATTACCGGCAGGCATCGTTATTTTTCAAAAATGACAGAACCGCGAAAAAAGTTGCAAAACAGCTCGATGGAGACGGATATATTGCCGTTACGACAAAAACCAAACGAAAACTGGCAGCGAATGAAATTATTTCGCTGTTGCTTACGATATTCCTTTTGGGGGTGATCTGGTTCCTGGGAACGTTATTCCTGACGTTCTTTGTAAATCTGTGCTTACAAAAGTCGTTCCAGGCATTCCGTGACGACATTTCCATCATGCGTTCGATGGGTATTCCGGTCAAAACGATAAAAATAGGAATGTGGGTTCGTTTATTTATGTCAGAAATACCGGCCCTGATAGCATTACCGATTCTTGCCCTGATTGTATATCGTACTCCGAAATGGAACCTCCAGCTGATTTATATGCACTGGTGGCATTATGCGATTATTCTTGTCGGAATGTTCCTGATTATTCGGGGAATTATGAAGAAACAGAATAAACTGATTTTTGAAGTCAGTGTCAAGAAATCGTTGCAGGGGGTGGATGAAAAGTGATTTCGCTGAAAAATGTTGAAAAGTATTTCTTCAAAGGAAAACAGAATGAAATACATGTTATAAACAATACGAGTCTGGAACTGCCGGATAAGGGAATGATTTCCATCTTCGGACCGAGCGGTTGCGGAAAAACTACGCTGTTAAACGTAATCGGAGGTCTGGATTCCTATCAGAGCGGAAATGTATTAATCGACGGTAAGGAAATGACCGGCTCCGAAGATGAAATCCGAAACCGGTACATCGGATATATTTTTCAAAATTATAATCTGAACAAAGAGGAAACCGTATTTCAGAATGTTGCCGATGCACTGGTGCTGTGCGGAATGGACGATGCGGAACAGATTGAGGAACGTGTGACGCTGGCATTGAAAAATGTCGGATTGTACAATTTCCGGAAGAGAACTCCGGATACGTTGTCCGGCGGACAGCAGCAGAGAGTCGCGATTGCCCGCGCTATCGTAAAAAATCCGCCGATTATTCTGGCGGATGAACCGACCGGTAATCTGGACGAAAATAATACCATAATGATTATGGACATTTTGAAAGCCATTTCCAAGGATCATCTGGTTATTCTCGTTACTCATGAGGAAAATCTGGTTAATTTTTATTCGGATAAAATCATTCGAATCTGCGACGGTGTCATTCGGTCAGTGGACGATAATTCGCAAAACGACGGATATACGGCAAAGAACAAAAATGACATTTTCCTCGGTGAATACGAGGAAACCGACATCACCGGAGAGCAGGCGGAGATTCGGTTTTACGGAGAAAAACCGGACAAACCGATTCAGATTGTGCTGGTCAATCGGAACGGACAGTATTATTTGAAGGTAAATTCCGAAAAGGTGCATTTGCTGGATGAAACAAGTGAAATAAAGTTGCGTCAGGGCGTATATCAGGAACAGGTGCAGAAAAAAGAACAGCAGGAACGATTTGTACTTCCGGATGTTGAACCGTCAGAGGGAAGCAAATACGGAAAATTGTTTACGCTGCGCTCCGCACTGAAAATCGGTACTCGAAATAACGCGCGCGGAACGGTCAAAAAGCGTTCCCAGAAGATGCTTCGGAAATGTATGTTCACGTTTGGCATTTTCCTCGTTTTCATGGTTGCCGTATTCGGTAAAAGCATACGGGAATATATCAATGCACATCAGTACTGCAATGACGATTTGTTTTGGATTACCGAGAAGGACGCCGACGAAATCATTCGGGACGGTATCGGGAAGAACATATTGCTCGGAGCGATGCCGTGTGAAATCAACAATGATAATCCGGATGATTATTTACTGAAGTTTAGCGGAACGTGCTCGGAATTTGAATCGACGTCGGCTGATAACATGTTCTTTGATATCCCGGCATATAACGAAAAAGCTCATTTTGTGAACTGGGAAAAAGAAAAAGGGCAAAAGGTGCTTGCCGGAAACGGAGACGATCCGAAGGATAATGAGGTCATTGTTACGTCGGCATTTGCCAGAAAGCTGCTGGACCAGAAGGTATATACCTATATTACGGACTTTGAAGGGCTGGTCGGTGCAAAACTGACCGAGCAAAATGAAATTGGATTCATGCGCGGAAAGGAATTTACGATTAAAGCAATTGTAGAGTCCAAGGAAATCGAAGTCTATGCCAATTCGCGTGTCATAAATGAGGTTTGCTTTTGGTACAGAGGAATCTCGATTATTCCCGATGAAGCAAATGAGTATTCCGTTCCGGAAGGAAGCTGTCTTGTTGCATTCGATGTCAGCATTCTCGATCAGGCTTTGAAATCGGTTATTATCGGAGACGATACCTTCTCCATCGAAAACAAATATGTGATGGATAATATAACATATTATCGATTAAAAGAACTTAAAGATATGATTGTTCATACACAGGGAGATGCATGGTTCAACGGCTTGATTAACCTGATTCAGAACGGAGAGTCGGAATTCGTTATTTATAATTATTTTACGGGAAATCGTGAATATTTCGATCTCGATTATTATCGGGTTACACCAAGCACCATTCCGTATCTTGTAGATATGATACAGGATTATTTTGGAATAACGGAACCCGGGGAACAAAAAAGCGGGCAGATGCAGGTGCTGAATTTGGACAATTCATATATCGAAAGTGCGATGATGACTGTCATTTTAAATGAGAAGGATTATGCCAAAATGCTGGAAAATCCGTTCTGTG
The DNA here is from genome assembly GCA_045597325.1 of Lachnospiraceae bacterium. Taxonomy (GTDB): domain Bacteria; phylum Bacillota; class Clostridia; order Lachnospirales; family Lachnospiraceae; genus ISDg. The sequence continues at coordinate 29,092 of JAZLJJ010000006.1, forward strand.
AGGTACCGGAATCAGCACTCCACATGGGTCGGCCGAACGATTTATACTACGATTATTATGTTCCGCAGACGGCATGGATGGTGTACGGTAAAGACAGTGATGCGGTCAAAGCGTTTTTGGATGAGAATTTATCGAAAAAGCAGTATGTTACGTCGGAAGACCTGCTGGATAAGTTTAAGGAGAGATTTTCCGGAGATGTCAGGGAACAACTGATTATCATGGCAATCCTGCTTGCAATCATGACGTTTTGCATTTACCTGATTATGAAGACATCGACCATGAACCGAATTCGTGAAATCGGTATTTACAGGGCAATCGGAGTGTCCAGGAAAAATATGATTTTCCGATTTGGTGTGGAAGCCATGGTTATCACAACAAAGTATGTTGCGGTATCCGTTATCGGAACGTATGCGGTGCTGACGTTAATAGCCAAACGTGCGACGGATGTAATTGAACTCTTTTACCTGCCGTTCTGGATGTTCTTGCTCATTCTGATATTTGTGTACGTGATCTGCATTGTGTGCGGAATCATACCCGTATTCAAGCTGTTGCGAAAGACACCGAGCGAAATTCTGGCAAAATACGATATTTAATCGGTCGCGCCGGGAAAGAACGGACAGGTTTCAGACTGTCGGGGAATAGCCTGATAGTTCAACTTAACCACTAAAAAAAGGACTTCATTGAGGTGAAGTCCTTTTGTTCTCTCATAGGAAAGTTCGTCCTATGAGATAAAAAAACGCTCTGCGAGGATGCACACGCCTGTGCAGAGGAAAAATGTCGCTTCGCGACGCACAGGCGGCGCGAGCATATCGCAAGCGATATGCTTTGTTCTGTTCTGTGATTTTAAGGTGTTTCAGGTATTACCGGGACATTCTGGCTGCAAGACGTGTTGCAATAGCCTGAATGAATTCGGTGGTGTTGACTGCGGTAGCCTGATATCCGTCGGCAACGAGATTGGCAAGGCTCTTTGTCATGATACCGTCATTCAGGGTATCGAAGCAGGCACCTTCCAGTTCATCCGCATATTTCATAAGCTCCGGCAGAGAATCTTTCTCACCGCGCTTCCGAAGTGCACCGCTCCATGCAAAAATAGTTGCAATCGGATTGGTTGAGGTTTCCTCGCCCTTCAGATAGCGATAGTAGTGTCTGGTAACGGTACCGTGAGCAGCTTCGTATTCATAATTTCCGTCAGGGCTGACGAGAACACTGGTCATCATTGCAAGATCGCCGAATGCGGTGCTGACCATATCACTCATAACGTCTCCGTCATAATTCTTGCAGGCCCAGATAAATCCACCTTCCGAACGGATTACACGGGCAACCGCATCATCAATCAGAGTATAGAAATAGGTGATTCCGGCAGCTTCGAATTTCTCCTTATATTCGGCATCATACATTTCCTGGAAAATGTCTTTAAACCGATGGTCGTACTTCTTGCTGATGGTATCTTTGGAAGAAAACCACAAATCCTGTCCGGCAGAGAGTGCGTACTCAAAGCAGCTGCGGGCAAAGGACTGAATGGAATTGTCCTTGTTGTACATACCCTGAAGAACACCGGGGCATTCGAAATCGTAAATCGTCTGACGCATTTCGGTTCCGTCTTCTCCGGTAAAGAGGAGCTCAGCCGTTCCTTTTCCGGGAATGCGGAATTCCGTGTTCTTGTATACATCGCCGTATGCATGACGTGCAATGGTAATCGGCTTTTTCCAGTTCCGAACATAGGGCTTGATGCTGTCAATCATAATCGGAGTACGGAAAACGGTTCCGTCCAAAATGGCACGAATCGTTCCGTTCGGGCTTTTCCACATTTCCGAAAGATGATATTCCTCCACACGCTGAGCGTTGGGGGTAATCGTTGCACATTTGACCGCAACACCGTATTTTTTTGCGGCATTGCTGGCATCTACGGTAATTTGATCTTTGGTTTCTTCACGCTTGGGAAGGCCGAGATCGTAGTATTCGGATTTCAGATCAACGAAAGGAAGAATCAGTTCGTCCTTAATCATTTTCCAGAGAATACGGGTCATTTCGTCTCCGTCCATTTCAACAATGGGGGTTGTCATCTGAATTTTGTTCATAGAAAGTGTCTCCTTATTTCATTTGTGAAGCATAGTAGTTAATCAGACATCCGTCCAGAATAATGGTTTTCTCATCCTCGGTCAGACCCTTGATGTTCAGGGTGATATCGGTGATTTTGCCATCTGCGGAAAGCACTTTGGCGGCGAAGTTTTCACGGCCTTCGGCAATTCCCTGACGAACATCGGGGATGAAGACATAATCGCCTTCGTTGTACGGGAATTCCGCACCTTCGGGAAGGGTAAACGGAAGAATACCCCAGTTGATGCAATTGCTTCTGTAACGCTTGGTTGCATATTCGTAGCAAATGTTTGCATAACCGCCGAGAACCTTCTGACAGGATGCCGCCTGCTCGCGGGCAGAACCGTCGCCGGGCTTATTGGCAAATACGCAGGAACCGTACTGAGTATCGGCAAGCAGTGCCTTGGCATCTCCGAAATGAGAGAGTACCGATACCAGTTCGTCCGGTGCTTCTCCGTTTCGTCTTGCGAGATCCAGTGCATGAATGGCTTTGCTGCGTCCGACATATTCCGGAACACGTCTGGACAATGCAAATTCGGAAAGGCGAAGAGGATTGCTTCGGTAAGAGCTGGTCTCTCCGGAAGGAATCAGTTCATCGGTTGTGGTAACCGGATCGCGGATTACGGCAGCCAGTTTCACCAGCATATTGTTGGCAAGGGCTTCCATCTTGGGCCAGTCGGTAATGTTCGGTCCGAGAATCAGTTCGGCGTCCTTGTCCGCTTTGCCGTAGCCGTAATACAAACGGTTGCGATATACGGATTTATCAAAATGATACTCATGACGAGGTACTTCGTATTCAATATCGGTTGCTGCCGTAATGATACCGCCGTTTGCTGCCGTTGCGGCAATACTTCTGGCATCCATCAGAGCAACACCGCAAAGCTGTCCGTCGGACGGCTTGGAACCTTCACGGTTCGGGAAGTTTCTTGTGGTGTGACGAAGAGAGAGTCCGTTGTTGGCGGGAACGTCTCCGGCTCCGAAGCAGGGACCGCAGAAGGACGGCTTAATAACGGCACCGGACTTCAGAAGGGAAGCGGTAGCACCGATTTTGGTCAGTTCCAGACTGACGGGAACACTGGTCGGGTATACGTTCAGGGAGAAATATCCGTTACCGCAGCTCTTCTGATCGAGAATCGCCGCAGCTTCATCGATATTGTCAAAGAGACCGCCGGAGCAGCCGGCAATGACACCCTGATCGGCATAGACCTTGCCGTCGCGAACCTTGTCGCGAAGATTGTATTTGTGACCCTTGAATTTGGCTGCGGCTTCTTCCTCAACCTTAGCAAGAATTTCGTCCGCATTTTCAATAAATTCATGGATTGTGTAAGCGTTCGAAGGGTGGAACGGAAGTGCAATCATGGATTCCGCCTGACTGAGATCGACGGTAATCATGCGGTCGTAATAAGCAACGTTACCGGGCTTCAGCTCCTTATAACATTCGCCGCGCTCGTGTGCGACGTAATGTCCGCGGGTAATCTCATCGGTTTCCCAAATGGAAGACAGACAGGTGGTCTCGGTTGTCATAACATCAATACCGTTACGGAAATCGATCGGAAGATTTTGGATTCCGGGTCCTACGAATTCCATGACACGGTTCTTGACAAATCCGTTGGCGAAGGTTGCCTTCACAAGGGCAAGAGCAATATCATGAGGACCGATACCGCGTTTCGGAGTTCCGGTCACATAGACAAGAACCACTTCCGGCATATCCAGATCCCAGGTGTTCTTAAGAAGCTGCTTTACAAGCTCCGGACCGCCTTCACCGACACCCATGGTACCGAGGGCACCGTATCTCGTATGAGAATCGGAACCGAGAATCATGTTGCCGCATGCCGTCAGCTCTTCACGGGCGTAGGAGTGGATGACGCTCTGGTTGGCCGGAACGTAAATTCCGCCGAATTTCTTGGCGGCGGAAAGACCGAATACATGGTCGTCTTCATTGATGGTACCGCCGACCGCACAAAGACTGTTGTGGCAGTTTGTCATGGCATACGGAAGCGGAAATTCGGTCAATCCGCTGGCTCTTGCCGTCTGGATGATTCCGACGTATGTGATGTCGTGAGATACCATGGCATCGAATTTTATTTTCAGTTTACCTTCACAATCGGAAGTGTTGTGTGCAGACAAAATGGAATAGGCAATGGTCTGCTTTTTGGCATCTTCCTTGGAAACGGGACCGTTTTCGGACGGAACACCGTTTACGAGATAAACACCGTTTTCATGTAATGTTACACATGTGTTACTCATAGAAAATCCTCCTTGATTATATAAGCACATACAAAAATTATTTTAATAAAACAGGGGCTTTATGTCAACACTTTTCGTTGTTTTACCGGCATATAAAAGTGCATAAATATATGTTGAAAAAAAATAATTTTTCTTGCAATTTACTGCTTCTCATTATACAATAATCGTATATTGTGAAATCGTATTACGATTCATGAAAATGTGGTGTTTGAGAGAGAATTTCGGAATTCGGAGGATAGGAGAATGAGCATTAAAACAGTATTAACCCATAGTGTTATGCCGAATGAAATGTTCGTATGTACGGCATGGCCGCATGAGCAGTGCTTTATTTGCAACGATCAGCTGGAATTGTGTGTCAGCCCGCTGTCCCAAAGAAAAAATGCGGTGCAGATTCATATGGCGGCAATGTGGAACGGTCAGGTTCTGACGTTTCATGATTTGAACAGCAAGATGAAAAAGGAAACGGTCAATCTGTATTTGCAGATGCTGACCGAACGATTGAAGTCGATTGTCACACAATACTTTGTATGGGGAGACGATGAGGACCATGAGGTAATCATTTCGTTCGGCTCTCTGAAACAGTATGACGAGGAAACGTCGGATCCGCTGGCAACCGATATGCGAATCGTTCTGATGGTTAAGGATACGCTTCCGATAAATGACCAGAAAGAACTGGATATGATTCACAAGAGCCTGCGCGGTGAGTTCTGCAACTGGCTGGAAGAGGTTATCAGTGATGTTCAGAAAGAAGTATCTCCGGAAACTCTGAAGAAGGATCCGAGCGTTATTCTGGATGTCAATCTGATGAGCCACGAGAAGCAGGATCTCGGACTTGAGAGTACTCTCGGTATCTTTGCGTTACTGTTCGCATTGTTCGGAATCTTTTTGGCAGACTGGTTCTTTTTCCAGGTATTGGCAATTATTCTCGGAGGATATGTTTCATTTCGCTCCTATAAGAAACAGAAATACATCTGCATGGCAATTGGTATTGTTGCCTGCATTGTCGGATGTATTTTCGCCGCATTGGCGTTTGCGGAGCTGCAGGAAAGCATGAAGAATGTGAAGATTCCGGAAAAGTACACAACAAAATAAGTAATCAATACGGCACAACAAAATAAGTTAGCAATACGGAAAAGTACACAACAAAATAAGTTAACAATACGGAAAAGCTGCATACAATGCAGCTTTTCTTGCCGATTAGGAAGGAATGCGGTATGGCGAAATCCGAAAATCAAAAACTGAAAATCAATTATATTGCGAAAATCCTGACCCGCAATACGTCGAAGGACAACGGAATCACGCTGCAGCAGCTTACCGAGAAACTGAACGAATACGGAATTTCGGCCGAGCGAAAGAGCCTGTATTCCGATATTCGGCTGATTAATGAATTTGGCGATATTCGGATTGAGAAGTATAAAAAGGACGGTAATTATTTTTATTATGCAACCAGTAATCTGCTCTCACTCGGTGATATTAAGCTGTTGACGGATGCGGTTGCGGCATCCAAATTCATTTCCGAAGACCGGTCGAAGGCACTGATTCGTCGCCTGGAAAACATGGTCAGTGAGAAAGAGGAACGCCAGCTGGACCGAACGGTTGTCATTCGGAACCGTGCCGGAGAAACCATACGGAATGCTTATGATAATGTAGATTTGATTCATCGTGCCATGCAGGAGAACCGACAGATTTCATTTACCTATATGAAATGGGACGTGAACAAGAAAATGGTGGTCAGCGGTGAGGCGGTCCGGTACGGAATCAGCCCGTGGAGACTGCTGTACGATAATGACAATTATTATTTGCTGGCATATGTGGACGGTAAGAACAGCATTCGAACCTTCCGCGTCGATAAAATGAGCAATGTGAAGATATCGGAGAAAAGCCGGAACGGAGAGAGCGAATATCGGAAAACCAATCCGGAAAATTATGCGGAATCCCGGTTCTTAATGTATGACGGGGAGCCGGAACGCGTAACCATCAAATGTCCGTCCGAGAAAATCGGACTGTTTCTGGATATGTTCGGAACGGACATTACCATTCGGCCGGATCCGTTTGATGAGGCAAAATCCGAAGTCTCGATGCGTCTTGTGCCAAGCCGACTGTTTCTAGGGTGGCTGCTCGGACTCGGGCACGGAATCCAGCTGATAAGCCCGCAGTCCGCCGTGGATACGATGGAGGAAATGTGTCAGGAAATGCTTCGAAATCATGTACCCCGTGAGATTACGACGGTTGTATTCGATCTCGGAATGGTGCTGTTGGAATTCCGGTATCGCGAGTATATGAAGGAACTGAATTTTTCCAAGGCGAATATCGAACTGTTTGAAAATGAGATTCTGTTCAAGACAGAATGGCAGCTTCTGGATGCCGGACAAATCACACAGGAGGAAGCCATTGAACGATGGGTCATGATGTACCCGGAGAGCGAGAAGGCCGTTCGGCTGTTTTTTAAGAATCCGAAACGCCTGGTAGTACCGTACAAAGATACCGAAAATCTGATTCATCGGCTTCATGACATGGGATATCGCGTATATGCATTATCCAATTATTCCAAAGAAATGTTTGAGTATCATGAGCGATGCAGCATCCCGTTCTTACAGCATTTGGACGGTTATATGATTTCCGCAAAGGAAAAACTGGCCAAACCGGACACGGCGTTTTATGAAGCATTTTTCAACCGGTATCACCTTAAACCGGAGGAATGTGTGTTCCTCGATGACCGGGAAGAGAATGTGACAGCAGCAGAACGTTGTCGGATGCATGGCATTTTGGCAAATCCGCGAAAGGCCGGACTGGACAATCTGTTTTCCTTTCTGGAAGTTCACAGACCAAAGAAAATGCACAATTCCGAAGAAGAGTGAGGGACGGAATATTATCCCGGTGAACACGGGCATAAACGGTTTTCAGGTCGCTTTTCGCTGTGAGATAGCGCAGCAGAAGACGAACGGCACCGGTTCCGTAACCGCGTGAACGGAAGTCGGGAAGAATCAGAAAATCGAGTGTGAATTCGGTTTCATCGGAAACTCCGAGATCCTGCGGGAAAATGCTGATATATCCGATTGTCTGACCCTGTTCGAGAATTCGGAATGTGCCTGTGAACGGATAAACGGAAGAGAGCATTCGATGATATCGGAAGAGGTTTATGCAATCGGTATCGGTGTAACGGCGCTCGTCCGGTGTAAGGCAATACGGCTCTCGACGGCAATATTCAAAATACATAAGAAAATCCTGTTTCGAAGTGCGGCAAAGAGTCAATGAATCATCGGAAATGACAGGGTTATGGGTATCGTACGCGGAAAATACAGTGTTCAAATAGTCTGCGGTCAGAGAGGATAATGATTCGACGATTTCCGGGCAGGACAGCACAAGGCCGTCATGTTCATAGCCGATAACGCAGGCGTCGGCGGAACAGAGCCGATCGAGACAATCCGGACGGTCCGAAAGATAAACGGTATCCTCAGCAGGAAAATCACAGGGAAAACTGCCGGCGGAATTACAGGCAGAATTGCAGGCGGAATTACAAGTGGAATCGCCGGTGGAATTACAAGTGGAATCGCCGGTGAAATCGCAGGCGGAATTGCCGGTGGAATTGCCGGCGGAATTGCCGGCGGAATCGCCGGTGGGTGACGACAAGGCGAGACCGAAGTCGGCATCCGACAGAATGCGAACCGGTAAGCCGGACAAACGAAGCCGACGGACAAAGTCATGAACATCATACCGGTTTGGTTGATTGAGAAGTAGAACCAGCTGCATTGTGACGCCTCCCTGAATGAATTTACATCTGAATAAATTAAGAAAAATCAAATGAATTTGAGGTTCATTTGCAAAATTACAATAAGAACAAAAAGAATGGATACCCACATCCTAACATAGCAAAACGAGGAATTCAAATGGAAATCGAAAGAAAATTTATACTTTGTAAAGTGCCGGAACATTTGGATCAATATCCGCATTCGGAATTGGAACAGGGGTATTTGTGCGGCGGAGAAACAACCGTACGAATCCGAAAGTCGGATGACCGGTATTATTTGACAATAAAGAGGAAACCATCTGCCGACGTGGATAAAAAATACGGTGCAATTGTCCGAATCGAAATCGAAGAGGAAATTTCCGAAACAATGTATTACTCGCTGTTTCGTGCAGTGGAAGGCAATCCGGTGACAAAGACCCGGTACCGGATTCCGTATTTGTCCTATGTTGTGGAACTGGATGTGTTTCACGGGATGCTGGAAGGGCTTATGACAGCGGAAATCGAATTCCCGACGGTGGAGGAAGCCGGACTGACGGAACTGCCGGACTGGTTTGGAAAGGATGTGTCGGCGGACCGCAGATACCGGAATTCCGCAATGTCCAAAATGACCCCGCAAGAAGCGGAAAAACTGGTTGCCGAGAGCCGATAATGCGCTATTTTCCGCCTCGCGCAGGGTGAATAGTTACAATCTTTTGGTATACGGACTATTCATAATTCACAAAAATTGTTACAAATCGGGCAAAATACCCGAATGACAGACAGAGCAATTTGTACAAGAATTGCTCTGTTTTTTATACTATTTTGACAAGAAATTGTTACATAATGGATTATATATGCGAAAACGGCCGTTTGCATTTGAACTTTTGATTTGGTATAATCGAATCAACTTCCCTCCGAACACGGAGACGGAATATGCGCGCAGAAACAGAACAGAAAACGGTCCGAACAGATTTGAGACTGCCGGACTTTGGCATTCGTGTGGGATTTTCACAGGAGGAACCATTATGCTTGTTAGTTTTTGGGCGCCGACCTATCATGAGGAAACGGTGCAGATTATGACACTGGTATCGGAGATGTGCAGCAAGCGATTTCCCTGCAGTATTGTTGCAATGGAGAATTATCTTCATGAACGGAATTTGGGGTTTCATTTGCTTGGAAGCAAGTATGACGATATTCGAAATACCGTCGATCCCGATTCGGAAGAGTACTATTTGCCGGGAGAAGCGTTTATTCGGCATATATGCAGAAATGTGGGACGGAGGAGCGAGAGGTACGGCAATGCAATACAGGTCAATTATAACGGCTTGGCTTTTTTGCCGATGAACCAGAGTATGAATTCCGATGCATACCGATATGCGATGTGTCAGGTACTGTGCGATGAACTGACAGACTACCTGGAGGAATTCGAAAATGTCTTTATCAATTTAGAACCGAACGGCAATCCGACTACGACGGAGATACTGAATCAAAGCGATGCGGTCGTTGTATGTCTGCCGGCATCCGAAGGAGTTTTTGAAAAGTTTTACGAAACCTATCGCTCGATGTCTGACAAATGTTTTTTTGCATTTTACGGAGAAACGGTTTCCGAACCTCTGATTCTGTCGTTGCAGAAACGGATGCCCAACCATTCGATGCGCTGCTGTTTTGTGGAGATGACACGGATGCTTCGGAAATATTTGGATGAAGGACACGGAATTCGCTATCTGGAACGGTTTGATGTGTGGAAGGAACGGAGAGATTTGGATCCTGTGCTGGTGGCGGATCGGGAAACGATGTATTTGAGTACGGGAAAAGAAACCGAAGAACTTCTCGAATCCGAATCGGCGGACTATATCCGGCGGGTGGAAGAGAACGAATGGACACTTCACGAATACAGCGATCAATATGATCCGCGAAGGGAAATTCTGCCGATTCGAAGTATTCAGTATATCAGTGAATGGCTGATGCAGGGGACTTATTCGGGATATTTCAACAGGAAAATCGGGGACAGCGTCGGACCGGGATTTCGAAACCGTTCTCAACGAATTGAACTCATCGTTACCGACCGGAATGCCGATTGGCGGAAGAATTGACGAAACCTCATCGTTACCGACCGGAATGCCGATTGACGGAAGAATTGACGAAACCGGATGTTCTTGTATGAAATCAAATTTTGTGGTATACTGTGAAATCATCGGAAAGGGGGATGGATCGTATGACAAATCAAAATGAGAATCCATCAAAAGACATTGTATTTGACGAATTGCCGAGCACGGCAGAACAGCTGAAGGCATTACCGTATGCCGATTTGAAAGATCCTTATGCGGTTGCGGCAATGTGCGTATGTGCGCTGAACGTATTTCCGACATCCAAAGAGGAGTCGATTGCCATGATGAATGTTCTGAAAGGACCGGAACCGGTATCACAGTTTGAAATTCAATTTATACGTGATCGTTTTGCAGAAGGAAAAGAGTATAAGGCAAGATCGTATTTTGTGGGAGCAACGCCGGATAACGGTTATGAGCCGAACAAGCCGTATACGGTTTGCGTTTCCGAGAATCCTTACAGTCGGGACGAATGGGATAAAGGGTATCTGACCGTATTTTTGCAGTCGGGCGGAGCGGATTCCAAGCGACCGCTGACACTCCGAACCAAGAAATCAACCGGAGAATGGTTTGTTTCTTCGGATTCGTATCGCGGCCTTTTGGCGGATATTCGGATTCCGAAAGCAGAAGACCCCTGGGCATAAACAAAATCAGCGGGTTTCACCGAGATAGAACAGGGCTACCGTACCCGGACCGCAGTGCGATCCGATGGAAGCTCCGACCGAATTGTATACGATGTTTTGAAATCCGAAACGGGCCGTAATCTGCTCCCCGAGGAAATGGGCATCGTCGATGCAGTCCGCATGAGAGATAAAGATTACCTCATTTTCATAATGACCGAGAGAAGCAGCCATGTTGTCAATCATTGTCAGCATGGCTTTTTTTCGTCCGCGGACGTTGGAAAGAGAAACCAAATGGCCTTCATTGTCCATATGAAGAACCGGTTTGACGTTAATCAGCGTTCCGATAACGGAAGTTGCTTTTCCGATTCGGCCGCCGCGCATCAGATATCGAAGGTCATCCACGGTAAACTGGTGGCAAAGATGAAGCTTGTTGGTTTCAAGCCACGTTGCGATGTCATCAAGAGAGGCTCCGTCCCGCTTCATTTTGCATGCATAATAGACGAGAAGTCCCTGGCCGAGAGACGCACCGAGGGAATCTACGATTCGAATGGTACGGTCCGGATATTCGTCGGAGAGTTCCGCCGCCGCAAGTCCGGTATTGTTGTAGGTGCAGCTTAATCCGGAAGAAAATCCGATGTGAAGAATGTCATGTCCGGCATCCAAAGCGGTACGAAAACGTTTTTCAATCCCTTCGGGACAGGTGGAAGCGGTCTGATATACGGTCCCTTTTCGCATGCTTTCGTAAAATGCATGAAAATCGGTATCGGGGCCGTCAAGATAGGATTTTTCACAGGTTGTATAGTGAAGAGGATGAATCAGAATGTGATTGTCTTCCAGAAATTCCTTGGGCAAATCGCATGTGGAATCGGTTGAAATAATAAATTCGGACATAAAGTTCCTTCCTAAAGGTCGCAGTGCCTTATTTTGATCTGACAACAATGCGCATAATCGTTATCAAAAACAAATTCGATATAAATAAAAAACTCATGATGTAGTTTTCAAAACTACATCGATATTATAGCATTTTGATTGATGTTTTTCAAGTGAATAATTTATAAATTTATGTTAAGTATTGGGACCTGTTTTTAAGAAATCCGAAAAAAATGAGGCAGAAGAGCGGAGGGCTTCGAAAAAAACATATTTTTTGGTGTTATTTTTAAAGGTTTTTGTTTTCATTTTCAGGAACTTATGATATAATCTTGTTCGTATGTATGCCTAAATGAAGGTTTGTTTCTTAAGGCTGCAAATTTGATATGTTAGGATGGTAAAAATCATGAGTGGTAAGAATAAGGGAAAGGCGTATGTCGGACTCTTCGCACTTGTACTGGCGGCTGCCGGCATTATGGTATGGTTTGCCTTAAGCGCTTGTAACAGGATTAACGGAGTGAATAAGATTCGCCTTGGTTTGGACCTGGCAGGCGGTGTCAGCATCACATATCAGGCTGTGGACGAAGATGTGTCCGGAGAAGCCATGGATGATACCCTGACCAAGCTGCAGCTGCGTGCTGAACAGTTCAGTACCGAAGCACAGGTTTATAAAGAAGGAAATAATCGTATCAATGTAGACATCCCCGGTGTTGACAATGCGGAAGAAGTATTGCAATCACTCGGAAATGCAGGATTTATTTATTTCATCACAGGAATGGATAAGGACGGTAATGCCAATATCGAGAAAGACGCTAACGGAGAGTATGTCCTGACCAAACCGATTGATGAGATTATTGCGGACGGATACAGCATGATTTTGTCCGGTAATGACGTTGCCGATGCAAAAGCAAGAGCTACCGAAGACCAGCAAACCAAAATGATTTCGTATGTCGTATTGCTGAGCCTGAACGATCAGGGAACGGAAAAGTTCCGTGAGGCGACAGCGAATGCAGTCGGATATGGATATGGCGACCTCAGAAATATAATTGCTATCGTATATGACGGACACGTTTACAGCGCACCCGGTGTACAGGCTGTAATTGAGAACGGAGAGGCTACCATCAGCGGAAGTAAATCGATGGAAGAAGCAGACAGCCTTGCAACGGTCATCCGTATCGGTGCTTTGCCGACGGAACTTGAGAGCATTCGTTCCAATATCGTTGGTGCATCTCTTGGTTCCAATGCATTGAAAACCAGTTTACTTGCCGGTGCAATCGGTATTCTGCTGGTTTGCATTTTCATGATTGTAATTTATCGCATTCCCGGTGTAGCGGCTTGCATCAGCCTGATTTTCTATATCGGAATCGTATTGGGAATTATTCTGGCATTTGAAATTACGCTGACCTTGCCCGGTATTGCAGGTATTATTCTCTCTATCGGTATGGCGGTCGATGCCAATGTTATTATTTTCACCCGTATTCGCGAAGAAATCGCAAAGGGCAAAACGGTTCGTACATCAATTAAGGAAGGCTATTCCAAGGCGGTATCCGCAATTGTGGACGGTAACGTAACCACATTGATTGCCGCTCTGGTACTGTATTTCCTCGGATCCGGTGTCGTTAAGGGCTTTGCCATTACGCTCGGAATCGGTATTCTGGTTTCCCTGTTTACGGGACTTGTTACGACCTATTGGGTTATGAAGGCCCTGTTTGGAGTCGGTATTCAGAATGTTAAGTGGTATGGCAAAGAAACTTGCACGAGACATTTGAATGTGGTTCAGAACTGGAAGAAATATATCATCATTTCCGGAACCTTAATCGGAATCGGTATTGCTATGCTGATTGTCAATCGAATCAGTATGGGAAATGTTTTGAATTACGGTCTTGACTTTGTCGGAGGTACTTCCGTTCAGGTTACGTTCCCCGATAATCCGCCCCAAAATTCCGAAATCGAGGAATTTGTCAAGGATATCATCAATGACAGCAACATCAGTGTCAGTGCCGTAAAGGGCAGCAATGCGATTGTTGTTAAGACCAGACTTCAGCTGGATGAGAATACGGAACTTCAGAACCTGAAAGATCAGTTTATGGAAAAATACAAGATGAGCGAATCCGATATCGAAACGGAGACCATCAGCGGAACCATTTCCGGTGAAATGAAGCGGTCCGCAATTATTGCGGTTATCGTAGCAACGATTTGCATGCTCCTTTACATCCTGATTCGATTCAAGAATATCGCATTTGCGGGAAGCTCCGTTTTGGCATTGGTTCATGACGTTTTGGTTGTTCTCGGTGTATATGCACTGGCGAGAATTACCGTAGACACAAACTTTATTGCATGTATGCTGACCATTGTCGGTTACAGTATTAATGCAACAATCGTTATTTTTGACCGCTTGCGTGAAAACCTTGCGGAAGCAAAGAAGAACGAGAAACTTGCAGACGTTGTCAATCGAAGCATCAGCGAGACCTTTACACGAAGCATCAATACATCGCTTACAACACTGTTTACGGTTGTTATGCTGATTATCTTCGGTGTTGATTCCGTTCGTATCTTCGCAATTCCTATGACAGTAGGTATCATTTGCGGCGGTTATTCCTCTGTATGTATTGCAGGTACACTGTGGTACTTCTTTAAGACAAGAGCAGAGAAGAAAAAAGCAGTAACCATGTAACGTTAATAACCCGGCTGCCGGACAGTTTGTCCGGCAGTTGCTTTATACGAATCGGAGAGATTGCATGAAGCAATATGAAGAAAAATGGGTTGTCATTCACAAACCGGGAAATGTTTCCGATATTATGAAAAGGTTTGGAATCAGCGATGTGTTTGCAAGAATTTTATGGAATCGCGGATACCAAAATGATTCGGATATTAAGGAATTCTTGTTTCCCGATGACAATACGACCATTCCGGAGCCGGAACGTACGGAAGAATGGGTGACCGAAATTCGACGGGAAATTGATTCCAAAAAGAAATTTCGGGTTATCGGAGATTATGATGTGGACGGTGTGACCGCAACGTATCTGATGATACGGGCCTTGCGAACACTCGGAGCGGATGCGGATTATCGGATTCCGGACCGGATTGTCGACGGATACGGAATCAGCATGGATATGGTCCGCTGTGCCGCAGAAGATGGTATTGATGTGTTGATTACCGTGGACAACGGAATTGCTGCCACGGAACAGATTGAACTGGCCAATCAACTCGGAATGAAGGTCTTTGTGACCGACCACCATGAACCGCAGGAACAGCTTCCGCCGGCCGTTTGTATTGTAGATCCCAAATGTTCCGTAGGAGAGCAGAGAGCGGAAAATCTATGCGGTGCGGTCATCGCAGGATATTTGGCAGACCGACTGTTGGAATCTTACGGAATGGATGGATATTGGAAAGAAAATTCGGAAATCATGGCACTTGCTTCCGTATGTGACGTTATGCGGCTGAACGGAGCAACCCGGTCACTGGTACGTCAGGGCTTGAAAAAGCCGTTGCAGCGTTGGAACGAAGGCTTGAAGCATTTGGCATATGCCAATCAGCTTAAAGAAGTACAATGTTATCAGCTTGGATTTGTTTTGGGACCGTGCATCAATGCGCTCGGACGGCTGGAAACCGCAGATTACGGAGTCGAACTGTTATTGTCAGAGAATGATACGGTATTGCATGAATATTCGCAGAAGATGGTCGATGTCAATGCCGAACGAAAGAAACAGACCGTATATTATACGGAACAGGGCAGGCTGGAAGCAAGGAAAATGATTTCCGAACAACAGGGCGATACCGTGCTTGTGGTATATCTTCCGGACTGTCATGAAAGTCTGGCGGGAATCGTTGCCGGACGTATCCGGGAAGAATACAACCGGCCGACCTTTGTGCTGGTGGACAGTATTTCGGAACCGGAGTGTGTCAAAGGCTCGGGACGAAGCATCGAAGGGTTTTCCATGTTTGAGGCCATGATGGAATGTAAAGACCTGTTCGTCAAATTCGGAGGACATGCCATGGCTGCCGGTGCAACGATGAAACGCGACCGGATGGCTGCATTTCGGGAGTCGTTATGTCAATCATTCCGGGCTCAAAATGCGTCGATTGTCCGTAAGACGGCCATCGATTTGGTGATGCCGTTTCGATATATTACCGGAACCCTGATGGACGAATTGGCGTTGATGGAACCGTTCGGAACGGGAAATCCCAAACCGGTCTTTGCCCAGAAGAACGTTCAAATCGTCCATGTCGGATATTTGGGGAAGAACAGTTCGTATTTGTCCTTCACCATGAGGGATTCGGAACAGACGGAAATCCGTTGTGTGTATTTCGGAAATGCCGGAGAATTTGTCGATGAAATGGTTGCCGTTTACGGTGAAGATGCCGTGGATGACGCATTTTCCGGAGACGGTAGGATGTTACTGGATCTCCTGTATTTTCCCGAGCGAAACATTTACAACAATCGGGAAACGCTGCAGATTACAATGACAGGATATCATTTTAACGGCAGCTTAATCTGATTTTGGAAAGCTGCTTACGGACGGGAGGAAGACACAGGAGAATGACGGTCATGATTCCTTCGGCAAAGATGAATCCGTAATTATAAACAATGGGGTACAGGAAGGATATCTGTTTCGGAAAATCATCCGGCATGTATTCCATATAGAACAGATAACCGGCCAGACTGCTGAATGCGGCACGGCAGAAAATTGCGAGCAGATAGCCGGGAATCAGATGCTTGCGAAGAAGTCCGGACAATCCGAGCGAAACGTAAGCGAATACATAGTCCAAAAGAGCCTGCCAAAGGGACAGAGTACCGCTTGCGGTTATGAGCTGGAGAACCGAATAAACCGTGGCTGACATCAGACCGGCGCGCAGGCCGAAGAGGTACCCGGTCAGAGTGATAAACAGCATGCTGAAGAGGGTCACCGAGCCGCCGAACGGAAGCTGGAAGATCTTGATAAATGATGCGACAAAGGCGAGTGCAATACAGATTGCACAGCATACGGTACGTTTGATACGATCGTGTTCAGACATAAAAAAACCTCCTGGTATTTACCGGAGGGCTTTGTTGATTACCTGCCTGCAGGTTCAGAGAGAATACGCTTCCTTCCGCCGGCATTAACCGGATCAAGTTATGAGGGATCGAACCGAACGGTTCATCTCAGCAAAGCACCCCTAGCGAAATTTATTTACGTGACGGAATATAGCAGATTTTATTTGACTTGTCAAGAAAGAAACTATAAAAAAATGAGGAGGGACGGGCATGATTATACGAAACGGTCATGTGGTTGATCCGGCAAACGGTATTTCATCCGTTATGGATGTGCGGGTTTGCAACGGGCGGATTGCCGAGCTCGGACAGGCAATTCCCGAAGACGGTGAAGAGGAAATCCGGGCGGACGGGCTTTATGTGGTTCCCGGATTTGTGGATTTGCATGTTCATCTGAGAGACCCCGGGCAGACGGCAAAGGAAACTCTGGCGACAGGAGCGGCGGCAGCGGCTGCGGGAGGATATACGGCAATTTGTCCGATGCCGAATACGACACCGGCGACGGATACCGAAGAGAAAATTACGGAGCTTAAGAAGCGTGCCGCAGACGAATGTATTGTGAAAATTCTTCCGGTTACGGCAGTGACCAAAGATCAGGCGGGAAGTGAGCCGGTCGACCTGAATGGGGTTGTGAAGGCCGGCGCCATGGCAATGTCGGAGGACGGAAAATCCGTGATGGACATTTTGCTGTATCGGGAGCAGTTGAAGACGGCGGCAAAACTCGGGATTCCGATGCTTGCCCATTGCGAGGACAAGAGTCTGGTGAACGGCGGTGTCATCAATGCAGGCCCGGCGGCGGAACGGCTTCAGCTGAAAGGAATCACAAACAGTGTAGAAGATGTGATTACGGCACGGGATCTGATTTTGGCGGCGGAAACCGGATGCCATGTTCATTTGTGTCATTGTTCCACGGAACTCAGTGCGGATTTGCTTCGGTTGGCGAAGGAGAAGGGCTATCCGGTCAGCGGGGAGGTGTGCCCGCATCATTTTGCCATGTGCGACGAAGAGATTCCTTGCGATGATGCCAATTATAAAATGAACCCGCC
The DNA here is from genome assembly GCA_045597325.1 of Lachnospiraceae bacterium. Taxonomy (GTDB): domain Bacteria; phylum Bacillota; class Clostridia; order Lachnospirales; family Lachnospiraceae; genus ISDg. Next base: position 46,836 of record JAZLJJ010000006.1, read on the forward strand.
GTTACGGAGCAGACGGGATATGGAAGCATTGCGGGAGGCCGTTCGAAACGGAGTGTTTGACTGCATTTCCACCGATCATGCACCGCATACGACAGAGGAAAAGAGCAGGGGATTTGAAAAGGCACCGTTCGGAATTGTCGGGTCGGAGACCGCATTTGCATTGAGCTATACCACGCTGGTGCGCGGAGGCTATCTCGAGTTTTCCGAGCTGATTCGTATGATGAGTACCAATCCGTCACGAATTATCGGACATACGGGCGGAAGCCTGACAGTCGGTGCGCCGGCGGATATTGCGATTGTTTCCACCGAAGAAACCATCATCGACACATCCCGTTTCTGTTCCAAGGGGACCAATACTCCGTTCCGCGGAAAGACCGTGTACGGAGTTGTAAAATATACTATTACAGACGGAAAAACCGTTTATAAAAATCAGTAATTCAGGAGGGTAATGCCATGATTCAGACATTAATTGACAAAATTCAGAAAACCGATGCACCCATCGTTGTGGGTCTCGACCCGATGCTTTCGTATATCCCGGAGCATATTACCAAAGCGGCGTTTGAGCAGTACGGGGAAACCATGGAAGGAGCTGCGGAGGCGGTATGGCAGTACAATAAGGCAATTGTCGATGCGATTTATGATTTGATTCCCTGTGTAAAGCCGCAGATTGCCATGTATGAGCAGTTCGGTATTCCGGGCCTTGCGGCATATCGGAAAACGGTGGACTATTGTCATTCGAAGGGACTGGTTGTCATCGGTGACGTAAAGCGAGGCGATATCGGTTCCACGAGCGGTGCGTATGCGGTTGCACACATTGGCAAGACGGTTATCGGTAAGAATTCCTATGCGGCATTTGACGAGGATATTGCAACGGTTAATCCGTATTTCGGAATTGACGGTGTCAAGCCGTTTCTGGATGTTTGCAACCAGGAAAATAAGGGCATTTTCCTTTTGGTAAAGACATCGAATCCGTCCAGCGGAGAGTTCCAGGACCGTGTTATCGACGGACGGCCGCTGTATGAATGGGTTGGCGAAAAGGTTGCCGAATGGGGAGAAACGAGCATGGACGGAGCTTACAGCAACGTCGGCGCGGTAGTCGGTGCGACATATCCGGAAATGGGAAAAATTCTGAGACAGATTATGCCGAAAGCATACATCCTGGTTCCCGGCTACGGCGCTCAGGGCGGAAAAGCTCAGGACCTTGCACCGTATTTCAACAAGGACGGTCTTGGAGCAATCGTCAATTCGTCCCGCGGAATTATTGCGGCATACAAGCAGGACCGCTATTCGCAGACATTTGCACCGGTAAACTTTGCCGATGCATCCCGTCAGGCTGTTATCGATATGATTGTCGATATCAACGGTGCCGTTTTCGGAAAATAACGGCGTGAAATCCCGAAAACGCTTGACATTTTCAGAATTGGTTAGTACTTTATTCGTAGAATAGAATTCCGAGAGGATTTCAATAAAGGAGAATACTGTATCATGAGTAATTATGATCACGCCAGGATTGAGCCGAAATGGCAGAACTATTGGCAGAAAAACAACACATTTAAAACCGATGTATGGGATTTCAGTAAGCCGAAATATTATGTTTTGGATATGTTCCCGTATCCGTCCGGCGTCGGTCTTCATGCAGGACATCCGGAGGGATATACCGCAACCGATATTATGTCGCGTATGAAGCGTATGCAGGGATATAATGTTCTTCATCCGATGGGATATGATTCCTTCGGTCTTCCCGCAGAGCAGTATGCCGTAACGACAGGAAATCATCCGAACGGATTTACGCAGGAAAATATCAAGACATTTTCCAAGCAGCTGATGGAACTGGGCTTCGACTACGACTGGTCCAAGATGATTGCAACATCCGATCCGAAGTTTTACAAATGGACTCAGTGGATTTTCAAGAAGCTGTATGAAGCAGGATATGCACAATATATCGATATGCCGGTAAACTGGTGCGAAGAACTCGGAACCGTATTGTCGAACGATGAGGTTATTGACGGTAAATCCGAGCGTGGCGGTTATCCGGTAGTACGGAAGAATATGAAGCAGTGGGTTATCAATCAGCCCGCATTTGCGGAAAAATTACTGGAGGGACTGACCGAGGTCGACTGGCCGGAGTCCACGAAGCTGATGCAGCAGAACTGGATCGGCAAATCCGAGGGCGTGGAATGCAAATTCCAGATTGTCGGCGGCGGAGAGTTCTCCATTTTCACAACCTGTATTGAGACGATTTACGGTATTACCTTTATGGTATTGGCACCCGACGGACAGCTGGTTCAGGATTTGATGCCCCGTATTAAGAATCAGGAACAGGTTAAGGCCTATATCGAAGAGACCAAGAAGAAAAATGATATGGACCGTACCGAACTGAACAAGGGCAAGACCGGATGCAGACTGGAAGGCGTTACCTGCATCAATCCGGTAAACGGCAAGGAAGCCGAACTGTTTATCGGAGATTTCGTTTTGGCAAATTACGGAACCGGTGCGGTTATGGCGGTTCCGGCGCATGACCAGCGTGACTTTGAATATTCTCAGGAACATAATATTCCCGTGATTCAGGTTATCGACGGAAATGAAAAGGACGGACATATTTCCGTTGACGAGAAGGCACTGGAAAAATATGATTATCTCGGCAAGGGATACCGTCTGATTAATTCGGAAGAATTTACCGGAATGACGGTAGAGGAAGCCAAAGAGGCGATTACCTGTAAGCTGGAAGCAATGGGCGTTGCAAAGCGGACCGTTAATTATCATTTCCGCGAATGGATTTTTGCACGTCAGCGTTATTGGGGAGAACCGGTACCGGTTGTTCATACCGAAGACGGCGGAATTCATGTGCTCGATGACGAAGAACTGCCGTTGATACTTCCGGAACTGAATGATTACAAGGGTAAGAACGGTAAGGCACCGCTCGAGAACGCAGTTGAATGGAAACAGTATGATAAGAACGGAGTGAAGGGCGTCAGAGAGACCGCAACCATGCCCGGAAGCGCCGGCTCATCCTGGTATTTCCTTCGTTATATCGATCCGGACAATGACAATGAATTTGCAAATCAGGAACTTCTGAAACACTGGATGCCGGTCGACTTGTATATCGGCGGTCCGGAACATGCTGTCGGTCATTTGATGTACAGCCGAATCTGGAACCGTTTCCTGTATGATAACGGTCTGGCACCGACCAAGGAACCGTTCCAAAAACTGGTTCATCAGGGAATGATTCTCGGTTCGAACGGTATTAAGATGGGTAAGAGATTCCCGAAATATGTTGTGAATCCGAGCGATATCGTTCGTGATTACGGTGCGGATACGCTTCGTTTGTACGAAATGTTCATGGGACCGTTGGAAGTCAGCAAACCCTGGAGCGATACCGGTGTAGAGGGCGCAAGAAAGTTCCTGAACCGTGTCTGGAATTTCTTCACGGTACCGGAAAATATCGTGGAAGAGGACGTACCGTCACTTGACAAGGTATATCACCAGACCGTTAAGAAGGTAACCGGAGATTTCGAAAAACTGGCATACAATACGGCAATCAGTCAGCTTATGATTTTTGTCAATGCCGTATACAAAGAAGGAAAATGTCCGAAGGCTTATGCGGAAGGAATCATCAAGATGCTGTCCTGCATTTGCCCTCATATCGGAGAAGAAATCTGGAGCCTGCTCGGACATGACAATACGATTGCATACGAGTCCTGGCCGACGTATGATGAGGCAAAGACCGTAGAGAACGAGGTTGAAATTGCGGTTCAGGTAAACGGTAAGGTAAAGGCAACCGTTATGGTCGGAAAGGATGACGCACAGGAGGCAGTCAAGGCAAAGGTTGACGAGAATGCGGCTGTGGCGAAGTTCCTGGAAGGAAAGACGATTGTCAAAGAGATTTATGTTAAAGGCAGAATCTACAACATCGTTGTAAAATAATCAACAGGTTTTGTTCGAAAACCAATAAAAATATCGGCTGTGATTGATGAATTCCGTATGGTAGGAATCATCGGTCACAGCCGTTTTTGTGTCATATAAAGGTTTGCGGGAATTCCCGGCCGCCGGCATTTGGCTGTCTTGATGCGGAAAAATGATGTGAAATCAGTTTCTGCTGCAAAGAAGCCGTCTTCTCACAAAATCCGCCGATATTACAATGGGGTATAGGTGTAATGTTCCTCGGAAAAATGCATCAGTGTATCTTCCAGAAAATGCTTCGCCAAAAGATTGGCCATCGGAAGATTCATGTCGAGATAATTGCCGCAGCATTCCGGTTTGGCTCCCGGAACGTCGCTGTGCCATTCGGCGATAAATGAGAAGCACTCGCGCATCAGGCCGAGAATGTCAAGAGGAGAGTAATCACCGGTCAGCAGAAGGTAGAACCCGGTCCGGCAGCCCATCGGTCCGAAATACAGGACCTTGTCCTTCCATTCTTTGTGATTTCTCAAAAAGGTTGCACCGAGGTGCTCAATGGTATGAATCTCCGCAGTATTCATAACCGGTTGACGGTTCGGAGCCGTCATGCGGATGTCAAATGTCGTAATCACGGTATCTCCGGCCTTATCCTTTCGGGATACATAAATGCCGGGAAGTAAAACAGTATGGTCAACGGTAAAGCTGGTAATCATTTCCATAAAAAAACTCCTGTGAATCAAAATGCATACAAATTTCGAACAGCAATTATTATACTTCATTTTTCCGGTGTTGAAAATACATATAAAGTAGATTTCTTATTATTTGATTACAATGGCGGGAAACGGAGCGGTACAGATTGTCCCCCAAAATCTGCCGGATATCTTGCACAGACACTTATTTTGATGGTACAATAGAAGCGGATTTGCGAGGCTTCGGACGTCGGGAGAAGCAAAACGGAATACGTTCATTGCCTGCACGAGAGATTTTTCGACTGCATCGAAAGAGAGGAATCGATATGAAGATTGTTGTAATGGAGCGAAATACACTGGGAGATGATGTGTCCCTTGAGGAATGGAACCGATTCGGCGAGGTGGTATGCTATCCGTTATCGGATCCGGAGCGGAATCGGGAGAGAATTCAGGATGCCGATGTACTGATTGTCAATAAAATTAAAATGAACCGCGACCTGCTTGAGGATGCCAAGTCCGTCAGGCTGATTTGTCTGACGGCCACCGGAACCAATAATGTGGATTTTGAGTATACCAATGAGCGCGGCATAACCGTTTGCAATGTGAAAGGGTATTCCACGGAAAGTGTTGTTCAGCATACATTTTCGTTACTGTTTTATCTGTATGAGAAAATGAACTACTACGATACGTTTGTCAAGAGCGGAAACTATGCGGCCAGCGATATTTTCAGCCATTTTACGGTACCGTTCCATGAACTCTGCGGAAAAACCTGGGGAATTATCGGGCTCGGCGCAATCGGAACGAGAGTCGGGGAACTGGCGGAAATGTTCGGCTGCAAAGTATTGTATTTCAGTACGTCCGGTGCTCATCACACGGACCGGTTTACGGAGGTTTCGCTCGATGAACTGTTACAACGGTCGGATGTGGTTTCCGTTCATTGTCCGTTAACGAAAATGACCGAACGACTGATTGGCGCGGCGGAACTTGCGAAAATGAAACAGACGGCAATTCTGTTAAATCTCGGACGCGGTCCGATAATTGACGAGGCCGCTCTGGCAGACGCTCTTTTGTCCGATACAATCGGCGGCGCGGGACTGGATGTTCTGTGCGAAGAGCCGATGAATCCGAAAAATCCGCTGCTTGCCGTACAGGATTCCGGCAAACTGGTGATTACGCCTCATATTGCATGGGCGACCGTTGAAGCAAGAAAACGCTGTGCGGACGAGGTGACCGCGAATATTGAATCGTGGCTTCGCGGCGGGCAACGAAATGTTGTGACAAAGTAACGGGACGGGATTATCCCCGCATCCTGATAGGAGCCGGCTTGCTCTCAAAAAAGTAACGATTGACATTCATTTTGAACATGTATACAATAGTACAGACGGAAAATGCCGGACGATTGACGGCTTTTCGTCTGTACTTTATTTTATAATACAATTCGATTACGGAGAGGAACCGTTGCAGTATGGAAGAAAATGTTTTTAACGGAGAAAATACAGACAAATATTCTTTGCGGGGAATGGTATTCGGCAAAATCCGAGAAGATATTTTGTCCGGAAAATATGCGGAAAATGAAGAATTGAAGGAAATTACCATCGGACAGGAACTCGGAGTGTCCCGTACGCCGGTGCGGGAAGCATTGCGTCAGCTGGAACTCGAGGGCCTTGTGAAAATCATTCCGAATAAAGGCGCATATGTTGCCGGAATCAGTAACAAGGATGTCCATGACATTTATATGATTCGGTCGTATCTGGAGGGTCTGTGTGCAAGATGGGCCTGTGAAACGATTACGGAAGAGCAGATTGATGCTATCGAAGAAGTGATTTATCTGTCGGAATTTCATGTGAAGAAACAGCATTTTGATCAGATTGTGGAACTGGATACCAAGTTCCATGAACTGTTGTATGCATCCTGCGGAAGTAAGATTCTCGGTCATTTGCTGCGGGACTATCATCAGTATGTACACAGTGTTCGCAAGATTACGCTGTCCGACCCGGCTCGTGCGGAGAATTCCAACCGGGAACACGGTGCGATTCTGGAGGCAATTCGGAATCGGGATGCGGACAATGCGGAGAAACTGGCACACGAGCATATTATCCAGACGATTTACAATATTAACAGTCATAATCTGGTTAATGTAGAACAGTAATCCGCAAAGCGGCAGAGATGAATACGAAATGAAAAGCGGTATCGCGTCTGAGTTTCGACCGGAAAATCCGGAGAAACGGACGATGCGGTACCGCAGTTTGTTTATTGGGAATTTGACAATTCGTCCCATTCGGTCATGGCGTCAAACAGACGCTCCTCAAGAGCTTCCTTTTCGGTTCCGATTCGGTTTAGCTCATACGAATTGGTGCAAATGTCCGGATTTTCCAGTTCTCTGTCCAGCTTTGCGATTGCGGCTTCACAGTCCTCGATGGTTTTTTCGAGAGCGGCAATCCGGTTCGCGAGTTTGCGCTTTTTGGCTTCGCGTTCCTTTTGCTCCATCCAGTCGAGTTTGGTCTCATTTTCAACGGGAGCGGTTGAAGAGGAGGAAGCGGACGATGAGGACTTCGAGCCGAACGCAACGGATTCTTTCCGTTCCTTCATGACAAGATAATTGTCGTAATCGCCTTCGTAGGAAAGTACGGTATTATGTGTCAATTCCAATACCCGTGTCGCTGTTTTGTTGACAAAATAACGGTCGTGGGACACATAGAGTACCGTGCCGGTATAGGCGTTAACGGCGTCTTCGAGAATTTCCTTACTGGCGATATCCAAATGGTTGGTCGGCTCGTCGAGCAGAAGAAAATTCGCATCGCTGAGCATCAGCTTGGCCAGGGACAGGCGACCGCGTTCGCCACCGCTCAGGCTGGAAATCGGTTTGAATACATCGTCTCCGGTAAAGAGAAATGCGGCCAGAGTATTTCGAATCTGAGTGTTGTCCATATTCGGATGCGCATCGGAAATTTCGTCAAATACCGTGTTGGCTTCATTGAAATTCTGCTGCTCCTGATCGTAATAACCGACGAATACCTGCGCACCGTACCGGATTTCACCGCTGTCGGCCGGCAGAAGCCCCTGAATGATTTTCAGCATGGTTGTTTTTCCGGTGCCGTTATCTCCGAGCAGGGCAACTTTTTCTCCCTTTTTAATCAGAAATCCGATATCGTGAAACAGATCCTGCCCCGGAAATGCCTTGGACAACCCGGTCAGCGTCAGGACATCCTTACCGCTTTCCACACACGGAGTCAGTTTTAATGTCATCGGACGTTCGTCTTCGTGCGGCTTGTCCAGCCGTTCGATTTTGTCCAGTGCCTTGATTCGGCTTTCTGCCCGTTTGATGGATTTTTCCCGGTTAAAGCTTTGCAACTTCTCGATAACGGCTTCCTGATGCCGGATATAGGCCTGCTGATTCTCATAGGCTTTTCGCTGCGCATCCCGAAGCATTGCTTTTTTCTGCGCAAATGCATCATAATCGCCAAGATACATAAGAGATTGACCGTCTTCAATTTCAATGACCTTGGAAACGATTTTATTGAGGAAATACCGGTCATGGGATACGACCAAAACGGCACCGCGGTAATTGGAGAGAAATCCTTCCAACCAGGAAATGCTGGCAATATCAAGGTGGTTGGTCGGTTCGTCGAGCAAAATGATATCCGGTGCGGAAACCAGCAACTTGGCCAGAGCAACCCGCGTCTTCTGACCGCCGGACAGAACGTTGACGGGTTTTTGCCAGGTTTCCTCGTCAAATCCGAGACCCTTTAAGACACCGATCACTTCGGAGCGTGCCGCATACCCGTTCTGCAATTCAAAATTGTGGGAGAGGGTATTATATTCCTTGTACATCCGGTCAAGTGCGTCACCATCCACGGTTTTCATGGCATTTTCCAGCTCCCGCATCCGTTCTTCCATGGCAAACACATCGGCCTTCATGTCGAGGATTTCATCGTATACGGTTCGCTCGCGGTTCATGTCCTGATGCTGTGCGAGATATCCGATTTTACAGTAATGGGAGAGGGCAACGGTGCCGGAATCGGCAGTCATTTCGCCCGTGATAATTCTAAACAGAGTTGTCTTTCCGGTACCGTTACGACCGATTAAGGCAGCTTTTTCGTGTTCATTTATATGAAAGGTAATGTCAGACAAAACGACCTCTTCGCCAAATGATTTGCTGACGTTAGAAACGGATAAAATCATAAATAACCTCTTTTCGCATGATACCATTCAATATACTATGGAACAAAGAAAATTGCAAGTCTGCTTCATTGACAAGGGAAACAGTCGGAAGTATAATAAATCCGTGTGCAGTACGGAGAAAATACAGGTTTTCGGAAAGGACTTCATGGATACTCGAAACAGAACAACGGCATATACGAAGACCGCGGTCATGCAGGCGGAGTCGGTTGCCATGGGGCAACTCGGAATTCCGCAAATGCTTCTCATGGAACATGCGGCAACGGCGGTTTCGGAAGAGATTATGAGAATCTGCAAACCGTGTCGCGTTATGGTGCTCGCAGGAACCGGAAATAACGGCGCGGATGCGGTTGCCACGGGGCGCCTGCTGGCCGGAAACGGCTATTGTGTCAACGTCGAAATTGTCGGAGACGGGCGACGGACCGAAGCAATGCAGGAGCAGGTTCGGATTGCGGGTGCGTATCCGGGAATCCGGATATCGGAAACCGTTTCGAATTGGCAGGATGAGACGTATGAGATTCTGATTGACGGACTGTTCGGAATCGGCCTGAATCGGGACATCCGGGGTCTGTATCGGGACCGAATCGAAATGCTAAATGAATATCGCGTACAACATCCGGACGCAACGGTGTTTTCGGTGGATATTCCTTCGGGAATCGATGCCACAACGGGAGAAATTCTGGGAGCGGCAGTTTGCGCGGATTATACTGTTACCTTTTCCAAACGGAAGACAGGACTGATTTTGTATCCGGGACGTACCTGTGCAGGCATTTGCATCACGAGACCGATCGGAATTCCGGAATCGGCCTGGGGCAATGACGGATATCCGGTACTGACAGGGTTGCAGATGCTTCCGAAACGACCGGCAGACGGACATAAAGGTGTGTTCGGACGGACCTTACTGATTGCCGGATCCGATGGAATGACGGGAGCTTCCGTTCTTGCGGCCAGGGCATGCTACCGATGCGGTGCGGGCATTTGCAAGGTGGTTGGAACGGAACAGGTGATTCGGGACCTGACAGCGATTGTTCCGGAGGCTCTGTCGATGACGCGACAGGCATTTTTGGACAATCCGGAAGAGGCCGGAAAAGGCTATGAAACCATTGTAATCGGGCCGGGACTCGGATTGACCGAAGAATCTCAAAATCTGGTCAATACGGTGTTACGATATCGTGAGAAAACAGTTATTTGGGATGCCGATGCGCTGACGATTCTGGTGGCATCGCTGACATCCGATACTCCGTGCGGGCGTATCGGGGAGTTGTCGCGAAAATTGCCGGAAAACAGCATTCTGACACCGCATATCGGCGAATTGGGACGTCTGCTCGGACAGCCGACCGGGGAATTGTCGGGACATACATGGCAAACGGCGGAACTTTGGAACGGGGCGTCGCAAATCACACTGATTATGAAGGACGCCTGTACGCTGATTGTCGGTGGCGGAACAATTTATTTGAATCAGACCGGCAATGACGGCATGGGAACCGCGGGAAGCGGGGATGTGCTGGCAGGCATTTGCGGGGCACTCGGCAAAGCGGTGACAGACGGCACAATGACAACAGCGGAAGCAGCGGCAGCAGCGGTTACGATACACGGTACGGCCGGTGACCTGATGGCGAAAAAGCTGGGAACGAGAAGTTTGATGTCCGGAGATATCGCTGAAGGAATTCCGGAAACATTGAAAACACTGGCGGATGAGAAAGGATTGGAATGACAAACATGGAAGAAGCCGATAACGGAAGTTACAGTTTGTGGGAACGACTTCGAAAACGGTGGGGAAAACGCAACGAAGAGGATTGTGACGAGGAAATCATTACTCTCGTCAATGATTATAAGGACCAGGGCGCTTTGGAAGAAGATGAAGCGGAAATGATTACCAACATCATGGAATTTTCCGAAACGCAGGCCAAAGATATTATGACAAATCGAATGAAAATCGAAGCATTTTCCGTCGGGGAAACGCTGGAAGATGTGCTTCATATTATGCTTCATTCCAATTTTTCAAGATATCCGTTATATGAGGAAAATCTCGACAATATCGTCGGTATTTTATATCTGAAGGATGTCATGACAGAGTATCTGGAGGGAGACCGGCAGGCCCCTCTGACCAAGGTTGCGAGAGAACCGTTCAATGTTCCGGAAACCATGCCGATTGATACTCTGTTTGAGGAAATGCAGGACAAGAAGATTCACATGGCGGTTGTCATCGACGAATACGGACAGACGGCGGGAATTGTGGCCATGGAAGATATTCTTGAGGAAATCGTCGGAGATATTCTGGATGAATACGATGAGGAAACGGAAGAGGCACAGAAAACCGGAGAAATTCTTACGGTATCCGGAAGCATTTCCGTGGATGAACTGAAGGAATTGATTCCGATTGAATTTACGAAAGAGGATGAGGAAAATTTCGAGACGCTGAACGGTATTTTGATTAATTGTCTCGGACATATACCAAACGACGGGGAAACCGGTGTGGTTACCTACGGGGACTGGGAATTTGACATACTCGGCTGTGAGGGACGGAGAATTTCCCATGTTCGGATTACTAAGAAGGAATCGGAGTCGGATGAACATAACGATACTGACGGTAGGAAAGATTAAAGAAGCATTTTTTAACGATGCAATCAAAGAATATTCGAAACGGTTGTCCCGATATGTGCAGCTGAAAATTGTCGAGGTGCCGGATGAGAAAACACCGGACGATGCCTCCCCGGCCATCGAGGACAAAATTCGCCGGACGGAGGGCGAACGCCTTCTGAAAGCCATGAAAAAGGATGCATACACAATTGCACTGGCTATCGAAGGGAAAATGCTGGACTCCGTGGAACTGTCGCACAAAATCGATGCGCTCGGCGTGGCCGGAGTGAGCCATATCCAGCTGATTATCGGCGGCTCTCTCGGATTGTCGCCGGAGGTCTTAAAGAGTGCGGATTATTTGCTGAGCTTTTCCAAAATGACATTCCCGCACCAGCTGATGAGGGTCATTTTGCTGGAACAGATATATCGGGCCTGTCGAATCAGCAACGGCGAACCGTACCATAAATAGTAACGGCGAACCGTACCGTAAATAGCAACAGAAATCCCGTGCTATAATGACGGCAGAATGAGCGAAAAGGAGGAAATTCGTATGGTCGCATTTTTACGTTTAAGAAATATCTGACGGCATGAAACTCTGAAAGTAGTTTCATGCTGCAAATTATGCAATGAAAACTATTTTTAAGGAGAAAATGATTATGATATTTCAGGATAACGTTATTAAAGAATATTTGAAAAATGTATATTTCGTGACAGGAACCGCTTGCGGCGGTAAGACAACGATAGTAAAGGCACTCGGAAAGAAGTACAATATTCCCGCATATGTCATTGATGAGCAGTTTACGATTCATCAGCTGAAGTCCGATCCGGAGCATCAGCCCAATATGAACAAGCAGTTTAAGGATGCGGATGAATTTTTCGGCAGAAGCGTGGAGGAGTACCAGAACTGGCTGCTGAATAACAGCAGGGAACAGCTGGATTACATCATTCTGGATTTGATAAAGCTGTCGCAGGACCGTATTATCTTATGTGATTTGCATAATTCCTTTTCGGACCTGATTAAACTTTCCGATCCGTCCCGGATGGCATTTATGATTCGTGAGCCGAAGGATGATATCGTGGATGTGTACAGCAATCGTCCGGACCATCAGGGCTTCTGCAATTTTCTTCACAGTGCTGCCGATTACGAAAAGGCGAAGAAGACCTGCAGCGATACTTTGAACGGACTGAATAAAGATTATTATCATTTCGTTCGGAACAGTGAGTATTTCTGGATTGACAGAGCCGACAACCTGACGGTTGACGAGTCTGTAAAGCTTGTTGAGGAGCATTTCGGATGGAGGCAGCTGAAGGATTTCGAAATATTGAAAGCGGAACCCAAAACGGAACTCGCGGATGAGCTGGTTAAGTTTATCGAGACCTGTTCCTGGGATGAAGTGAAGGAACATTTGGCGGATCTTGTGAGAAATGCACGCTTCACGGATTGGGAGACTATGTTTGTTGCCAAAGCGGATGGGAAGATTATCGGTATGACCTCGGTTATGAAAGAGGATTACTATGATTTGCCGGACGTGTATCCGTGGGTTTCTTCCGTATTTGTTTCAGAAGATTACAGAGGGCACCGGGTCAGCGGGAAGATGATTACCGCTGCCAATGAGTATCTGAGGCAGCTTGGGTTCCGGAAGAGCTATATTCCTTCCAACCTGGTGGGATTCTATGAACGCTACGGTTATTGTTACAGCGGCGAGATTACCAATTACGGCGGCGGACAGGATCATTTGTTTGTAAAGAATATTTAAATACGGCTTACCTGTCGGTTACACCGACGGAAACGGAAAGGATGGCGTTTTGCCATCCTTTCTTTTTGTCTCATAGGAAAGTTCGTCCTATGAGACAAAAAAACGCTCCGCGAGGATGCACACGCCTGTGCAGAGGAAAAATGTCGCTTCGCGACGCACAGGCGGCGCGAGCATATCGCAAGCGATATGCTTTGTTCCAAATCCGGGAACGGGCAAACAAAAGTTCGCATGTATTGAACCGTACGAACTTGTTGACGATGGTTTTTGAGCGTGATACAATAAATCAGAATGATTTCAATTCGCAGAGGGGGACAGAAACAGTATGAAATTCAGACCTTGTATTGACATTCATAACGGAGCGGTGAAGCAAATTGTCGGGGGAAGTCTTCAGGATGAGGGTGATTCCGCAAGGGAAAATTTTGTTTCTCAGAAATCCGCTGCGGAATTTGCGAAAATGTATCGCGAAGACGGTGTTGTCGGCGGACATATCATTTTGCTGAACAAGAAAAACAGCCCGAATTACGAAGCAACGCTGAATCAGGGACTGTCTGCGTTACAGGCCTATCCCGGCGGACTTCAAATCGGAGGCGGGATTACGGCAGCCAATGCGGCACGGTTTTTGGATGCCGGTGCCAGTCATGTTATTGTAACATCGTATTTGTTTCAGGACGGACAACTGTCCGTGGAGCGCCTGATGAAACTGGCCGACAGCGTCGGAAAAGAGCATGTCGTGATTGATTTAAGCTGCCGGAAAAAAGATGGTTTTTATATGGTTGTAACCGACCGTTGGCAGACGTTTACGAAGCTGGCGGTGGATGCCGAACTGCTGCAGATTTTGGAACCGTTCTGCGATGAATTTCTGATTCACGGTGTGGACGTGGAAGGAAAGAAGAACGGAATGGAAGCGGAACTGGTTACCATGCTTTCGGAGTACGAAGGAAATCCCGTGACGTATGCGGGAGGGCTTCACAGCATGAAGGCGATTGAGCAGTTTCGTGAGCTCAGCGGCGGCAAACTGGATTATACGGTGGGAAGCGCACTGGATATTTTCGGTGGCAGGCTGGAGTATAAGAAACTGATTGGATAACGGAATTCGGTACTGTTGTAAAATGATATTTCGACAGGAAAACAGAGTATTTCTTGCACAAGAGAGAAAAGTGTAGTATAATATACTACGTTTTAGTTTAGCACGTTATTTGCATCCAAAGAGAATGTTTCAAAGCACGAGACTGAGATTTTAGTAGGAAATGTATATATGGGAACATTAGCAGTTATTTTAATTATTTTATTTGTTACGGGAAAAATCAGAAACAACGTCAAAAAGACCAACGGAAACAGAATGTCGCCGGGACTGTTCTTTTTGCTTGCAATCACCGGAACCCTTCCGATTGCAATTTTAATCATGTTTATATCATCTGTTTTTGAAAAAAAGAATAATACATTTAACAGAGCAAACAATATGATGCAGAATAATCGGCGACAGTTTACAGATGTGATGGATACTATGGGAAGGAATGTAATGAATACGTTTAACAGTAATTATCGAAACGGCGCGAACGGAATGAACGGCGCGAACGGAATGAACGGAATAAACGGCGCGAACGGAATGAACGGAATGAACGGAATGAACGGTGCGAACGGGATGAACGGAATGAACGGGATGAACGGGATGAACGGTGTCAACGGTTATTATACCGGTTATACGAACGGGGCGCAGAACTATCAGAGACAGATTAACAACGCATATGCCAATAACATGAGTTATCAGAATATGTACGGCGGAAATCCGAAGCCCAATTCGTACGGCCTGCCGTCAGCGGCTAAGAAGAGAGCAAAGATTGTGAAGAAATTCAGTGACAAATACGATATGTATCTGGATGACGACGTCATTCAGAAAATCGTCGATTCCTCATATATGTCATCCGGATGGGCAAGAGAAATTTGTTACATGGACCAGAAATATGACACGATTTATTCCTGGTATGCCAATATGAATCCCTGGCTGAAAGTATACCTGTCAACATTTCGAATGCATACGATTGCATCGGATTTTGAAATGCAGGAACGTATCGTGTACGAAACCTTTGACCAGGTTTTCTCGGACATTTGCAACGATCCGTCGCAGCCGATTGATTATGCGATAAGCCGAATAAACGAAAAGTATTTTACCAGTTTCGATGACGCAACATTTATGATAGCATATCGGTATATGGAGTCTAAGGGAAAGCATTTCCCGATTAACTTCGGCGGTGCGGTAATTAACGGCAACCAGGACATCGATGATTTGCTGCATAAGTACGAACAGACACCGAATCCGTTACGATAACAAATGCGCAATGCGCAGAAAAGAGGCATAGATATGTTGGACTTAAAGTTTGTACATGATAATCCGGAGATTGTGAAGCAGAATATTCGCAATAAATTTCAGGATGAAAAACTCCCGCTTGTCGATGAGGTGATTCGTCTGTATGACGAGAGCCGTGCTACACAGCAGGAAGCTGACGGACTTCGTTCCGAACGGAATAAAATCAGTAAAATGATTGGCGGACTGATGGCGAAGGGCCAGAAGGACGAAGCAATGGAGATGAAGGCAAAGGTTACCGAATTCTCCGATCATTTGGCTGAACTGGAAGCAAAGGAAACAGAACTGGCGGAAGAAATCAAAAAGAGAATGATGATTATTCCGAACATTATCGATAAAAGTGTTCCTATCGGTAAAAATGATACCGAAAATGTCGAAATTGAAAAATTCGGTGAGCCGGTTGTTCCGGATTTTGAAATTCCGTATCATTCCGAAATCATGGAACGTCTTCACGGACTGGATCTGGATTCCGCGAGAAAAGTCGCCGGCAACGGTTTTTACTATTTGATGGGAAATATCGCAAGACTTCATTCTGCCATTATTTCCTATGCAAGAGATTTCATGATTAATCGTGGATTTACATACTGTATTCCGCCGTTCATGATTCGAAGCGAAGTTGTAACCGGCGTTATGAGCTTCTCCGAAATGGAGAACATGATGTACAAGATTGAAGGCGAAGATCTGTATCTGATCGGTACGAGCGAGCATTCCATGATCGGTAAGTTTATCGACACGATTCAGGGTGAAGATCAGCTTCCTTATACACTGACCAGTTATTCTCCCTGCTTCCGTAAGGAGAAGGGCGCTCACGGTATTGAAGAGCGAGGTGTTTACCGGATTCACCAGTTTGAGAAACAGGAAATGATTGTTATCTGCAAACCGGAAGACAGCATGAAATGGTATGACAAGCTGTGGCAGAACACGGTAGATTTGTTCCGTTCTATGGATATTCCGGTTCGTACGCTCGAGTGCTGCTCCGGTGATTTGGCCGATTTGAAAGTAAAGAGCTGCGATGTCGAGGCATGGTCTCCGAGACAGAAGAAGTATTTCGAAGTCGGAAGCTGCAGCAACCTCGGAGATGCACAGGCAAGAAGACTGAGAATCCGTGTCGTCGGAGAGAACGGCAACAAGTATTTTGCTCATACGCTCAATAATACGGTAGTTGCTCCGCCTCGTATGCTGATTGCATTCCTGGAAAATAATCTTCAGGCAGACGGTTCTGTACGGATTCCGGAAGTACTTCGTCCGTATATGGGCGGAATGGATAAAATAACCGAATAAAGAAGGAATATCATGGAAGATATCACAATTCAGGCATTATTTGAACAGCCGTATAAAACACTTGCGGCTTCAATGCTTTCGGAATGCACATATACATGGGAAGCATTGGGACGGATTCAGGACACAATTATGGCAATCGGTGCCACTCTGTCGGAGGAGGAATATGATCATCCGGCAGACGATATCTGGATTGCAAAAGATGCCAAAGTAGCAAAGACGGCATCTGTTACGGGTCCGTGCATTATCGGAAAAGGAACCGAAGTTCGGCAGTGTGCGTTTATCCGTGGCAATGCATTGGTTGGAGATGGTGCAGTGGTCGGAAATTCCACAGAATTGAAAAATGTGATTCTGTTTGATAAGGTTCAGGTTCCTCATTATAACTATGTCGGAGATTCCATCCTTGGATTCCGTGCCCATATGGGTGCTGCTTCCCTGACATCCAATGTGAAATCCGATAAGAAGCCGGTCGTTATCAAAAACGGAGATGAACGGTATGAAACCGGACGAAAGAAGGTCGGAGCGGCACTCGGCGACCGCGTTGAGGTTGGCTGCGGTTCGGTCCTGAATCCCGGAACCGTAATCGGACATGATTCCAATATTTATCCGCTCAGTTCTGTTCGCGGAGTAGTACCTGCCAATAGTATTTACAAAGCGGAAGGGAATATTGTTCCGAAGAAGGATGAGGAGTAAGGCCCTGTCAATCAAGACTCTTGGGTTATCGGGAGCCTTACTGAATTTGCAAACAGGCCTCGGACAGGCGTTACAAATGATGCGTTTGGAATAATAGAGATAAAAATTGCATGATTTATTTTGCAATGAGATTTGTCATATTTTGTTGAATTTTCGCACTAAATTAAGCAAAACATAAATTATATATACTTTGTGCGTCAAAAATGTTGCATTTTGCGAGTTTTTTTTGTATTATGACACCATAAAAGTAGCCAATATTATCGGAAATCGTTTCCTTATGATATTGCGGAGGGGAAAACTGATGAACAACAAAAAGGGAATATTCGGTAAGATTCTTACAATATTGGGATTTATCCTTTGCGGGATACTGGCATTTATGCTGATATGTAATCTCGTCATCATTATTAAAGGATCACTGAAACCGGAAACACCGCCTTCGGTGTTGGGAATTACCCCTATGGTTGTTATGTCAGGTTCCATGAGTGGAGATGCCCCCGACCATATCGAAGTAAACGATTTAATTTTTATTTCAAAAATTGATCCGAAGGATATCAAAGAGGGCGATGTCATTTGCTTTATGGATGGAAAAATTGCGGTAACCCACCGGGTAATTACCATCCTCGAGCAGCCGGACGGAACACGCATGTTCCGGACAAAGGGTGACAGCAATAATACCGAAGATAAAGATTCGGTGTCAGAAGAGAATATCGTAGGACAGTACCGGACAAGAATTCCGAAACTTGGCGGTGTCGCAATGTTTTTGCAGACACCGGTCGGAATGATTTTATTTATCGGAATTCCGTTGCTGGCATTTATCATTTACGACTTCTGCATGAGAAAGCGGAGTCGGGACCGGGAATCTCAGAAAACGGAAGAGCTGAAGGCTGAAATCAGACGATTACAGGCACTTAACTCAGAAAAGGAAGCGGCAGAGAAACAGTCAGAGGACGGTTTAAACGAAGGAACAAAACCGAAAAACGACAAAGAAAATTAAGTTGATATTCGGAATGCGGAAAGCATTCTTAATATATGGAGTTCAGGACGGTTGTATGCAGGACTCCGAAAATAAATAAAAAGGAGAAATCAAAAATGAAAAGAATGAAATCCATGCGTGTTGCAGCCGTTTTGTTTGCTCTTGTATTGATTACGTCGGCATTTGCCGGAAATACATTTGCAAAGTATGTGACAAAGGGTGAAGGAACTGCTACTGCAAGAGTTGCCAAGTTTGGTGTTGTTGTAACTGCAGACGAAAATGATTTCTTTAAGAAATCATATGCAACAGACAACAAAACCCTGTATTCCGGAGACTTTTCCGTAAAGAATACAAGCGATAATCTTGTGGCACCCGGAACATCCGGAAATGCAATTAAGTTTTCAATCAGCGGTACTCCCGAAGTAGCTGTTGATGTTGCTGTTTCCTTTACGGATGCAGAAGATGTATTCCTTTTAAAAGGGAAATATACGAATGATACAACGGCAGATCCTACTGACAGTTATTCTTTAGATGCAGATTATTATCCGGTATTGTTTACTTTGACGAAAGATGGTACTAAAAAAGTTGAAGACGGAACTCTTCAGGATGTTATCGATTACTTCCAGGATGATACTAATGGTCTGAACGGACAGTACGATCCCGGAGCCAATCTTGGTACCACATTCGGTGAATTCGAAATTTCCTGGAAATGGACTTTTGATGGAGTAGATGATATTGCCGATACGATTCTCGGAAATCTTGCTGCAAGTATTACAACAGACGGATATGCAGGTATTGCTCCCGTTGCTCCGACAACCGAAGGTGATCCTTACACCTACGAAGCAATCGATACCGATAACTACAACTTGGATCTTGGATTTAAGTTCAGCGTATCTGTAACTCAGATTAACTAATGAATGATTACGTGAAGCCTCTCGCGAGGGTGAGAGGCTTCATTTAAGTAAAGCCCAAACGGTTTCCATGTTTGAGTTTTACCTAAATGAAATTACAAATGAATGATTTCGGAAAGGAAGGTATGCTTATGAGCAAACAGCTTTCAAAGCGTTTATTGCGATTGACAGCGGTTCTGGTTTTGCTTGAAGTCTTAACCTTCCCTATTGTCGTGAAATTAACATTTGCCGGACGCAGCGAAGGCACGGATAGAATATTGACATATTCTCCGGGAAAGCTTGTCTGGGATGACGATAAGAAGATTCTCTCGGACGGAACGGCGGTATTGTCCCTGTTTGATTCGGATTATACCAATGTCAAAGCCGATAACGGGGACTTGCTGATTGCTCCCGGAACAGGCGGGGAAAGCATTGTCCGTTTGAAAAATGAAGCGGGATATACCGTAGAATATACCGCCATCTGTTATTCCATCGAATCGCCGAAGTTGTCCGGGATGACCGTTACGCTGGAAAGCGAAGGAGCGACCGAGATCGAACCGGGAAATGAGTTAAAGGACATACCGGAAAGTAAGATTATCCGTGCACTTTCCGGAACCGTAGCGGCAGGACAGATTCAGGATTTTGATGTTGGCTTTGAATGGAATTATGAAATCAATCATGCAATCGACGAGGACGATACTGACCTGGGAGATGCCAGCGCAATCGGAAAATCGGATGATATTACCATTGGAATTATCGTTTATATAACCGATATGAATTACGGAGGCGGAGATATCGGACCGGCGACGGGAGACCATATTCCGTTTACTCTGTATATTATTTTGACGATTGTCAGTGCGGTATTCCTGATTTTCCTGATTATTGAAAGACGTCGAAATGAAGAAAGAGAAGCTGTTGATTAGTATGAAGAAGTTTATCAAAATCGCAGGAAAATGCATTGCAGTACTGTTCACGGTTCTTTTGGCACTGATTCTGATATTCAATCTTCTTCTCGGAATTCAAAAAACAAAGACGAATACACCGTACCCGACAGTGGCGGGCATCGGAATCGGAGTTATTATTACCGGAAGTATGAGCGGAACCATTGAAGTGGATGATATGGTAATCACGAAAGCAAAAGATGAGTATTATGTGAATGATATCGTCCTGTTTCGGGAAAATGACTCCTGCGTAACCCATCGAATCATTGACATTCGGGAAGGCAAATATATAACCAAAGGCGATGCCAACAATACGGAAGATAAAGATCCCGTTAAAAAAGAAGATATTTGCGGAAAAGTTATTGTAACGGTACCAAAAGCGGGAAAATGGATTGAATTTTTACGAAGTCCTTTGGGATACTTGATTTTGTTGACGGTTGGTGCGGCCCTGATATTTCTGCCGGGCAGACTGTCAAATAAGTTACAGGATAAGGATGATGCGACAGACGGGGAAATGCTCGAATCGACGGAGAGCACGGACATAAACAGGAAATGAGTGTGCCCGGCAGGCATTTTGAGTGAATACTACGAAAAGGAGGTACGCGAATATGCAGAAGAAAAAAACGAACAAAAAATTACCGTTGCGCGTGTACCTCATGTATTTGGTAGTCGTTTCATTTGTGATTTCGGGAGTTTCATTTTCAAAATATATGGTGTCTCAGGAAAAATCCGTGAATTCCAGAACGGCAAAAATCGGAGAAATTGATTTGTATGAGACTCAAAAAGTGGATGACCTTACCGTGCCGACGACGTCGGGGCAATTTATGCTGATTCCCGGTGTGGATATCAAAAAAGATCCGAAGGTGTATTATTTGGCCGGTGAAATTGCCTGCTCTGTCGATGTGATATTGACGCTGCCGGAATATTGGGTTCAGGATGACAAGGATGAGTCAAAGTTCGTTTTTGCCAATGAAGACAGTGAGATGTTGAGTTTTCAGGTCAATACATCGGAATTTTCTTTTAAGGAAAGAAGCGGAGAGGAATATACATTTTCAAAGCAGCTTCAGCCCGGTGAGGCAATCGGTTCGGTTTTGAGCCCGGTTTCCGTGATTGTTGATGATAAGATTTCCGTTATGGCGAAATCCAAAGAAGATATGTCATATATCGAATCGGTGCTGTCCGGAATGAACGAGAGTTGCATCCGATTGGATATTCAGGCAATTGTCACTCAGATTGATTGAGAATTGTATCAATATATTATTCAGAAAGGAGAGATTGCATATGAGAAAAAGAGTAATTGCAATGACACTGGTGCTGGTTTTACTGGTTACTTGTCTGCAATCTCTGCAGTCCCTTCCTGCTTCGGCAGACAGTAAGAAAACAAAAGATAAGATTGTTGAAATCAGAAAAAATCAGAAGAAATGTGAATCCGTTATGTTAGCCAAGGATAGCAAAATCAAAGTCACGGCGTTCAGTGATTTGGAAGAAGCAAGCTATCGTTGGCAAATTATGATGGGAAAATACGGAAATATCTGGGTTGATATTATGGATGCGACAGACAAGGAATTGGAACTGTCGTATGCAATGTTTGCAGAGGCACTTGTTGATGAAAAGACTTCGATTCGTGTCATTGCAACGAATACAGAGGAAAAATGCACCAGTACGCCCTGTAAGGTTCAGTTTACGGATTATGAAATGTCCAATCTGATTGATGTAGAAGAAGACACTCCGATTGATCCTTATGACAAGATAATTGATTTGTATGTTGAGCCGACACCGGGACCGACGGCAGAGCCGACAGTTGAACCGACCGCAGAGCCGACGGCAGAACCGACTGCAGAGCCGACAGTAGAACCGACAGTAGAACCGACAGTAGAACCGACAGTAGAACCGACAGTAGAGCCGACGGCAGAACCGACGGCAGAACCGACAGTTGAACCGACTGTTGAACCGACAGTAGAGCCGACGGCAGAGCCGACAATTGAACCGACGGCAGAACCGACTGTTGAACCGACTGTTGAACCGACGGCAGAACCGACAGCAGAGCCGACAGTAGAACCGACAGCAGAGCCGACCGCAGAGCCGACAGCAGAGCCGACGGCAGAGCCGACAGCAGAGCCGACGGCAGAACCGACGGCTGAACCGACAGTAGAACCGACGGCAGAACCGACAGCAGACCCAACAGCAGAGCCGACAGCAGAGCCGACAGCAGAGCCGACGGCAGAGCCGACGGCAGAACCGACGGCAGAACCGACAGCAGAACCGACAGCAGAG
>JAZLJJ010000007.1:0-6727 GCA_045597325.1 Lachnospiraceae bacterium
CTATACGCTTCTTCCAGAATAACGGTATCCTTTTCGCTCCTGGAAAGGCAGTGAATGCCGGTGGTGTTGCCACATCAGGACTTGAAATGACGCAGAACGCTACACACATCAGCTGGAGCGCTCAGGAAGTGGATGATAAACTCCATTTCATTATGGATTCAATCCACGAGCAGTGCGTTAAATTCGGAACACAGCCGGATGGCAGCATTGACTATGTCAAGGGGGCAAACATTGCCGGTTTTATGAAAGTTGCCCAGGCAATGCTCGAACAGGGAATCATCTAAGATTTTCTGCCGCAATATGAAGATAAAGGGCAGGCACAGCAATTGTGCCTGCTTTTTGTTTTTCGGTGCAGGCCATAGAGAGTCAGCAGAAATAGGAAGATGACGGCTGAGAGTATTATGATGCTTATGGTGTTCATATAATCAGACCCGCAATGATGAATGCCAGATATGATACAATCCAGGCTACGACGCACTGAAACAGACATATGAATGTTGCCCATCCCCGTCCGAGTTCCCTGCGGACAGCTGCAATTGCCGCAATGCAAGGGGTGTAAAGGAGGCAGAAGACCAGCATCGCCACTGCGCCTTCAGGGGTGAGGACTGATGCTGCTCCGAGAACCTTCATTGTGGAGACAATGCTCTCTTTGGCAAGGAAGCCTGATATCAAGGCTGTGACTATGCGCCAGTCACCGAGTCCGAGAGGGGAGAAGACGGGTTCGATGAGACCGGAAATCTGTGACAGCATACTGCTTTCTCCGCCGGATACGAAAACAAAACGGAAGTTGAATGACTGCAGGAACCAGATTATGACGGTAGCAATAAAGATTACTGAGAATGCACGGCCCAGGAAATCTTTGGTCTTGTCCCACATCAGGTGCCAGACATTCTTCAACCCCGGCAGTCTATAATTGGGAAGTTCCATTACAAACGGGGCGGCTTCGGGTTCTTTTCCAAGATATTTGCCTGCGAGGGCGACAATGATGCCGATGACAATGCCAAGCAGGTAGAGCGCGATCATTATCAGTCCTGCGCTGCCCGGGAAGAAAGCGCCTGCAAGGAATCCGTATACGGCAATCTTGGCGGAACAACTCATATATGGAATCAACAGTATCGTACGCCTTCTGTCGCTCTTGGACGGCAGGGTCCGTGATGCCATTATGCCCGGCACGGAACATCCGAAACTGATCAGCATAGGCACGATACTCCGTCCCGACAGACCGAGCTTTCTGAGAAGTTTGTCCGAAACGAATGCAATCCTGGCCATATATCCGCTGTCTTCCAGAATGGACAGGAAGAAAAAGAGAACGACGATAACAGGGACAAAGCTGACGACACTTCCGACGCCTTCGAAAATCCCGTTGATAACAAGCGAGTGCAGCATCGAGTTGACATTTCCGGCCGTCATTGCCTTGTCAACAACATTCCCAAGCCATCCGATTCCCCGTTCCAGTAACCCCTGAAGCCATGCTCCGACAACATTAAAGGTCAGAAAAAATGTCAGTCCCATAATCAGGATAAACATCGGGATTGCCGTAAACCGGCCGGTCAGTACCCGGTCTATTTTCCGGCTTCTCTTGTGTTCGATGCTCTCCCGCGGTTTCACAACCGTTTTCTCACATACGGAATGAATAAACGCAAACCGCATATCGGCAATCGCTGCCGCGCGGTCCAGTCCGCGTTCTTCTTCCATATTGACAATCATATGTTCAATGGTTTCCTTTTCATTTTGCGTCAGCTTCAGTGCTTCCGCAACAAAAGGATCCCCTTCAATCAGTTTGCATGCCGCAAATCGAATCGGAATTCCTGCCTGTTCCGCATGATCCTCAATAAAATGCATAATTCCGTGGATACAGCGGTGAACGGCACCTCCGTTCGTTCCCTTGTCGCAGAAATCGGTCCGTCCGGGCCGTTCCTGATATTTTGCGACGTGAATGCAATGCTTTACCAGCTCATCTACGCCCTCATTTTTCGCTGCGGAAATCGGTACAACGGGAACCCCCAGCAGGGATTCCATCAAATTGATTCGAATCGTTCCGCCGTTTCCGCGCACCTCGTCCATCATATTCAGTGCGAGGACAATCGGAATATTCAGTTCCATCAGTTGAAGCGTCAGATACAGATTTCTCTCGATGTTGGTCGCATCGATAATATTGATAATGCCCTTCGGCTTTTCATTCAGAATAAATTCTCGGGAAACAAGTTCTTCGGAAGTATACGGTGACAGCGAATAAATGCCCGGCAAATCGGTAACCAGCGTATCCGCATGATTCCTCATCGTTCCGCTTTTCCGGTCGACCGTCACCCCGGGAAAATTACCGACATGCTGATTGGCTCCCGTCAGCTGATTAAACAACGTTGTCTTTCCGCAGTTCTGATTACCCGCCAGTGCAAACGTCAGCACCGTTCCCTTCGGAACCGGATTCTCATCTGCTTTGACATGGTATTTGCCCTCTTCTCCGAAGCCGGGATGATCCGGAACCGCCACCCGTTCGTCTGCCGTAACAACCGGCGTTTCTTCGTTCTTCCGTTCACACGGCTCCACTTCAATCAGTTCCGCATCACAAAGGCGCATTGTCAGTTCGTATCCGTGAATCATCAGTTCCATCGGATCTCCCATCGGTGCGAATTTTTGTAACGTAACCATTTCTCCGGGAATCAGTCCCATATCAAGAAAATGCTGTCTCGGCGACCCTTCTCCGCCGACGGTTCGGATTACCGCACAGTCCCCCGGTTTCATTTCCTTCATCGTCATCATTTTGCGTTTCCTCCGTTTTCTGCCCCTGTTTCACTGTGTCGGGCAAAAATCATTGTTCCTGCCAAATGCTTCGATTTACGATGCAATCGGATGGTTCTTTTTCTGATATCTTCGATATAAAATCACATACATAATCACACTGAAAATCACCAAAAGTCCGCTCAAAAGCTGGGATACCGCAATCGGTGAATTGAACAGGAACAGCTGATCACTGCGAAGTCCTTCAATCCACAAACGGCCGAGCCCGTATCCGAACAGATACAGAAGTATAATCTCACCGTCAAACTTCTTATGCTTCGTATATACTAACATGATAATCAGCAACACCAGATTCCACAGCGATTCAAACAAAAATGTCGGCTGTACGGAAATGTACGTTGCTCCGTCAATCACAACCGGATTGTTCCGGATTTCCAGAATTCTCTCAAGCGCCCGCGGCTGGTTGGCATACACATCCTTCACATGGTCCAGATTATTGAGTGCCGAATTGAAATACGGGCTGACTTCACGAACATCCACCTGCATGGAAAACAGGCCGTTGCTGTAGCAGCCAAATGCTTCTCGGTTGAAGAAATTTCCCCAACGTCCGATAATCTGACCGGTAATCAGGCCGATAATGGCCGTATCCAGAAACAGCAGTTTGTTCAACTTACGCTTTTTTGCAAACAGAATTGCCGTCAAAATGCCGCCGATAACTCCGCCGTAAATTGCCAGGCCGCCTTCCCGGATATCCAGAATTTTCAGCCAGTCGCCCTTATATTCCTTCCAGTTAAAAATGACGTAATACAATCTGGCGCAAAGAACCGAAACGATAATGGCAATAATTGCAAAATCGAGATAATTTTCCGGATTCTGCTTCGTTCTCTTCGCTGTCCACTCCGCCAGCGTATAACCGAGAATCATGCCGGCCGCAATAATCATTCCGTAAAAAGCAATGTCAATGCCGAACACCGAAATTTTGCTTCCGACATTTTTAAAATGAATTCCGAGTTTTTGAAACCAGATATCGGTCTTTTCGGCAGTTTCCAAAAAAGGGAGTAAATTCATGACAACCTCCTGTCAAATATACTGAAAACGAACAGTAAACGCCGTACAGTCCGTATGACCGTACGGCGAATATTTGGTTCTATCAGACGTTAAATCGGAACAGAATGACATCGCCATCCTGGACAACATATTCTTTACCTTCGGAACGCACCAGACCTTTTTCTTTTGCCTGCAGCATGCTGCCGCTGGTTACAAGGTCCTCAAACGAAACAACCTCCGCCCGAATAAATCCGCGTTCAAAATCGGTATGAATTTTACCGGCTGCCTGAGGAGCCTTCATACCGTTGGTAATGGTCCATGCCCGGGTTTCATCGGGACCGGTGGTCAGGAAACTGATTAATCCGAGCAGGCGATAACTTGCTTTGATCAGTTTCTCAAGACCTGCTTCCTCAAGCCCCATTTCCTCCAGAAATTCCTTCTTTTCATCCTCTTCCAATTCGGAAATTTCCTCTTCGAGCTGTGCACAAATGACAAATACTTCCGAGCCCTCCTGTGCGGCAAACTCCCGAACCTTTGCAACCATTTCATTATCATTGCCGTCATTTGCAATATCGTCATCCGATACATTGGCGGCATAAATGACCGGCTTTCTGGTCAGGAACGAGTATCCGCGAAGCCATGCGATTTCGTCTTCATCTTCGGTTACATATTCGCTTGCCTTTTTACCGGACTCCAGCAATTCCTTCAGTTCCTTAAGCATTGCCAGTTCTTTGGCCTGAGCCTTATCGTAGCTTGCACCTTTGGATACTCTTGCAATACGACGCTCGATGGTTTCCAAATCGGCAAAAATCAGTTCCAGATTTATGGTTTCAATATCTCGAATAGGATCGATGCTTCCCTCTACGTGAATAATATTGGTGTTCTCAAAGCAACGGACAACATGCACGATAGCATCGGTTTCGCGGATATGCGAAAGGAACTGGTTTCCGAGGCCTTCACCCTGGGATGCTCCCTTTACAAGACCCGCAATATCAACAAATTCAACAACTGCGGGAATGGTTCTTTTGGACTGATACATATCCGTCAATACCTGCAATCTGGAATCCGGAACCGTAACGACTCCGACATTCGGGTCAATCGTGCAAAAAGGGTAATTGGCCGATTCTGCCCCCGCCTTGGTCAAAGAATTAAACAACGTACTTTTTCCTACATTGGGAAGTCCGACAATACCAAGTTTCATATTATTTCTATTTCCCCGATAAATAAAGGCTTTCCGGAACCTCCAAATTGCTTTCGTGCCATTTTGGTGCCATTTTCTGCGATAAGACGTGATAACATTTAGTAATTTACCTATCATCTGCGCCATTTTGTGCCATTGTTACACATATGTTTCTCGGCATCCAAATCAGATTAAATCATTCATAAAATCAAACAATCATCGTTTAATTTAGCAATCTAAACAGTTCATATTATTTTTTTATCAGCAGCATATTCCGCAAACTTTCCTATTTCTAGTTTTAGTGTGTCAGCAGTTACATGAGCATATCGATCCATTGTCATGCTAATCTTAGAATGGCCCAAGATAGTCTGTAATGTTTTGAAGTTCATACCTGACTCTACACAACGAGTTGCGAATGTATGTCTAATAGTGTGCATTGAAAATGGTTTTATTCCGCATTTTTCACATATCTTATATATATGAGTATCATAAGCCGAATTCTTAGTCGGAAGACCTTTCCGGTTTAAAAAGATAACTTCTTTGAATTCATCCGGTGTTTCTTTCTTAAGATTGAATTTCACTTGATTCATAATCCAAAGCATATCGTAGACGCTATCAGTCATCGGTATATCTCTTGTACCGGCTTTAGACTTTGTAGGCCCCATAACCACTCTTTTCTTGAGTAACGATATTCCAGATTCCTTTCCACATGTATAATTCTGTTATCCCAATCAATATCTGACCACTTTAATCAATTAATTCAGATGTACGTAATCCGGTTTCAAAAATCAACCTATACTGATTAAAATGAGATGTTCCTTTGCAGGTTTTCAAAAAAGCTGCTGTTCCTCAATTGTTAAGAATCTTACCTTATTATCAATCGGCTCAGGAAGTTTAACAGTACCATTAACAGGTGTTTTCTTCAAAAATTCATTATCTACTGCCGCTTTAAAAATGGTTCCCATGGTTGTTAGTGCCTGATAAATTGTTGAGCCAGCGTACTCTTCAACCATCTGATTAAGAATATTCTGACATTCTATAGGTCTAACATCGATCAATTTCTTATTACCTATTTCAGGAGAAATGTTTCTATAAAACCTTTCTCTATAATTTCTTATAGTATTAGGTCTCACAACAAGTCCCCTGGTCTTCATCCATATTTCAAACCATTCATTAACAGTTACGGATGAATTTATAATCACATCATGATGTGCATTATCATATCGAATCTCATCAAGTCATATCTTAGCTTCCTTAAGAGTTTCAAAGCATTTTGATATGCGTTTACCATTATATAAAACAGATCTTGCAGAATACTTACCGTTTTCTCTTTGCGATAAACCTTTACCTATTTCCTTTCCTTTCAAATTTTTGCCCATATATATCCTCCACCTAAATTCACATTAAAAACAATTCAAATTTAGATTGAGCCCAATAGGACAGAATAATTATATCATACAACGCCCTATAACTCAATAATTTTACTCAAATAACTCTGTTTTTTTCAATGTACTTCTCAAGCTCGATTCGCTTAACCAGTTTCCTATTACCATTATAAACGACGAAAGGACATCTTGGTGTTCTAAGCATTTCATTAAGCCTTGTAACCCCTATTCCTGTATGGTATGACCAGTTGGGTGGTGCCTCCAGTCCTTTGGCAGATGCGATTATAGACCGCATTGCTCACGATAGCTACAGAATCAACATCAAAAGCATAGACGCTGAACATGACATTTCCATGAGAGAGGTCTATGGTTTAGA
>JAZLJJ010000008.1:0-6063 GCA_045597325.1 Lachnospiraceae bacterium
GCCATTCTGAGAGGTTTCGCCGGCATTCCTGTATTACTTGGAAACAATTCGGCATATTTGTCTTCAATTGCATCCCACGGGATTGTAGCTGCCTTTTTTATCCATCTATTTTCAGGATTCATTTTCAATCCAAGCGGTTGGTTAAAATCTGTAAGTCCCAGTTGACGATATTGTTCTTTTTTGTACATGTGGTACTCCTTGGTGCAAGGTTTTTAGCATTTTGAATGATTTTTCATGCACTTATAGTATACCACAAAATGGCTACAAATTCACTATTTTCAAGGGTTTGAAGCACTTTTTGTTGTTATTGAGCAGTCATTAATTTAATAGGGTATATATCGGACGTGACAGATTACCAATACCGTAAATCATGCCATACACAATCAGGTTTTCTGCATAAAGTATACCTGCCATCAATATTCCTGTTACAAGAGTCGCTGCAGCCTTTGCAGCTCCGAGTGGAAATCGTCCCTTTGCCGTGGTACGCATCAGCAACAGCTGTTGTGTTTCCTTCTCCCTCATAACCAAAATCATGACCGTATAAAATAACATCAGAATTCCGAGCAGGTCTGTGAACGTACTGTTTAATGCATTCTCAATTCCCAGATTAGGTCCTGCAACCGTCTCTTCCTCCGGCACAATTTGTGCAAAATCCTCTGCTGTCTTGATAATATTACGATACAGAAAACGATTTGTACGATATCTCTTTGCAAACAGTTTCATCTGCCTTGCCGAAGTTTGAATTTTGTCCAGATATTCTCCATAATGACCTGCCGTTGAATACTCAACAAAAACCTGCTGCAGTAAATTTCTCTCATAATAAGGGAATTCATTATAGGGCGCATATTCTTCGTTCCGGTATTCCTCTGCAATTGATTCATAGCGTTCGCCGAACATTGCCTTCAGACTTTCCGGATTGCCCCCTTGAGACATTTCCAAAGAGAACTCACTCAGTTCCTTACGTTCATTTACTTCCCTCAGTGCTTCCTCATATGTTTTTTCAGCCAAATCCTTATGGATGTCTCGATATGCCGATGGCGAAAATAACGTTTCACCATTCTGTGAAGTGAAATACGCAAAGAAGCCGTTCACGCCAAGCAGGCATATCAAAATCAGAACTGTCGCGCGGTTTCTGAATACTTTGATTAATTCACTCAAAAATAAATTCATATTTTTCCACTCAGTCAAAATGATATAAATAAACATCTTCGAGGTTAGGATTCGCTTCTGCAGAAGGATATTCCGCAGGTGCCGTATCTGAAATTATCTTTACAAAAATCGTATCTGCATCCTCCCGAATACTGCTTATCCTGTACTTGTTTCGAACGTCATCGAATTCCTTCAGCGACAGCGATAGCTCATACACTTTTCCCTTTGTCCTTTCGCACAATTGAGACGGCCTTCCGGAATCGATTACTTCTCCCTTCTTCATCAGCAGGACTTCTTTTGCAATGAAGGAAATATCGGATACGACATGCGTCGCAATCATCACAATACGGTCAAATGCGACTTCTGCAATCAGATTACGAACATTGATGCGTTCTCTCGGATCCAATCCGGCCGTCGGTTCGTCAAGAATGATAATTTTCGGATTCCCAAGCAGTGCCTGTGCAATCAGTGCCCTTTGTTTCATTCCTCCGGAAAATTCACCGAGACGTCTGTGCATACAGTCCGATAAGCGGACCCGCTCCGATATTTCAGCTATGGAGCGCTTTGCTTCCTTTCTCGGAATTCCTTTCAGCACGGCCATATATGAGAGAAATCTCTCTAACGTGTATCCGGAATATACACCCTGTTGTTGAGGCATATGTCCCAACAATTTCCGATAATCCTTTCCCATGGTGAAAATATCCTGTCCATCGTATAAGACCGTTCCCTCTGTCGGTTTTAAATTTGCCGTGAGGATATTCATCAGTGTCGATTTTCCGGCACCGTTCGGACCCAAAAGGCCGTATATTCCTTCCGAAAAATTATACTGAAACGAATTCAGTGCTTTGATATTGCCATATGTTTTGGTTAATGAATTTACATTCAGTTCCATACTTTATTTTCCTTTCAGGAACTTCTGCGGATGTCGCAGGATGATTTCACCACGTTCTTACCCCTTACTGTCTGCTTTTCCATTCCTTGAACTGTTTTCGTATATCTTCGACAACGGAGTCGATACCTGTTTCTTTCATCTTCTCCCGATATTGATTCATAAAGTAATCATATTCCGACAACTGCCAAATAGAACCATAATCCGAACATACCCAGGTTGCCTTACTCGTATCGGATACTACTTCAGGAATAAAACCTGTATAAGGAAATCTTATGATATTGTCACCAAGCGGTACATTCGCATGATTACCGTCTCTCAAATAAAAATCCCGTGTTCCTATAAGACTTGACTGTATAATATGCTCATCCAAACGTTCTGCAAGTGTCTTGCTTTTATCATCTTCATCGAATGGATCGAAAAAGATACCCTGCAGTTCCGTATTCAAATAAAAATCAGATAGGAAATCAAAAGCGTAGTCCGGATTTTCTGACGAACTCCATATACCTGCAGAAAAAGAGAGCGGAATCCATGAAATCACACGTGACGCTGTTCTCACAAATACTTCATCTTCATAAATGCCTTGCCATCCTGCGTCGGTAATCATGATTCCATAATCCGTGCTGTTGTCAAGATTAACCGTAGTCCCGGCTTTCTGCGCGCCAGTATAAGCTTCGTGCAATTCATCCAGATAAGAACCCATCAGATTTCCCTTTGAAGGACCTTTTGCCAACCCTTGTATCGCATATCGGTTCAAGGTATCCATTACTTTACAGTAGTCCTCGGATTCCGTAAGAGAAACGATATCACCTTCTGTCGAATATACTATATTATCTCTTTCATAACTCCCCATAGAAGCAACCATATTTTGGGCAGTTGTATTAAAATATAACGGACAGTCTACATTCCTGTCTTTTAACTCTTTTAGAACCGGTTCCAGTTCGTCCAAAGAAAGCACGATTTCATTTGCCTGTTCTTCCGAAAAATACTTACGGTTAAAAACAAACAAAGGTCCATCCATGATATAGCCACCGGTGTTTGGAATTGAATAAATGGTTCCGTCAATACTAACCGATTCCCAAAGCATTTCACTGTAATGTCTGTATAACTCCGAATCCTTGAGAAAATCGCTCAATGGCAAAAATAATTCTTTAGCAGCCGTTGAATGAAATCCATTATTATTGAAGCCTGCTATGTCCACTTCTTTTCGTGGAACACTGTCCGGATACGTCGACAAATCCGCCATAGAAAAAGATATATGATAATTTCGTCCAAGTGAATCCAGTACTTCATTGATTCTTACAGCACTCTTGTTCAGTTTTTCTTCAGAATAAACTTCGGGAAGACACCAATTAAGCGTCACCCCTTCAAATTTCGGAATCGGCGTTACTGACTTCTTTGTAACGGTAGGTACCGGATACTCCGTAACTGTATTTGTAACCATTGCAATCGGTTGCGTTACTGTCGGTTGCGTTGTAGGTTGC
This sequence comes from Lachnospiraceae bacterium, assembly GCA_045597325.1. Lineage (GTDB taxonomy): Bacteria > Bacillota > Clostridia > Lachnospirales > Lachnospiraceae > ISDg. The sequence continues at coordinate 3,523 of JAZLJJ010000008.1, forward strand.
GTTGTAGGTTGTTTCTCGTTTGTACTGTTCTTCTGATTCTTACATCCGGAAGCCAACAGCATGACAAGTATTATATACGCAAAAAAACAGGCTCTTTTCATTTTTTCTTCCTTCAATTTTTATATATTTGTCTTTTAATAGACAATAATCATTATAATATATAACTGTCGTGTTGTCAATGGGCGTCTACTCTTTTTTCTTTCAACCAAATAGGTATGGCAAGCACATAATGACGAACAAAAGCGGTCATCAGGTTGTGTTTTCACTCTCCCGAAGCCGCTTTTTTCGACTGAACTGTTCAATTCTTAAAATTGATAAAAAATATTGTTGCCCTTTTTAAGAGAATAAATGAGTTCGTTAAAAAACGAGCCTCACAATGGGGCAATCCTTAATTCATATTGTTTCGTCCTGCTTTAATTCGTTCATGTGCAAGTTGTTTTGCTTCGTACATGGATTCGTCTGCACAACGGATAAAGTCTTCTATGGTTCCTTCGTCATGCGGACGAATTGCAGCGTAACCGACGCTGACAGACAACTCAAACGACAAGTTAAAGCTTTCAATCAGTGCTTTAATGGAATTGGCCAAATTTGCTCTCTGTTTCACAATCACTTCCGTGTTCGGACACGGTCCGACCGCAACAAACTCATCACCGCCGTATCGACCGAACAGCCAGTCATTCGGCAACGATTTTCTCATCGCATCCGCCGTTGCCTTAATCGCCAGGTCACCGTTCAAATGTCCGTACACATCATTTATCGTCTTCATGCAGTCAATATCCGCAAACAACAGAATTGTGGTACGTCCTTCTGCCTTTTCTTTCTCGATAAAGGAGAACAATTCCTTCTCGCATCCGGTTCTGTTGAACATTCCGGTCAGGAAGTCGGTCATATAAATTTCTTTCAGTTTCTTGTTCATACGCTGCGAGAAAATGTATTGTCTCATATTCAGGAACAGCGTATTCATGTTAATCATCCATTTCCGAAGTGACAAATCATAAATCATATTCGGCGAATTCTTAATACACAAATATCCAATGATATTTTCCATATTATTTAACGGGGTTATGATGTACAGATTGGATTCATCCTCACCCTTATGATATCTCGGAACAACCTCCGAAGTGTAGAACGAATACGGTTTTTCGACAACTCCGTTTTGCTTACTGAAAATGACCTTCATGCTGTCACTGTAGCCTCGGATTCGTTTCGGTAATTCCTCATCTTCCAGTTCAAAGAAATCGGGCTCAACACAAATTGCGAAATCATTACCGATGGAACCATAGTCATTGAAAACCTTCGTTGCAGTCTCGTTGAACACTTCGATACTGTCCGATTTGGCTGTTTCAATTCGCAGACGCTGAAAGAAAATATCCATCATATCATTGTTTATTTTTTCAAAATAAGAATTCCGTAAAATATCCAATCGTTTGGCCGTACTTTCCGCACTCGGTGTACAACCGCAGGATTCCGAAGGCAGGAAACTGGAATCCAGCAACCGCTCAACATCGGCATCCTGATGCTGAATCTGGGATTTCAATTCTTTATATGCAAGATTTCCGAGCTTATCCCAATTTCGGGATACGGTCGCAAGCAGCGGGAATGTTGAACATGCTTCTTTAACATGGTCAAATCCCGTTACAATGACATCCTTCGGGACATCAATTCCTCTGCTGTACAATTCGTTGGACAAGCCCAATGCCATCAGGTCATTGGCACATACAAATGCATCCGGCAACGGCTTTCCTGCATTCAGATACTCGCTGCAAAGTATTTTCCCGCGGAAAAATCCAAAGTCTCCGTCCAGTGTATCCATCAGCTCAAGACCATGATCCGCCAACGCATCCATCAGTGCTTTCTTTCGAATGGCACACTCGCGGTTTCCTTTAATTCCGCTGACATAAACCACCCGCTTGACATCATGAACCTCAATCAAATGCGTAGCCATATTATATACGCCCTGATAATTTCCGGTTCCTACAACAGCCATACCGGGAGCCTTGACTTCTGTGGAAATCATCGGAATTCCCGCGCGCTGGAACAACGCACGAACACGCTCCTGCTCATCTTCCAGATTGAAGGTATTGGTTAACATAATGGCACCGTCATAATCCTTGGGATTCGGAAGATGCATAATGTTTAGCTGACATTTGCTTTGCAATTCCATATCGCCATGCAGTATATATGTTAAATAGACAAATACATCGACGCCGTCTTTCTTTGCTTCTTCCCGTATTCCTTCCAATGCGTATCCGAGAAATTCATTACTCCACCCATTTGCGAAAACTGCAATTCGCTTGTTTTTCATTGTCTCACCTCCATAAATAAAATCATGCACACAAAAAATATCTTCTTCAATTATCGGTTATTTGTATTATATCACATTATCAAACATGCCCCAACAGCATTTGTGGTTATTCCGAACAATTGCAAATATGTAAATTATTACGTCATTTTATCAAGCAAAACATCAACTTTCATCTTTAAGTCTATTTATATCCCCATTACATATGGCATTCTCATTTCAACATTCCGTAATACCAT
>JAZLJJ010000009.1:0-15212 GCA_045597325.1 Lachnospiraceae bacterium
GCCAACAATCGCCAAAAATCAATAAAAAAAGAAAAAACTTGGTAAATTTTTGGTATTTGGTAAGGAAAACGGCCTCCCGCAAGTTCGGGAAGCCGCATAAATACTGACTTTTTACTTATCAAGACTCTTCATTGTAGGGAACAGCAGCACATCTCTAATCGCCGGGCTGTTGGTCAGGAGCATGGCGAGACGGTCGAGGCCGTAGCCGATACCGCCGGTCGGAGGCATACCGATTTCGAGGGCATTCATGAAGTCCTCATCGGTCGTGTTGGCTTCCTCGTCGCCTGCTGCCAGTGCAGCTTCCTGCGCCTTGAAACGCTCACGCTGGTCGATCGGATCGTTCAGCTCGGAGTATGCGTTGCACATTTCCCATGTGTTGATGTAGAGCTCGAAACGCTCAACGTGGGTCGGCTTATCGGGCTTTCTCTTGGTCAGCGGAGAAATTTCAACCGGGTGATCCATAATGAAGGTCGGCTGAATCAAATGCTCTTCGACGAACTCCTCGAAGAACAGGTTCAGGATATCGCCTTTCGTGTGGCGTTCTTCATATTCCAAATGACGCTCCTTCGCGAGGGCCTTTGCCTCCTCGTCGGATGCCACAGTGTCAAAATCAATGCCGGTGTACTGCTTTACGGCTTCATTCATGGTCAGGCGTGCAAACGGCTTTCCAAGGTCTATCGTGTTCTCGCCGTATGTGATTTCCGTCGTGCCGCATACCTCATTTGCCAGGTAACGGAACATTTCCTCGGTCAAATCCATCATGCCGTAATAATCGGTATATGCCTGATACAGCTCCATCAGCGTAAATTCCGGATTATGTCTCGTATCACATCCCTCGTTACGGAATACACGGCCGATTTCGAATACTCTCTCAAGTCCGCCGACAATCAGTCTCTTCAGATACAATTCAAGGGAAATGCGGAGCTTGACGTCCTCGTCGAGTGCATTAAAATGAGTCTCAAACGGTCTTGCTGCTGCGCCGCCCGCATTGGCAACCAGCATCGGCGTCTCAACCTCCATGAAATTCTTCTCTGCCAGGAAACGACGAATTCCGGAAATCATCCTGGAACGCTTTACGAAGGTTTCCTTTACTTCCGGATTCATAATAAGATCGGTATAACGCTGACGATAGCGCATATCGGTATTGGTCATTCCGTGGAACTTCTCCGGCAATACCTGCAGGGACTTGGACAACAGCGTCATTTCCTGTGCATGCACGGAAATCTCACCGGTCATGGTACGGAACGCATAGCCCTTAATTCCGTAAATGTCGCCGATATCGCCCTTCTTGAAATCCGCATAAGACTCCTCGCCGATGGCATCTCTTGCCACATATACCTGAATGCTTCCCTTCAAATCCTGAATGTTGCAGAAGGAAGCCTTACCCATAACACGCTTAAACATCATTCGACCGGCAATGGAAACGGAAATCGGCTGTGCATCCATGATGGCACGTTTCTCGTTGTAATCAACCTTCAGCGTTTCGCGCTTTTCCTGCTCTTCCATACCCTCTACGTTCGGAGCTACCCGATCCTTCAGAAGCTCTGCTTCCAATGCTTCGTACAGACTCTTGACCTCATCGGTATGATGCGTCTGATTGTATTTGGTAATCTGAAACGGGTCCTTTCCCGCCGCCTGCAAATCCGCAAGCTTCTGGCGACGAACCTTAATCAGTTCACTGACGTCCTGCTGTTCCTCATTTTGATTGTTTGTGTTCTGTTCTGCCACGCTTCTGTCCTCCGAATACTTGAAAATAATAATAGAGAAAGCCGGCAAGGAATTCCTACCGGCTGTCACAATTCAATGGAAAATGCCTTACGACGTCATCATTCCGGCTTATGGATTTCGATGACACGGTACCGAACGGTTCCGTTTGCAAGTTCTACGGAAATCTCCTGTCCGACCTTTGCACCGATCAGCTCACGGCCTACGGGGGATTCGTTGGAAATCTTGCCAAGCAACGCATTTGCGCCGGTTGTTCCGACAATCTGATACTGCGACTGTTTGTTGTTATTCAAATTCAAAATAGTAACCAGGCTTCCGATGTTGACATTCTCGGAGTCAATTTCGCCCTCGTCAACCACTTCGACGTTCTTCAGCAATTCTTCGAGCTCATCGATCTTTGCTTCGATTTCTCTCTGCTCGTCCATTGCTGCATCATATTCCGCATTTTCGGAAAGGTCTCCCTGCTCTCTCGCTTCCTTAATCTTCTGTGCGATTTCCTTACGGGCAACCACACGAAGTTCGGTCAGTTCTTCTTCCAGTCTGTTCAGGTCCCTTTTCGTAATAATCTTCTTTTCTGTTTTTGCCATCACTAACTCCTCCGGTTTCCACATCATTTGCATGGTGATTCTCGGCCTTGACGGACTTCCGCGGGAATTCCGGCCCAACCGTATAGAAACACTTTTTGAAGTATATCGCTTCCTATGATAATTTGTCAACAGAAATTCTCGTCAGAATGGGCATTTTCGCACTTTTTTTGAATTTTTTTCCATTATATATTGAAAATGCCGTGGTTTTTGTGTTTTTCTTGTGACACTTGACAAAAACCGATTTTATTGTTTACAAAACAATTATTATCAACTATAATTGAAATGTTGAGGGCAATGCTACCATGTTAGCATATGTCACTAAAAAGGAGGACGAAAACAATGGCTAGAGAAAAACAGTCAATGGATGGAAATACCGCTGCTGCTCACGTTGCGTATGCGTTTACGGAAGTTGCCGGAATCTATCCCATTACACCTTCCAGCCCGATGGCCGATTCCATCGACCAGTGGTCTGCTGAAGGCAGAAAGAACATCTTTGGCAATACCGTAAAGGTTGTCGAGATGCAGTCTGAAGCCGGTGCAGCAGGTACCGTTCACGGTTCCCTTGCAGCCGGTGCTATTACCACCACTTTTACAGCTTCTCAGGGTCTTCTTTTGATGATCCCTAATATGTACAAGATTGCTGCTGAGCAGCTTCCTTGTGTATTTGATGTATCCGCACGTTGCGTTGCTACACAGTCCCTGAACATCTTCGGTGACCACAGTGACGTTTACGCTTGCCGTCAGACCGGTTTTGCAATGCTTGCAGAATCCAATCCTCAGGAAGTTATGGATTTGAGCCCTGTTGCTCACCTGGCTGCTATTGAGGGTAAGGTTCCGTTCCTGAACTTCTTCGACGGTTTCCGTACTTCTCATGAAATTCAGAAGATTGAGAAGTGGGACTACGAAGATTTGAAGGAAATGTGCAACATGGAAGCTGTTGAAGCTTTCCGTGCTCACGCTTTGAATCCTGAGCATCCCGCTATGCGTGGTTCTCACGAGAACGATGACGTTTTCTTCCAGCATCGTGAGGCTTGTAACTCCGTATACGATGAACTTCCTTCTTATGTTGAGAAGTACATGAAGATGGTTAACGAGAAACTCGGAACCAACTACGATTTGTTTAACTACTACGGTGCTGCCGATGCTGACCGTGTCATCATCGCTATGGGTTCCGTATGTGACGTTGCAGAAGAAGTTATCGATTACCTGACCGCTGCAGGCGAGAAGGTTGGTTTGATTAAGGTTCGTCTCTACCGTCCTTGGGTTTCCTCCGCTCTTCTTAAGGTTCTTCCTAAGACTGCTAAGAAGATTGCCGTTCTTGACAGAACCAAGGAGCCCGGTTCCCTCGGTGAGCCTCTCTACCTTGATATCGCTACCACTCTTCGCGAAGCAGGCATGAACGATGTTATCCTTTCCGCAGGTCGTTACGGTCTCGGTTCCAAGGATACCTGTCCTTCTTCCATTTTCGCTATTTACACCGAGCTTGCCAAGGATGCTCCGAAGTCCCGTTTCACCATCGGTATTGTCGATGATGTTACGAACCTCTCTCTTCCGGAAGTTAAGCCCGCTCCGATTACATCCGCTAAGGGTACCGTAGAATGCAAGTTCTGGGGTCTCGGCGGTGACGGTACCGTTGGTGCTAACAAGAACTCCACCAAGATCATTGGTGACCACACCGACAAGTACATTCAGGCTTATTTCCAGTATGACTCCAAGAAGACCGGTGGTATTACCATTTCTCACTTGAGATTCGGTGACAAGCCGATCAAGAGTCCTTACTACATCAACCAGGCTGACTTCGTTGCATGCCACAACCCGTCTTACGTAATCAAGGGTTACAAGATGGTTCAGGATGTTAAGCCGGGCGGAATCTTCATGATTAACTGCCAGTGGTCCGACGAAGAGCTGAACGAGCATATGCCCGCCGAAGCTAAGCAGTACATTGCTAAGAACAACATCAAGTTGTACACCATCAATGCTATTGACAAGGCTATCGAAATCGGTATGGGTAAGAGAACCAACACCATTCTTCAGTCCGCTTTCTTCAAACTTGCTAACGTAATGCCGATTGATGAAGCAATCGACTACATGAAGCAGGCTGCTAAGAAGTCCTACTCCAAGAAGGGTGACGCTGTCGTTGAAATGAACTACAAGGCTATTGATGCCGGTGTAGATGCAATTCATGAGGTTGCTGTTCCCGCTGACTGGGCTACCGCTGTTGACGCTCCTAAGAAGATTGAGCGTACCGGTCGTCCCGCTACCGTTAAGATGGTTAACGAACTTCTTGATCCGATCGGTCTCATGGATGGTTACAGCCTTCCTGTTTCCGCATTCAAGGATATCGCTGACGGTCAGTTCGAAACCGGTGCTTCCGCTTATGAGAAGCGTGGTACCGCTGTAACCGTTCCTGCATGGAATGCTGAGAAGTGTATTCAGTGTAACAACTGTGCATTTGTATGTTCTCATGCTACGATTCGTCCGTTCCTTCTGTCTGATGCGGAAGTTGCTGCTGCTCCTTCCAACATCAAGCTGGCTGATACCAAGCCGAAGGCAAGCGAATATAAGTACACCATGAGCGTATCTCCTCTCGACTGTATGGGTTGCGGTGAGTGTATCACTGTTTGTCCTGTTGCAGCAATTGAGATGGTTCCTCAGGAATCTCAGGCTGATGAGCAGCCGGTATTCAATTACCTCGTTGAGAACGTTGGTAAGAAGGCCGTTGCAGACACCATGCCTGCTGTTAAGGGATCTCAGTTCAACCAGCCGTTGCTGGAGTTCTCCGGCTCCTGCGCAGGTTGTGCGGAAACCTCTTATGCAAGATTGATTACACAGCTCTTTGGTGAGCATATGTATATCTCCAATGCAACCGGATGCTCCTCTATCTGGGGTGGTCCTGCTGCAACATCACCGTATACCGTAAACAAGGATTCCAAGAAGGGTCCGGCTTGGTCCAACTCCCTCTTCGAAGATAACGCTGAGCACGGTTTCGGTATGTATCTCGGTCAGAAGGTTCTTCGTGACCAGCTTATCGCTAAGCTGAATGAGATTGCTGCTGCCGATCAGGCTCCGGAATCTCTGAAGGCTGCAATCGCTGCTTTCCTTGAGACCAAGGACGACACCGTTAAGAACGCTGCTTGTGCAGATGCTCTTATCGCTGAACTTGAGAAGACTGCTCCGAACTGCGAGCTTTGCGCTTCCGTTCTTGCTAAGAAGGATTACCTCTCCAAGAAGTCCGTATGGATCTTCGGTGGTGACGGTTGGGCATACGATATCGGTTACGGCGGACTTGATCACGTTCTTGCTTCCGGTGAGAATGTAAATGTTATGGTATTCGATACCGAAATGTACTCCAATACCGGTGGTCAGGCTTCCAAGGCTTCCAACATCGGTGAGGTTTGCCAGTTCGCTGCTGCAGGTAAGGAAATCAGCAAGAAGTCTCTCGCTGAAATCGCTATGCAGTACGGCTATGTATATGTTGCTCAGATTGCTCTTGGTGCTAACCCTGCTCAGGCAGTTAAGGTTCTTCAGGAAGCTGAAGCTTACAATGGTCCTTCCCTGATCATCGGCTACGCTCCCTGCGAACTTCACGGAATTGCCAAGGGTGGTATGAACCACTGCCAGGATGAGATGAAGAAGGCTGTTAAGGCCGGCTACTGGAATCTCTTCTCCTTCAATCCTGCTCTTAAGGCTGAAGGCAAGAATCCGTTCACTCTCACTTCCAAGGAAGGCGATGGAACATATCAGGAATTCCTTAACAATGAGTCTCGTTACACTCGTCTTGTTAAGCCGTTCCCTGAGAGAGCTGAGAAGCTCTTCAGCGACTCCGAGAAGGCTGCTAACGAACGTTATCAGCATCTCCTGAGACTCGTTGAGCTCTACAAGTAATTTCAATTACGTAGTAATACAGTGAATCACGCCACGGAGTTTCGGCTTCGTGGCGTTTTCACTTCATTATGATTTCTCTTGTTTTGGGTTTCATCCGTTCCGGAAATTTCACGACTTCGTGCCGTGCCTTTGCCGGAACCGCTTCGGATGTGACCCGCTCCGATTTTATGAGGTTTGTATGAAACAGATTTGTGTATGTGTATCCGACTTCCGGGAACCGATTGTGGAAAGTTATGTTCAGGGCGTTCTTCAGGAGGCAAATGCCCTCGGCTATCAGGTGAACGTCTTTTCCATGCTGCAGCTGAGCGAGCATTTTCTAAATGGGGAAGACCGCATTTATGACCTGATTGACCGGTCGCGCTATGACGGACTCATTTTTGTTACGCGAAGCTTTGCGCCGCACATGGAATTGCAAAAGGCGTTAGAGGCGCGCATTCGTTCCGAGTGCCAAATTCCGGTTCTGTCCTATGGGGATTCGGACTGTTTCACAGAACCCTCATTTGACACGGATGACGTTCTGTCCGAGACCCTGACGAATCATCTTCTGGATGAGCACGGCTGTCGGACCATTTATTATCTCGGCGGAGAAAAAGGGACTCGCAACAAACGTCTGGACGGCTTTCGGACGGCCCTTGAAAAGCATCACTTGCCTGTTTCCGAAGACTGTTTTCTGTACGGCGGCTACTGGACCGGCTGTGCGGAGAAACTGGCCAAACAGCTGGCTTTCGGCGAACTGGCGATGCCGGATGCGGTTATGTGCGTATCCGACGTGGTGGCGCTTGCTCTGATTAAGAATCTGTCGCGTTACGGAGTCCGCGTTCCCGAGGATGTCATGGTGACGGGCTTCGACGGGCGTCCTTCCTCATTTAACCAGCTCTTTTCGCTGACTACGGCGGAAAGCAATGCCGCCTATACCGGTCGCTGTGCCATGGCTGTTCTCTATCACGAAATGACCGGCGAGCCCGTGCCTTCCATTCCTGTCGGGAAACCGCTGTTGTCGCTCGGACTCAGTTGCGGATGCGGAATGAAAAAGAGACCGAATCTTCGTGCGCATTTGGAGGCTTTCGACAAGCAGGATTTTGAAGCTATGGAGTTCCGCAACAGCCGAATTCGCGAGCATTTGTACACGGCTTCCGATTACGACGAGCTTGTGGAGAAGGTCAAAATTCTGGCGTATCTGTTCCCGGATGCCGAATCCTTCAGCATCAATTTGTATTCCGAAGGCGACGATGCAAATGCCACCTGCATTTTCCTTCACGGTTCTCTCGATTACAAAACGGCACAGGTATTTCCGAAAACGCACATTTACCCGGACGGCTATCCGGTGAAACCGATTCGGAACACGTTCGTCGTGCCGCTCATTTTCAATGAACGGATGCTGGGCTTTTTCACGATTGGTTATGCGGACGCGCAGACTCCGCGAAAGCAGGATTTGGAATTCTCGGAGCACGTTTCCATTGCACTGATGATTGCCGGGCTTCACAACCGCGACTCTGCGACCACGCCGGTTTCGATTTCGTATCCAAATGATGCGCAGAAGCCTCTGTCTGCACCGGAGCTCCCATCATCCGGTACCGCCCGGAATTTCTCCGGCATGGCGGCCTTATTTGCTCTGAAAGGCAGTGAAACAATCCGAATTAACTTCGACCAGATTCTGTTTTTTGAAGCCAGAGACCGCAAAGTGTTCGTCACCCTGCGCTCCGGCACGTACGAAATGACGCAGCGACTGTACGAAATCGAGCCGCTTGTGATGGGACGGAACTTCTTCCGGATTTCCAAATCCTGCATTGTCAATCTTGACAAAATTGTCAGTTTCCGCCCGGATATTGACCGCACGCTTCTGATTACCATGACATCGCATCATACGTTAAAGGTCTCTCGCTCCTGCTCCAAAAATTTCCTGCAGGCACTGAGACAGGCGTGATTGTCCCGACGGTTTCGGTTTTAGGCCGGCATCCTGTAATGCCAAGGCGTGAATTGCCACCAACTCATTTTGTCCTGTAACCGAGGTTTGCCCTGTAACCCACGTTTTGCCCTGTAACCGTGGTTGGTCCTGTAACCGTGGTTGGTCCTGTAACAAAAAAATCCCTTTTCGCACCCGGTGTCTTTCTTGACTTCCGATTGGAAAAGGGATTATTTTTGTATTCTGTTATTTTGCGGGTTTCCGGTTCGGATTGCCCCGCTGACTGTTACGGGTTTCCGGTTCGTATTGTCATCGCCTGCTGCCACGGCGGGCTCTCCTGCCCGTTAACGCATCAGTACGGTGATTTCGTTGTCTTCTCTGAGAATTTCATCACGAATCAGCAAACCGTCGATTTTCGTGCCGTTTACCGTAACTTCGGAAACGCCGTGTTCGGAACCGTTCGGATTCTTTACCGTAATGTTCAATACTTTGCCTCGGAACAGTTTCCGCACCGTGTATTCCTTCCACTCGGACGGGATGGACGGATCGATTACAATACCGTCGCTCTCGGGATTCAGACCCAAAATTCCTTCGATCGTTCCAACCATAACCGTCGACGCGGTTCCGGTCAGCCAATGTACATGGGCACGTCCCGCAAACGGGCTGTCCTTGCCCTCTACAAACTGTCCGTATACATACGGTTCCAGTGCGCGGTGCTCGGCATTGTCATTGTACGTTGCCGGCGATGCCTCGGTCCAGTAGCGGTATGCACGATTTCCGTGACCGAGCTTTGCCTCGGCCAGAATCAGCCAGCCCTGCGGCTGTGAGAAAATGCCCGCATTTTCCTTGCATCCCTTATTGAAGCAGGTCATCAGCGCGCCGTCAAAGGAATGATATTCATACGCCGGATACATAACCATGGCACCGTACGGAGTGTTCAGTTCGCGCTCAACGGAATCCATTGCCTTCTCCTGCTGTTCCTTCGTACCGAAGTCCGCAATAACGGACCAGGACTGCGGATTCAGCCACATGGACGCTTCCGGGTCCTTCCGGTTTCCGATTACCACACCGTCTTCCTTATATCCGCGAATCCAACGGTCCTCATTCCAGCAATCACTGAGAATGTCCGTCATCTTCCGGTTGATTTCATCCAAATATTCCACATATTCGGTATCCTGTTTCAAAACAGCGTATTTGCGCAAAATCTTGACGGCATATACGAGCTGGAATGCCACGAACGTGGATTCGCCCTTCTTGCCGAGTCGCAGGCAGTCATTCCAGTCGGCGTGCAAACCGGCCGGCATGCCGTGATTTCCGAGGTTGTTCATGGAAAATGCGATGGCACGTTTCAAATGGTCGTACACCGTTCCCTTCTCGCCGTTGTTGGCATAGAAGATTTCCTCGTCCAGGAAGGCAATATTTCCGCTTTCGGAAATGTACTTGTATACGGTCGGGAACAGCCACAGTGCATCATCCGCACGATACGACGGATGGCCGGTTTCCTTAACGTACTCGGGATCGTCCGGAGTATTTTCCTTGCCCGGTGTGTGGGTGTATTTGACAAGCGGAAGTCCGGCGCCGTTCGTAACCTGCGCGGACAGCATGAACTTAATCTGCTCATACGCCATTTCCGGAGCCAAATGAATTACACCCTGAATGTCCTGTACGGTATCCCGGTACCCGAATCCGTTCCGAAGTCCGCAATACTGGAACGATGCCGCACGGGACCATGTAAATGTAATGAAGCAGTTGTATGCGTTCCATACATTGACCATGTTATTGAAATTCTCATCCGGCGTATGCACCTGAAGATTGTTGATTTTGGAGTGCCAGTACTCCTTCAGTTCCGCAAGTTCCTTCTCACAGACACCGTCTTCCTCGTAGCGGGCCAGAATCTTCTCGGCCTCAAAATCCGGCTTCTGTCCGAGTACAAAGGTAAAACGGCGGGATTCACCGGGCTGCAGTACCACATCGGATTCCAGCGCACCGCAGGAGTTGTCGCAGTAATTCAAATCCCCGTTCAGCCCCTCTGCGACTCCGACGGGGTTGGCGTAACTGCGGTAATTTCCGACAAATTTGTCACGGTCTCCGCAGAAATGATCCACCTTTGCCCCGGCAAGGCCGAGGAACCGTTCGGAATTAGGATTATGGAAGCCCTCATTTTGCTTCTGCTGAATGTAATTGCCGCGGAAATACGTATGCGTAATGAACAGGGTGTATTGCAGGTTAACCTGGTCCTGTTCGTAATTATTTTCATTGACAAACTCGCAATATCCGGTCACGGCCAGTTTTCTCGGCTTTGTGTCGCGGTTGGTGATGACAGCGTTCCAAACCTCGTAGGTGGCATCCTTCGGCACGTAATACAGCGTTTCCGCATAAATGCCCCGGTATTCCGATGAAATGACGGTGTACGCCGTACCATGGCGGCACTCGCTCTTGTAGCTTTGAAGCGGCTTGCAAACCGGTGCCCAGGAAGCGGACCAGTAGTCGCCGTCCTCCATGTCGCGAATATATACGTAGCGGCCCGGCTGGTCCGTAGCCACGCTGTTAAATCGATACCGGATCACACGTCCGTTGGCGCCGGATTTGACAAAACTGTAACCGCCGGCATTATTGGAAATAATCGCCCCGTACTCCGGAGAGCCCAGATAATTGGCCCATGCGGACGGCGTATCCGGACGGGTAATTACATATTCCTTGTCCTTCTCGTTAAAATAACCGTATCTCATTGTTCTCAATTCCTTTCACATGTGTTTGCGCACACGGGCAAGCCCGTTCTTTCATTATACTCTAACAGAATTTCTTCCGTCAATAACGGCTTTTCGAATACATAGGATGTTACATTGAATCATGTCGTTTGATACTGAAAATGCAGGGGCTAATTTCCGGAATCCGGTCATTTTGCCTGTTCCAGAATCCGAATCACCGAGTCCCAGTCACAAGCCCGGTACATGGCCGCCGTTTCCGCCTCCGCTCCGCACAGACGAAGCGTATCCAGGCCGACCGCCCGGCCAAATGCAATATCCGACGTTTCGCTGTCTCCGATTACCAGATACCGGCTCTTGTCCGAATCCCCGGTAATCGCCGTCACACCGTCAAAAAATCGCGGATCGGGCTTATTGACTCCGATTTCATCGGAAATGACCACCCCCGCCAAATCCCCGGCAAACGACACCCGCGACAGCCTTCCGTGCTGTACCCAGTCGGTTCCGTTGGTAATGACAATCAGTCGGTACCGTTCCGACGCATACCGGATAAATTCCTGTGTCCCGGGCATATAAATAACGGTCCGGCTCAGTTCCTCCATGTACGCTTCGTTCATTTGGCGAATCTTCTCATCGTCCATACCGAGTCCGAATTGCTCGCTCAGCATTGCAAATCGTTTGTATTTCAGGATTTTCTTCGTGATTTCTTTGCGTTCCAGTTGCTTCCAACACAGCGTGTTGGCCTCCTCGTACCAGTCGAGTTCCTCCGGCCGGATATCCCGTCCCATCAGGCGTCGGAAGACCGTCTTCAGAGAAACCTGAAATGTCTCATGAAACGACAATAACGTATCATCCAAATCGATCAGCAAATATCGGTAACGGCTCATTTTCTGCATCTCCCGCTGTCATTTTTCAAAGTACTCTCATCATACCACAGATTGCCTCCGCAAGCAATTGCTTCCCTTGTCGCAGGAGGGCTTTTTCGAAAAATGACAAGAAAGGTGTAACTTAACACATTGTAAAATCCGCACTTATTTTCTATAATAAAATGAATACCGGCGGCACGCACGGCGCCGACCTGACAATACGCGACGGTGACGGCGACGGCTTCCGTAAACGGCGGCACGCATGGCACCGACCAAATACGAAAGGAGCACGTAATAGGCGAATTTTTCCCGCAATACCGGCGCGCAAAAACTGCGTTTCGGATGATTCCGCCTGCTACCAATCAACTTATGAAGTCCAATACAAACGCACAAAAATCCGCGGTTCAAAAGACCGAGGCAATCATTCGGCAGTTGACACTGCAGGAAAAATTACGTCTTCTTTCCACTCATCATCAGGAAATCGAACGTCTCGACATTCCGGAATTTTTCATCGGCGGAGAAGTGGCCCGCGGCTATGTCGGACGCGAACCGGACAAAATCTCGACCGTATTCCCGCAACCCGTCGGATTGGCCGCAACCTTCGATACCGACCTGATGATGCGGCTCGGTCAGATTGCCGGAACCGAGGGGCGGGTCTACTATAATCGCAATAAAAATGCGGATTTGTGTCTTTGGGGTCCGACCGTTGACCCGGTTCACGATCCCCGTTGGGGAAGAACCGAGGAAGCGTATGGTGAAGACCCTTATTTGGCCGGAACCATGTCCGCATTCTACACCTGTGGTATGGCTGGTTACAAGGGAACGGACATCAATTCCACCGAGCCTCTGCGGGAGCCCGAAGTACTACTGGCCGTCCCGACGTTAAAGCATTTTTGTGCCAATACCAACGAGCAGGACCGCGCCACCTGCAATACATTTTTGCCTCTGCGATTAAAATACGAATACTATTATGCATCCTTTGAATATGCCATCCGTTGCGGCGGTGCCAAAAGTCTGATGGCCGCATACAACGAAATCAACGGAATCCCCGGGATTCTGAATCCCGAGCTGAAAACCGTTCTGAAGGACCGCTGGGGACTCTGGTTTGCGGTCAGCGACGGCGGTGATTTTTCTCAGACCGTTACCATGCACAAATACTGTGATACCTATTCCGAAGCCTATCAGTTGTCCGTTCGGGCCGGCTGCGACACCATGACCGATAACAGCACGCTGGTTGCTGCCGCGGCGGAACAGGCGCTGGCACGCGGGCTGATTTCCGAAGCCGATATCGATTCCACCATTTTCGGACCGCTGTATGCCCGCGTACGTCTCGGAATTCTTCCGGATATCACCGATACATCGTCCGCAGGCTCCGAAGATTCCGTTCCCGCTTCTTCCGACACCATGCCGTACCGCGAGCTGACGGATGAACTGATTTCCTGTGAGGCATTCCGTCAGGTAAACCGCCGGGCCGCACTGGAGCAGGTTGTTCTTTTGAAAAATGACGGCATCCTTCCGCTGTCCGTTGCACCGGACAGCATCGCAGTCGTCGGACCGCTGGCCGATGAAAATCTGATGGACTGGTACACCGGCTACTCGGACGGTGACATTTCCGTTTTGGAAGGCATCCGTCGCGAATTTCCCAACGCCGATATCATGACGGACAGTCTTTGGGACCGTGTCAGTATTTTAACTTCCAACGGCTGCTATTTGTCTGCAAAAGAAAACGGCGAACTGATTGCGGACGCGACAACCGTAACCGATACCGAACTGTTTGAACTTCAGGACTGGGGTGACGGCTGGATCAATCTTTTTTCAGTGGCATACCGCCGTTACGTGCGTATGATGGACAACGGTTCCTTTGAGCTGCACGGACGTAAAGTCTATGACTGGTTTACGAGAGAAACACTGAATTTTACTCAGGTCGGAAATGCGACCGTAATCAACGAATATCTGCATCATGAACGCGTTTACGTCGGAGACGACCGCAAACTGCATTACAAGCCGAACCGTAAAGTCGATGCCAAATCCCTGTTCTTCCTTTCGGTTGTCAGCAGCGGTTCCGAACGTGCCGCAATGCTTGCCAATACGCACGATGTCGTCGTGTACTGCACCGGCAATCATCCGGTTCAGGTGGCGAAGGAATGCTACGACCGGAAAACGCTCGCGCTGACGGTTCAAAGCGGAATGGCTGAGCGTTTGGCGTTGTGCAACCCGTTTACCGTGATGACGCTCATTTCCGGCTACCCGTATGCGATTACCGGGGAAGCCGGCATCGTTCCGGCCATTTTGTATTCGTCACATGCCGGTGCATGGCTCGGCCCGGCAATTGCGGAAACACTGTCCGGCAAAAATAATCCGTCCGGCCATCTTCCGCTCACCTGGTATCGCAGCGATGCGGAACTTCCGTCCATTTTCGACTATGATATCGAAACCACGAAAATGACCTATCGCTACTTTACCGGCTTCCCGCTGTACCCGTTCGGACACGGCCTGTCATACTCCGAATTTACTCTGGATTCGCTGTCGGTGCGGCTCGATTCTACATCTGTAGAACTGTATTCTGCCGATATGTGTGATTCCATCGATGCGGCCCTCTTCAAGGCGGATGTGACGGTGTCCAACCGTTCCGGGATTCCGGGAACAGCGGTTGTTCAGATTTATTATTCGGTTCCTGGCTCCGTCTGGTCCCGACCGATTCGCTCGCTCTGCGGATTTGTACGGGTTCCGTTGCAGGCGCAGGAAACCAGAGCCGTCAGCATTTCCCTTCACCCGTATCCGTTCCGCATTTATAACCCGAGAACCGGGAAAATGATTCTCGAACCCGGAACGTATCGCTTTGAAGCGGGATTCTCCTCCGACGCCGCGAATCTGGTTGCCACGGAAGTCCGTCTGGATCTCCCGGAGCCCGAAATGACACGTCCCGCATCCTTCCCGGCCGATTCCATGGAGGCGTCCGTCGGATTTGTGATTGACTATTCCAAACGATTGGAATCGCATTATATTATCAGTAAGGCCTGGACATCGTCCGTTTTGTATCGCGGCATTTCCGTCGGTTCTGCAACGACACTTACCGTCTCGGCCATGACCGTCGATCATCCGCTGTCCGTCCGGCTTTCCTTTGTGTCCGGTCCCGGTGCGCTCGCCCAAATCCCGGCGCCGTTTGCCGAATTTACCACCGACATTTCAGACGGTCCGAACGATTTTCACACATATTCGGTCACCATTCCGGAGGAATATCGGGAGCAAACCCTGACGCTGATTCTCGCCACGTCGGACGGTGTTGCCATACGCGATATTACGCTGTCATAGAACGACCCGTCGGGCCGGTTTGCGTTCGGTTTGTGCAGACCCGGCATCAGATTTCCATCAGTTCATAACAAAGCATATCGCTTGCGATATGCTCGCGCCGCCTGTGCGTCGCGAAGCGACATTTTTCCTCTGCACAGGCGTGTGCATCCTCGCGGAGCGTTTTTTTAGTCTCATAGGACGAACTTTCCTATGAGACTAAAAAGAACGGGCGAAGCTTCATGCTCCGCCC
>JAZLJJ010000010.1:0-33168 GCA_045597325.1 Lachnospiraceae bacterium
CCATTCCTACGTAAACTGTGTTATAATTCATTTGATGACCTCCCTTTGTATGCGGTAATCCCTGCTTTGGTTGTTTTGCAACTCCATTATACAGGTAAATCCACGAAGTTACAAATTGGAGGTCATTACATATTGTCTAAAATGTTTGATGATGAAAGGAGCAAAAGTAAAATGAATCAAATTATTAAAAAAATGAAATTTAATGTTGCAATGGTTATGGTTATTTGTATCGTGTTGGCTTGTACGAAAACAGCAAATGCAGAAACATATTCGGTAACACTTACAAAAACCACAAGTGATTACAATTTATCTTATGATACAAATTGGAGGGATAATTCATTTCAATTGTTAAAAGAATTTGCCGGATATTGTCCTCATGAGCCATCGTTAATGTTGGCCGGTATGGTTTATTTATGTTTCGACGATAATATTGGAACGGACAAGGATTATATGAAGGCGGAACGTTATACTAACGGTATGCTTAGTAATCAATCTGGGCAATTATTTGTCATGAACGATGATAACAGATCCGGCTGGACGGATGATTTTACTTATAGTACGGGTGTTCAGACGATAAAAATCGAACATTCGGTAGACTTTGTTACATATAAGGTTTACTTTAGATATGATGAATGATATACTGTATACTGAAATCGATAACAATACTTCCCGGAGGTATCAATATGAAACAGAAAAAAGGAAAACGAAAATGGATATTTTGGGTTGCAATACTTGCTTTGGCGATTTCCTACGTTTTGTTTTGTGTAATATACAAAAAGGTAAAATACGATTCGTATAAAAAAGCATGTGAACAATTTATGCAGGAACGGAATCAACGGGAAGACTATAAAGGGTTTGTGGTTAATGCCGTGCCGTCGGAACGATTCTTGCGATTTTCCGGAAATTTAAGTGTGACGCAGACGGTACTGTTTAATACCGATGACGGAAGTATTCTGAATAATACGGTTGATTTGGTTATCTGGCCACGATTGTTCGGGAGATATGAAACAAAAGTTTTCATTGATGTTCGGGGAACTACGGGATGTTCCTTTTATGTTGATGAAAAAATGAATTTGATAGATGATACCGAAGAAAACAGAAAATGGTATGAGGAATATCGGGATGTAATCACCAGAGAGTTTCGAATTGCACATGAGGTGTTCGGCATTTACGATATTGAGTAAATGCCAAACACCGAGCTGCAATATTGTTGTGATGAATACAGGGTGATATCGGATGCGAAAACTAATAAGGATATTGGCACTTTTTTCAATTTTTACAATTGCCGTTGTTTTGTCGGGCGGCTTATTTGGTTTATATGCAGTTGATTTTTCGAAATATCCGTATTATGAGACCAGTCCGTCTTCCGAAGCGGGGTTTCGAACAGAACTCACAAATATCGAAAAGGTATTCGATGAATACGGACTTCGATGGTTTGCCGTTTGTCAAAGGAATAACGGTGAACAAAAAAAGCAAATTCATCTGTATTGTACTGAAGATGTAAGAGAATATTTGGAAAAACAGGATTGCAGAAAATCCGGTCAATTTGTTTCTCTTTTTCAAGGGGAAATGTCAATACAGTATCATGATTGGAAGGAGTTTATCGGGTTACGGTCAATTCCGGTTACTTATCGAATATATGTATGTGAACCAATCGGTAATAACGTACCTGATGAACTGTTCCGACATGATGGTGATCTGAAAAAAATGTCTTCTGATTTTGGAAAATTAATTCGAATATTGCATACAGGCCTCTGGCTATTAACAGGGGCTATTGTTGTTTTGATTTCGGCAATACATGCACATTTTGAGAAAAAAGAATGGCTGATACGACGAACATACGGGGCTTCCGGACGATACCTTTTTACGGAAGCATTGATATGGGAAATTGGGATGCTTATCGTTACATGGCTGTTACCGACAGTAATTTTGTATCGGTATTCCGCATGGAAATTTCAAACAGGTGTTGTGATAGGAACGATTGCATTAAGTGTTGTTATAATCGCTTTTCTTTATTACAGAGCGATTTTTCGAATGGATTATAAATCTGCAATGCAACGATCGATGAACTCCAATCGCATTTCAGGTGTTTTGGAATTTATACGTATAGCATTGTTTGTTATTTCCGTTTTTGTAATTTCTCGGTCTTATGTTAAATGGAACGAATATAAATTGTTGGAAAAACAGGAAGATTTTTATCAATATTTTCGCGGATATTCCCACTTACAACTGTCTTTTGAAGCTGAGGAAGATATAATGGCAGAAACCTGTTTTTATAAAGAAGACGAGGTCTATTCCGAGACATTTTCGATATGGGATATCATTCAGTGGAAATCGGTTAATCTGACGATGGAAAATGATTCCTACCGTGGAATTTATGCAAACAGTCATGCGTATTCGTTGTTGAATGAGATTATGAAAGAAAAAGAGGAATTCTGTTTACCGGAGAAACAGAATTTGGAATCCGATACGGTGTATGTATTCCTGCCGGAGTCGTTAAAAGGACTCTCGGAACAGAAACAAAGACGTATGCTGAATCGAGTGTCGTTTATATGTCATGAAACAGAAAAAACGGTCGTGAATTATTATAAAACAGAAATAAAGACAAGAGTATTTTCAGGACCGGGTTTGAATTTGGAATCGGATACCGGGGAAATTGTAAATCCGATTATTATTTTTGACAATACGGAACAATTTCCTTTGGAAATCCAAAGGAAGCAAGGATTACTTTGCGATTTTACAATGGCTGCATGCAGGGTGGAAGAATCGGAACTGGAGCAGTATGTATTTCAAACGGAACTGATAAGAAAAGGAAAAACGGTCAATATTTATGAAACATATCAAAAACGGTTGTTGCAGCTAAAGGACCGGGCTATTACATTTTTTATAATCGGCTGTATCACCGTTTTTATGAATTTGCTCTTGTTTGTGCTTTTTGTCAAAATGAAACAACGGCTGGATGCAGTGCAATATGCAGTGATGAGGGTAACCGGAAGTCCGTTTGCGGTACGTCATAAATCGACGCTTCGTGCTACGTTTATAGCAGCGGTAGTGGGAACGGTAATTTCCGTCGGAATAGACTGGATAACACGTGGAAGTATTTCATATTCGGTATTTTCTGTTGCATTGATACTTGCGTTAGCGGATATGATAGTCCTTTTGATTATCAGTCGGCGATGGGAACGAATGTCACTGGTTCGCATTTTGAAGGGAGGGGCATTATAATGATTGAATTTCGCAATGTCAGTAAAGCATTTGATGAAAAGGTGTTGTTTCAAGATATGTCCTTAACAATATCCGATGCAGAATTCTGTGTTATTCACGGACACAGCGGCTGCGGAAAATCAACATTTTTAAACCTGATAAGCGGCTTGGAAATGCCGGACAAGGGAGACATTGTAATTGACGGGAGAACGATTCGAAATTCCAAAGATTATGATTGGCTTTTCGGGCAGAAAATCGGTCTTTTGTTTCAAAATTTTGCATTGGTTGATACGAAGACAGCGATTGAGAATTTAAATCTCATTTATCGTAAATGCAGAAGCGGAGTTACTCCGGAGGAAGCATTGGAACGTGTTGGGTTGATTGATAAAGCGGATACGATGGTTTACCGATTG
Organism: Lachnospiraceae bacterium; assembly: GCA_045597325.1. Classification (GTDB taxonomy): domain Bacteria; phylum Bacillota; class Clostridia; order Lachnospirales; family Lachnospiraceae; genus ISDg. Next base: position 3,618 of record JAZLJJ010000010.1, read on the forward strand.
TCGGGAGGCGAACAACAACGGGTTGCCATTGCCCGTCTGATGGTTAAAAAATGTGATATTGTACTTGCCGATGAACCGACAGCATCTTTGGATTTTGATAATGCACAGAATATTATTCATTGGTTGCAGGAACTTCACAAAGAAGGAAAAACTATCGTCATGGCCACACATGATTCAAAGCTGTTTCAGTTCGGAACAAGCGAAATTGAATTATAGAAATAGTGGTGCATATTGTAGTAAATCATGAAGAAAAATCTTTAAAAATACTTGATTGCAGGGGGATTTTCGTTCGATGAAGGCATTGTATAAAACATTAAAAATTGCGATTTGTGATGATGAACCATTTTGGCTGGATCGAATGGAGAAAATCGTACGAAATTATTTTGCTAAACGATATATTCTCGAAATTCAAAGATATTTGTCGTTCGAAGAAATTTTGAAGACAGAGGCGGATGTTGTGTTGTTGGATATTCGTTTACAGAATGAAAGTGGTTTTACTGCAGCAGGAAAATTGAATCGACGAAAACAGGGATTGATTATTTTTTGCACAGCTTATGAAGAATATATGTTTGAGGCCTTTACATTTCGACCGTTTCGTTTTGTGCGAAAAATGTATTTGCAAAAGGATCTTGTACAAGCATTGAAGGCTGCAGAAGAAGAACTAAATGATGCATCCGAAACGATTTATGTTAAAAACGGCGATATGCTGCTTATGTTACATAAAAAAGAAATACTGTATATCGAAAAGAAAGAGCGATACTGTTATATTTATACAACAAAAAATAAACAGTATAAGGTAAGAGAAACCATACGTGAGATGTTGATAAAATTGGATGATAAACAGTTTATTCGGGCACATCGATGGTTAGTTGTAAATTTGAGAGAGGTTGTTGGATATGAACGAACAGATATTTTGTTATCTAATTCTAAACGTATTAATGTCAGCCGAAATGCCATGCAAACAATACGCCGTACATTGCTTGAAGAGGGAGGAACCAGTATTTGAGTAATTATGGTTGGATGTTGAATATCTGTATGACATTTCTTGAGTCATTCGTTGGTATTTATATATTTATTATCATATTCGGAAAACAAAAAAAGGATATAAAGCAAGTGTGTTTATTTGCCGGAATAGGGATTACTGTAATTGTTACAATAAGTGAAATGAGCACAACATTTTTGGTTACTGGGGGAGTGGTATTAATCGGTTTGTTTGTAATGTATATAATATTGCAAATACGTGAACGTGACAGAAGTGTATTTTTTAATAATGAATCAAAAGGATTGAGTATTGCTATATTGCTTTCGGTGATTGCATTGGCAATGGTAATTTTTGTTTTTGGAGCGTATTCGAAAAAAGCATCTCTGGATACGATAGGTATTATTTTAGCTATTGCATTGTTCCTAATAATTGTATTATATGCCGTTATTTTGTTTTATTTTGAAAATAATAGGAAATCATTGGAATTTGATATTATGCGTGAACAGGTAAGAGAAACCGAAATATTGCTGGATGAACAGAAAAAAGCCTTTTTCTTATGGCGTACAAGTATCCATGATTACAAGAATACGATGGCGGCATTGTATGCGATGGCTGAAAACGGAGAATTTGAAAAATTGACCGCATATCTTAAGGGAAAATGCGAAAGCCACGAGATGACAGATGACGGTGTTCATTCCGGAAATACAACCGTGGATGCGATTCTTAATATGAAGCGACTGATAGCAAAGGACAGACGAATTCCTTTTGATGTTAAAGCAAAAATGCCTGCAGAAAGTTCATTGCCGATGGTTTCCCTTGCCGTTATTTTGGGGAATTTGCTTGATAATGCATTGGACGCCAGTAATAAAGAACAAGCCCCATATATTGATGTTGTTATAGAAGAACAGGGAAACATGATATTTATTAAAATTTTAAACGCTTGCACGAATTATTCTAAAGATACCGATACAAGTAAACCAGATGCGCAATATCATGGACTTGGTTTGAAAAGTGTACAAAAACACATACGAAATCTTGGAGGTGAATTCCGTTTTCACTATGAAAATGCGGAAGTGTCAGCGGAAGTTATGCTTCCCTTCACCAGTCAGAGCGGTTCTCGAAAATAGAATAAAAAGTGACGTTATTCTTCAAAAAGTTTTTCTTTTACAAGTTATTTAATAGGGTTCAGAAACAAATGAGGCGTAACTTTATTGTCGCTTCATTACGACTGGGCAGTTACAAGCCCATTACCTTTGGGCGATGGGTAGTTGACTATAAACGGAAAAATGAAGGAATAGAAAAACAGCAGCGAACGGTTGTCCGTCCACTGCTGTTTGTTATCTGTTCAATGTCTGTTCGGTTGAATAGAAATGGAGCATACGGGGATCGAACCCGTGGCCTCCAGATTGCGAACCTGGCGCTCTCCCAGCTGAGCTAATACCCCTGAACAGGCTATATTGTAAAGCAAATATCGGAAAACGTCAATGGGTACGGACAGTTTTTTGCAAATAGTTTTTTACATGACAGGCACAGCGGAATTCCGGCGTTTGCCGGGCGGAAAAGCGGCCCGGATGTCCGGAAACGGTTGCATTTTCCTTCGTCAAACGATATACTGATAGATGACCTGCAGAGAGGTTTAGTGATGTGACACAGTGGGGTGATGCAGATGCAGATAATATCGGGACAATCAATTCATAAACAGGTGGTTATCGGAACCGTACAGTATATCAGCGAACGGTTTCCGGAACTGTTTCGTTCCATGGCGGAAAATCCGGAAAGCGAACTGGCGGCATATCGTGCGGCCCGTGATGAAGTCGTGCGGGAACTGCATCTTCTGTATCGGGAGTCCGTTCCGAAGGTAGGGGAGATTCTGGCGCAGATTTTCGAAATTCACGCGATGATGATTGAGGATGAAGCATACAGCGGAATGGTCGAAAGCATGATTTGCGATGAACATGTCAGCGCGGCATTTGCCGTGGCGGCAACCGGCCGTCATTATGCGGAAATGCTGGCACGGATGGAAGACGGATATTTCAGCGCACGAAGTGAAGATATTCGGGAGATAACCAATCGACTGGTCGGGACACTTCAGGGAAAGGAAGAGGGTCCGGGCCTGACGGAACCGGTCATTTTGGTAACGGAGGAAATGGCTCCGGCCCGCATGATGAGACTGAATCAGGATTTCGTTCTCGGACTTGTGACGCGGTACGGTTCGGAAAGTTCCCATACCTCCATTTTGGCAAGAACGATGAACATGCCTGCCGTGACGGGCATTGACGGCCGGGAAGAATGGAGCGGTCACGAGGCGATTCTGGACGGAGAACAAGGGCTGGTGATTCTAGACCCCGATGACGAGGTGCTGGCCGGGTATCGGGCGTTGATTGACGGACGACGGAGAGAGGAAGAGGAACTCCGACATCTGGTATCGCTCGGAAGTGTGACCAAATCGGGACGCCCGGTGCCTTTGTATGCCAATGTCGGTTGTCTGGCGGATGCCGCTTTGGCAGCAGAAAACGGAGCCCTCGGAATCGGTCTTCTGCGAAGCGAATTTCTGTATCTGGATCGGGACAGTTATCCGTCCGAAGAAGAGCAGCTGGATGCGTACCGAAGTATGGTACTGGCCATGCAGGGAAAGCCGGTTACGATACGAACATTTGATATCGGGGCGGAAAAACAGGCAAGATACATGAAACTTCCGGAGGAAAATAACCCCGCACTGGGACTTCGTGCAATACGAATCAGTCTTTCGGAGGAAGAACCGTTTCGGGTTCAGCTGCGAAGCATTTTAAAAGCAAGCTGCTACGGGACGGTTTCGGTGCTGTATCCGATGATTTCGTCCGAATGGGAAATTCGCCGTATTGCGGAGATTTTCCGGGAAGAAAAGGAACGGCTGGAACAGAACGGAGAACTCCTCGGCGAAGTTTTGCAGGGTGTTATGATTGAAACGCCGGCCGCCGCCATTATCAGTGACCGTCTGGCGGAATATGTGGATTTTTTCAGTATCGGGACAAATGACCTGACTCAGTATCTGCTCGCCGTGGACCGGCAAAATCCGGAAGTGACGGCATTTTACGATGCTCGTCACGAGGCATTGATGAGGCTGATTGCCTGGGTTATCGAAAAGGCTCATGAACGTTCGATTCCGGTTTACGTCTGCGGAGAATTGGCGGCCGAACCGGAGGTAACGCAGACTTTGCTGAACATGGGCGTGGATGCTCTGTCGGTGGCTCCGAACCGCATTTTGCAATTAAAAAAACAGGTGAGAGAATGCGAGTAAGCAGGGGAAATGAAAAAAAATTCACAGGCGATTTCGCAAACGCTTTGAAAGCGTAAAAAAAAGTAAAAAAAGATGCGGATTTTATGAAAAAAATGTGAAAAATTTTATTCCGAATTATTGACGAATTATACATTTTATGATAATTTAATAAAAGCAGTCAGGAAATGCCAGGCAAACAGCCCATTAAGGACTTCTTTGTTTTGAGCAGTTTGCTTTTGTTTCAAGGAATTGTTTCCGGAAGAACAAAACAACCGGATGATGCGTATAAAATTTTAAGGAGGTACTGGTTCATGACTGGTACAGTTAAGTGGTTCAATGCACAGAAGGGTTATGGTTTCATCAGCAACGATGAGGGCGGCGAGGATGTTTTCGTTCATTTCTCCGCTATTCAGGCTGACGGTTACAAGACCTTGGAAGAGGGCCAGAAGGTTTCCTTCGAGACCGAGCAGGATCCTAAGGATTCCAAGAAGCTCAGAGCTATCAACGTTGTAGCTCTGTAATTGAAACTGAATTCTAGAGAACGGGTGAAGCGCTGCTTCACCCGTTCTTTGTTTGTGCGGAAAACTCCCTGCTTATGCGCAATATTTTATACCTTGTGTAAATAATTTAATTACATATTGTATTTGGAAAAAGGATATGGTAAAATACAAACGGCTTGAAATAATGATGCTGTATCGGAAGCGGTAGGCTCATTTTGCAAGAGCAATCAGAAACAATATTTCGGAGGGAAGCAACATGGCAGAAACGACACACCCCATGTATACACGTGCGACGCAGATTATGCGGGTACGTGGGTTGAAAGATATCGACTTTCAGACAGAGGGAATGACGGTACTTTACAGTATTATGGGTCAGAAAATGAAGATTGTATGGATGATTACGGACGAGGCGCTCGGAACGATGACAAGGGACGATGTCGCGCGCAATACGGAACGTATTTACAATATGCTGAAGGGACAGCCGTGTACGACAACGGAACTCCTCATGGTATTTTTTACGGAAAATGTTGAGGCTGTGAGAAGTCTCGGAGAAGGAATGTCTTACTGGATTGTGGACGAAACCCGCAAGGAGGTTATCGTCGATGAAGGTCAGCCGGCAGAATTCCTCGGACTTCACGGTGTATTGACAAACATTTGCCGTATCAAAAGTGAAGTCCGTTCGGCAGAAATGAAGACAATGAATAAGATTGAGAGACCGGTGTATATTGCACCCAAACAACGGTCGTCGCGGGCAAAGTATTTTGGCATTCCGTTCGTTACCGTTCTGCTTATTCTGGCGAACGTCATCACGTTTTTTTGTACATACTACTCGGATGAGTTCTATCTGTATTATTACAAAGGCTGTATGAATTGGGAAATTATGACAGAGAACAAACAGTACTACCGTTTTATCACCTGTATGTTCCTGCATGGGGGAATCGACCATCTCATTGGAAACATGATTTGTCTGGCAATATACGGATGGCGTCTGGAGAAGATTTTCGGTCATGCCCGGTTTACTTTCTGTTATTTTCTTACCGGTTTTTTTGCGGGCCTTGCTTCCGGCCTGCTTCATCTTTCCGATGGGCATATTGTGGGTTCAATCGGCGCGTCCGGCGCCATATTCGGAATCGGCGGTGCCCTTATTGTGATGCTGATTGCGGACCCTGAAGAACGAAAAGGCGATAATATCTGGCGCTCCTTTATCTATTATATGTTTCCGTGGTACGGAATTTCGCAGGAAGGCGGGTGGCGGATTATCGTGCGCACTACGGGAATTGTGATATTGATTCGGAATGTCATCGAAGCAGCAGACATTTCCAGTGGTATCGATAATTACGGACATATGGGCGGACTGCTTTCCGGGCTGTTTTTTGCATTGGCGGTATGTGTGCTGTGGTTTCGAAAAACCGATCACGATCAATATGCGTAACAAAATGAGACTCTGCTCCGGCAGGTGACTCCGGAGGATTCCCGACAGTAACAAATTTTGCGGAATCATTGCAAACACCGATTCGGTATGTTATACTTGATTTGTATCGTTTGTCGTTCAATGACTGTTGTTGTATGACGGTCAAAATGCGGCGGGCATGTAGAACAGAAGGGGATTAGCCAATGCTTGGATTACATACAGAAATCGGAATTGATTTGGGAACGGCCAATGTGCTGATTTATATCAAGGGCAAGGGAGTTGTTCTGGAGGAACCTTCGGTTGTTGCGTACAACCGGGACACATCCAGAATCAAGGCAATCGGTGAAGAGGCCAGACAGATGCTCGGACGGACTCCCGGAAATATCGTTGCGGTACGACCCCTGAAGCAGGGTGTTATTTCCGATTATTCCGTGACAGAGCGAATGATTAAATATTTTATACAGAAGTCCATCGGACGAAGACGATTCTGCAAACCGTATGTTTGCGTCTGCGTACCGAGCAGCGCCACCGAAGTGGAAAAGCGTGCCGTGGAAGACGCAACTTATGAGGCCGGTGCAAGAACGGTTCATGTCATTGAAGAACCGCTTGCTGCGGCAATCGGCGCCGGAATTGATATTACCAAGCCGTGCGGCAACATGGTTGTCGACATCGGCGGCGGAACCACCGATATTGCGGTAACCTCACTCGGCGGAGCGGTTGTCAGCAATTCTGTTAAGGTAGCCGGTGATGATTTTGATGAAGCCATCGTAAAATATATGAAAAAGAAGCACAATCTGATGATTGGTGAACGGACGGCCGAAGAGATTAAGATCAAAATCGGAGCCTGCTATGCAAGACCGGAGACACTGTCGATGGAAGTCCGCGGAAGAAATCTGGTAACCGGTCTTCCGAAAACCATTTCCCTGACATCGGAAGAAACGGAAGAGGCGTTGTCGGAGATTACGTCGAAGATTATCGATGCGATACATAATGCCCTGGAGCAGACGCCGCCGGAGCTTGCGGCCGATATTGCCAATCGGGGAATTGTGCTGACGGGCGGCGGAGCACTTCTGTATGGGTTGGAAGATTTAATTGAAGAGAAAACGGGAATTCATACGATTACGGCCGAAAATCCGATGCGTTGCGTTGCAATGGGAACCGGCAAATACGTAGAGACGATGAACAGCCGAAAACGAAAACTTTTAAAATAACGGAGAGAGTATGGAACAACGGGAAGGATTTGTGGAGCACATCGTATACCGAAATCCGGACAATGGGTATTCCGTTCTATCAATTTCCGACAGAACATCAGGGGAAGAGCTTACTTGCGTAGGCAACTTCCCTTTTCTTAACGAAGGGGAATACCTTCGGGTGACGGGAGAACTTACGAATCATGCCGTGTACGGGGAACAGCTGAAGGTGGTTTCGTATGAAATCGCGGAACCGCAGGATGTCACGGCAATGGAACGGTATCTGGGGTCCGGCGCAATCAAAGGTGTCGGTGCCGTTATGGCGATGAAAATCGTCGAGAAATTTAAGGGGGACACGTTCCGGATTATTGAGCGGGAACCGGAACGATTGGCGGAAATTCGCGGTATCAGTGTGCGAATGGCCCAGAGTATTAACGAGCAGTTTTTGGAAAAACAGAGCATGCGACGAGTTATGCTGTTTCTGCAGCAGTACGGAATCGGCATGAATCTGGCTTTGAAAATTTATCAGAAATACGGTGACAATACGGAACAGGTACTTCGGGATAATCCGTATCGTATTGCCGAGGATTTGTCCGGAATCGGATTTCGTACGGCGGATGAAATTGCCATGCGAATGGGAGGTTACACCGATTCCCGGTTCCGTCTGAGGGCCTGCATTTTATATGTTTTGCAGACGGCCAATCAGTCGGGACACGCCTATCTTCCGAAGACATCACTGAAACGTCACATTGCGGATTTTCTGACTGCGGATGACGGAGAACTGGATACCGCATTAATCGATTTGATTGCGGACCGGAAGCTTCGCACAACAGATGATATTACGGATATCAACGGAAATCCGGAGTCGGCGATTTATCCGTCGATCTATTATTATGTGGAAAATTCGATCGCCAGAATGCTGTTGGATACCGATGTGGAATTTGAGGTGTCCGACGCACGACTGGATGCGGATTTGAGATCGGTATCCTCGGGGTACGGAATTGAATTGGACGGAACGCAGAAGGCAGCGGTCCGGGAAGCTGTAAAGCATGGCATTTTCATTCTGACAGGAGGTCCCGGTACCGGAAAAACGACGACAATCAATGCCATTATCCGGGTGCTGGAAAAGCAGGGACTGGAAGTTGCGCTGGCAGCTCCGACCGGGCGTGCGGCGAAGCGAATGACCGAAGCGACCGATCACGAAGCATTGACGCTGCACCGGCTTTTGGAAGTGACGCATGTATCGGATGAAGGAACACCGGGAAGTGCCAAATTTAACCGGGACCAGGACAATCCGCTGGAGGTCGATGCCGTTATTGTCGACGAAATGTCGATGGTGGATATGCATTTGATGAATGCACTTTTGAAAGCGATTGTACCGGGAATGACACGGCTGATTCTGGTCGGAGACGCCAATCAGCTGCCGAGTGTCGGACCGGGAAATGTGCTGCGGGATTTGTTGGACAGCAGGGCATTTGCATCGGTCGAGCTGACGAAAATATTCCGGCAGGCGGAGGAGAGTGACATCGTTGTCAACGCACACCGAATCAACCGCGGGGAAATGCCGAAACTCGATAACAGGAGTCGGGATTTCTTCCTGATGAAGCGAAATGATACGAATGTGATTCGGGATGTGATGGTACAGCTTGTCCGTGATAAAATCCCCGATTATGTTCATGCAAATCCGTACGATGTTCAGGTGCTGACACCGATGAGAAAGGGTGAACTGGGCGTTGAAAATCTCAACGCACTGCTGCAGCAAATGCTGAATCCGCCTAATTCTACTAAAGTAGAACGTGAGGCGCACGGCGTGGTATTCCGGGTTGGCGACAAGGTTATGCAGGTGAAGAACAATTATCAGCTGGAATGGGAAATCCGGACGGAGCGAAACACGTTGCTGGACAACGGAACCGGTGTTTTTAACGGGGATATCGGGACGATTCGGAATATCAATAATTTTGCGGAAGAAATGGAAATCGTCTTTGATGAAAACCGCGTGGTGTATTATCCGTTTTCCTCGTTGGAGGATCTGGAACATGCCTATGCGGTCACCATTCACAAATCGCAGGGAAGCGAGTATCCGGCAGTGGTGATTCCGCTGCTGACGGGACCGAGAATGCTCTTCAACAGAAATTTGTTATATACCGGAGTGACAAGAGCATCCAAATGTGTTATAATCGTCGGGAGCGAGGCAGCGGTGAAGCGTATGGTTGAAAACGCGGATGAACAGAAACGCTACACCGGGCTGATGAAGCGAATACAGGAGCAAAAACGCGAGGATGACAGATATCCGACAGAATAAACAGGAAAGGGTTCATGCCGAGGGGAGAAAAAATCGGTATGGAGTGGATTTTGAATGGAAACAGCATTGGTTATTATGGCGGCCGGAATGGGCAGCCGGTTTGGCGGCGGAATTAAGCAGTTGGCACAGGTTGGACCGAGCGGAGAGATCATTATGGATTACTCTCTGTACGATGCCAAGGAGGCCGGTTTTGACAAGGCGGTATTTATTATTCGCCGGGAATTGGAAGAGGATTTCCGCAGAATTATCGGAGACCGTGTGGCAAAATACATGCCGGTAACGTATGTATATCAGGAAATGGACAATTTGCCGGAGGGCTATACCGTACCGGAAGATCGGAAGAAACCGTGGGGAACGGGACACGCGATTTTGTCCTGCCTCGGTCAGATTCATGACCCGTTTGTAGTCATCAATGCCGATGATTATTACGGCAAGGAAGCATTTCGCATTACGCATGATTATTTGATTCAGCTTGCCGAAAACAGTGAACGAAAATATTGTATGGCCGGATTTGTGCTCGGAAACACATTGAGTGATAACGGTATGGTTACCCGTGGCATTTGCAATGTCAGGGATAATATTCTGGTTTCCGTGGAAGAGCATTTTGACCTTCGCAGAGAAGGAGATGCCGTTGTCGGCCGGAAGGAAGACGGAACACCGGTATCGGTATCGCCGAACACGCCGGTTTCCATGAATTTGTGGGGATTTACACCGGATTTCCTGCAGGTACTGAATGATAATTTTAAACAGTTTTTGGATAACGAGGCAAAGGAGAACCCGTTGAAGGCGGAGTATCTTCTTCCGACCATTGTCGGGAAAATGGTTGGCGAGGGAACAGCGGAGGTTGCGGTTCTGCCGACTAACGACAAATGGTTCGGCGTTACCTATGCCGAGGATAAGCCTCTCTTTATGGAATGCATCCGAAAACTGATTGCCGAAGGCAAATATCCGGAAGCAACCTTCCGATAAATCGTCATTTTGGTATCGACAGAACAGACTGCATCAGCGGCCCGGCGTAAATGCCGGGCCTTTTTTATCTCATAAGAAAGTTCGTCCTATGAGATAAAAAACGCTCCGCGAGGATGCACACGCCTGTGCAGAGGAAAACTGTCGCGTCGCGACGCACAGGCGGCGCGAGCATATCGCAAGCGATATGCTTTGTTACGGGAGGGGTTTATGAATCAAAATGCAGTTCTGGATTTTATTTTTCCGCCACGTTGTCCGATTTGCGACGGTGTGATGGCGATGGGAGAAAACGGTTGCCATGAAGCTTGCAGGAAAAAACTGCTGCCGGTCGGCCGAAATACCTGCTGTCGCTGCGGTAAGCCGGTGCCGGATGAGACGGTCGAATACTGCTATGACTGCGTCGGAGCAAAGAGAACGTTTGAACGTGGAGTATCGGCATTTGTCTATGAGGATGCGATGAAAAATTCGATGCTGAAGTTCAAATTTTTCGGACGGGAAGAATATGGGGCATGGTATGCGGAGGAACTGATGGAACGATGCGGCGGAACATTGCTGGATTTCGGTGCGGAGGCGGTGATTCCCGTTCCGATTCATCGGAAAAAGCTGAGAATCCGCGGTTACAATCAGGCGGAGGTCCTGGCCTCGGAACTGGCCGAGCGGCTGAATCTGCCGATGTACGGGAAGTATTTGCGCCGAAACCGGTTTACAGTGCCGCAGAAGGAATTGAACAATCGGGAACGAATGAGGAATTTGAGGCAGGCCCTGGAGCCCGGACGGGACGCATTTATGTTACAGAAAAAAAGGATGACACCGAATCGGGTCATCCTTGTAGACGATATTTATACAACGGGAAGCACGCTGGAGGTCTGCTCCCGTATTTTGGCAGACACCGGAATCGGGCATGTTATGGTGGCCACCGTATGTACGGGAAGCGGATACTGATTCCGAATCCTGATTGTGCCATTCATGTGTTGGAATCGGTGTGTCGATAACGGTGCAATACTCGGAATCGGTACGTCATCATCGCATGTGGAAATCGGTGTGCCCTTGGCAAACAGTTTTGCCGATTTCAACAGCGACGTCATCATCGCATGTTGGAATCGGTGTGCCCGCATCGGTATATCGGTGATGCGGATTCATTTTTCTTCACGCACCAGACGAATGCCGTCATCGGAAATGGTAATCAGCCGTTCTTTGTACAGGTGGCCGATAGCACGCTTAAATGCGTTTTTGCCGAGACTGAACCGGGCCTTGATGGCCTCGGCGCTGCTCTTGTCGTGATACGGCAGAAAACCGCCGGCGGACCGAAGCGCCGATAAAATGAGCTGAGAGTCCCCGTCCATTTGGATGTGGGCACGTTCACGCAACGTCAGGGTCAGCTTGCCGTCAGCCAGAACATCGACAACGCGGGCTTCCACTTCCTGCATCGGTGCAAGCGGATAGAAGAGGTCCTTCTTCGGAATCAGCGCGGAGAAGCAATCGTCAACGGCGACAAAGGCACCGAAGTTGTCGCTGACTTCATAAACGCGGCCGGTTACACGGTCTTCCTTCTTGTAAGGGGAATCCTTGCGAAGATAATGATACAGTTTCATGGTTGCGCAGAGACGGCTGCTTTTGTCGATATATACGGCAACCGGAATCGTATCCCCTTCGCCGACTGCTTTGGTCTGCTCCCGGTACGGCAGCATCAGATCCTTGGCAAGCCCCCAGTCGAGAAAGGCGCCGACGCGGTTGATTTGCGTTACGGTCAGAGCTGCGACGGTGCCGAGTTCCGTTTTGGGCAACTGTTTGGTTGCAATCGGCCGGTCTTCGGAATCTTTGTAGACGAAGACACGAACGATGTCTCCTTCCTGTTCTCCGTTCAGCTGGTTGGAGGGGAGAAGAATGTGCGGAACATCCAGACAAATGTCGGTATTTGCATAAATTTCGGGGAGTGCCGGAAGTTCCTCTCCGGCATCAATCAAATAAGCTCCGTGAGGAACCAGTGCTTCGATTTTCAGGTTTTGGGTACGTCCGAGTTGAATCATAATCATGTCCTTTCCGTTATTCCGTTTCGGGTATCCGGGGCACAGTGCCCCGAGTTGAACACAGTATATCACGGAATTGAAAAAAGACAAAGCAAATTCTTGAGTAACATTGTAAATACAGGCAAAATGTGGTATCATAACGATAACTGTCTGCATGGTCTGCAAACAGACAAATCAGTTTGGAGAGGGAATATGTCGGAACGGATTCGAAAAACGGAATCGTCGTGGGAAAAGGAATGCGGTTTGCTGGTGTTGCTGTCATTGCTGACGTATCTGATCGGAAGTATGCTGGCAACGTTCGTTACCGATTATGCTCTTCAAATGCTGGTTATACAGGTCAGCATTGCTGCTCCGTCTGTGACGTGGGTGATTTTGTGTGCGAAGGGCAAATTTACGAAACGTACGGTTTCGGAGTCACTCGGAATTCATCCGATACGACCGGTTATTTGTCTTGAAATTGCACTTTTAATGTTATTTGTGGCTCCGGTACTGACTTTTGTAAATGTAGTTTCTCAGATGTTTTCCAGTCAGGTGGCAGGCGTTGAAATCGTATCTTCGATTATTGATTATCCGTATGTTGTATCGGTGCTGGTTATCGGAATATTGCCGGCGATATGCGAGGAATTCGTATATCGGGGAATGCTGTTCACCGGTTTGAAGAAGCTGTCGCTTCCCGCGGCCGCGGTGGTATCGGGATTTGTTTTCGGACTGATGCATCTGAATCTGAATCAGTTCTGTTATGCGTTCTTGATGGGCGTCGTATTTTGCCTGACCGATGAAACGGTCGGTTCCACACTGGCCGGAGCCATTATGCACTGTCTCGTGAATACAACGTCGGTGACGATTGCATATATTGTCAAATGGATCGGAAAAGCCGAGGTACTGAATACCACAGTGAGCACCCGGAATCTGTTTTTGATTATATATTATCTGATTCCGGCAGCTATCGGTGCGGTCATGTCGGTATATATATTACGGCTCATAGCGTCGCAGACCGACCGCGAAGAGCATATGAAGAAGGCGTTGAAAAAGAACGATTTTCGGCAGGGACTTCGGCGCATGCTGACACCGCCGTTAGTATTTGCCGGCATCATTTTGACCGTGTTGATGATTGTGACGGAACTGCAACTGGATACGATGTAAATAACAGCCGGACCCCGGGAGGTCCCGCCGAGAAAAACGACGGCAGGAACACCGGAGGATTCGGCCGTGAAAATAACAGCCGGGAACAGGACCGGCGGAGGAGAATGAAGTCGGAGCGAACGAGGCTTCTGCGACGGATGGGAGATGATTTGTTATGTATGATTTGATTATTATCGGTTCGGGACCGGCAGGAATGGCTGCGGCGATTTATGCGGCGCGGGCGGAACTGAATTTTCTCGTGCTTGAGAAAAATATTTGCGGCGGTCAGGTGCTGAACACATCGGATGTGGACAATTATCCGGGACTTCCGGAAATCAGCGGATTTGATTTGGCGGACCGGTTCCGGGAACATGCGCTGCACTGCGGAGCGTCGATTCGGGATGGGGAAGCAAAGGGGATTTGCATGGTGGCAGGAGGGTATCGGATTTCTCTGGAGAACGGAGAATGCCTGGATACCAGAACGGTAATTCTTGCAACCGGAGCGGTTCCCAGAAGAATCGGCTGCAAGGGAGAGACGGAACTTGCAGGAATGGGCGTTTCCTATTGCGCAACCTGCGACGGTGCCTTTTTCAAAAACCGCGAGGTGTTCGTAATCGGCGGCGGAAATACGGCGGTGGAAGATGCTCTTTTGCTGGCGCGCGGCTGTAAGAAGGTGACGATTGTTCATCGCCGGGATACGTTCCGTGCATCGAAGAGCCTTGTGACGGCGATGCTTCGAACTGACAATATTTCCGTTATCTATGATTCGGTCGCAGAGGAAATTCTCGGAAATGACTGCGTAACCGGAATTGTTTTGAAAAATGTCAAAACCGGGGAGCTGACGGAATATGCGGCGGACGGAGTGTTCGCGGCAGTCGGTACGATTCCGGTGAATTTGGGATGGCAGGACGCCATTCCCTGTGATGAGCACGGATATTTTATTGCAGGTGAAGACTGTGCAACGGAGGTGCCGGGCATTTTTGCCGCAGGTGACGTCAGAACCAAATCGCTGCGCCAGATTGTAACCGCGGCCGCAGACGGGGCTTCGGCGGTATATCACGCGGAACAGTATTTGGCGGAACTGGCTTCGGAAGACTGATACCGGATACCGGGTGCCGGTGCCGGATAACTGATACCGGGTGCCGGATAACTGGTGCCGGAAGTTGAAGCGCGGAATCCGTGAAAAGGGCGTCCGTGAAACAGGTCGGCACAATTGGAAACCGAATGTCGGGAACAGAAAAAAGATAAAATGATACGGGCTGTGACAAGTCAAAAAACACTTGTCGCAGCCTTTTTTTGTCTCATAGGAAAGTTCGTCCTATGAGATAAAAAACGCTCCGCAAGGATGCACACGCCTGTGCAGAGGAAAAATGTCGCTTCGCGACGCACAGGCGGCGCGAGCATATCGCAAGCGATATGCTTTGTTGCATTGCAGGTCGGCTTCGGCAGGACAGGGAGAAGGTGTTTTCTTGTAACAATGGCAAATATGATACAATATTGAAGCAAAATTACAGACAAATTCCCTTAAATTTTCAGAAAACATAATCATTGTGAAAATGAAAAAAAGGGATTGACAAATGTGAATTATGTTATTTTGCACAAACTTTTTATCAAACAAAAAAAGTTAATAACATTTCAAAAAGTTGATAAATTATGACGAAAATGTGTTTATCCACAACAAAAAATGTGCTTGAAATGCCCGAAATACCGATTAATCACAAAGTTATCCACTTTATCCACAATTTCTTTCAACTTATGTAGTATATTTTCAAGAGAAAAAAAAGCGAATGTTTGTTTTGTCGGAAACGTAAAAAAATGAGGAAAAAGCAGAAAACTGAATTGTCAGCTTGACAGACAAATAGTCAGACAATACATGAATTGACACAAGAAAAGACACACAATAACGCAAGGCAAAATACAGAATATGACAACAGCCCAAAACACCGTTTTTTGCAAATCGCTCTAAATCGCTCTATATAATAACAAAGAAATAAAGCATTGCGGATATGTCGAAAATGTGCTACAATGTATTGGAATGTGGGCATTTTCCGGAAGATACTCGGGAGAGAAACGGAACTGCCTGTGTTCAAGATATTTTTTGGAGGATAAGATGGGACTGATTGATAAGATTTTCGGAACTCACAGCGAGCATGAAGTAAAGCGCATCATGCCGCTTGTTGATAAGATTGAAGCACTGGAGCCGGAATGGGAAGCACTGTCCGACGAACAGTTGAAAGGAAAGACCGACGAATTTAAAAAGAGACTCGAAAACGGCGAGACTCTGGATGATTTGCTCGTGGAAGCATATGCCACGGTTCGTGAAGCGGCCAAGAGAACGCTCGGACAGAGAGCATACCGCGTCCAGCTGATCGGCGGTATCATTTTGCATCAGGGACGAATCGCCGAGATGAGAACCGGTGAAGGTAAAACCCTCGTTTCCACGTTCCCGGTATATTTGAATGCATTGACCGGCAAGGGCGTTCACGTTGTTACCGTCAACGATTACCTGGCAAGCCGTGATGCCGAGTGGATGGGACAGGTACACCGCTTCCTGGGCCTGACCGTCGGATGCATTTTGAACAGTATGGAAAATGACCTGCGCCGCGAAGCATATAACTGCGACATCACATACGGAACCAACAACGAGTTCGGTTTTGATTATTTGCGTGACAACATGGTACTGTACAAGGAACGCCTGGTTATGAGAGGCCTTCCGTATGCGGTTATCGATGAGGTCGACTCCGTTTTGATTGATGAGGCCCGTACACCGTTGATTATTTCCGGACAGAGCGGAAAATCCACGAAGCTGTATGAAATGTGCGATATTCTTGCATGCCAGCTGAAGAAAGGCAGCGAAACCGAAGTGTCCAGAATGAACATGCTCATGGGTGAGCGGTCTGTCGAGGAAGGCGACTTCGTTGTCGATGAGAAGGAAAAATCCGTCAACCTGACGGAACAGGGTGTTACCCGTGTCGAAGAATTCTTCCGAATCGAGAATCTGGCGGATCCGGAAAATCTGGAAATTCAGCATAATATTATTTTGGCACTGCGTGCCCATTATCTGTTTGAACGCGACCATGATTACGTCGTACAGGACGATCAGGTTCTGATTGTCGACGACTTTACCGGTCGTATTCTTCCCGGACGCCGGTACAGCGACGGTCTGCACCAGGCCATTGAAGCAAAGGAACATGTTAAGGTAAAGCGGGAAAGCAAGACGCTGGCAACCATCACGTTCCAGAACTTCTTTAACAAATACGATAAAAAATGCGGTATGACCGGTACCGCTTTGACCGAAGAAAACGAATTCCGTGAAATTTACGGCATGGACGTTATCGCAATTCCGACGAACAAACCGGTTGCCCGTATCGATCAGGAAGATGCGGTATATCGGACATTCAACGAAAAACTGAATGCTATCGTGGAAGCGGTTCAGGAAGCACATGCGACAGGCCAGCCGGTACTGGTCGGTACGGTTTCCATCGCATCGTCCGAAATCATCAGCGCCGCTCTGCGTAAGAAAAATGTGCCTCATCAGGTGTTGAATGCCAAGTTCCATGAGATGGAAGCGGATATTATTGCCAAAGCGGGCGAACGCGGTGCCGTTACCATCGCAACCAATATGGCAGGTCGAGGAACCGATATTAAGCTCGGTGAAGGTGTCCGCGAACTCGGCGGTCTGAAAATTATCGGTACCGAGAGACATGAGTCCCGCCGTATCGACAATCAGCTCCGCGGTCGTGCCGGACGTCAGGGCGATCCCGGCGAATCCCGGTTCTACATTTCCCTCGAAGACGATTTGATGCGTCTGTTCGGTTCCGAACGAATGATGGGCATTTTCAAATCTCTCGGTCTGACGGACGGACAGGAAATTCATCACAGAATGCTGTCCAATGTTATTGAAAAGGCACAGAAGAAAATCGAGGACAACAACTTCGGTATTCGTAAAAATCTTCTTGAATATGACCGCGTCAACAACGAGCAGCGGGAATTGATTTATGATGAGCGTCGCCGCGTTCTGGACGGCGAGAGCATGCGTGAGTATGTTTTGAAAATGGCGAAAAACACGGCCGATGCAATTATCGACAGCGTGATTCATGAGGATCAGGATTCGGAAGAATGGGATTTGAATGCGTTGAACCGAAAGCTGGAACAGGTATTCCCGAACGGCGGAGACGATATTATGGAGAAAGACATTGTCGCGCTGACCGATGAGGAACGCCGCTCCATGAGAAAGAAAGACCTGACCGAAAAGATTCAGACCTATGTCAGGGACATTTATGAAGAGAAAGAAAGAACTCTGTTCCCGCAGGTTGAACAGTTCCGTGAGGCAGAACGTGTTATCCTGCTGACCGTCATCGACCGTCACTGGATGAACCACATTGATGATATGGATCAGCTCCGTCAGGGTATCGGCCTTCAGTCGTACGGACAGAGAGACCCGGTTCAGGAATACAAGTATCAGGGCTATGACATGTTTGAGCAAATGATCGACTCCATTTCCGAGGAAACGGTTCGTTCTCTGCTGCATCTCAAGGTTGAGCAGAAGGTGGAGCGCAAGGAAGTTGCCAAGGTAACCGGGACCAACAAGGATGATACGGTTGCCAATGCACCGATTCGCCGTGCGACTCAGAAAATCGGCAGAAACGATCCCTGCCCGTGCGGTTCCGGCCTGAAGTACAAGTTCTGCTGCGGAAAAAATAAGTGACCCCCGGTAACGATTACGATAAGAGAATGAAACAGCGGAGAAATTGCCGGCTGCTGCCGGTGACAGGTCTCATTTTGATACAGTAACCATTACGAAAGAGGAACAGTATGATTGAATTAGATGAAGCAAAATTTAAATTACAGGGATATCGCCCGATGCTTAAGGAAGTCGGCGATTCGCTGGATTTGATCAATAAAGAACGAAAAATCGAAGAGCTGTCGGGACTGTTGGAGTCCCCCGGTTTCTGGGATGATGTCGAAAAGGCACAAAAGACGACACGGGATTTGAACGAGGTCAAGGTCGTTGTCGAAGGATATCGCAAGCTGGAGAGTCAGTATGACGATCTGGAAGCGTTGATTGAAATGGGTAACGAGGAAAATGACCCGGAAATGGTTCCGGAGATTCTGAACGATCTGCAGGCATTTATCGATGATTTGGAGGAACTTCGACTGGATACGTTACTTTCGTCTCCGTACGATAAGGAAAATGCCATCCTCACGATTCATGCGGGAGCCGGCGGAACCGAAAGCTGCGACTGGGCCGGAATGCTGTACCGGATGTATCAGCACTGGGCACAGAAGAAGGGCTTTGGGTTCGAAGTGCTGGACTTCCAGGACGGTGAAGAAGCCGGTATTAAGTCGGTTACGTTCCAGGTGAACGGACACAATGCGTACGGATATCTGAAATCCGAACACGGCGTTCACAGACTGGTGCGAATCAGCCCGTTCAATGCGGCAGGCAAGCGTCAGACATCCTTTGTATCCTGCGATGTAATGCCGGATATCGAGGAAGATTTGGATGTGGAAGTTAACGATAAAGATATCCGTATCGATACGTATCATTCGAGCGGTGCCGGCGGTCAGCATATCAACAAGACCTCGTCGGCCATCCGAATCACTCATTTCCCGACCGGTATCGTGGTACAGTGCCAGAACGAGCGGTCCCAGCTGCAGAACAAGACCAAGGCAATGCAGATGTTGAAGGCGAAGCTGTTCATTTTGAAGCAGGAAGAAAATATGAACAAAGCGTCCGGCATTCGCGGCGAACAGAAGGATATCAACTTCGGAAGCCAGATTCGGTCGTACGTGCTGCAGCCTTATACGATGGTAAAAGATACAAGAACACAGGTGGAAGTCGGCAATGCGCAGAGTGTTCTCGACGGCAATCTGGATCCGTTTATCAACGGGTATCTGAAATGGATGGCGATTAAGCCGACCGAAGAAGCATAAACGGAAGTTTGGCAAGGAGCATACATGGACAGATTTGTGTTACATTCCCCGTTTCAGCCGACGGGCGATCAGCCGGAGGCAATCCGGGAACTGGTCCGGGGCTTTGAGGAGGGAAAGCAGTTTCAGACTCTTCTCGGCGTAACCGGTTCCGGCAAGACGTTTACGATGGCCAATGTCATTCAGGCACTGAACCGCCCGACACTTATCATTTCCCATAATAAAACGCTGGCGGCTCAGCTGTACGGTGAATTCAAGGAATTCTTTCCGGACAACGCGGTGGAATATTTCGTGTCCTATTATGATTATTATCAGCCGGAGGCATATGTGCCGTCGACTGACACATATATTGAAAAAGACGCCGATGTCAACGAGGAAATCGACCGTCTTCGCCATTCCGCGACCGCCGCACTGACGGAACGCCGGGATGTCATTGTTATCGCCAGCGTGTCCTGTATTTACGGACTCGGCAGCCCGATTGATTACCAGAATATGACGGTTTCTCTCCGCCCCGGAATGCAGAAGGACCGGGACGATGTGATGCGTCGCCTGATTGACATTCAGTATGAGCGAAATGAGATGGATTTCCGGCGCGGAACGTTCCGGGCACACGGAGATGTGCTGGAGGTGTATCCGGCCAGTGAAGATAAAAATGCGTACCGGATTGAATTTTTCGGCGACGAGGTGGACCGGATTTGTCTGATTGACCCGCTGAAGGGAACGGTTCGCTGCGAGCTGGAACACGTTGTCATTTTCCCGGCATCCCATTATGTGGTGGAAGCGGAGAAAATGGAAACGGCGCTTCGGAATATCGAAGCGGAACTCGAAGAACGTCGGGAATATTATCGCGCCAACGAGAAATATCTGGAGCTGCAGCGAATTACGGAGCGGACGCATTATGATATTGAAATGCTCCGGGAAACAGGCGTGTGCCAGGGAATCGAAAATTACTCCATGCATTTGGCGGGACATACGCCGGAGGATTCGCCGAGCACGCTGATGGATTATTTTCCGGACGATTATCTGATTATCGTGGATGAATCGCATATCACGTTGCCGCAGGTTCGCGGCATGTACAACGGCGACCAGGCGCGAAAGACCACGCTGGTCGATTTCGGATTCCGCCTGCCGTCGGCAAAATGCAACCGGCCGCTGAATTTTACGGAATTTGAGCAGCGAATCAATCAGATGCTGTTTGTGTCCGCAACTCCGAACGAGTATGAAGCGGAACACGAGCTGGGACGGGTGGAACAGGTCATTCGTCCGACGGGCCTGCTGGACCCCGAGGTTACGGTGCGCCCCGTGGCAAATCAGATTGATGACCTGGTGGAAGAAATTTTTAAGGAAACCGATAAGAAAAATAAAGTCCTTGTGACGACGCTGACCAAGCGAATGGCCGAGGAACTGACGGATTATATGCAGCAGGTCGGAATTCGTGTGCGGTACCTCCATTCCGATATCGATACGATGGAACGAACGGAAATCATCCGCGATATGCGAATGGACGTTTTTGACGTACTGGTCGGCATCAATCTGCTCCGGGAAGGACTGGATATACCGGAAATCAGTCTTGTTGCAATTCTGGACGCCGACAAGGAAGGCTTCCTGAGATCCAAAACGTCACTGGTTCAGACCATCGGCCGGGCGGCACGAAATGCGGACGGTCACGTGATTATGTATGCGGATACCATGACCGATTCCATGCGGGGTGCGATTTCGGAAACGAATCGACGTCGCAGCATTCAGATGGCATATAACGAAGCCCACAATATTACGCCTCAGACCATTCGAAAGGCGGTGCGCGAGGCAATCAGCATTTCCAGGAAGGCGGAACGTCCGGGCTCCGGAATCGAAAAGGATTACGAGTCCATGAGCGTTCAGGAACTGGAAATCCTGATCGATACCATGACGAGGAAAATGCATACGGCCGCAGCCGAACTGGATTTCGAAAAGGCGGCGAAGCTGCGTGATGAAATTAAGGAAATACGGAAACAGATGAAATGATGCCCGACGGCAATGCGGCAGGAAAGCCCGTCCGTTTCCGACGGAGAACAAAACGCCCTGCGGCGAAAGAAATACGGGAAGCAGCAAATGAGTGAACATAAGAAGTATATTCGCATACGCGGTGCGAAGGAAAATAATCTGAAAGGAATCAGTGTGGATATTCCGAGAGACGAGCTGGTCGTATTGACCGGAATGAGCGGCTCGGGCAAATCTTCACTGGCATTTGATACGATTTATGCGGAGGGCCAGAGACGTTACATGGAATCCCTGTCCTCGTATGCGCGAATGTTTTTGGGACAGATGGAGAAACCGGATGTGGAGAGTATAGAAGGGCTTCCGCCGGCCATTTCCATCGATCAGAAATCAACCAACCGAAATCCGAGATCAACCGTCGGAACCGTGACGGAAATATATGATTACCTGCGACTTCTGTATGCCAGAGTCGGGATTCCGCATTGTCCGAAATGCGGCAGGCAGATTGAACGGCAGACGGTCGATCAGATGGTGGATGCGCTGATGGAACTTCCCGCAGGAACCAAATATCAGATTCTGGCACCGATTGTGCGCGGCCGAAAGGGCGAGCACGTGAAGGTTCTGGAATCCGCAAAGAAGAGCGGCTATGTTCGTGTCCGGGTGGACGGCAACCTGTACGAGTTGTCGGAAGAAATCAAACTTGACAAGAACATCAAACATACAATTGAAGTTATCGTCGATCGATTGTCCGCCAAGCCGGGAATGGAATCCCGTCTGGCCGATTCGATTGAAGCAGCATTAAAGCTTGGCGAAGGTCTGCTTCTCGTGGATGTCATCGGCGGAAACGAACTGTCATTTTCACAAAATTTTGCATGTCCGGATTGCGGAATCAGCGTAGAGGAGCTCGAACCCCGTTCCTTCTCCTTTAATAACCCGTTCGGAGCATGTCCGCAGTGTAACGGTCTGGGATACCGGATGGAATTTTCCGAGCGGAAAATCGTTCCGGATATGAGCCTGAGCCTGAATCAGGGAGCCATTTCGGCACCCGGCTGGCAATCGTCTTCGAGTCGTGTCAGCTTTGCATGGGCAACACTGCATGCGATTTCCGTTGCATACGGATTTTCCATGGATACACCGTATCAGGAACTGCCGGAACAGATTCGGCGGATTCTGCTGTACGGGGACCCCGGAAAAACGGTGACGGTATCGTACAAGAGTCAACGCGGACAGGGAAAATACAATGTCGAGGTTGACGGTGTTATTCATAATCTGCAGTGTCGGTATCGGGAAACCGCATCCGAAACGATGCGTGCGGAATATGAGTCCTATATGGACATCACTCCCTGCAAGGAGTGCGGCGGGCGAAGACTTCGCAAGGAAGCATTGGCTGTCACGGTCGGAAATCGGAACATTTGGGAAATCTGCGAGCTTCCGATTTATGAACTGCAAAAGGCTGTGAACGAACTGCGTCTGACACCTGCCAAGGAACAGATTGCCAAACTGATTCTGAAGGAAATCCGGTCACGGGTCGGATTTTTGGTGGAAGTCGGGTTGGATTATCTGACACTGTCGCGTCCGACCGGATCGCTGTCCGGCGGAGAAGCACAGCGAATTCGTCTGGCAACGCAAATCGGCTCCGGACTGGTCGGAGTCGCATACATTCTGGACGAACCGAGTATCGGACTCCATCAGAGAGATAACGACCGGCTGCTTCGGTCTCTCAAGGAACTTCGAGACCTCGGAAATACGTTGATTGTCGTGGAACACGATGAAGACACCATGCGTGCCGCCGACTGGATTGTGGATATCGGACCGGGAGCGGGACAGCATGGCGGAGAGGTTGTGGCGCAGGGAACAGCGGACGATTTGATGAACTGTCCGGGCTCTGTTACAGGAGATTACCTGGCCGGCCGCAGGATGATTCCCATCCCCGCATATCGCAAGGAACCGAACGGATTTTTGACAATCCGGGGCGCACGGGAACATAACCTGAAAAATATCGATGTGTCTGTGCCGCTCGGGGTATTTACCTGCGTAACCGGGGTATCCGGTTCCGGCAAGAGTTCCCTCATCAACGAAATTTTATATAAATCGCTGGCCCGTACGCTGAATCGTGCAACAACGGTCATTCCCGGAGATCACGATGACATTCTCGGTACGGAACAGCTCGACAAGGTCATCAATATCGATCAGTCACCGATCGGACGCACTCCGCGGTCCAATCCGGCAACCTATACGGGAGTTTTTGACCAGATTCGGGATTTGTTCTCGACAACACCCGAAGCAAGACTCCGCGGATTTTCAAAGGGTCGGTTCAGCTTCAATGTCAAAGGCGGACGTTGCGAAGCGTGCAGCGGTGACGGTATCGTAAAAATCGAAATGAATTTCCTTCCGGACGTTTATGTTCCCTGTGAGGTATGCGGCGGAAAGCGCTACAACCGGGAAACACTCGAAGCAACGTACAAGGGGAAAAACATTTTCGATGTGCTGGATATGAGAGTCGAAGAAGCCGTGACTTACTTCGAAAATATTCCTTCCATCTGCAACAAAATCAAGACGCTTGATGCCGTCGGTCTTTCCTATTTAAAGCTGGGTCATCCGTCAACATCGCTGTCAGGTGGCGAGGCACAGAGAATCAAACTGGCAACGGAATTGTCAAAGCGCAGTACCGGACGGACCATTTACATTTTGGATGAGCCGACGACGGGTCTGCATTTTGAGGATGTTCGCAAGCTGGTCGAAATTTTGAAAATGCTGGCAGAGGGCGGCAATACGGTTGTTGTAATCGAACACAACCTTGATGTCATCAAAACTGCCGATTATATCATTGACATGGGCCCGGAGGGCGGTGATAACGGCGGAACCGTTATTGCATGCGGTACCCCCGAAGAAATCATGGACAATGCCGGTTCGTACACCGGAAAGTATCTGAAGGAACTTGTGACAAGACAGAAGAACCTTCAGAACGGTACGAAATCAGAATAAATACAGGGAGAAACGGTATTTATGAGCAGTTCCTTCTATGCTATGATGTCGCGAATGAAATATATCCGAAGATGGGCATTGATGAGAAATTCTGAGCCGGAAAACATCAGTGAGCATTCTCTTGAGGTGAGTATGCTGGCACACGGTCTGGCGGTTCTCGGAAACCGTCGGCTCGGTCAGAATTACGATGCGGAAAAATGCGCATTAATCGGATTGTATCACGACTCCAACGAAATTATTACCGGGGATATGCCAACCCCGATAAAATACTACAGTCAGCAGATGCAGAACATTTTCCACAGTATTGAGGATGATGCTTCCGAAGCACTTTTGAAGATGCTGCCGGAGGATATCCGGGAAGATTATCGCGGCATTTTCTTTAAAATGCCCGGTGACGGCGCATTGTGGAAACTGGTAAAGGCAGCGGACAAGCTGTCGGCACTGATTAAATGCATAGAAGAAGGCAAGGCCGGAAACCGGGAATTTGACAGTGCCCGGAAGACGTTGGAAAATGCGGTGCATGCATTGAATGTTCCGGAAGCAGAACTGTTCATGGAAGAATTTCTCCCCGCATATTACAAGACGCTGGACGAGCTCAGTGACGAAAACGGAGTCCTCTGAGCGCACGGCGGCGTGACAAGGGAAAGGATTTTATGAAACGGGTCTTTTATATTGATTTTGAAAATGTCAGCCAGTTCGGCCTGAAGGGTGTACTGAAGCTGACAAAACAGGATATGGTACGTATTTTTTTGGGACCGAAATGTTCCAAAATGTCATTGATTGATGCGGACACGATTTTTCACTGTGATGCGACCGTGGAGCTGATTACCAATGACCAAATCGGGAAAAATGCACTGGATTTCATTATCATGGTGCATCTCGGATATGATATTGCAAAGAAGAGCGGCCAGGCATTTTACATCATTTCCAATGATAAGGGATACGATCCTGCCATCAGTGAAATGAAGAGTATGACGGGTGCTGTGATTGAGCGGGTTCCGGATGTGGAATCGGTACTCAGCAAGGGCGAGGTAAAGTCCGGACTGTTCGGATTTCTGCGGAAAAAGCAGGTTGTGGAAGATAATACAACAACTCATGAGGTCATCGGCAAAGGACAGAAACGCGGCACGACGTCGCAGACGGTTCGCCGTTCTACGGGAGTGAAGCCGGCAGGCGGGACAAGCCGAAATTCGGAGAAAACCGGAAAATATACCGGAAACAACGATGGCGGCAATCGGAATACGCATTCCGGAAACAATGACAGACATGGACGAAACGGTTCTTCCAGACCGCGTTCGACCA
The DNA here is from genome assembly GCA_045597325.1 of Lachnospiraceae bacterium. Taxonomy (GTDB): domain Bacteria; phylum Bacillota; class Clostridia; order Lachnospirales; family Lachnospiraceae; genus ISDg. The sequence goes on from JAZLJJ010000010.1 coordinate 29,572, forward strand.
CTCAGAATGTATGGAATAACAATGGTTCTACACGAGTAGAACACCGTGCCGGAAGAACGGACGGCGGTGCTGCTTCAACGGATACGGCAACTCGGAATCCCGTAACGGGAACCGTTGTTGCGGAGACGAAGGGAGCGGATGTCCGGATTACGAAGGAGCCGGTTGCGAAGCCGGTAACGAAGCAGGTAACGGCTGAGGAGCGAAGCAGTCGCGGAAGCGGTAAATCGTCCGGACGGTCCAGAAGAGAAGCATCATATACGATGCAAACCGAACAGGAAGAAGAGGCAATTGTGAAACACGGAATCGAAACCTGTCGGACGAAACTGGAATTCCATAATTATCTGGCAAAGGAAATCGGAAACAAGGAACATGTGAAGAGCTTTTACGATCGCAGCAAATCGCAATTGACCATCGATCGGGAAGCAGTGAAACGGGAAAGCGGATTGGAAGAGTAGGACATGATGAGTGATGAATGTGTCATTCGGGTAATGACAATAGAGGATTATGATGAAGTGTATCGGCTGTGGGGAGAAATCCACGGATTCGGAATTCGTTCCATCGATGATTCCCGGGAAGGAATCGAACGGTTTCTTCTTCGGAACCCGTCAACCAGTGTTGTGGCGGTTGTGAACGGAAACATTGTCGGTGCGATTTTGTGCGGACATGACGGACGTCGAGGATGCTTTTACCACGTCTGTGTAAAGGAAGGCTTCCGCAAGAGGGGAATCGGCAAGACAATGGCCGTATCCTGTATGCTGGCACTTCGTCGGGAACATATCAATAAAGTAAATCTGATAGCATTTAAGTCAAATGAAATCGGAAATCATTTCTGGAAAGGTGCCGGTTGGACATTCCGGGACGATTTGAACTATTATGATTTTACATTGAACGAGGACAATATCACGAGATTTAACGAGTGACGGCGGTCCGAACGGAGGACATGAAAAGTGATGAAACGGGCAGTTTTGAGCTTGATTGTATCGCTTATTATACTGTTTGCGGCTTCATGCGGTATGGAACCGATGACGAACGACCGTATAACGGGCTCGGGACCGACGCCGACCAACAGCATTCCGGTCGGAGTGACCGGAATCGGAACTGTGGTTCCGACGGAGGCTCCGACACCGACTCCGCCGCAGTGGAAACCGCAGATTTCCGACGGGATTCATTTGTATGTGGAAACGTCGTATACGGAAATAATGGAGTTCGGATATTCGGAGGACCGGAATACCTATTTCGGGAAGGTGGAACTGTCATACTATGGTGCACAGAGAGAGGCTCCGGGTTTCCGGGAGTTCCGGCAAGAGGACAATTCCTATGACGTACCCGGGGCGGTAAAGGGATTGAAATTCCGGTATGAATCCAATCAGCTTCTGGAAATTATCAGTCAGGTTGTCGATGACAAAATCAGTTATATGTTTTATGTGAACGGGCTTCGCATAACGGATGACGGCGTCGTCAGCAAGCTGCAGGTATATGCCGACGAAAACGGAGATTATGACTTCAAAGTCATTTCGGACGGTCGGGTATTTGCATTGCAACAGAACGGCGAAGAGCTGATTCAGTTCGCTCTTTCCGGTGAAAATGAAGAAGAACTGAACATCGCCATTCAGACCGATACGCGTGATAAGGGCGTTTTCCTGATGACGGAATATCTCGACAACGGGAAACTCACCGGCGATTATACGCTTCAGGACGGAGACGAAACCTATTGCTATCGAAATAAGGAACTGCTGTGGAAGCGAATCCTGAACTATCAGGACAACCATGTGGTTCATATTGAAGATGCGGAAGGCAATACGATATATGAATGCGAATACGGAAGTCACCCGACCGTATTCGGGGATACGTACAGTCTGCAGTATGACGAAGAGGGCGAACTGATTGCAAACGAAATGAGCGTTCCGTATCGGAACCTGATGGATCAGGTCAATGAGATGCTTGCAACGAAGCAGCAGAAGTCCTGCCAATGGGAATCGGGGGAATTGTACACAACGGCTGCAGAGGTGACGGTAGTGCCCAAGGAAGATGCCGGAATGAATGCAAAGGTGCTGGTTATACGATACAGCATCATGCGAAATGACTGGCATTTACAGGAAGAAACAGAGGAGGAAATTGCAGTATGGCAATAATTAATGACGACACGTTATCGATTGAAAATCTGGTGACGCAGGCCTTGAAAATTCCGGGAGTTAAGGTGAACCGTACGGAATATTTGAAAAATGCATTTGCCAGTCAGGGAATTTTGGTCCGCCAGATTGTGGAGGAAGGACCGGTTGCCAGTGATTATTCGGAAATTGAACTGGATGATATGGCGGAGAAGCTGATTTTGAAGCGGACTTCGGAATCGTCGGCATTGTCCTTTGCGGCAGGACTTCCGGGAGGACTTGCGATGGCGGCAACCATTCCGGCGGATACGCTGCAGTTCTTCGGAATGTCGCTGCGTATGGCACAGGAGCTGGCGTATCTCTACGGCGCCAAGGATTTCTGGGAAGGCACCGGAACCGAGGGAGCATTTGCAAAAATGCAGTTGATTTTCTCTCTCGGAGTTATGTATAAAATTGATTATGCCGAGGAAGGACTGCGTCTGTTATCGTCCTATCTGGCAATGAATGCAATGGGCGGAACTCCGACACGTGCGACCACGACGGAATTCTGGAACCCGATTGTGAAGAAGGTCGGCAAGGACATTACTCTGAATCTGACCAAGGATACCGCAACCAAGGGTATCGCAAAACTGATTCCGCTTGTCGGAGGTTTTGTATCCGGCGGAATGACATTTGTTTCCATGCGTCCGATGGGACAGAAGCTGTACAAGGTTCTCGGTGATGCGAATTTTGAATATGATGACAGTCGTGCCATGAAAGACTTTGTCAAACTGAATGATGCGTTCGAGAATTATCATGATATGGAACAGGAAATGATGGACATCTCCTTTGAACCGATGGATGAGATTCCCGTTACCGTCGACGGTGTCGGAAATGATGCGCAGAATATAAATGCGGCACCGGTAAATCCGCCGCAGACGAACGGACCGGGAAATGCCGGACCGGGCAATGCCGGCACGGGAAATGCCGGAACGGGCAATGTCGGAACAGGCAATGTCGGAACAGGCAATGCGGGACCGGCACCGATGAGTATGGACGAAGTTTTCGCAACCATCGAAAAACTCGCGGGACTGAAAAATTCCGGCGCGATTACGCAGGAGGAATTTGAGGCCAAGAAGACGGAACTGCTGGCCAGAATTTAAGCGGCGGCAGGCACCTGACCGTACGGAAAACAATCATAGAACCATACGGAAGAGAATTATAGAATCATACAGAAGAAAATTATAGAATCATACAGAAGAAAATTATAGAACCATACGGAAGAAAATTATAGAACCATACGGAAGAGAATCCGGAACCCGTCCGAACACACGGACACATTTCGGGACTCCTTCCGTATGGTTTTTTGTCTCATAGGAAAGTTCGTCCTATGAGATAAAAAAACGCTCCGCGAGGATGCACACGCCTGTGCAGAGGAAAAATGTCGCTTCGCGACGCACAGGCGGCGCGAGCATATCGCAAGCGATATGCATTGTTCCTTGCCGGGAAT
>JAZLJJ010000011.1:0-99640 GCA_045597325.1 Lachnospiraceae bacterium
ACCAAAAACTTGCAAAGCTGGATTCCGCACTGATGGAATTAAGCAAATAAATGACTTCATAAAATGAACAAATATATAACTTATAAACGAATTTAACCGTTTTATAAGAACGAATCTGACCGCCGGCCGAGAAACCGGCGGTTTTTCTTATCTCATAGGAAAGTTCGTCCTATGAGATAAAAAAAACGCTCCGCGAGGATGCACACGCCTGTGCAGAGGAAAAATGTCGCTTCGCGACGCACAGGCGGCGCGAGCATATCGCTTGCGATATGCTTTGTTCATTACGTATTTGTTTGAAAATGACCGCCTGACCGGTGTTTCGCCGCTTGCCCGGAGAAAATCAGGTCAGTGTCGCGTTCTGTCCCTTGGCACCGCGGCTGCGGGTACGGATTTTCTTGGCATGGTACAGCTTTCCGTCAAAGGTAAATTCATCCAGATTCTGATCGATGGATGCACCGTACAGAACGGAATCCTTCTTGTCGAGAGTAATCGCCTTGACACCCTTTGCGGTTTTTCCGAGGACATTGACTTCGGAAAGAGGAAAACCGAGAGACAGTTTCTTTTCCGTCAGAACAATTACCTTTTGTTTGCCGGAACTGTATTCGCTGCCGGACAATGCGGTCAGACCGACAAGCAAATCGCCCTCTTCCAGTTTGGTTGCTGCAATGACGGCACGGTTCGTGAAAAATTCGGAACCGGAAACACATTTGATAAAACCGTGTCGTGACAGGAACATCAGCATGGAATTGTCAAGCTCCTCGGCCGATGCGAAGAGGAGAGGCGTCTCCTGATCCAGTTTGGTCAGAACCTGAATCAGCGTTCCCTTGTCTCGAATACGACAACGGGGAATTGCGGAAACCTTCAGCTGATACATATTTCCTTCTGCGGTGAAAATGCAGAGTCTGTCGTTGGAAGCGATTCGAACGGTTCGGGTAAATTCGCGAAGGACATCTTCCCCGGCTTTCTGATATGCCGATGCGTCCACCGCCTTGGTATAACCGAAGCGGTCCATCAAAATGTACAAATCCTCCACCTTTTCTTCCACGATATAGTCACCGGCCGCCGATGTTGTAATGACGGTTTTTCTCGGCTGAGCGAAACGTTCGCGGAAGAGGAGAAGCTGCTGTTCGATAACCTTGTACAGCTCGGAATGACGGCTGAGAATTTTGTTGTAGGTCTTCATGTTTTTGTCCAGTTCGGCGGATTCATCCATGAGTTTTTTTAACTCCAGACCGACCAGTCGGGACATTTGCATGGACAGAATGGCATCTGCCTGAGCTTCCGTAAAATCGAAGGAGGAGGCTGCTTTCTCGGCTTCCCGGGTACGGAACCGAATACCTTCCGTCGTTCCGTGAATCAGACAGTCGCGAGCCTGTTTTACGGTTGTGGAACCACGAAGTACTTCGATGATGAAATCGATGACATCCACGGCACGAATCAGACCGGTGACAACCTCACTTCGTTTGGTTGCCTTGTCCAGAAGGTAACGGTATTCTTTCGTATACAGTTCTTCCTGGAACGTGATAAATTCCTGAAGGAGCGCTTTCAGTCCGAACTGCTGCGGCCGATTGTCGCGGACCGCAAGGAAATAAGCGGAATAGGTGTCCTCCAGCGGAGTTTTCTTATAGAGACCGTTCAGCAGGTTTTCGGCATCGCGGTCTTTCTTGACTTCAATGACAATTCGGATTCCTTCCTTGGACGATTCATCGCGAACGTCGGCGATTTCGTCGAACGTTTTGTTCCGGAGAGAATCGACCAGTGCTTCGACAAGACGCGTCTTGGAACCGGCAGCCGTGTACGGAATTTCGGTGATGACAATATTTTTCTTGCCGTATTCGCCGGCTTCGATTTCGGCTTTTGCACGGATTCGGATTTTGCCTTCTCCGCTTTCGTAAAGAGATAACAATTCGTCACCGTTGACGATGGTGCCTCCGGTCGGAAAATCGGGACCGGGAATCAGCTGCATCAATTCGGCGGTTGTGATTTCGGAATCGTGCATCAACGCAATGCAGCCGTCGATGATTTCACCCGGATTGTGCGGAGGGATATTGGTCGCCATTCCGACCGCAATACCGGTTGTTCCGTTGATCAGAAGGTTCGGGAGCATTGCGGGAAGAACGGACGGTTCCTTTTCGCTGTCATCGAAGTTCGGAAGAAATTCCACCAGACCTTTGTCCAAATGTTCCAACATGGTCATGGCACCCTCCGACAGGCGGGCCTCCGTATATCGCATGGCCGCCGCGCCGTCTCCGTCGATGGAACCGAAGTTTCCGTGACCGTCGACAAGCGGGATGGCAAGGGAGTAGTCTTCCGTCATGTGAACCAGCGCATCGTAAATGGAAGAATCTCCGTGAGGGTGGTATTTACCCATGGTATCACCGACGATACGGGCACTTTTTCGATGCGGCTTTTTGGGGTCGAGACCGAGTTCGTTCATCGCATACAGAATACGACGCTGAACCGGCTTCAATCCGTCGCGCACGTCCGGAAGGGCACGGGCGATGATAACGGATACCGCATAATCGCGGAAGGCATTTTTCATTTCCTCCGCAAAGTCTATCTGAATCAAATCATTTCGTTCGTTGTTCATGCAAACCTCCGAATGGCACCGCAGACAAAGGAGCGGTGTCGTGATAGTGGGATGTTATACGTCGAGTTTGGCGTATTGTGCTTCCGTCATGATAAATTCCCGTCTGGGCGGAACGGCACTTCCCATCAAGAGTGCCGTGACCTCGTCCGCTTCGACCGAATCGGCAATGCTGATTTGGGCAAGGACGCGGTTTTCGGGGTCGAGAGTCGTTTCCCAAAGCTGGTTTGCATCCATCTCGCCGAGACCTTTGTAACGCTGCAGGGCAAGGATTTTACCGGAGTGCTCCAGCTCTTTCCGAAGTTTTTCCAATTCAAAATCATTCATCAGGTAAGCGCTGTGCTTGACGGATTTTCGACCGCCGGTTTCGTATTCCACTTTATATAACGGCGGCAGGCCGCGGTACACCTTGCCTTCCATAATCAGCTCCGGCATGAAGCGATAGAAGAAGGTCAGGAGAAGAGTACTGATATGACCGCCGTCGACATCGGCATCGGTTAAAATGATGATCTTGTCATAGCGCAGTTTGGTAATATCGAAATCGTCACCGATTCCGCAGCCGAACGCGGCAATCATGGACTTGATTTCGTTGTTCTGCAAAATTTTCTCGAGCGTCGCTTTTTCGACGTTCAGAATTTTACCGCGGAGCGGAAGGACCGCCTGGGTTTTTCGGTTCCGGGCCGTTTTTACGGTACCGCCGGCGGAATCACCCTCGACGATGTACACTTCGCATTCGGAGGGCTTTCGGCTGGAGCAGGCGGCAAGCTTGCTCTTGGTATCGACATCGTTCAGCTGTTTGAGCACCGCGGTTCTTGCCTTGTCGCCGGCCTGACGGGCATGGAACGAACGCTGAATGTTGTCCAGAATTTTGCGAAGCACTTCGACATTTTTATCAAAATACCGAGTTACCTCTGCCGCAAAGACTTCGTCCACGGCAGCCTTGGCATCGGTGTTACCGAGTTTCGTTTTGGTCTGTCCTTCGAACTGCGGATCGGGATGCTTGATGGAAACGATGGCAACCAGACCGTTGCGGACGTCCTTTCCGTCGTAATTTTCATCCTTATCCTTCAAAATGCCGAGCTCTCTCGCGTAGGAGTTGAGAACACGGGTCAGGGCGGTTTTTAAACCGGTCACCAGCGTTCCGCCGTCGACCACGTTGATTCGGTTGCAATAGGCGTTAATCTGTTCGCTGTATTCGTTGATGTACTGGAAGGCCACTTCCACTTCGATGTCACCTTTGGAACCGCTGATATACACGGGTTCCCCGTGAAGCGGAGTCGCTTCCCGGTTAATATAGGAAATGAAGCTCTTGATACCGTCTTCTTCACAGTAAATGCGCGGCTCCGCACCGCTCTTTTCGTCCGTGAAGGTAATGGTCAGTCCGCGGTTCAGAAACGCAATTTCTTTGAGTCGTTTACAAATGGTTTCGGCTTTAAATTCCGTCGTTTCGAAAATGTCCGCATCGGGATAGAAGGTGACGGACGTGCCGGTATCATTTTTGCGGCAGGTTCCGATAACCGGAAGAAGTCCGTCCTCCAGGGCCGTAACCGGATGACCGCCATCACGGTATTCGTCACGGTAAATGTTGCCGTTTCGCCTGATTTCGACAATCATGTGGGACGAGAGGGCATTGACGACAGAAGCACCGACGCCGTGCAGACCGCCGGATACTTTATAGACGGAGTTTCCGAATTTTCCGCCGGCATGCAAAATGGTGTAGACGACGCGGGCGGTCGGAATTTTCTTGGTCGGATGAATGTCCACGGGGACACCGCGTCCGTGGTCGGTAATCGTGATGCCGCCGTCCTTACGGAGCGTGATGTTGATTTCCGAGCAAAAACCCGCCAGATGTTCATCGATACCGTTGTCGAGGATTTCCCAAATCAGGTGGTGCAAGCCCTTTGTGCCCGTAGAACCGATGTACATACCGGGGCGTTTGCGAACCGCTTCAAGACCTTCCAAAACGACGATTTGGCTTCCGTTATATTCTGCCATGAGTATACCTTCCTTACCAAGTTCATTTGCATGGCGGCGTCCTTGTTTGAAGAGCCAAACATATAGTGCCGACATATACTTCAGCATACCACATTTTGTTGTCTGATGCAAGGGAAACGATGATTTCGCCGGAAAATGATGTGTTTTTTTAGGGAAATGAGGCGCAGATTCGGTGTAATTCGGAAAAATTTAATATTCCGCATTGAAATTTGCCGGTAATGGTGTTATAATGCAACAGATTTCGTGCCAAATAAGAAAGAAAGGAGCAGAGTAATGAGCAAGAAACCGTTTATAACCAAAGACCGTGTAGAAGAAATTGTGAAGGAGTATCCTACCCCTTTCCATATCTATGACGAAGAAGCGATTCGTGAGAATGCCAGAGAGTTGCAGAAGGCATTTGCATGGAATCCGGGTTATAAGGAATTTTTTGCCGTGAAAGCAACACCCAATCCTTACATTTTGAAGATTATGAAGGAAGAAGGCTGCGGTGTTGACTGCTCGTCTTATACCGAATTGTGTCTTGCCGACGCGGCGGGCATGGGTGAGGGAGAGATTATGTTCTCCTCCAACGAAACACCGTTCGGTGAATTTACGAAAGCACGGGAACTGGGAGCTTACATCAATCTGGACGATATTACGCACATTCCGTTTTTGAAGGATGAGTGCGGAGTGCCGGATACGGTTTGCATGCGCTATAATCCGGGCGGAGTGTACGAACTCGGAAACGGCATCATGGACAATCCGGGAGATGCGAAATACGGCAACACGAAGGAGCAGATGATTGAGGGATACCGTCAGCTGCTTGCGCTTGGTGTGAAGAATTTCGGCATCCATTCGTTCCTTGTAAGCAATACCACAGCGGATAATTATTATCCGACGCTGGCGCGTACCCTGTTTACGCTGGCGGTTGAATTGAAGGAAGCAACCGGGGCTCATATCAGCTTTATTAATTTGTCCGGCGGAATCGGTATTCCGTATCTTCCGGATGCGAAAAAGGTTGATATTATGGCTGTCGGACGCGGTGTGGAGGAAGCGTATAACGAGATTCTGGTTCCTGCCGGTATGGGTGATGTTGCCATCTTTACCGAGCTTGGCCGGTATATGCTTGCGCCTTACGGCGGTCTTGTTGTGAAAGCAATTCATGAGAAGCACATTTATAAGGAATACATCGGAGTCGATGCATGTGCTGTCAATTTGATGCGTCCCGCCATGTATGGTGCGTATCATCATATTACCGTTCTCGGAAAAGAGAACGAACCGTGTGACCACGTATATGATGTGGTTGGATCCTTGTGTGAGAATAACGATAAGTTTGCGAAGGACCGCAAACTGCCGAAAATCGACATCGGAGATTACCTGTTTATCCATGATACCGGTGCACATGGCTTTGCCATGGGGTACAATTACAACGGAAAACTCAAATCCGCGGAGCTGCTGCTTCGGGGAAATGGGGATGTGCAGCTGATACGACGTGCGGAAACGCCGGCGGATTATTTTGCGACATTTGACATCAGTGATATCATGAAGGGACATTTCTAATGCGGTTTCGGCTCAAAAAGAGCGAAACCTGTACCAAAGAAACCGGCACAGCGTTTTGACGTTGTGCTTTTTTTATGCCTGCTGTATTGGATTTGCAAATACAGAGAAATGAGGGTGAAATGAAGAGGAAGCGGGGAATTTTACCGGAGTCTTCGAAGACGGAGACGGGCCGGAATAAGATTCCGAACGAAATCAAACAGGACATCCTGAAACGGAACATCGGGGAAGAGGACATTTTGGTATGTATGCGTACCGATATGAACCTTGAGTGCGATTTTACCCCCGGTTATCTGCTGCTGACGAAAAACGAACTGATTTCCGCAACGGCAGTTCCGCTATCGGGAGAGATTCATTATTTTAAGGGAATGGAAACGAAGAAAACGCGGACAATTGAAACGGACCGCGAGTGGACGGTCACGTCGTTTGACATTTCCGATATGAAGAAAACGTATATTGACAGAACCGTCTGCGGAGGTTTTCTGGTTCTCGTTCATAAGGCCGAAGAGGCCGGCGGGGCAGGCGAAAATGACGATGAGGCGGCGGACGGATTGGCCGAAACGGTAGCGGCATGCTCCAATCACTGCATGTCCTCGCTGACCCGAATCGAGCGTGTCTGCGAGAAACTGGCGGACGGCAAAGAACCGGACGGGGATATGAAGGAAGAGGACGAGAAGGAAGACTACTGTCCGATTTGCGGAATGATGTATCCGAATTCGGACCGTAAGGTTTGCCCGAAATGTATGAACAAGAAGTCCATTTTCTCCCGGACGCTCGGCTATCTGAAACCGTATAAAGCCCGAATTGCCGTAATGATTCTGTGCTATCTGCTGACCGCCGGAATGAATATTGTTTGGCCGTATCTGAACGGTGTTGTGCTGTACGATAAGGTGCTGAAAAAGGATGAGGATTTTGCAAGATTCCTGGATGTTCCGGCCGGACGGTATGCGACGATTCTGCTTCTGGTTGTGCTGACCATGGCGGCGACCAAACTGACCATGCAGCTGATCGGAATTATTCAGGGTGTGATGACGGCGCGGATTGTTCCGAGAGTTGTCAAGAGCATGCGAAATGACGTATTTTCGTCTATGGGGAAGCTGTCCATTCAGTTCTTTACGAGCAAACAGACCGGATCGCTGATGACCCGTGTCATGTCCGATTCCGATGAAGTGTCCGGCTTTTTCATCGACGGACTGCCGTACTTCCTGATTAACGTATTTTCCATCATAGCGACGGCCGTTGTCATGTTCCGGTTAAATGTGTTGCTGGCTGTTGTGGCGCTTGTGTTTATGCCGGCGGTATTCTTCGTCAGCTGGAGAATGCTTCCGCGGTTGTGGCATCGGTACGGACGCCGCCACCGTGCAACGAGATCGCTGAATTCGAAGATTCACGATAATCTGAGCGGTGCACGTGTCGTTAAGGCGTTCGGCCAGGAAGGAAGCGAATTAAAGCGGTTTGACAAGAGCAACGAAAAGGTTCGTTCGGCCGATTTGGATGTTATGAATTACGATAACAAGTTTTCGGCGCTGTATTCCGCAGCCGAACAGCTGGCATCCCTGATGGTGTATATTATCGGTGCGTATCTGATTCTGATTCAGAAGCGGATTGATATCGGTATTCTGATTACGTTCTCCGGCTACGTCAGCCAGTTGACCGGCCCGATGGACTTTATGTCGTATTTCTTCCGCTGGTTTACGAACTGCATGAACAGTGCGCAGCGTATGTTTGAAATCATCGACGCGGTCCCGGATATTCAGGAAAAGCCCGATGCCATCGACCTGAAGGAGATTCAGGGAACGGTGGAAATGAAGAATGTCACGTTCGGTTACGAGAAGAACAAACCGGTTTTGAAAAATGTCAATCTGACGGTCAAAGGCGGTCATATGCTCGGTATCGTCGGACGTTCCGGCGCCGGCAAAACGACCATTGTCAATCTGATTTCGAGACTGTACGATCCGCAGGAAGGAACCGTGTCTCTGGACGGCGTCAATCTGAAAGATTTGACGTTCCGGACACTGCGTGGAAATGTTGCGATGGTATCGCAGGAAACATATATGTTTATGGGAACCGTTGCGGAAAATATCGCCTATGCGAAGAAGGATGCATCCAGAGATGAAATTATCCGGGCTGCGGTACTGGCAAGCGCACACGATTTTATTTGCCGGATGCCGGACGGATATGATACCGTCATCGGCTCTTCGGGACGGGAACTGTCCGGCGGTGAACGCCAGAGATTTTCCATTGCGAGAGCGATTCTGGCCAACCCGAAAATCCTCATTTTGGATGAGGCAACGGCGGCTGTGGATACGGAAACGGAACAGGCGATTCAGCGGTCCATCAATATGCTGATTAAGGGTCGGACAACCATTTCCATTGCCCATCGTCTGTCGACACTGAGGGATGCGGACCGGCTGGTTGTCATCGATGAAGGGAAAGTTGTGGAAGAAGGAACCCATGAAGAGCTGCTGGCTCAGAAGGGTGTGTACTATAAACTGAAGGAGCTTCAGACCAAGGCTTTGGCGCTGAAGGGAATCGAGTAGGAGAATTATTATGGGATTAAAACAATTTGAAGGAGCCGATGTGGATTTTAATCTGGAACAGATGGAAGCGGAGACCGAAGCGATGCTGCGTCTTCGTTATCTGACGGACAAAAATACGGCATTTGCGAGAACGAACGGCGGCTTTGTGTCATTGGATATTCCGGCGGACGGAGATGCACCGGCGGAACATTACGACCGCATCCGCGTTGTTCGCAGTTTCCCGTTCACATCGCCGGAAACGTATATTTCCATTCGTACCGTAGAAGAAAAATCCAGGGAAATCGGTATTATCAGGGATTTGAATAAGGATGTTTCAAAGGAAACGAGAGAGATGCTGACGGAGCAAATGAGCCTTCGGTATTTCACTCCCGTGATTACCAAAATCAACGATATCAAAGAAGAGTACGGACATGCGTATTTTGATGTGGAAACGAATGAGGGTCCGTGCAAATTTGTGATTTACATGAACGCCAGCTCGGTTGTTAACCTGAGTGATGTTCGGCTGATGATTTCCGACCTTGACGGAAACCGGTTTGAAATTCCGGATTACACAAAACTGACCAGTGCCGAACTGAAGAAACTGGATTTGTTCCTGTAATCCGATACGCGTAACAGCAGGAAGGATAACGGATATGAATTTAAAATTTGACTTGCCGAAGGAGCAGACAGCACTGCTCCTGTTGGCGGACGGAGAGGAGATTTGGTACTGCTCACCGTATGATTTGGATGTCAGCGGCAAAATGAAGCGGGACGGATATCTGGTGGTAACCGACCGGCGTCTGGCCGTTGTTGACAGCACAAGCCTGATTGAAGATCTGGCGCTGTCGGAGATTACATCGCTCAAATGCGATCCGATGGTCAATAACGGAGTTCTCATCGTTCGGACCGAGTCCGAACCGGAAGAACGGCTGCTTCTGCGATTTACGATGAAGCATGTATCCCGTATGGCATTTATCGCAAAGGGTGCGATGCTGTTGCACGACGGACAGAAAAAGGTTGTTCAGAACCGTGAATATGACCGAACCTGTCCGATTTGCGGCCGTGCACTCGGCGGGACGAGAGAGTGTCCGAAATGCAGTCACAAACCGTCCGTATTAATAAAGTTTTTCAAGCTCTGCGGTGCCTACAGAGGCCGCCTTTGCCTGATTGCGCTTCTGATGCTGGCCGTGTCGGTCGTATCGCTCGCAACTCCGAAGGTACAGCAGGTATTTATTGATGATTATTTGAACAAGGGAGTCGGCGGAAGCCGCGAAATCGCAATTTATGCCATGATTATGGTGGGCATTACGCTGATTACCATTTTGCTTCATGTGCTTCGGTACTGGATGTGTATTTCCATGGGAACGAAGATGAGTATGGATCTGCGGCAAATGCTGTACAGCAAGATTCAGAAGCTGTCGCTCTCCTTTATTCAGGACCGGAAACCCGGCGAACTGATGGATCGAATCGTAAACGATACGGCACAGGTCAGACGATTTATGGAGGAAGCATTTTCCGGAATGTTCTCCTGTATCATTACGATGGTTTCCGCAGTTGCCATTATGGCTACGATGGACTGGAAACTGACGATTATGTCGGTTGTGTTTGTACCGCTGGCACTCGGCATTTCCATTTCGTTCCGTAAGAATATCCGGCGTCGGTTCTCCATGCAGTGGTGGAAATTCGACAAGACCAACAGCGGTCTGCAGGACATTCTGGCCGGCATGAGAGTCGTGAAGTCGTTCGGTACCGAGGAGCAGGAAAATCGGAATTTCCGCAAGCTGACCGATGAATTTGCCGCGATTTCGGAGAAAAATGAAGTCTTCTGGGCCGCGCTGTTCCCGATGATTTCCTTTATTATGGGACTCGGAATTTACGTCGTTACGTATTACGGCGGTGTCAATGTTCTCGACGGACGCCTGTCCATCGGACAGCTGCAGCAGTTTATCAGCTACACATGGATGTTGTACGGACCGCTCGGCTGGATGACGTTCCTGCCGAGAATGATTACGCAGCTGCTCACCAGTCTGGACCGAATTTACGATGTCATGGACGAGGAACCGCTCATTCAGAACCATGAAAATGCCCGCGAAATCGAGATTACCGGTGCGGTGGAATTCCGCGATGTGACGTTCGGATACCGCTCCTACGAGCCGGTTCTCGAGAAAATCAATCTGTCGGTGAGGCCGGGCGAAATGATTGGTCTCGTCGGTGCTTCCGGCACCGGAAAATCGACGTTAATCAATCTGATTATGCGGCTGTACGAAGTGGATGACGGTCATTTGATGATTGACGGGGTGGATATTAATGATTTGAATATCGAACATTATCACTCCCAAATCGGTGTTGTGCTGCAGGAGAATTTCCTGTTTGCCGGAACCATTTTCAATAATCTGAAGTTTGCCAAACCGGATGCAACGGAAGAGGAAATCATCATGGCAGCCAAGATGGCGAATGCACATGATTTCATCATGAAGACACCGGACGGATACAATACGTACGTCGGTGAACACGGATACAGCCTGTCCGGCGGAGAACGTCAGCGTCTGGCGATTGCCCGTGCCATTTTGAATAAGCCGAAGCTTCTGATTCTGGACGAAGCAACATCGGCACTGGATACCGAAAGCGAATATCTGATTCAGAAGGCATTGGAACGTCTGTCTGCGAACTGCACGACGTTTGCCATTGCGCACCGCCTGTCCACGCTGAAGGATGCGGACCGCCTGGTTGTTATTGACGGACATCATATTGCCGAAATCGGAACGCACAACGAGCTGATGGAGAAGAAGGGCATTTATTACGGCCTGGTAACCGCACAGCTTCAAATGCAGACGATTCGTGAGGATGAGAAGGAGACGGCGGAGATACCGGCCGGAGCCATTCCCGCGCAGGCATAAAGACAAAACGGGACAGAAACAAAATGAACAGTCGGAAGGAAAAGGAACAGAAACGGTATCGGGATGCGATACCGGCGTTACTGGAATGGTATGATTATAATGCGAGGGTTCTTCCGTGGAGGTCGGACCCTCGCCCTTATCATGTCTGGATTTCGGAAATCATGCTGCAGCAGACGCGTGTTGAGGCCGTAAAAGGCTACTATGAACGGTTTCTTGCGCAAATGCCGGATATTCGCAGTGTGGCGGAAGCCGATTCCGAGATTCTGATGAAATTATGGGAAGGGCTCGGATATTATTCCCGAATACGGAATTTTCAAAAGGCCGCACAGGTTGTCTGCGAAGAGTACGGCGGCGAATTGCCGAAGGAACCGGAACGGTTGCGAAAATTACCCGGAATCGGCGATTATACAGCCGGAGCGATTGCGTCCATTGCGTACGGAATTGCGGTGCCTGCCGTGGATGGGAACGTGCTTCGTGTGTTTGCTCGGGTGACCGGGTTTGAGGGAGAAATCCGGAACACGTCATTTAAAAAAGAGGTTACCGAACAACTGACGGAAGCCATGGCAAAGGAAGCAAGACCGGGTGCGCTGAATCAGGCTGTTATGGATATCGGGGCAACGGTGTGTATTCCGAACGGAGCACCGCACTGTGACCGGTGCCCGCTGGCCTTTTTGTGTCAGGCATCAAAGGATAATTCCACGGATCGGATTCCGGCACCGAGGAGTCGGAAAGAGCGAAGCAGCGAACGGAAAACAGTACTGTATATAACCTGCGGCGGAACGGTACTGCTGCATCGAAGACCCAATCGGGGACTGCTGGCGGGAATGTGGGAATTTCCGAATCTGGACGGACATGCAGGGGTCACAACCATTCGGAGGAAGACGATACAATTATTGAATGAACTGCTGGGAAATGACTATTCTACTGATGTAGAAAGATTGAGCGTCGGACGGCTTGCGGACTCGAAATTCAGCTTCAGTCATGTGGATTGGGAGATGCGCGGATATCGGGTTCGGATTACGGGGGCGAAGGACCGCCCGGAAGGAATCGGTCTCGCCGATTCGCCGGCATCGTGCGCCGGGACGGCCGGAACGACTTCTTCAAAAGAGGTCGGAACAGCCGTTTGTGACGGAGAAGAGTATCGGTTTGTCACCGAAGAGGAACTGACAACGTTGTACAGTATTCCGACAGCGTTCGGAGCATATAAAAATACCGGCCGGGATTGACCCGACCGGTATTGTATTGTTCGGATGTATCTGTTACAGACCGTACCGTTTCATGATTTCATCGATTTTACTCATGTTTCGGTTGATATCGCTGACGGCCGAAGCGGCATTGGAGGCAGCCAGGGCTTTTTCGTTATCTTCGCGGATCCGTTTTGCTTTTTCTTCGGGAGAAACGGGGAATCCGAGAGCACGACGCTCATAAAACTCAAACGCACGGAGTGTATCGTAGAAACCGAGGTTTAATCGGTATGCGGAATTCCGGCCGTCGAAGTCCAGCGTGCCGGTCAGAAGAAGACCGATATTCTGACTGGGCGTAATCTCAATCAGGGTTTCCGCACGGGAGGCACAAATGACATCGTATTCGTAATTCGGATTCAGACGCACCAGAATAATGTGTTTCATATCATCTTCAATCAGCGGGCGCAGCGGAAGATTATCGTATAATCCGCCGTCACGGTATTTGATTCCGTTAATCTCAACCGCGTCATATACAAACGGCATGGCCGTTGCCGCAAGCATCAGCTGAATCAGTTCGTCGGGTGTTTTTCCGTTCAGGGTAACATATTCCCCGACAATATCCAGACCATTCAAATCCCCGCCGAAGCATCGCTCGATGACAACCAGCGAATCGGTGTCTCCCGACTGTCTTGCCAGTGTCGTATAGGTTTTGATCGGAGACTCCGAAACCTTCTTCAAATCTACCAGTTCACGAAGAATTTTGATCAGTCCGTCACGGGAGCAGACCCCATCGGGAGCCCAGTCCAGAAACTGAACGGGACGGATGTTGTACCAGGCATCTTCAGCCTTCTGATAATCTCCGTTCAAAAACATAACCGCATTCAAAGTTCCGATGGAGTCGCTGGAAATGGCTTTAATCCAGGAGTCCATTTTCAAAAAGCGAAGTGCCTTCCAGACTCCGATTTCATAGGAGCCTTTTCCGCCACCTCCGCCGAATACAAGACCAAAATCACGCTGTTCCATAAAATTCCCTCCGTACCGTTGTCGTAAACACATCATTTTTCTGAAAAGAGCCCTGACCGACGGGCCGTTTCCGGAATCGTTCCGACTGCCATTTGCGTGTGTTTTGCAAAATGACAGACTGCTTTGTGTGAAATAGCATTTACATAGTGTAATCATATCACATGTTTTGAAAAATATCCATATCCGGAATGCGAAAATTTTCGAAGACGTTTCCGGGGGAGCACGGAAAAAAAGCGGAAATACATTCGGAAATGGACGAAGTCAAGGCTTGACGTAGTTATGAATATAAGATAAAATAATTATGTATGCGCATTGAAACCGGGTTCTCCCGGAGCGGGAGAACAGCCTCTCGGATGCGGGATATAAGAACGACAGATGAAGGATGTATGATGTATGGATGCAAGTGACCTTTTTAACTCCGAGAATAAATTTTTCTCGTTTATGTCAAAACTGTGGGATTTACTGGTGCTGAATTTTTATTTCCTGCTGACCGTGATTATCGGAATCGGCCCGGCCTGCACAGCACTGTATTACGCGGTGGTGAAGAATATCAGACGAAGCAGAGGATATGCGACGACGGAATATTTCCACTCGTTCCGCGTGAATTTGAAACAGGGTGCGATTGTCGGAATTATTCAGTTTCTCCTCGGATTCGGATTGATATACTGCTATTTCTTCTGCCAGAGCATGAATCCCGACAGCAAGGTCACACAGGTCTATTTCACATTGCTGTTTGTATTTGCTTTTTTGTATTTGGCAATTTCGATTTATTTGTTCCCGCTGTTGTCCAGACTGAATCTGACAAACAGACAGTTATATAAAATGTCGCTGGTACTGGCACTTCGGAATTTGCCGGTAACGCTGAGCCTGATCATTTTGATTGTCGGTTCCGTCGTATTGACGGTACTGACATTGATTCCGATATTTTTTGCCCCGGCAGTTTACACATGGATTTCTTCGTTGATGATTGAGCGAATTTTGAAGAAATACATGCCGAAGCCGGCAGAGGGAGAAGAAAGCACGGTGGATGCCTGGTATTTGGAGTAATGTCGGGCGAAATCCGGAAAAAAGTGGAAACGGAGGAGACGTGAATGAACGATACATTGTATAAACTGATGAACTGGCCGGAAATCGAAGCGATTGTATATTCCGAGCATGACAATCCTCATCAGGTATTGGGAAGTCACGAAGTGAAGAACGGAACCTTGTATACGGCATTCGATCCGAATGCGACGAAGGCCTGTCTGATACTGGGAAAAGGGAAGAAAGAAATCGAAATGGAAATGGTTGACGAGGGCGGTTTTTTCGCCGTTCTGGCACCGAAGGACAAATACCGGTTCCATTTCCTGTACGAAGGCGGTGAACGTGTATGCGAGGATGCATACCGGTTTGCACCGCAGATTACGGAGGAAGACTGTAAGTCTTTCAATGCCGGAATTCATTACACCGTATATGAGAAACTCGGCGCACATCCGATGACACTGGACGGTGTGGACGGAACGTATTTCGCCGTTTGGGCACCGAATGCCATGCGTGTCAGCGTAGTCGGCGATTTCAATCATTGGGACGGACGTCTGTATCCGATGAGACGGCTTGGCGGAAGCGGTATTTTCGAACTGTTTGTTCCGCATGTCGGAGTCGGAGAACTGTATAAATTCGAATTAAAGGCAAAGGGCGGTCTGACCTATCTGAAGGCCGATCCGTATGCCAACGCGGCAGAGCTTCGCCCGGGTACCGCATCCCGGATTGTCAATCTGAACGCATTTGACTGGAATGATAAGGAGTATCTGGAACACCGGAAGACGGTTGATTTCAAATCAAGTCCGATGTCAATTTACGAGGTTCATCTCGGCTCCTGGAAGAAACCGACGGCAGAGAACGGAAGCTTTTACAATTATCGGGAGCTGGCCGTTATGCTTGCGGAGTACGTGAAGAAAATGGGCTATACCCATGTGGAACTGATGCCGGTTATGGAGCATCCGCTCGATGCGTCCTGGGGGTATCAGGTAACCGGATATTATGCCGCAACCTCTCGGTACGGTACACCGGAAGACTTCATGTATTTTATTGATTATATGCACAAAAACGGAATCGGCGTTATCCTTGACTGGGTACCGGCGCATTTCCCGAGAGATACATTCGGCCTGTCCAATTTCGACGGAACCTGCCTGTACGAGCACTGGGATCCGAGAAAGGGCAGCCACCCGCATTGGGGCACGCTGATTTTCAATTACGGACGTCCGGAGGTTTCCAACTTCCTGATTGCCAATGCGCTGTTTTGGCTGAAGGTATATCATGCCGACGGAATCCGTATGGATGCGGTTGCGTCCATGCTGTATCTGGATTACGGAAAAAATGACGGCGAGTGGGTTGCCAACATTTACGGAGGCAACGAGAACCTGGAAGCAATCGAACTTCTGAAGCATTTGAATTCTATTGCCAAGAAACAGGTTCCCGGTGCACTGATGATTGCCGAGGAATCGACCGCATGGCCGAAGATTACGGGTGATTTGAACGATGACGGCCTCGGATTTGATTTCAAATGGAACATGGGCTGGATGAACGATTTTACCACCTATATGAGACAGGATCCGCTGTTCCGCCGCGGTTGTCACGGTTCGCTGACGTTCAGTATGATTTATGCGTACAGCGAGAACTTCATTTTGGTTCTGTCGCACGATGAGGTTGTTCACGGAAAGGGCTCCATGCTTGGGAAAATGCCCGGACTGTATGAGGAAAAATTTGCCAATCTCCGTGTTGCATACGGCTTTATGATGTGCCATCCCGGCAAGAAACTTCTGTTTATGGGACAGGATATGGCACAGCTCAGCGAATGGAACGAAGAGTGCAGCCTGGAATGGCATCTTCTGACCGATAAGGTAGAGGGAGATCCGAAGGGAACTCTGAATGCCAAGATGAATGCCATGCTGAAGGATTTGTACGGCATTTACAATACGCATCCGGCATTGTATGAACTCGACCAGGATCCGGACGGATTTGAATGGATGAGCTGTCTGGATGCCGATCACAGCATTGTAACGTTTGTTCGGAAAACCGAAAAGCCGGAAGAGACATTGTTCGTTGTCTGCAACTTTACTCCGGTTGTCTATGAGAAGCAGTCGGTCGGTGTACCGTTTGCAGGAAAATATAAAGAGATTTTCAACAGTGATTCGGTTGCTTACGGCGGAAGCGGTCATTTGAATTCCCGCCTGAAGCAGTCCCGTGAGGAAAAGGTGGACGGACGTGCGAACTCCATCCAGATTACGATTCCGCCGCTCGGATGTGCGATTTTTACATGTACACCGATTCTCTGATATCAATTGGATGAATTTGTTGAGACGATTCGGAAAGGAGACTTATGAAAGAGTTTTTTAATGCGTTGTTTCAAGGTGAATTTGTCGATGCATTGAGCAGTTTTGCACCGCTTGTTGTGAAACTGGTGATTGTTCTGCTGCTGGCATGGATCGGCAGCAAACTGATTAAATGGGTTCTCAGTCTGCTTGACAAAGCTTTGAATAAGAGCATCGAAAAGGGCATGGACAAGGGAATTGCAAAGTTCTTTAAGTCCAGCTGCAAGGTGCTTCTGTATATCGTTCTGTTTTTGATTGTTGTGGATCAGCTCGGAGTTCCGATGACATCGTTTGTTACGATTCTGGGTTCTGTCGGTCTTGCTGTCGGCCTTGCATTACAGGGCAGCCTGTCCAATTTTGCCGGCGGTGTTCTGATTCTGCTGACACATCCGTTCCGGATCGGCGATTATATTGTTGCCGGCGGACAGGAAGGAACCGTTACGGACATCAGCATCTGCTATACCAAACTGCTGACGGTTGACAATCGGACGGTGGTATTCCCGAATGGGACTCTTTCCAATTCCAATCTGGTAAATGTGACCGCGGAGCCGTTCCGAAGAATTGATTTGGAAATCCCGGTATCGTACGACGATGACATTCGCGAGGTTCGTTCCATGCTCTTAGAGCTGTGCGACCGCGATGCGAGAATTCTGAATGACGGCACAAATGTGAACGGAACGGTGTCTCCGACCGAGAGCCCGGCACCGAAGTTTGTTCGGGAAGTTTATGTCAAAGATTTCGGAGACAGTTCGATTACGATACTGTACCGTTTCTGGGTACGTCGGGAAGATTACTGGGGTGCCTATTTCGATATGATGGAATCTGTTCGGTATGCCATGAAGGAACGCGGTTTTACAATCCCGTTCAATCAGTTGGATGTTTCCATCAAAAATGATAAGCGGAACTGATCTGAATTTGTAAAGGGTCATGCTGCAAATGTGGCGATGACCTTTTATCACTTTTTGCGAGGTATGGAATATGGCTGAAAAATTGACCGAGATTTTCGGAAAGGACGTATTTAACGAAACGGTTATGGCAGAACGTCTTCCGAAGGAAACCTTTGAGGCATGGAAACATGCCATGAACAATCATGAAACACTCAGCAAGGAAGTTGCACAGGTGATTGCGGGATGCATGAAGGACTGGGCTCTGGAACACGGAGCAACACACTATACGCACTGGTTCCAGCCGATGACCGGAATTACAGCCGAGAAGCATGATTCCTTTATTACTCCGGCACCGGCCGGTAAGGTAATGATGGAATTTTCCTATAAGGAGCTGATTAAGGGTGAGTCGGATGCATCTTCATTTCCGAGCGGCGGTCTGCGTGCCACATTTGAAGCACGCGGCTATACCGCATGGGATTTTACGTCGCCGGCCTTTTTGAGAGAGGATGCTGCGGGTGTTACCCTGTGCATTCCGACCGCATTTTGTTCCTATACGGGAGAAGCACTCGACATGAAAACACCGCTTCTTCGTTCTATGGAGGCGGTCAGCAAGCAGGCAGTCCGGATTCTTCACCTCTTCGGACACGATGATGTGAAGCGCGTTGACTGTTCGGTCGGAGCCGAGCAGGAGTATTTCCTTGTGGATCATAACTCCTATATGAAACGGGAGGATTTGATTTTTACCGGACGGACGCTGTTCGGTGCGAAACCGCCGAAGGGACAGGAAATGGATGACCACTATTTCGGAAGTCTGAAAGAGCGTGTTGCGTCCTTCATGAAAGAATTGAACAATGAGCTTTGGAAGCTGGGCATTTATGCCAAAACACAGCACAACGAAGCGGCACCGGCACAGCATGAGCTGGCACCGGTATATACAACGGCAAACATTTCCACAGATCATAATCAGCTGATTATGGAGTGCATGAAGAAGGTTGCCAAGCGTCACGGGCTGGAATGCCTGCTGCACGAGAAGCCGTTTGCCGGAGTGAACGGTTCCGGTAAGCATAACAACTGGTCACTCGTGACCGATACCGGCAAGAATCTGCTGAATCCCGGTAAGACACCGAATGAAAATGTGCAGTTCCTGCTGTTCCTGACAGCGGTTTTGGAAGCTGTTGACAACCATGCCGATCTGCTTCGCATTGCCGCGGCCAACCCCGGAAACGATCAGCGTCTCGGAGCAAATGAGGCACCGCCCGCGATTATTTCCGTATTCCTCGGTGCACAGCTGGACGACGTGGTTACTCAGCTGATTGAAACCGGTGAAGCAAAACGTCTGAAAAAGGAAGGCCGCCTGTATACGGGCGTTTCCACGTTGCCCTCCATCGGACGGGATGCGACCGACAGAAACCGTACGTCGCCGTTTGCATTTACCGGAAACAAGTTCGAGTTCCGTTCCGTCGGTTCCTCGATGTCCATTGCCGATGCCAATACGACGCTCAATACGATTGTTGCCGAGGCACTGGAGCGGTTTGCCGATATTCTGGAACAGGCGGATGATTTTGAACAGTGCGTACATGACCTGATTAAGTCGTCCCTTGCGGACCACGAGAGAATCATTTTCAACGGAAACGGATATTCCGAAGAATGGGTGAAGGAAGCGGAGCGCAGAGGCCTGCCGAACCTTCGTTCCATGGTGGATGCCATCCCGTCGCTTGTGACTCCGAAGGCAGTGGAAACTTTCGGTCATCAGGGAGTATTTACCGAGACCGAACTGATGAGCCGTGCGGAAATCGATTATGAAATTTACGCAAAGGCAATCAATATTGAAGCCAGAACCATGATTTCCATGGCAAGCTGCAAATATATTCCGTCCGTGATTCGGTTTACGACACGGCTGGCGGAATCGATTAATGCAATCAACGATGCGGTTCCGGAGGCGGATAACAGTGTTCAGATTGAGCTTCTGATGTCCACATCCAAACTGCTGCGTGAGGCACAGGATGCGTTGAACCGGTTGAAATCACTGGACGAAGAAGCCGTTAACAAGTCTCAGGGCAAGGAAATGGCGTTGTTCTTCCGCAATGAGATTGTACCGGCGATGGAAGCGTTGAGAACTCCGATTGACCGTTTGGAAATGCTGGTTGACCGCGATTTGTGGCCGGTTCCGACGTATTCGGAATTGTTATTTGAAATCTGATCGGGCATTTGCCCCGAAGAACCGTCGCCCGCAGCGGCGATACAGAAATGACGGAATGATACAGAATGGAGAACAGACATGATACAGGCAAGTAATATAACCCTTCGACTTGGAAAAAAAGCGCTTTTTGAGGACGTTAACATCAAGTTTACGGAAGGTAACTGCTACGGAATTATCGGAGCAAACGGAGCCGGAAAATCCACTTTTTTGAAAATTTTGAACGGACAGCTGGAGCCGAGCAAGGGCGAGGTCATTATTACGCAGGGACAGAGACTTTCCTTCCTGCAGCAGGACCATTTCAAATACGATCAGTATGACGTACTGAACACGGTTATTATGGGAAATCAGCGCCTGTATGACATCATGAAGGAAAAGG
This sequence comes from Lachnospiraceae bacterium, assembly GCA_045597325.1. Classification (GTDB taxonomy): domain Bacteria; phylum Bacillota; class Clostridia; order Lachnospirales; family Lachnospiraceae; genus ISDg. The sequence goes on from JAZLJJ010000011.1 coordinate 20,555, forward strand.
ACGCCATTTATGCCAAGGAGGACTTCACCGAAGAGGATGGAATTCGTGCCAGTGAGCTGGAAAATGAATTCGCCGAACTGAACGGATGGGAAGCGGAAAGCGATGCCGCAACGCTGTTGAACGGACTCGGCATTGATACCGAAATGCATACGTTGCAAATGAGCGAACTGAACGGCAGCGACAAGGTCAAGGTGCTGTTGGCACAGGCATTGTTCGGAAACCCGGATATTCTGCTTCTCGACGAGCCGACCAACCATTTGGACCTGGCTGCAATTCAGTGGCTGGAGGAGTTCCTGATTAATTTTGAAAATACGGTAATCGTGGTATCGCATGACCGTTATTTCCTGAATAAGGTCTGCACGCATATTGCCGATATCGATTATTCGAAGATTCAGCTGTATGCCGGAAACTATGATTTCTGGTACGAATCCAGCCAGCTGATGATTAAACAGATGAAGGAAGCAAACCGGAAGAAGGAAGAGAAGATTAAGGAATTGCAGGAATTCATTCAGCGATTCTCCGCCAATGCGTCCAAATCCAAGCAGGCAACGTCCCGTAAGAGAGCGTTGGAGAAGATTGAGCTGGACGATATTCGTCCGTCTTCCAGAAAATATCCGTACATCGATTTCCGTCCGAACCGTGAAATCGGAAATGAGGTGCTGACCGTATCTCATTTGAGCAAATCGATTGACGGCGTTAAGGTTCTCGATGACATCAGCTTTGTTCTCGGACATGATGACAAGGTTGCATTTGTCGGTTCCAATACGATGGCATCGACGGTACTGTTTAAGATTCTGGCAGGCGAGATGGAGCCGGATTCGGGCGAATTCAAATGGGGCGTAACAACCTCGCAGGCATACTTCCCGAAGGACAATACGGAACTGTTTAAGGGCAGCGAATCCATTGTGGATTTCCTGATGCCGTTCTCGCCGGAAAAGGATGTTACCTATGTCCGCGGCTTCCTCGGACGTATGCTGTTTGCCGGTGAAGACGGAGTGAAGTCCGTCAACGTACTGTCCGGTGGTGAGAAGGTTCGCGTCCTGTTGTCCAAAATGATGATTATGGGCTCGAACGTTCTGATTATGGACGAGCCGACCAACCATTTGGATATGGAATCCATCACGGCACTGAACAACGGACTGATTAAGTTCCCCGGAGTGGTTCTCTTTACATCTCAGGACCATCAGTTTATTCAGACGGTCGGCAACCGTATTATGGAAATTCTTCCGGACGGTTCCCTGATTGATAAGGTATCCACATACGATGAATATCTGGAGAGCGATGAAATGGCAATCAAGCGTCAGAAGCTGGTTGTCAATGCCGAAGAAGATGACTGATTTCACGGCGGCGTGAATCGGTAGAACTGTTGGGGTGGTTGATTTGAAATTTATCACAAAGAAGCTGAAGGCAGAAGGAAAATCGGGAAATCCGACGGAACTCGGCGCAACGGTCAACGGGGCGTCGGTGAATTTTGCGGTGTCCGTACCGGGAGCTTCCGAGGTTATCCTTCATTTATATAAGGCAGGAGAGGCAGATCCGGTAATTTCCGTGAGTCTCGGAGAGGACGAGAGAACCGGCTCGGTCTATGCCGTCAATCTGCGAACGGAGTCGGAAGACCTCTGTACGTTAGAGTACGATTATGAAACCAAAGGGGAACATTTTAACGATCCGTACACGCGTCTTTTGCGCGGCAGGGACCGCTACGGACATCGCCCGACGGCATCCGAGGTACCCTTTGTGAGAAGTGCGATTCGTGCCAACCGGTTTCGTTGGAACGAGGAATGCCGTCCGAAGAGCGAAATGAGTAATCTGCTGTTATATAAGCTGCATGTCCGCGGATTTACCAAGGAAAGCGGAAGCCGGGCAGCCGGTACGTATCTCGGTGTGGCCGGGAAAGCCGGATATCTGAAAACGCTCGGAATCAATGCGGTTTTGCTCATGCCGGTGACGGAATACAACGAATGTTTCCGTGACGGGGATCGTCCGGAGGGAATTCCGGATTTTCGTACCTCGTCCTTTTATCGGGAAAATCCGCTTGCCACGGCGTCGGTAAAAGCGGCTGCCGCAGCGTCGGTAAAAACGTCTGCTCCGGCGGTAAAGACGGCTGCGCAGGATACGGAGAAACCGGAAGAAGCGGGGCCGGTGAATTTCTGGGGATATTCCGGACAGTATTTTCTGTTTGCTCCGAAGGCTTCCTATGCCGCAGACCCGGCACAGGCCGATAACGAGTTCCGCGGAATGGTGAAGAAACTTCATCAGAACGGAATCGAAGTATTGATGGAAATGATGATTCCCGAACATACAAATCGCAGCATGGTACTGGACGCACTCCGGTTCTGGGTGCGTGAATATCATGTCGACGGGTTCCGCATAAACGGAAACATCGATGCGGAAATGCTTGCCTGCGATCCGTATCTGTACAATGTCAAACTGCTTGGCTCCGACTGGAATATCGAACGGATTTCGAGTGTTCAGCCGATGCCTGAATCGCCTCATTTGGCGGTTTACAACGACCGGTATTCCGAGCTGACAAGAAAATTTATAAAGGGTGATGAAGGTGTGGCAGAGAGCTTTGCCGACATTTTCCTTCGAAATACCGCAGGCTGCGGCAACATCCGCTACATTACGGACCATAACGGGTTTACCCTGAACGACCTGTACATGTATGATGTAAAGCACAACGAGGCAAACGGTGAGCAGGGTCGGGACGGTACCGATTACAATTTCAGCTGGAATTGCGGTGTGGAAGGTCCGGACAAGCATAAGAAGATACGCGATTTGCGAATGAAAATGAAGAAAAATGCCATTTGCGCCATGATGCTTTCGCAGGGAACACCGATGATTCTGGCGGGCGACGAATTCGGAAATTCGCAGAACGGAAATAACAACGCATACAATCAGGACAACCCGACCGGCTGGGTAAACTGGTCGGAACAGAGGAAAAATACGGAGTTACAGTCATTTTTCCGGGAAATGATTGCCCTGAGAAAGGCCCATCCCGTGTTCCATAATCCGCTTCCGCTGCAGTGGAAAGATTCGCTGTACAAAGGAATTCCGGATGTTTCCGTACACGGAAAAGAAGTCTGGAAAATGGATCACAGCCCGTACAACCGCAGCATCGGCATTCTGCTGAACGGCGAGTATGTGCGCAAAGACGATAAACAGCCGGACGATTCGTTCTATCTGATGTTCAATATGTATTGGGAAGAGCAGAGCTTTGCGGTTCCGATTTTGTCGGGACATCGATGGGTTCGCGTGATGACAACCGATACTTCCTGTGCGGAGGAACCGGTCGAAAACCGAATGAATATTCCGCCGCGAAGCATCGTCCTTCTGCAAAGTGTTGCAGAGAAAAAAAGTCCGGAACGGCGTACCAAACAGCCGAAAAGAACGGAGCATACTACAACAGTAGAAAGGTAATAACAGAGTGAATAGCTTAGTTTTGAAAATTATTTTGGCGGTCACCATGACCCTGGACCATTATGCCCTCATTTTCCTGGAATCCGATCAGGTTCTGTACACGGTTTTCCGGTCTGCGGGTCGTATGGCATTACCGATTGCCTGCTGTCTTTTGGTGGTCGGATATCAGCGGACAAAGTCACGGAAGAAGTATGTTATCCGGTTGGGTGTTACGGCACTGATTTCCGAAGTGTTCTGGCTGTACCTGTATGTAAAACGGCAGGAAGTATGCCTCCGGGCAATTCAGGACGCTTACGATGCATCCGGTTCCGCACTGAAAATGGAAGACTGGTATCAGGGGCTGGGTCCTGAAACGATGATGTCCTATTGGAACGGAATGATTCCGATGTTCAATGTGATGTTTACGTTGCTCACATGTGTCTTGATGATGAAGTTATTTGATCTGATCAAGGCCAAGGTCGGTCCGATGCAGGTAAAGAAACCGCTCCATAATTTTGCATGCATGATGTTCTACGGATTGGCAATTTTTGCGGTTATTATCGTTCTCGTGCTTCTGAAAGCGGATTACAGCCTGATGGCACCGCTGCTGGTTGCAAATTTCTATTTCTTCTTCGACGAGAAACCGACGATGATACTGGTTATGGTGTTTATCATTGTATTCCAGGCGCTGGAGTCTCCCTGGATGATGATTGGTATGGCGGTTTCGGTACTCCTTGTTTGGAAGTATAACGGAAAACAGGGATATGAGAAGAAACCTTGGGTAAAATGGATTTTCTACGCATATTATCCGATTCATTTGTCCGTTCTGGTATGGATTCGGTATTTTGATGAACTGTGTCAGATTTATTTTAAATAGGCATTGAAAACACCGAGGCCCGGGAAGGGCTTTGCGTGGGAGGACAAACAAATGACAGCGTTATATCTCGCACCGATGGAGGAGGTTACAGGATATCTGTTCCGTCGGGTGCTGTGGGAGCAATTCGGAGGGGTGAATCGGTTTTTCACCCCTTTTTTATCCCCGATTCAGGGCAGTACGTTTAAGACCCGTCAGGGCAAGGAAATCAATCCGGAAAATAATGCCGGAATGCCGGTGGTGCCGCAAATTCTGACCAACGATGCGGCGGGATTTCTGCATATGACCGAGCTGATGGCCGATTTGGGGTACCGGGAAGTGAATCTGAATCTCGGCTGCCCGTCCGGAACCGTCGTTCGAAAGGGGCGCGGCAGCGGATTTCTGCGGAATCCGGAGGGGCTTGAGCGGTTCTTCTCGGATGTCTTTTCCGGGAATCCGAAGCTTCCGATTTCCGTCAAAACAAGACTGGGCTTTTCGGATGCAGCGGAATGGCCGGCCCTTTTGGACATTTATAACCGGTATCCGATCAGCGAGCTGATTGTTCATGCACGGGTGCAGAAGGATTTGTACGGAAATGTGCCCAATTGGAAAATGACGGACTACACCGTCAGGAATTCCAAGGCTCCGGTCTGCTATAACGGCGATGTCTGCACGAAGGAGGATTATGACCGTGTCGCAGAATCATTTCCGGACTTGAAGGCGGTAATGATCGGTCGCGGTGCGGTTGCCAATCCGGGAATTTTTCGCGAACTGACCGACGGCCGGGCGATGACGGTGGCAGAACAGCGGGAATTTCACGACCGCCTGTACGAGGCCTATGTGAGAGAACTCGGTGCCCACAACACGTTATTTAAAATGAAGGAACTTTGGGGATTTATGGGCAGCCGGTTTCCGGAAGCGGACCGGGAGCGAAAAGAAATCCGCAAAGCGGAGACAACGGAAGCTTATTTGGCAGCGGCATACCGGCTGTTACGGTGAAATTATTAGCACTCAGACTAAATGAGTGCTAATTTTTGTTGACAAAGAGAAAGTACGGGGGTATACTGTCTCTTGTGCCGGATTTGACAGACGGCCGAAAGAAACAGATTGCACGGTGCAGGGCACCGAAACGGAGGTAGTTACTATGATAGAACAAGGAAGCTTATCCATTAATTCGGACAATATATTTCCGATTATCAAGAAATGGTTATATTCCGATCACGATATTTTTGTAAGAGAGCTGGTTTCCAACGGATGCGACGCGATTACCAAGCTGAAGAAGCTGTCACTGATCGGCGAAGCACAGTTGCCGGATGACAACGAGTGGAAGATTACCGTCAGAATTAATCCGGAAGAGAAAACGCTGACGTTTATCGATAACGGTATCGGTATGACGGCGGAGGAAGTCAGGGAATACATCAACCAGATTGCATTTTCCGGCGCAACCGATTTCCTGAGCAAATACAAGGACAAGGCCAGCGAGGACCAGATTATCGGTCATTTCGGTCTCGGATTTTACAGCGCATTTATGGTTGCTCACAAGGTAACCATCGAGACATTGTCGTACAAGGATGGAGCAAAGGCGGTTTATTGGGAATCCGAAGAAGGTATGGAATTCGAAATGGATGAGTCCGACCGGACAGAGCGCGGAACGGAGATTACGCTGTATCTGAACGAGGACAGCTATGAATTTTCCAATGAGTACCGAATCAGGGAAATCCTGAATAAGTACTGTTCCTTTATGCCGGTTCCGATTTTCTTTGAGGACGAAACCAAGCCGGCGGAAGAACCGAAGGAAGAAGTTGTCGATGCGGAAGTCAGCGAAGACGGCACCGAAGCAAAGCCGGTTGAGAAGAACGCACCGAAGCCGATAAATGAAATCAATCCGCTGTTTTTGCATACACCGAGTGATTGCACGGAGGAGGAATATAAGACCTTTTACCGCGATACGTTCCATGATTACAAAGAGCCGCTGTTCTGGATTCATTTGAACATGGATTATCCGTTCAACCTGAAGGGAATTCTGTATTTCCCCAAGATTAATACGGAATACGACAGCCTGGACGGAACGATTAAGCTGTACAACAATCAGGTCTTTATTGCGGACAATATCAAAGAGGTAATTCCGGAATTTTTGATGCTGTTAAAGGGTGTCATCGACTGCCCCGATATCCCGCTCAACGTTTCCCGAAGCGCTTTGCAGAATGACGGTTTCGTGAAGAAAATCAGCGATTACATTTCCAAGAAGGTTGCCGACAAGCTGTCCGGTATGTTCAAGACCGACCGGGAAGCGTATGAAAAATGCTGGGATGACATTTGCCCGTTTATCAAATACGGCTGCCTGAAGGATTCGAAGTTCCGCGACAAGATGAAGGACTTCATCATTTATAAAAATCTGAGCGGCGAATATCTGACACTGCCCGATTATGTGGCTGCAGCCAAGGAAACGGCAGAACCGGAGAAGGCAACCGAGGCAACCGAAAATGCCGAAACCGCTGCCAATGCCGAAACCGCTGCAAACGGCGAAACAACCGAAAATCAGGATGCGACATCGGAAAAGAAGGAGCCGGAGAAGACGACGGTTTACTATGTTACCGATGAGAAGCAGCAGAGCCAGTATATCAATATGTTCAAAGAAAACGGTATGGATGCGCTGATTATGACGCATCGGATTGACCAGCCGTTTATTACGCAGTTGGAGCAGGACAACGATACGGTTGCATTTAAGAGAATCGATGCCGATGTTACGGATACGATGAAGGAAGCAACCGACGGAGAGGAACTGAAGGCCATGGCAGAATCGCTGACCGAGCTGTTCCGCAGAAAGCTGAATGATTCCGAACTGGATGTGAAGCTGGAAAAACTGAAGAACAGCAATGTGTCTGCAATGATTACGCTGTCGGAAGAAAGCCGCCGTATGCAGGATATGATGGCAATGTACGGAATGGCACCGGGCAGCTTCGGAAAACAGGATCAGACGCTGGTGCTGAATGCCAATAACAGTCTCGTACAGTATGTCAGTGAGCATGCCGACGATGACAATACGGGACTTCTGTGCGAGCAGATTTACGATTTGGCACGCTTGGCACACGGCCCGCTCGAACCCGATGACATGACGAAGTTCATGGAACGAAGCAACCGTCTGATGGGATTGATGATTCAGTAACGAAAGAATTTGCCGGACCGTTCGGCAACAACCGAATACCCGGAACTGCGAAACAGCAGATTCCGGGTTGCCGGTGAAGGTACGGGCTCTGATTCGGGGCGGAAAAAATGATAGCAGATTTTTTCAAAATGACACTTGACAATTCCGTTTCTTTGTTGCATAATATCAAAGCACGTTAAAATTTTTCGAGGCATGGCTCAGTTTGGTAGAGCGCTGCGTTCGGGACGCAGAGGTCGTGGGTTCGAATCCCGTTGCCTCGATTCATCCGTGCTTGCTGGAATAGCTCAGCCGGTAGAGCACTTCACTCGTAATGAAGGGGTCGTCAGTTCGAATCTGATTTCCAGCTTTTATTTTGCCCAAGCGGACAGAAGGAAAGCAGGAAACAGCATAAGTTAATACTTCGAGGCGTGGCTCAGTTTGGTAGAGCACCGTGTTAGGGACGCGGGGGTCGCGTGTTCAAGTCACGTCGCCTCGATACGCACCGTATTCATAGAATACGGTGTTTTTTTATCTCATAGGTAAGTTCGTCCTATGAGATAAAAAAAGCTCCGCGGGGATGCACACGCCTGTGCAGAGGAAAAATGTCGCTTCGCGGGGATGCACACGTTTTTGGCCGGGGAAATGGTCGCTTCGCGACGCAAAAGCGGCGCAGCGTGTCATAAGCAACATGCATTCATATACGACAGGCTGTTTTACAATTAACAAAAATGTAACGGTTTTGAATGTTGTTTTGTAACAATCGTTTGATATAATGAAACCATAGGAACGAAAATACAATGACAGTATCAACCGACGCATGAGAAAACGCAGAGAATAAAAAGCAATGAGGAGGTAAGGAGTATGATAAAAGATATCCTGATAATTGCGGGAATAGCCCTGCTTTTGGCAGCAGTGATTGTGATTACTTTTTTGGCATATCGATATAAAGCGGTACTGCAGACGTTATCGGAAGCAGAAACGGATTTGGACAAGGCAGAGGTACGGGCCAATCAGGCCGAGGATTTGTATCGGAATTGCAACCGTACCAGGGAAATGACCGAGCAGGAACTGGAAACCCTGAAACAGCAGTACGGGAAAGTCAGCAAACTGGCTTATACCGATATGAATTCCGATTTACCGAACAGCCGCATGCTGACGGAGGCATTTGACAAAGCCATCCGGACGGTCGGACCGTCGACGGGCGCCATCGGTGTTGCCATGTTTGAATTCCGGAATCCGAACGAATCCGGTGTCGGATTTTTCAGCAGAAGTCATGCGGAGCTGAAGCAGGAAATGATTCAGCGCCTGAAGAGCGCGCAAAATGAAGCGGACGATCTTCTGGTCAGCATGACCGACAACGCATTTGCCCTGATGACGGAGCATGTGTCCATGCGGAAGGATTACGAGGGAAAAATCGATAAATTGTTTAAAATGCTGACGCTGCCGTTAATGAGCAACGGAGTGGAGATTCTGCCGGTAGTGTACGGAGCGGTGACAATCGCACCGACAGACGGCAATTCCATGCAGTTAGTGATGATGAATCTTGGTCTGGCAATGGATGAGGCCATGACTCAGAAGGACAGTACATACTGTTTTTATAAGCCCGACATGGCCAAAAAGGTGATGGATGAAATGGAGCGCCAGGGTGCGGTAACGGAGGCTATCCGAAACGACAAACTCGAATATTTGCTGACACCGCAGGTCAATCTGGCAAGCGGCCGCAGCGACATTTTCGCACTGACTCCGATGCTTGGCAACGGTGTCAACATTGTCGGTTCGGAATTGCTGAAAATGCTCGATAACAGCGGAATGTCCATTGTCGTATATGAAAATATGCTTCGCAAGGTTTGTGAGTATTTGCAGCAGTACACCGAACAGGGCTATACGGACATTTGCATTACCGTTCCCGTAACGGACCGGATGTTCCAAAACAGAGAGTTTATCAAGACCACATATGACGTTCTTCAGAATTTGGAAATCGATATGCAGCGCGTTCGATTTGAACTGACGGCCTGCGCGATTACGAAGAATCCGAAGGAAGCAGCGGACAAGATGAGAAAAATGACCAACTTCGGCGTGCGGTTTGTCCTGAAAACGGAGGGGATTCCGGAGGTTCCGGCGTGGTTGCTGATGAACATGCCGATTGCCGCATGGAAACTGACGAAGGTACGGCAGGACGGTTTGGATTCGGATGAATTTTCCCGGTTACTGTCGGTTTATGTCAATACGGCACATTCGTTCCGGGCGGATATCATTTGCTCCGGTGTGGATGACCCGATTCAGGAAGAACTGCTCCGCGGATGCGGCATGGATTATGCCGAAGGACGCTTGTACGGTGGAGCAATGACCGAGGAACTGATCGGCGGATATCTGGCAGCACGCGTAAAAACGATGTAAAAAAGAAGAGGCTCATTTTGTGACATATGCACGGTTTTTGAACCCATGAAGAAAGGAAACGGCGTAGAGATTTTGTACAAATCAAACCAAATCGGAGGCGTCGATTCTGAGACCGGAAGTCTTGCATTTGCATAGGGAAACTGATACAATCAGAGTTACCGAAAAATCTGCGGTGACTCTGATTTTTTTCATCTCATAGGAACGTTCGTCCTATGAGATAAAGAACGCTCCGCGAGGATGCACACGCCTGTGCAGAGGAAAAATGTCGCTTCGCGACACACAGGCGGCGCGAGCATATCGTAAGCGATATGCTTTGTTCGAAACTTCATTGAATCGATTCATGAAACTCATACAGAACGAATATTGAAGAAAGGTGTCGGCAGGCAATGCCGATGGTGTGTTTACTATGGAGAAATTTCATGAATTTTGCGAAACGCTGAGAACCGGGACGGAAGAGACAATGGGAACCGGGTATGAGGTGTCGCTTCGAACGGTGAAGAAGAATAACAATGTGACTTTGACGGGACTGATGATTCGGGAGGATGGGGCCAATGTCATTCCGACCATTTATCTGGATCCGTATTATGAGCAGTATCTGGAGGGAAGATTGCTGACGGGAATCGAAGAAGAGATTCTTGATATTTATCGAAAGAACCGTGTGCCCCGGCAGACAGAACTGAGTCTGGATTACGAGTCCGTAAAGGAGCGGATTTTCTTTTTGATGATGAATCGCGGCCTGAATCACGAAATGTTAGAATCCATGCCGCATGTGGAAATCGGTGATTTGGCGGTTGGATTTCAGTGGATTGTTGATTTGGAGGAACGGCAAATCGGTGCTGTGAGGATTACCGAAGATCAGACGGCCATGTGGAATGTGACAACGGAAGAACTGATTCGGGATGCACTGAACAATACGGTGCGTTCCCTGCCGCCGGTGCTGAAAAGCATCGAGGATGTACTGCGGGAAATTCTGATTGGGGATTCGGGACAGGACGGCAATAAGGAAAATGCGGAGAAACGGGACGAAATCATTCGATTATTGGGAGAAGAGACGGATCGAAAGACATTTCCGATGTATGTCCTGTCCAACGAAACCGCACGGCTCGGGGCATCGTCTCTGCTGTCGCTTCCGTTTCTGAATCGGTTCCGCGATACCATCGGAGAGGATTTTTGGATTCTTCCGTCCAGCATTCATGAGGTCATTCTGGTTCCGGAATCGGAAGTGGAAGACCGGGAAAAACTGAAACAGATGGTACGGGAAATCAACGAGACCCAGGTGCCGATTCAGGAATTTTTGTCGGATGAGGTGTATCTGTACAGTGAATTTGAGAAACTGATACCCGATTCGTTCCGGACAAGACTGCTGCAGGCCGGTTGATGCTGTTTGAGCAAGACTGCTGCAGGCAGCTGACGTTGTTTGAGCAAGACTACTGCAGGCCGGTTGACGCTGTTCGGACAAGACTGCTGCAGGCCGGCTGACACTGTTCGGGCAAAATGTATTGAGAAGTATCGGAAAAAGAAAATGCCGTACCCGTTCGGGTACGGCAATCGGCAATGCGCCTGAAGGGATTCGAACCCCCGACCATTGGCTTCGGAAGCCACTACTCTATCCACTGAGCTACAAGCGCAGATGCATTTGACGAACGAAAAAGCGGAGTTTCGGAACCCGGAACAGGCGGCTCTCGTTCTGTCACTGCCCCGTATGATACCACATTTGCCGAATAAAGTAAAGCATATCTTGAAAGAAAACGAGAGAACGGATATCTTACGACCGCGGCGGTTGAAACGTGAGAGAACGGAAGCCGGGGAGAGAACGGAAGCAGGCGGGAACGGAAGCAGGCGGGAACGGAAGCCGGGAGAGAACGGAAACAGAGCAAGAACGAACTCATGGCGGGAATGACAGCAGAAAATCAACACACTCGGGAAAGAAATATCATATCGGACCGCAGAAACATCATATCATACATTGTTTTTCCGTCCGGCAAACGGTACAGTGGAAGAAAAATGTTCGCTGAAGCGGACAGATGGGAGAAGGTTATGATTCGATTCGGTATTATGGGATGCGGTTCGATTGCGAGAAGTTTTTGCGACGGAGCGTCACATGCAAATGATGCAGAGGTCGTTGCGGTAGCCAGCAAGAGCCTGGAGCGTGCGAAGGCACTGGCGGACGAAAAGGGAATCCGTCGGGCATACGGAGACTACGAAGAACTGTTGAACGACCCGGAAGTGGATGCGGTATATATAGCGACGACAACCAATTATCATTATGAGAATGTAAAACAGTGTCTGGCGGCTGGGAAGCATGTTCTGTGCGAAAAAGCCATGGTGGAAACCGAGGCGCGTGCGAGAGAACTGTTTGCCCTGGCAGCGGAAAAGAAACTGTTTCTGATGGAAGGCATGTGGTCCCGATTCCAGCCGAAAACCAAAAAGGTAAGGGAATGGGTGACCGGCGGTGCCATCGGAGACGTTGTCTGCATGCAGGCCACTATCGGATTCGGACCGAAGCGGGACATGACCAACCGATTCTTTAATCCGGATCTCGGCGGCGGCGCATGGTATGATATCGGCGTGTATCTGGCGGATTTGCTGCCGTACTTCGTCGATCAGGAGCTGGTGGATATTTCCTGCGATATGACCTGCGCGGATTCCGGCGTCGATGCGGTTTTGAATATCAACATGAAACTGACGTCCTGTCTTGCCAACGGTCAGGCGAGTCTGTATTGCAGAATGCCGGAGACCTGTTATATATACGGAACCGACGGAATGATTGTCATTCCCGGAATTCATTTTGGAGGAGAAGCGATTCGCTATGATGCTCAGGGAGCGGAGGCAGAACGCTTTGAGGATCCGGAGCCGTACCGGTTCTGTTATGAAATCAATGAAGTTACGGAATGCATTACGGCGGGACGGCTGACCAGTGAAACGGACAGCCCGGAAATGACCTATGCGACAAGCCGTCTGTATGACCGTTTTTGCCCAATCAAAAAGTAATCGGAAAAGACCGATTTTCCGACAGAACACAAAAAAACAGCACCGCGCGCGAAAATGAGCCGGTGCTGTTTTTTGATTCGCGCACAATCGGTTGTTTTTCTTGCAAAAAATGAGTTTTTGTATTACGATAGAGTGTGTATTTTAAGTGTTGAAAAGACCGTTTCGGGATGATTGGAAAGGTTGCTTTGAAATGGAGTTCGAAACGGTTCGCAGGATAAACGCAGATGGGAATTAAGACAGTATGAAAAAGATAACAGGAAACCGATGGAGTCGGACAATTGCAATATTTTGGCTGGCGCTTGCGGTCATGGGAATGTCGGGTTGCGGTAAGGAGTCAAAGACAAACCAAAGCAGGAATCCGTCACCGACGCCGACGACAGCGGTGCGACCGACGGACCCCGATACGGATGATGATACGGAACCGGCGTTAAGACCGGAAGCACAACAGCTGTTTCAGTTGAAACGGCCGGTACAGGGCGAGCTGTGTGCCGAGGTGGTGTTTGACGGATACGGTTCGGTGTTTGTGAAACTGTTCGAGGACCGGGCGAAAAAAGCGGTTGAGAATTTTCGGGCTTTGGCTGCAAACGGATATTATAACGGGATTAAGGTGAATCGTATCGTGGCCGATTATATGATTCAGGCAGGTGACCGGGAAGGAACCGGACAGAGCGGAGAGAGCATTTACGGCGGTGGATTTGCCAATGAAATCAATTCGGATCTGCATCCGATTCGAGGAGCATTGTGCATGGCCAATCTCGGGGACGAATCGACGAATACGACACAGTTTTTCTTTGTACAGACCAGGAATGAACTGATTCGGGGACTGGCGGAACCGCTGGACAACCGATACCATATGACATTGTCCGAATATTTTGAAGAAGCATACGGAACCGGGCTCAGTGACGTTGATTTGGAACTGTACAGGCAGTACGGCGGGGCACCCTGGCTCAACGGGCACAATACCGTGTTCGGACAGATTTACGAAGGTTATGAGGTGATGGACGCGTTAATGAGCGCCAAAGTAACGTCGCGATTGAAACCGAATCCGTCCGTCATCATTTCCGAGATTCGGATTTTCCGGTTCGGAGAGACTCAATAGGGATGTTCACAGGATAATCATAAAACCGTGCTATACTGACCGATGAGAAGGCCGCATAACCATGGGCAGACGAACAGGCTGAAGCGGAATGCGGAACGGGAACAGGACAAGGAAACCTTCGAACCGGAGGGGAAAGGAAGAGGTATTATGGAAGAAGTAACGGTACTGGTGGTTGATGACGAAGCAAGAATGCGCAAGCTGGTTTGCGATTTCCTGGAAAAGCACGGATATAAGACGCTGGAAGCGGAAGACGGAGAACAGGCGCTGGATGTGTTCTTTGACAAGAAAAATATTGATTTGGTTATTTTGGACGTTATGATGCCGAAGATGGACGGCTGGCAGGTATGCAAGGAAATCCGGCAGTTTTCCAGGGTGCCGATTATTATGCTGACGGCCCGCACGGAAGAGCGTGATGAATTGCTCGGATTTAAGCTCGGAGTGGATGAATATATCGGAAAGCCGTTCAGCCCCAAGATTCTGATGGCACGTGTCGATGCGATTTTGCGTCGTACCGGCCCGGAGGAAGAAAGTCTTGCCATCGGCGGAATCGTAATCGACAAGACGGCTCACAATGTTACCATCGACGGTACATTGGTTGATTTGAGTGTCAAGGAATTTGAGCTGTTGTCGTACTTTATGATGAATAAGGGCGTGGCACTGTCCCGTGAGAAAATCCTCAACAACGTGTGGAATTACGATTACTACGGGGATGCCAGAACCATTGATACCCATGTGAAGAAACTTCGCAGCAAGATGGGTGAAAAGGGAGATTACATCAAAACCATTTGGGGTATGGGATATAAATTTGACCCCGAACTGTAACCATACAATGCTCTGCATTCGTTTGCAGAGCATTTGCTGATTTTTTCGGAAGACGATACGGAAAGGAGAGCGGACCCCTTTATGAAAGCAAAGCTGTCATTTCGATGGAAAATGCTTCTGATGTTTATCGTGCTGGTTGTCATCAGTACGGGCGGAACATGGTTCGTTTTCCGTGTTTTTATCGACAAATATTCCCAGGTTCAGAAGGTCAAGGAAATGGAAAACTGTTTCCGTACCGTCAATCAGGCATTTGGAAAAATGTCGGAAATTAACGAGAGCAAAATGAGCCTGGAATTCGCCAATAAAACGGCCAATCACTATTCCGTCATGATTATCAACCTGGAGGCACACGGGAAGCAGGCTCTGTACACAAATGAGTCCAACTCCAACCTGCGACTCCGGTATCAGCTGGCCGTCCGGTACTATATGGGCTTCGGGCAGGATAAGGAACTGGAGCAGTCCACGGTCCTGAAGGAACATGACAATTACCGGATTTACAAGCTGAAGGACAATTCCATCGATACCGAGAATCTGGACGTTTTCGGCCGGCTTGACAACGGCTGGTATTTGCTGGTGCGGGCAAATTACATTTTGACCGAAGAGGATAACCAGATGGCAATGGATTTGCTGCTGGTGTCCGGTTTGTGCTCGCTGGTGGTCGGAATTGTCTGCGCGGCATTTTTAAGCCGTCGTGTCACAAAGCCGATTAAGCAGATGTCCCTTCAGTCCGAGAAAATGGCGCAGATGGATTTCGATATCCGCTGTGATGTGAAATCCGGAGACGAAATCGGTGTCCTGGGACAGTCGCTGAACCGTCTGGCCGCGGAACTTCAGAAAACCGTCGGAGAACTGAAAAACGCCAACAATGAGCTGTTGAAGGATTTGGAGAAACGTAACGAAAATGACCGAATGCGGTCGGAATTCATCGCAAACGTATCGCATGAACTGAAAACGCCGATTGCTCTGATTCAGGGCTATGCGGAAGGGCTTGCGGAAAACATTTCCGATGATGAGGAAAGCAGAACGTACTATTGTGAAGTCATTGCCGACGAAGCGGCGAAAATGAGCACGATGGTACAGAAACTTCTGAAACTGAACCAGCTGGAGTTCGGAAACAATCAGCTGGAAATCGACCGGTTTGACATTATGCCCCTGCTTCGGGGCGTTCTGGAATCAACGGCGGTTCTGCGGGAACAGAGCGGAATTACGCTTCATTTTGCGGAAACGGAGCCGATTTATGTCTGGGCGGATGAATACATGATTGAGGAAGTCATTACCAACTATGTCAGCAATGCGATTCATTATGCCACAAAAGAAAAGGAAATTGCCGTTTCCGTAAAGAAAAATGATGCAAGCCTGCGGGTTTCCGTGTATAATACAGGAGAGCCGATTCCCGAGGAAGCCCGGGAACAGATTTGGACCAAATTCTATAAGGTGGATAAGGCCAGAACGAGAGAGTACGGCGGAAGCGGAATCGGATTGTCCATCGTCAAGGCAATCATGGAACAGCATAACCACGGATACGGATTTATTAACCATGAGAACGGTGTCGAGTTCTGGTTTGAACTGGAGATTGCCGAGCAGACGGAATGACGAAGGAACGTATTTTGGAGGATACCAATGATAGCAATTATCGATTATGATGCAGGAAATATACAGAGCGTGGTCAATGCGTTGAATGCACTCGGACTGGACAATACGGTAACCGGGGATCCGGAAGTAATCCGGCGTGCGGACCGCGTGATTCTGCCCGGTGTCGGAGCGTTTGGCGATGCCATGAACAAACTGCACGAACGGGGACTGATTGAGGTTATCCGGGAGGTTGCGAAGACGAAACCGTTTTTGGGCATTTGTCTCGGGTTACAGCTGATGTTTGAATCCAGCGAGGAAGCACCCGGGGTGAGCGGACTCGGACTGTTGCCGGGAACCGTAGTGAAAATTCCCGAGGGCGACGGTCGGAAGATTCCGCATATCGGCTGGAATGATTTGACATTCCCGAAGGAATCCCGATT
Organism: Lachnospiraceae bacterium; assembly: GCA_045597325.1. Lineage (GTDB taxonomy): Bacteria > Bacillota > Clostridia > Lachnospirales > Lachnospiraceae > ISDg. Next base: position 37,273 of record JAZLJJ010000011.1, read on the forward strand.
ATTTCGGAAGGTTCCGGAAGGAAGCTATGTATATTTTGTCCATTCGTATTATCTGAAGGCGGGAAATCCCGACGATGTTGCGGCAACGACCGAGTACGGTCCGGTGATTCATGCGGCCGTGGAGCATGACAATATCTTCGCGTGTCAGTTCCATCCGGAGAAGAGCGGCGATGTCGGAAGTCAAATTTTGAAGAATTTTGCCAGAGCATAAAATACGAAACGGAAAAGGAAAATGTGATGTTTACGAAACGAATAATTCCATGTCTGGATGTTCACAACGGACGTGTTGTAAAAGGTATTAATTTTGTGAATCTGCGAGATGCCGGAGACCCGGTCGAGGTCGGTAAGGCATACGGAAAAGCCGGAGCGGACGAACTTGTATTTTTGGATATTACGGCATCCTCGGATGCCAGAACCATTCGAAAGGAAATGGTCCGCAGAGTGGCGGAACAGGTCTTTATTCCGTTCACCGTCGGCGGCGGAATCCGCAGCGTGGATGATTTTCGAATGATTTTGCGCGAGGGCGCCGATAAAGTTGCGGTGAATTCGGCCGCAATTATGAACCCGCCGCTCATTTCGGAAGCGGCCATGAAGTTCGGAAGCCAGTGTGTGGTTGTGGCCATCGATGCCAAGCGGATGAAGGACGGAACCTGGCACATTTTCAAAAACGGCGGTCGTATCGATATGGGAATCGATGCCGTGGAATGGGCCGCTCGTGCAGAGCAGCTGGGAGCGGGAGAAATTCTTCTGACCAGCATGGACTGTGACGGAACGAAGGACGGATATGATATTGAACTGACAAAGGCGATTTCTTCGGAATTGTCCATTCCGGTTATTGCATCGGGCGGAGCGGGAACCTGCGAGCATTTTTACGAGGCACTGACCGAGGGCGGAGCGGAAGCGGCGCTTGCCGCAACCCTGTTCCATTACAAGGAGTTGGAGATTTCCGAGTTGAAGCGATATTTGAGAGAACGCGGAGTCAGCGTGCGTCTCTAAGGAGGAACCATGGCCGTTATTCAGCAGGATTGGACCGGATTTCTGAAAGAGGAATTTGCAAAGCCGTATTATCGGTCGTTGAGCTCATTTATCAAAGACGAGTATGCGGGAGCGCGGGTGTATCCGCCGAAGGACGAGATTTTCGAAGCCTTCCGCTATACGTCCCGGTCACAGGTGAAGGTTCTGATTCTCGGACAGGATCCGTATCACGAGGAACACCAGGCACACGGACTGTGCTTTTCGGTTCAGCCCGGAACGGAAATCCCGCCGTCCTTACAGAACATTTACAAGGAACTTGAACAGGATTGCGGCTGTTATATTCCGGACAACGGGTATCTGGTCAAATGGGCCGAGCAGGGTGTCCTGCTGCTCAACACGGTGCTGACGGTACGTGCACATCAGGCAAATTCGCATCAGAACAGAGGCTGGGAGCAGTTTACGGACGCGGTGATTCGGGCCGTGAACGGGGAAGACCGGCCGGTTGTGTATATGCTGTGGGGCAAGCCGGCGCAATCCAAAATACCGATGCTGACCAATCCGAAACATTTGATTCTGACGGCACCTCATCCGAGCCCGCTGTCGGCATATCGCGGATTTTTCGGATGTCATCATTTCAGTAAAGCAAATGAATTTCTGCGGAAGAACGGAGAAGCTCCGATTGACTGGCAGATAGAAAATATCATGGCAGGAGGTAAATGACGATGGCAGAGTTTCATTCTGACATAACCTATGAGGATTTTCATCCGACCGTGCTGTACTGCAGCCGCGTTCGTGATGCCAGACTGACGTATTATCATTCGCATTCCATTCTGGAAATTGCGTACATCCTGTCGGGACGCGGACAGTACCTTGTGGACGGGGTCACGTATGAGGTTTCGCAGGGAGATTTGCTGGTTTGTAATCCGGGCGTGATGCACCAAAGTATCATTACCAACCCGGCCGACCCGACGCTGGAATTTGTTGCCGGCCTGTCCGATATTCATTTTCTGGACATGGAGCCGAATCACATTCAGACGCCGAACGGAAGCCCCGTCATTTCCCTGAGCAATGAGCTGAAGCGGGAAATCAGCCGGTGCTGCTATGAGATTATCGATGAAAATATGTCCACGCAGCCCGGACGGTATTATCTCGTTCAGGCGCAAATGATGAAAATGCTGATTCTGATTTATCGCTCCATCACCGAAAAGCCGAGAGATGAAATCGTTGGCGTTACGTTCGAAAGTTATTCGAAAAATTATGTTGTGCAGAAAATTATTCAGTATCTGAAGGCCAATTATTCGCAGCACATTTCGCTGGACCAGATTGCACAGAATATGTATCTGAGCCCGGTGTACATTTCCAAAATTTTTAAAGAAAAAACAGGCGATTCCCCGATTAATTATCTGATTCAGATTCGACTCGGGAAGGCCAAGGAAATGCTGGAAGAAAACCGCGGAAGTATTCGGATGATTGCGGCACAGGTCGGTTATGACGACGTGTATCATTTCAGTAAACTGTTTAAAAAGCATTACGGTGTGTCCCCGTTGTTTTATCGGAAATCCGTCATCGGAGATGCGTCGGCCGGCTTGGAAGAATAGGAAATTGCGGGAACGGCGGCCGAGCCGGTGAGGACAATGCGGGAACGGCGGCTGAGCCGGTGAGGACAATGCGGGAACGGCGGCCGAGCCGGTGAGATGACGGCAGTGCGGCACGCGCCGGAATTGCGGGAACGGTCCACACGGAGAAAGGAGACAAGATGGACGAAAACGGAAAACGTTTTGCGGAGATTTTGAAAAACAGTAACAACGTAGTGTTCTTCGGTGGAGCGGGGGTGTCCACGGCAAGTAACATCCCGGATTTTCGAAGCGCCAACGGACTGTTTCATCAGAAACTGCATCGGACACTGTCTCCGGAGGAAATGGTTTCCCACAGCTTTTTTGAACGCTATACAGACGATTTTTATGCCTTTTACCGGACGCATCTGGTGTATCCGGGCGCAGAGCCGAATGCCTGTCATACGGCACTGGCCGAGCTGGAAGCCATGGGAAAACTGAAGGCGATTGTAACACAGAACATCGACGGCCTGCATCAGAAGGCGGGTTCGAAAACAGTATTCGAACTTCACGGTTCGGTGCTCCGGAATTACTGCACGAAATGCCGTAAGTTTTACGGAGTGGAGAAAATACTCGAATCGGACGGAATTCCGACATGTACGTGCGGCGGCATCGTAAAGCCGGACGTCGTACTGTATGAGGAAGGACTGGATGACAACATCATTGACGGTGCGATTCGGGCTATTTTGGAAGCGGATGTGCTGATTGTCGGGGGGACGTCGCTTGTCGTATATCCGGCGGCGGGACTGATTCAGTATTTTCGCGGAAAGCATCTGATTTTGATTAATCGGACGGAAACACAGGCGGACCGTCACGCGGAGCTGGTATTCCGTGACGATATCGCGACGGTGATGAAAGAAGTTGCGGACGAACTGAAGCGATAAGGATATCCCGAACGGATGTCCTGCGCGGGAGGTTTCCATGCTTGCATTTTTTGGAAATATCACATATACTGTACATGCGTGATTTTTAGTTAGCAGGAGGATTCAATTGAGTACACAAAACAACGAGAACGGAAACGGAGGAAAGAACGACAACAACAAAAAGAAGGGACTGGCGACAAGAATCATTGCCACTATTATCATTTCCCTCATTTTTATTTGTTGCTGGATGTATGTTTCGTCCGAAATCGATAAGGTTCAAAATAAGGAAATCAGCTACGATGAATTCCTGGCAATGCTGGAAACCGATACCATCGAGAAACTGGAAATTCAGGAGGATTACGACAAAATCGTAATCACACCGAAGGAAGGCACGGCGGAGGATAAGCGGACCAAGACGTATTATACGGGAATCATTACCGGAGACGAGGAACTGGTTGCCCGGTTGGAACGGGCGAGAGCGAGAATGGAACAGGAAGGCAAAGAGCCGTTCACCTATGAAAGACCGACGGTGGATAAGGGAACGACGCTGATTGACATTGTATTGTCATATGTTCTTCCGTTCGTATTTTTCTATCTGGTTCTTTGGGGTCTGTACCGCATGCTTACGAAAAACGGCGGAATCGGCGGACTCGGTGCCGGCAAATCGACGGCCAAGATGTATGTCGAGAAAGAAACCGGAATTACTTTTAAGGATGTTGCGGGACAGGAGGAAGCCAAGGAATCCGTTTTGGAACTTGTGGATTTCCTGCATGACCCGGCAAAATATACCAGAATCGGTGCGAAACTGCCGAAGGGTGCGCTGCTGGTCGGCCCGCCCGGAACCGGTAAAACGCTGTTGGCCAAGGCCGTTGCGGGAGAAGCGAAGGTACCGTTCTTCTCACTGTCCGGTTCGGATTTTGTAGAAATGTATGTCGGTGTCGGTGCGTCCCGAGTTCGTGATTTGTTCCGTCAGGCGCAGTCGATGGCACCGTGTATCGTATTTATTGATGAGATTGTTGCCATCGGTAAGAGCCGTGACAGCAGATACGGCGGCGGAAATGATGAGCGGGAACAGACACTGAACCAGCTCCTTGCCGAAATGGACGGCTTTGATACGTCCAAGGGTATTGTCATTTTGGCTGCGACAAACCGTCCCGAGGTATTGGATAAGGCACTTCTCCGTCCGGGTCGATTTGACCGCCGGATTATTGTTGACAAGCCGGATTTGAAAGGCCGTCTGGCAACACTGAAGGTACATGCGAAGAACGTATTGATGCACGATTCCGTTGATTTGGAAGAGATTGCACTGGCTACGAGCGGTGCGGTCGGTTCCGATTTGGCCAATATTATCAATGAAGCCGCAATTCTTGCCGTTAAGGAAGGACGTTCCGTGGTACGGCAGTCCGACCTGATGGAATCGGTGGAAGTTGTATTTGCGGGAAAAGAGAAGAAAGACCGGATCCTCGGACCGGAGGAGAAGCGAATCGTCGCTTACCACGAAGTCGGTCATGCCCTGGTAGCAGCACTTCAGAAGGGTGCCGAGCCGGTTCAGAAGATTACCATAGTTCCGAGAACCATGGGAGCCCTCGGGTACACCATGCAGGTTCCGGAAGAAGAAAAATACCTGAATTCCAAAGAGGAAATCCTCATTTCCCTTCGAACTTTCTGCGGCGGTCGTGCTGCGGAAGCGGTGAAATTCAATTCCGTAACGACCGGTGCCAGCAATGATATCGAGAGAGCAACGGCACTGGCCCGTCAGATGATTACCATGTACGGTATGTCGGATGAGTTCGGAATGGTTGCACTGGAAACGGTGGAAAGCAGATATCTGGACGGACGTCCGGTTGTGACCTGCAGTAACGAGACGGCAACCAAGATTGACGATGAAGTGAAGCGGATTATGTCGGAATGCTATAACGAAGCGGTTCGCATGCTGACGGAAAATATGGAAATTATGGACGAAGCGGCAAACTTCCTGATTGAAAAGGAAACGATTACCGGCAAGCAGTTCATGGAGATTTTCAACCGTCATCGCGGAATTGTCGAAACGACATCGGATGCGCCCGCAGAGGAGCAGTCCGTTATCGGGAGTTCGTCGGTTGAGCCTGCAGAAGAACTGAACACGGCAGAGCCGGCAACGGCAGAGCCGAAGACGGAAGAGTCGAACACGGAAGAGCCGAAGACGGCAGAGCCGAAGACGGAAGAGCCGGCAACGGAAAACCGGAGTACGCTCGGAGTGTAATCCGATACCGGCTGACACGACAATTGTTCCGCGGACGGTCCGAACAATGAGTATGAATGGCAACGGGCCGGGAACCGCATGTTCCCGGTCCGGTCTTTATCTCATAGGAAAGTTCGTCCTATGAGATAAAAAAACGCTTCGCGAGGATGCACACGCCTGTGCAGAGGAAAAATGTCGCTTCGCGACGCACAGGCGGCGCGAGCATATCGCAAGCGATATGCTTTGTTCCACGGCTGCGAAAGAAATCAGCTGCCGTTTTGGAAATTCGACGTAGAGAAAACCGAAAGGAGAAACGCATGAAAGAGTTTGATATTCGGGAAGAATTGAAAAAACTGCCGAACTGCCCCGGCGTTTATATTATGCATGACTGCAATGACCGGATTTTGTATGTCGGCAAAGCAAAAATTCTGAAACGCCGCGTCAGTCAGTATTTTCGCCCCGGACAGAAGCTGATGCCGAAAATCCGGAAAATGGTTTCGCTCGTCAACTGGTTTGAATACATAGTGGTCGGAACCGAGCTGGAGTCTCTTGTTCTGGAAAATAACCTGATCAAGGAACATCGTCCGCCGTACAACACTCTCCTGAAAGATGACAAGACGTATCCGTTTATCAAGGTGACAACGGACGAGGCATTTCCGAGAGTGGTGGTGACCCGAAAACAGCTGAAAGATAAGGCAAAATATTTCGGCCCGTACACCAACGGGGTGGCGGTCAACGATACCGTGGACTTAATCAACAAGATTTATCATATCCGAACCTGCACCAGAACGCTGCCGGCGGAGTCCGGAACGATGCGGCCGTGCCTGTATTATCAGCTGCATCAGTGCGACGCCCCGTGCATCGGAAACATTTCCGAAGAACAGTACGGGAAAATGGTGGAGAAGGTACTGAAGTTCCTCGGACGTGACTATTCCGACGGAATTGCGTATCTCGAACAGCGCATGGCAGCAGCCAGTGAAGCCATGGAATATGAGCAGGCGGCCGAATACCGGGATTTGATTACCCGCGTCAAGGCGTTGTCGCAGACGCAGCGCGCAAATGATTCACATATCGAGGAACGCGACATCATCGCCATGGTTCGGGAAAACGGACACTGCGTGGTTCAGGTATTTTTCGAACGGGACGGCAAACTGATCGGCCGGGAACATTTTCATATGACGGAGACCGGAGAACGGGAACAGGCGGAAATTATGACGGAATTTATCAAGCAGTATTATGAGGGAACGCCGTATATTCCGAAGGAAATTCTGGTCGAGGTGCTGCCGGACGAGCAGGAGCTGCTGACCGAATGGCTGAGCAACAAAAAAGGGCGGCCGGTTCATTTTACGGAACCGAAAATCGGCGGCAAGGAGCGGCTGGTCGAGCTTGCCAGGGACAATGCAAGAATGGTTATCCGAAAGGATTTGGATAAAATTACAAAAGAAGAGAAGCGAACGCTCGGCGCGATGCAGGCATTGGCGGGGCTGCTCGGCATGGAGAATCTGCATCGAATCGAATCCTACGATATATCCAATATCAGCGGATTCCACAGTGTCGGTTCCATGGTGGTATTTGTGGACGGCCGTGCCAAAACGCAGGATTATCGGAAATTCCGAATCCGCAGCGTGGACGGACCCAACGATTATGCGTCCATGCAGGAGGTTCTGACCCGTCGGTTTACGCATGGCCTGAAGGAACTGGAGGAGGCAAAGGATACCGGATTTTCGCGCCTCCCGGACGTGCTTCTGATGGATGGCGGCGAGGGCCAAATCGGTGTAGCCGAGGACGTTCTGGCGTCGCTCGGACTGAGCATTCCGGTGTGCGGCATGGTCAAGGACGACCACCATCGTACCCGCGGATTGTTGTTTCAGGGCAGGGAAATTGCACTTTCCGCAGCCAGCCGTGGAAATGAGTCCGCAACCGAGGAAGTAGCCTCTCTGGTGACGAGAATTCAGGATGAAACGCACCGATTTGCCATAGAATATCACAAGAGCCTGCGTTCCAAAGCCCAGGTGCATTCCGCACTCGACGATATTCCGGGCATCGGACCGACCCGCCGGAGAACGCTGATGACGTATTATCGAAGCATGGCGGAACTTCGTGAGGCGGCGCAGGAAGATTTGGAGAAACTTCCGGGGATGAACCGTGCGGTGGCACAGACGGTGTATGAGTATCTGCATGCGGAGAATACGACGGAAGCGCCGGCCGAACCGGACAGCGAGGAATAACCGAAAATGCGTTGCATTTAGAGGTTGCCTGATTTATAATACAAGTTGAAACAGATTGCCGGAGCGGCACATTTGGCATGCTTCGGAGAAAACGGAGGATATCGGTATGAGTACCTATCAGGTAGCATTGCAAAAGCTTGTCGATAAGATGCATTTGGTGAATCTGACACCGGAAATCGACATCAGCAAGATTATGATTACAAAGCCGGAAATCAACCGACCCGCGTTGCAGCTGGCCGGATTTTTCAGTGATTTTGACAAAGACCGTATTCAGCTGATCGGAAACGTTGAGTACGCATATATGTATAAAAATGAGATGACCTCGGAGGAACGTCACAAATGCTTTTCACGACTGATGGGCTACGGCGTGCCGTGTATCGTATTTTGCCGAAATCTGCAGGTCAGTGACGGAATGAGACGCCTCGCGATTGAGAAGGGCGTTCCGGTGTTCCAGAGCAGCATGGAGACGACGGCGCTGGTTGCGGAAGTCGTTCGCTGGCTGAAGGTGCAGCTGGCACCCCGCATTTCCATTCACGGAGTTCTGGTTGATGTATTCGGCGAAGGTCTTCTGATTATGGGAGAAAGCGGAATCGGAAAGAGCGAGGCGGCGCTGGAACTGATTAAGCGCGGCCACCGTCTGGTATCCGATGACGTTGTGGAAATCAAGAAAGTCAGTGACGATACGCTGTTCGGCTCGGCGCCCGATGTAACCAAGCATCTGATTGAGCTTCGCGGAATCGGAATCATCGATGTCAAGACGCTGTACGGCGTACAGAGTGTCAAGGAAACGCAGACCATTGACCTGGTTGTTCAGCTGGAGGAGTGGGACCGCGAGAAGGAATACGACCGCATGGGCCTGGAAGAGCATTACACCGAATTCCTCGGCAACAAGGTTGTCTGCAATAACATCCCGATTCGTCCGGGTCGAAATCTGGCCATCATTTGTGAAACGGCGGCAATCAATTACCGTCAGAAGAAGATGGGCTACAATGCGGTTTTGGAATTGCAGAAGCGCGTTATGCAGAACATGATGAAGTATCAGGAAGAACATGAAAATGAGGCTCCTCAGCAGTAATGCCGAAGGACGAAACGGAGGAACATATGCAGTATTGCTTTGGAATCGATGTCGGCGGAACGACTATCAAGTGCGGTCTGTTCAATAGCATCGGAGAAGTTTTGGATAAATGGGAAATTCCGACAGACAGAGATGCCGACGGAGTCAAAATCCCCGGCGACATTGCCGCTTCCATTCAGCTTAAAATGGCGGAAAAGAACCTGACCGGGGAACAGCTGAGCGGTGTCGGAATCGGAGTTCCCGGCCCGGTATTGGACGACGGAACGGTTCTTTTGTGCCCGAATCTCGGATGGAAGAAACTCAACATTCGCACTATTATGGAGCAGATGCTTGGGGTGCCGGTTCGCGTCGGAAATGATGCCAACGTGGCGGCTCTCGGAGAACAGTGGAAGGGCGGCGGACGCGGCTTTTCCGATATGATGATGGTAACGCTCGGAACCGGTGTCGGCGGCGGTCTGATTTTAAATAAGAAAATTGTTTGCGGAAGCAACGGTGCGGCGGCGGAGCTGGGTCATATCATCGTCAATTCCGAGGAAACGGATTGCTGCGGTTGCGGCGGTCACGGTCATTTGGAACAATACGCATCGGCAACGGGAATTGTACGGATGGCGAAGAAGAAACTCGCTTCCGAGTCGGTCATTTCCACATTGCACGGGTATGAGAATCTGACGGCAAAGGACATTTTCGATGAGGCGAAAAAGGGTGATTCGGTTGCTCTGGAGCTGGTCGATATGCTCGGCAAATATCTGGCAATGGCGTTGTCCCACGTGGCTGCGGTTGTCGATCCGGTAGCGTTTGTTATCGGCGGCGGAGTCAGCAGAGCGGGAAGTATTTTGATTGATGCGATTGAGCGTCATTACAATGAGAATCTGATGGAAATGCTGAAGGGTAAAGTGTTCCGGCTGGCGGAACTCGGCAACGATGCCGGCATTTTCGGTGCGGCCAGAATGGTTCTCGGAGAATAAACGGGCGGGAATCCGAACGGAAGTCGGAACCGGCCGAACAGGCAGAAGTCGGAACCGGCCGAACAGGCAAAAGTCGGAACCGGCTGAACAGACGGAAGTCGGAACCGGCCGAACAGGCAAAAAAAGAAAACAGGAGCGGTCATGATGACAAACGAGCAAAAGCGACAACTGGAAATGCTGTACAGCACACAGGGCGTGTGCCGGTTTGAGGAACCGATGGCGGAACATACGACGTTTCGTATCGGCGGACCGGCCGAGATCTGGCTTGTGCCGGACTCGGTGGAGCAGCTGCAGAAGACCGTGACCTTTTTGAAACAGGAAGGAATCCGTATGCAGATTCTCGGAAACGGAAGCAATGTCCTTGTTTCCGACGAGGGAGTTCGCGGAGCGGTTATCCGGATGGAAGACCGTCGGAGCAAAGTACTGTATGATACTGACGGAGAGGTGACAATGGCGACCGCACCGGCGGGGATGTCGCTGTCCGCCTTTGCCCGGGAAGTATGTGACAAAGGATATGCGGAAATGGAATATGCGACGGGAATTCCGGGAAGCGTCGGCGGTGCGATTGTTATGAATGCCGGGGCATACGAAGGGGAAATCCGAAATCAGCTGCAGTCGGCCAAAGTTCTGACGGAAGACGGCGAGATTGTAAATCTGACCGCAGAGGATTTGAAACTGTCGTACCGATACAGCATCATTCCGGAGAAGCGGTATCTGGTGCTGAGCGGAACATTTGCCCTGAAACCGGGAAATCGGGACGAAATCCGTGCCAAGGTGCTGGATTTGGCAACGAGGCGCAGGGAGAAGCAGCCGTTGGAATACCCCAGCGCAGGCAGTACATTTAAGCGGCCGGAAGGAAATTATGCAGGGAAGCTGATTCAGGAGTCCGGTTTGCGGGGATATCGTGTCGGGGATGCCATGGTGTCCGAAAAGCATTGCGGTTTTGTCATTAATGCGGGTGCCGCGACGGCATCGGAGGTAAAACAGTTGATTGCCGATGTGCAGCGCATCGTACAGGAGAAGACCGGCATTTTGCTGGAGCCGGAAGTGAAATTTCTGGAATAATGTGTGAGGACGGAAATCGATGTCATTTGTAAATGATGTAAAAGCGGAATTGGAGGACAGGATTCCATCGCAGGAGCATTGCCGGCTGAGTGAGCTGGCAGGGATGCTTTTGTATGGCGGAAACGTCGGAAAAAACGGGAAAGAAGAGCTTTATTTGGTATTTTCTGCCGAAAAAGAAAATATTGCGAAAAAATGCTTTACATTTCTGAAAAAGTCCTTTAATATGAACAATAGTGTGACAGAAAGCATGGTAAAGGCCGGACGAAAGACGAATTATCAGATTCGAATCGAAGGAACGGACGATGTGAAGAAAGTCACGGAAAAAGCCGGATTTGTATGGCCGTCAAAGTGTGATGAGGCGGTTACGGCACTGTCGGAATGGGAATGGAGATGTCCCGAACACGACGGTTGCATCAGAAGTTTTGTCAGAGGGTTATTTCTGATGAGCGGGATGATGAATAATCCGGAAAAATCGTATCATTATGAAATTACCGTACCGAACGAGGCCGTGGGAGGCTATCTGAAACAGGCACTGGAAAAGTTTGGCTGCGAACCGAAATTATGGGAGAGGCGAGGGTCACTGGTCGTCTATATGAAGGATGCATCGCAGATTGCGGATGCGTTGACGATTATGGAAGCGACGAAAGCAAGAGTGCATTTTGAAGATATTCGTGTGGTACGAAGCAAGCGTGGAGAGATACAGAGGCAGGTCAATTGCGAGATTCATAATTTGGCAAAAACCTCCGAAGCGTCTCGAAAGCAGATAGAAGATATCAGAACTATTCAGGAAACCATAGGACTTGGTGCATTACCTGAAGAGTTGGAGAAGATGGCACGTGTTCGGATACAGTTTCCGGAGGCGTCGTTGCAGGAATTGGGAGCACATATGGTACCGCCGCTCGGCAGGTCCGGAGTGAACCATCGTTTGCAGAAACTATGCAGTATTGCAGAGGGAATACGGTTGAAAGAAGGAGGTTGAGTCAATGATTTCAAAAGACATGACAGTTAACATTCCCAATGGCCTTGGTGGGAGACCGGTTGCCTTACTGGTACAGGTGGCAAGTCGTTACGACAGCAGCGTTTATGTTCAGTGCGACAATAAGAAAGTTAATGCAAAGAGCATCATGGGTATGATGAGTCTTGCCCTTCCGACCGGTGCAGTGGTTACCGTTACGGTGAACGGAGCGGATGAAGAGGCTGCGATGAAGGATATTGAAGCATATCTGAGTGGGGAGCAGTAAAGAAGACAGCACAAATTGAGTGCATAAGTAAGAAAACAGGCTGCATTGCAGCAATGAGAAGTCCTTCGGGTCACCTCCGGGTGATTCGGAGGGCTTTTTTATCTCATAGGAAAGCTCGTCCTATGAGATAAAAAAACGCTCCGCGAGGATGCACACGTCTGTGCAGAGGAAAAATGTCGCTTCGCGACGCACAGGCGGCGCGAGCATATCGCAAGCGATATGCTTTGTTCTGTCATAGGAAAGTTCGTCCTATGAGATAAAAAAACATTCCGCGAGGAATAAAAGAACACCTTCAATAGAAGAATTTGGTCTTGTCAAATGAGCTATATTTGTGTTACATTGTTTTTGTTTCTTCAACACGTAGTGAAACGGAAGGGGAAAAGATAATGAATCAAAAAACAGTAAAAAAATGGATGTGCTTACTCAGTGTGCTGTGTTGTCTGATGCTCGGTAACCGGACGACAGGGACGGCTTTGGCAGAGGCTGAAGTACCGGATACCGTAACAGCAGAGGTGGCAGCGAAAGAAACTACGGAAACAGCGAAAGAGACTACGGATGCGGAGCCGGTGGCAGCAGTGGATGAATCATTTGCAGAAACCACAGAGGCCACCAATATTGCAAGCGGTACCGGCTGGTATTTGGATCGTGCCGGATGCCTGCATCTTACAGGAAAAATAGAAGAAATTGGCTGGAAAGATTACAAATCGAATATTATAACAGTTATCGCTGAGACGGGTTCATCACTCGGACAGGATGGAAGAAAAGTGTTTATGGATTGTAATAATCTCGTATCTGCTGACTTAAGTAAGTTGGATACGTCGAATGTACTTGATATGTCCGATATGTTTAACGGATGTTATTCGTTAACAACATTGGATGTCAGTACATGGGATACGTCGCATGTGGCACATTTCATTCGTATGTTTTACGACTGTACAGTATTAACGACATTGGATGTCAGTGAGTGGGATATGTCGGGCGCGATATTTATTGATGACATGTTTGGGGAGTGTCGTGCATTAACAACCTTGGATGTCAGTAAGTGGCGTACACCGCATTTATACAGCGCGACATATACGTTTTTTCGTTGTAGAAAATTAACGACCCTGGATGTCAGCAATTGGGATACATCGAACGTGACGGATATGAGCGGAATATTTGATGGTTGCGAGGCAGTGAAGGAATTGGATGTCAGCAAGTGGGATACGTCAAACGTGACGAGAATGGGCAAAATGTTTATGTGCTGTTATTCCGTAACGGAATTGGACGTCAGCAAGTGGAATGTATCAAACGTGACGAGTATGCAGAACATGTTCAATGAGTGCTCGGCTTTATCGGAATTGGATGTCAGCAAGTGGAATGTATCAAACGTGACCAATATGAGCAACATGTTTAAGCGTTGCAGTTCGTTGACGGCACCGGCTGTCAGCAATTGGGACATGTCAAGCGTGACAGATATGGATTACATGTTTTCATATTGCAGTTCATTAACTACACTGGATCTCAGCGGGTGGGATATCTCGAAAGTGAAAAGACTGGATGACTTTGTTTGGGAGAGTAATTCGCTTCATACGATTATTTGGCCCAAACAGGTAAAGGATGATCTTAGGCTGAAATGGCTGGCAGAGGAATTGCTCGAGTATTGCCCTGTATGGTGTGATTCCAAAACGGGGAAGATGTATTCTGATGAGAAGGTAATGCAGAAATTATCCGGTTCGGTGACACTTGTTGTCCATGGCATTGATATCCGGATAAGTAATGGTTGGGAGGGAGTTATCCTTAAGTGGACTCCGGTAGCAGGCAGCCCGGTAACGGTCTTTCGTAAGGAAGCCGATATTTATCGAAATTCATCCGACGATTTGAGTGGTCTGGATTACACTAGGTATAATGGCAAGTGGACGAAAATGGCAACCACGACGGAAGGGGTGTATTATGACAAAGAGGTAACAAACGCAAAAGGATATGATTATATTGTGTTGCGAAACAATGCGACAACGCCGCGGTCGATACCTCTGAATATATGCCGTTATGTTCAGCCTCCGACGATAGAGTCAGTGACCAATGTGGCCGGCGGAGTGAAGGTGAGCTGGTCGTCTGAGAGCTATAGGCCGGACGGATTCTTCGTGTATCGCAAAGACACTCAGAACGGTACGTGGCACATGATTGGCTCTACCCAAAAGAATCTGACCTATACGGATACAACCGTGGAAAACGGAGTAGTATACTATTATGCCGTGAAAGAATTCTATAAAGAGACGAAAACGTACCGAAGCTACAGTGCTTCCAGTTCCGCAAAGAATACAGTTTATGCGAAGAATGTATTTATTTCCGCGATTTCCAATCCGCGTCCCGGTGATTTCACGGTGGTTCATTCCGTAAACGACAAGGCAACCGGATACCAGATTGCATACAGTACCAATTCCAATATGAGCGGCTCCAAGTACGTGACTCAGGCGGGAGGAAACTATACAACCATTAAGGCAACCGGACTGACAAAGGGCAAGACATATTATGTCATGGTACGCCCGTATAAGACCGTCGCCGGTTACACCTTCTACGGTGCATGGAGTGCCAAGAAGGTGGTTACCGTTACGAAGTAAACGCGGCGCCCGGAGTGCAGCGAAGCCGATTGCATTGACGAAATAAACAGCGTCCTGAGTGCAGCAAAAACGATTACATTGACGAAATAAATGCTGCATACAGTGAATTTTGCAACCGGAACAGAGCGAAATACAGTTATATTTTTGAGGAGGCAGATGATGTTAACAATTGAAGAGTTCTATTGGGCAATGGGAATTATTATAGGGGTTACGGCATTGGTTTGTGCGGTGTATTGCGGTATTTATTTTATTTGGGGAAAGAAGCATTTCCGCCGTGCGTATCCGTCAAGAGTCTGCTGCATAGTGCTGATTTTGGCATTGGCAGCGTCGAGTTTATTTGGCATCGACCAAATGACCAAACGGGTAGAGTACAGAAAGAAGCACTACACCTCGGTCAATAATTCCAAACACTATTGCCTTGGTGTGAGCGGTGAGAGCGAGGATGTATATAGCGAGGGAAATGATTGGCTGCAGAGAATGGAACAGGATAAAAATGCAGTTCAGGAAATCACTTCCTTCGAGAGCGATTCGGTGCAAATGACGGCTTACATCTTAAAATCGAGAGAAACTTATCAGGCGAAGGTTTTCCTCAAGGTGGAACCTCTCGGTGAAACAGAGTATTTTGATAATTTCGGACTCGTATGGTTTGAAAACAAGGAAGAGATTGCCAATTCGGGAATCATTGGACCCCTGCCGCCGGAAGAGTCCCGTTTCCTTGTCAAAATAGACTGTTCGGAAGCGATTACCTCGCTTCATTTTGATATTGATTGCTATGATGAAACCGGCGCGAAAAAGCATGAAGCATTTGTACTTGATCTTTCAAAATGATTTTGTAGTCTTGCAAAGGTAGTCGGTGTGTGATGTTCTACTGTTGTGCGCATAAAGAAAAGGAGTGCCATCATGAGAGTATCGGTATGTGATGATTTGATAGAGGCTATCGAGGACTTGAAAGAGAAACTGTCGCATTTCCAGGAAATTACGGCCATTGATACGTATTCGGATTTGGATGTTTTTGCAAAGAGCATTGGGAAAATTGAATACGACATTTGTTTCATGGATATTGACTGGGGAAAAGAGAAAATGCTTGGAATTGATTTCGCCGAGCGGCTGAAGGGGTGTTCCATCATTTTCGTGACGGCGTATCCGATGGAATTTGCCGAGAAAATATTTGGTAAAGATTATACGCCGAGCGGCTTCCTGATTAAGCCGGCGAAGGAAGAACAGATTGCGATTCTGCTCGGGAAGGTTCTGCGGGAACGTCGGATGAAGATGAAAACCGTTTCGTTTTCCATCAATGGCAAATGCCGGGTGACGAAGTTTGAGGACATCGTTTTTCTGGAGGGAGTTCTGCACAAAACAAAAGTGCATCTCAGTGACCGGAAGGAACTGGTTGTAAATAAATCATTGTCGGAGCTGTCGGAGTCGATGCCGGAGTATTTTCTGAGGTGCCACAAAAGCTTTGTGGTCAATCCGTTGTACGTCGAGACTTTGAAAGCGGACAAGGTGACGCTGAAGACGTCCGAGGCGATTTCCGTCAGTCGGGCGAGGCGGGCGGACACGAAGGCACAGTTTCTGGATTATTTGGCAAATCATTAACGGGATGTGAAGGGAGAATAGGATGAAGAGGTACTGGTGGTTATTTGTGCTGTTTCCGATCAGCCAGTTTTTTCTGATAATCAATGCGTATCAGACAGTCGGGCATTTGGACAGAAGGGGCATACTGGGGCTGATTCTGGCGCCGATTGCGGATGTGCTGGTGCTGTTCCTCATTTTGAGTTCGCAGCGTAAGGAGAAGGTGGAATACGAGCTTCAGAAGGTTCAGATGCTGCGGGAAGCGGAGGCACGTCGAAATGAAAATCTGGAACGCAGCCAGAAGGCGTTTCTGGAACTGAAAGAATCGCTGGCGTCGGAATTTGAACGGGTGAAAGAATCCATGAAGAATTCGGATGACAACGGTGAGAGCGACTGGAAACATTTTGAGGATGTCCTGGAATCCACGCGACATACATTTTATACGGAAAATGTCATTGCCAACGCGATTTTGTCGGAAAAACAGAAGCAGTGCAGGCAGGAACTTCAGACGGAGATTGAGATTTCCGCATCGCTGTCCCGGCATGTTTCCTTTGATCCGATGCAGTTGTGCAGCCTGTATGCAAATTTGATTGATAATGCGATGGAAGCAATTGCCGAGCTTGAGCCGGAGAAACGGTTTATCCGGCTGGAGACCGGCTACAACGCCGGAAATATGTGGATTCGTGTCAGTAACCCGGCCGATGAGAGTCATGTCGTGAGAACGCGTCGGGAAGGACACGGATACGGAAGGAATATTTTGGAATCGATTGCCAATCAGCACAACGGCGTGTACAAGGCGGAATACAAGAACGGAATATACGAAGCATCTGTGATGGTTGAAGCAGAGGAAACGGGGGCCACACGTGATATTTAACAAGGTTTTGCTGGTGAGCATGTGGGCGTACAATTTCGTATATGCCTATGGGTTGTGTGCGTTTGTTATGAAACGGCGGTTTGGAAAGGTTGCCAGTGTTTTTCTGTTTCTCGGACTCAGTTCGGTGATAATCGGGTTTCGCATCTGGTTTGTCATCGGAGGCGGACAGGATGCGGTGCCGGTGGGAAGCATGGTGACGATGTTGGGGTGCTTCTCTCTGCAGGTTGTTTTGTTTCGCGGAAAATGGTTCCGGCAGCTGATGAATTATGCAATTGTATCGGTGTTTGCGATACTGGCGGAAATTCTCGCGTCGTTCTTTGCTTCGAGCATTACGGGAAGTGTGGAATCATTTAACTTTAACGATCCCGGATTCCGGGTCGGCATGTTACTGTTCTTCCCGTCTTTGTCGGCGATGATATATCCGACGATTGTGCTCTTGCGAAAAGTGAACCGTTTATCGGTCGGCGAAGTGATCGGTGCGTATTCGTGGCTTGTGGTGACATTTCCGTTAAGCCAAATGTTCCTGATTAATCTCTACACCGGCGTCACGACGGTAGTGAAACCGATTGGTTTGATTGGTGCACTGGTCGGAATTACATCCGATTGTCTGCTGATTTGGTTCCTCGATAAGGAGCACCAGAAATTCCGACTCCGGAAAGAGCTCGAAGAAGAAAAACAAATGCTGGAATTTGAGGAAATGACGTATCGGGACCTGATGTCGCAGCAGGAAGAAATCGCGCAGCTGCGGCACGATTACCGGAACCAGATGATTGCACTGAAAGCGATAAAATGAACGGGCACCGAAACCAGATGATGGCACTGAAAGCGATAAAATGAACGATTATCGAGACCAAATATTGGCATCGAAAAAGCAATAAAGTGAAATAAAAAACCGAAAAAGTGACAAGCTATTTTGCAAAAACATCGACTTGTTGAGCATGAATAAAAGTGCTCGACAGACCGGTGTTTTTTTTGTATGCTAATTCTGCCGGGAAATCCGCCGTTTCTGCATGTGAGGTTGAATGAAACATGGGAAAATGGGAAGATTAAGGGGAAGTATATGGCCGGGTGAGGGCTGTATATGAGATGACAAAAACTAAAAAACGGAGGAATGAATTATGAGAAGATTTATGTTGTTACTTTTGTCGGTTTTCTTGCTGGCAAGCGTATCTGCTTGTGGGAAGACGGATAAAAATGATACGCAGAGGCAAGATGACAAACAAAAGACCACTCAAATACCGACGGTGGCACCGACTGCAACGCAAGTGCCGTCACCGATGCCTACAAAAGAAACAACTATTCCAACAAACCCGCCGACACCGGAACCAACGGATGGTGTGATTCTAAAACGGGGAAAATGTATTCCGATGTGAAGCCATTGCAAGCAATATCCGGTCCGGTGACACTTATTTGTCATGGCATTTCTGTTCAAGTAGGAAATGGTTGGGAAGGAGTTACCATTAAATGGACTCCGATACAGGGACAATCGGTAACGGTATATCGTAAAAGGATGTATCTTGAGCAAGACCCATCTGCCGATTGGAATGGTACGAGAAGTTATGACCTCGACACAGAGTGGACGAAACTGGCGACTACGACGGCAGGAGGGTATTATGATAAATCGGTTACAAACGGAGACGGATATGAGTATCGTGCGGTACTAAACAAGGCGAAAACACCGCAGCGGACGTATTCGAGTATATGCCGTTACGTTCAAGCACCGACAATCCAGTCGGTGACCAATGTGGCCGGCGGAGTGAAGGTGAGTTGGTCGGCAGTGGATGGTGCAAACGGATACATAGTATATCGCAAAGACACTCAGGCAGGAACATGGCATATGATTGGTTCCACACAGAAGAATCTGACCTATACGGATACAACCGTGGAGAACGGAGTGGTATATTATTATGCCATCAAGGCATTCTTTTATGAGATGGGAAAATCCAGAAGTTACAGTGCTTCCAGTTCTGCTAAAAACACGGTTTATGTGAAGAACGTATTCATTTCGTCCATTGCAAATCCGCGTCCCGGTGATTTCACGGTGGTTCATTCCGTCAATGACAAAGCAACCGGATACCAGATTGCATACAGTACCAATTCCGATATGAGCGGTTCCAAGTACGTAACTCAGGCAGGTGGAAGTTATACGACTATTAAGGCAACCGGACTGACAAAGGGCAAGACATATTACGTCATGGTACGCCCGTATAAGATCGTCGCCGGTTATACCTTCTACGGTGCATGGAGCGCCAAGAAAACGATTACGTTGACGAAGTAGATAAGTAAATTCATGGCAATACAAACTAAGACCTGTCGCTCTCCGCGGCAGGTCTTTTTATCTCATAGGAAAGTTCGTCCTATGAGATAAAAAACGCTCCGCGAGGATGCACACGCCTGTGCAGAGGAAAAATGTCGCTTCGCGACGCACAGGCGGCGCGAGCATATCGCAAGCGATATGCTTTGTTCTGACATGAGATATAGGACAAAACGTGATGATAAAAACCGCCTCAAACCCCTGATATATAAGGACTTGAAGCGGTTTAATCTTTCATGTGAAATCAGATGGAAGCCGGACAAAACCTGTTGATGTCGCTCCCCTCGCTTACATGCTTGCGATGCCTTCCGAAATACCCAGAATAACGATTCCGACAATAACGGAAATGACGCAGGCGTACTGGGAGGCGCGCAGCCGTTCTTTGACGAAAATGCGCGACAGAATAACCGAAACGATACAATACGATGCAACCATGGGCGCTGCAATCACCGGCTTTCGAGCCATGGCGAAAACGTAGAACACCTGACCGAATTCCTCACAGCAGGCAGCGATGCCTTTGGATACTTCCGAACGACGGAACGGGTTGTAAGGCTTGTGTGAGCGAATCAGAATATACAGCCAGCAGCCGAGGCCGACCAGAAGGAAGGTCAGTCCGTACAAAATGATGACATCCATTTCGCCGAGGCCGAGTCCCTTTTCTTCATCGAGAATAATTCCGTCCGCGGCGGTTCCGATAGTATCAAAGAGACAGTACAAAAGCGGGAACAAAAGCGCCAGCGTGCCGAAACGATAGCGGCGGTCGGAATTGTCGGTATCTGCACTTTGTGCGGAAGCGGAAGAGGCGTCGGCGGACTTCCGGCTCAGCTTATTTTCAACGACGGCAAGAGCGATGACACCGATGACAATCAGAATCGTGCCGATGATGTCAAGTGTGGAAAATGCGTCCGTAAAATCGGTGAATCGACCGGTTGCCAGAAAGAAGACAAGCATGCAGATGGCAGACAGCGCACCGGATGCATTTTGAATCGGCGACACGATGGACAGCTCCAGATAACGAAGCCCCGCATATCCGATAATCATGGAAATGATGTAGCAGAGCGATGCCGGCGCATAGGACAGGGCATTTTTCATAAGCCCCGAAAAGGTCATTTCCGTTTCCGACATGTGAAACAGGAGAAGAACGACGGAGGTGGCGCCCATGATGAGGCCGACCCAGACGGCAATTTTCAGATGCGAATAGCGGTCCTCGTCATCCGTTCCTTTTTTGTAAAATAAGTCCGCAAAGCCCCAGCCGAGCAGGCAAATGACAGAAAATACGAACCACGACATATTAATTCCTCCCTTAAAAATAATTTGTTTTCCGATACAGAAATAATTTTGCCACGATACAGAAATTATTTCCGCAATACAATAAATTATTTCCGTAATACAATAAATAATCGTTGCCACAGTACAGAAACAACTTGTTACTGCAATACCCCACAACATTGAGGATTATAATAAAAAGAAAAAACAATGTCAATCAGTGATTTTGAGCATCCCGGCCGTTATCGCCGGCAAACCTCATTACGCCGGCCTGCCGTCGTTGCCGGCAAACCGGCCCTCCCTCATTGCAACAAAACCGGCCGGCTGTCGTTAGGGGAAAACCGGCCGAGTGTCATTTGGAAAATCAGTCGAACAGGTTATGAAAAATCGGTTCAGTAAGGGGACGGATAGCCGGCTTCGGCTTTCGCGACCGCGTCTTCCAATGTCATGCCGGCAAAGTCCTGCGCCGGGAACAGGCGACCGCAGCGGCCGTCATCCACAAAGGCACCGACCACGATTCCGGGAATGGTGCTTTCCGGTGCGTTAGGTGCGTTGGGACCGCCGAGATCGGTACGGCACCAGCCGGGATCGGCCAGATTGATTAACACGTTGCCGCCCTGCAGCTTGCTTCCGAGGTCCACGGTGAATTTATCCAGCCCCGCTTTGCTGGCGGAATAGCCGGCCTGCTCGGGCTCCAGACGGATTCCGCTTGTCGTGTTGACAATTCGGCCGAATCCGGCTTCCAGCATTTTCGGAAGAAAATGATAGCAAATCATTGCGGGTGCAATGGTATTGATTTTACAGCTTTCCAAATAGTCCGAAACGGGTGTGGCAAAATAATCGGTCCGATAGGCAATCTGAATGCCGGCATTATTCAGAACAATGTCCACACGAACACCGAGTGCGTCAATGTACTGCAGCATGCCTTCCACAGCATCGGGGTCGCTGAGTTCGCAGGAAACGCCGTATGCCTGCACGCCGAGTGCACGAACCTCGGCCAGAACGGCTTCGGTATGCTCCGGTTTGCGGCTGTGAAGAATCAGATTGCAGCCCATTTTGGCCATAAACAGCGCGGACAAACGTCCGATTCCGCGGGACGCTCCGGTAATCAGAGCCCAACGGTTTTGTACTGTAACCATAGTATGCTCCTTCCTGATTTACAGCGTTGCGTGAGCAGCGATTTCATAGATTTTGCGAATGTCTTCGGAACGGAGAGAAACGAATCCGCCGGTCGCTCCGGTGTCGCCGAGACCAAACTTTTCTACAAGTGTAGAAATATCGCTTTCCTTGGCACCGAGTTCCGTAAAGTTAATCGGCATTCCGATTTCATGAAGGAAGCTGCGGAACGCCCGAATTCCCGCCAGAGCGGTTTCTTTCGGATTTTCAAAGTTCATCGGACAACCGAATACGCGGGTCGCCATTTGCGCAAACCGCATTACATTGTGGTCGCAGACATATTCCATCCATGCCGGCATAATGACGGCCAGTCCGGCACCGTGAGCACAGTCGTACAGACCGGACAGCTCATGCTCGATTCCGTGGCTGTTCCAGTCCTGCTCGCGTCCGACTCCGACCAGGTTGGTATGGGCAACGGTTCCGGCCCACATGATATTGGCGCGGGCTTCGTAGTTGTTCGGGTCAGCCATAACACGCTTCGTTTCCTTGAGCATGGTGATGAGGACAGCTTCGCACAGACGGTCGGTGATTTCCACATCGGTTGTATTGGTGAAATACCGCTCAAATACGTGAGCGCAAATGTCTGTCGCACCGCAGGCGGTCTGGTACGGCGGGAGTGTGCAGGTGAGTTCCGGATTCATAATCGAAAATCTCGGGCGAATCAACGGCGAGCCGGCACCGCGCTTCAAACCGGTTGCTTCCTGGGTAATTACGGAATCTCCGGAGCCTTCGCTTCCGGCTGCCGCAATGGTCAGAACCGTTGCAACGGGAAGTGCTGCTTCCGGTGATTTTCCGCAATAGAAATCCCAGAAATCTCCGCTGTAGGGAACGCCCATGGCAATGGCCTTGGAACTGTCAATGACGGAACCGCCGCCGACGCTTAAGATGAAATCCAAATTGTCGTCGCGGCACATTTGGATTCCTTTATATACCATTGTATCACGCGGGTTCGGCTGAACTCCGCCAAGTTCTTCGAAGAAAATGCCGGCGTCGGTCAGGGATGCCCTGACACGGTCCAAAAGACCGGACCGGATGCAGGAACCGGAGCCGTAATGAAGGAGAACGCGGGAACCGCCGTATTTGGCAACGAGACGTCCGCACTCATTTTCACGTCCGCGTCCGAAAACAAATTCGGTAGGACTGCAGAAACTAAAATTATCCATATAAAATACCTCCGTATGGTATGCTGATTTCTTTGATTATATCGGAAATTGACGGTTTCGGTCAATGGGGAGGGGTGGAAGTCTATCATATACAACAAAAATAGCATATATGACATGATGGAAATCCGGTGGGAATCGGGAGGGTACGAGCCGGCAAACGCAGGAAAAATCCGCCAAGCAATGGACGGATTATTTGCATACGCTCGGATATTGACAAAATGCAGGTCATTTTCGTAAAGAATGCAAAATGACCGCGAAAAAAGACATGGAAGCCGATTGAAAAATGTGTTATGATGAGAGTGTAAAATATTGTGAGGGAACCGGAGAAATTCCCCGGACAATCAGAAAGGCGGGATGTCTATGGAAATACAGGATTTATTGAATAAGGTGGATCACACGTTATTGGCAACAACGGCAACGTGGGAGGAAATTCGTCAGATTTGCGATGACGGAATGCGCTTCCATACCGCAAGCGTCTGCATTCCCGGCTGCTATGTCGGACCGGCGGCGGACTATGTAAAAGGGGAGGTCCCGATTTGCACCGTAATCGGATTTCCGAACGGAAATTCCACGACGGAAGCAAAATGCTTCGAAGCGGCCGATGCGGTAAAAAACGGCGCGTCGGAGATTGACATGGTGATTAATATCGGTCTGGTGAAGGCGGGGCGGTACAATGAGGTTCTGCGGGAAATTAACCGTGTGAAGGAAGCCTGCGACGGACGATTGCTGAAGGTCATTGTCGAAACCTGCAAACTGACCGAGGAAGAGAAACTGGAAATGTGCCGCGTGGTATCCGAGTCCGATGCGGATTTCATCAAAACCTCGACCGGTTTCGGCGGAGGCGGTGCGACGATTCATGACGTTGAACTGATGGTGGAGAACTGCAAGGGCAAACGCGTGAAAGCCGCAGGCGGTATTCAGTCGTTGGAGGATGCCGAGCATTTTATCGAAATCGGCGCAGAGCGGCTCGGAACGAGCAAGGTTGTCAACGAAGTCAAATCGATGCTGAATGTGAAGAAACACAGCAATTTGAGTTATTTCTCATAAGATAAGCGAAACGGTCGGGCGACGAAAGGTGCCGGCGAGCGGCCGGAGCGGCGATGTAACAAGGCCGCAGAACGCCGGAGAAACCCGCTCTCGAGCGGCCGGAGCGGCGATGTGACAAGGCCGCAGAACGCCGGAGGAACCTGCTCTCGAGCGGCCGGAACAGTATTTACGAAAAAGGACGGTACAGAATAATGGGAACAAATTATCCTACCCCGCATATTGCCTGCACACCGGATGATTTTGCGAAAACGGTGCTGATGCCGGGCGATCCGCTGCGGGCCAAATTCATAGCGGAAACGTATCTGAAAGATGCCGTTTTGGTCAATAACGTGCGCGGCGTGAACGGTTACACGGGAACATATGAAGGCACCCGGGTGTCGGTCATGGCCAGCGGTATGGGAATGCCGGCAATCGGAATTTACAGCTATGAGCTGTATAATTTCTTCGGCGTGGACAACATTATCCGGATCGGTTCCGCGGGCGCATACCGTGACGACATTGCGGTAATGGACCTGGTCATCGGGCAGGGAGCCTGCTACGAAAGCGGATACGCGGGACAGTTTAACCTGCCCGGAACGTACTCCGCCATTGCCGATTACAAGCTTCTTTCTACGGCAGTAGAATTAGCGAAATCAAGGAAAATGAAGTATCACGTCGGAAATCTCCTGTCCAGTGATTATTTTTACGGAGATCCCGGTGCATGGACCGCAGCAGAGCAGCCGGCAGCCGCATGGGGTAAAATGGGAGTGATGGCAGTGGAAATGGAAGCGGCGGCATTGTACATGAATGCGGCGCGCGCCGGAAAGAGGGCACTGGCCATCTGTACGGTGTCCGATCATTTGCTCCGCGAGGAACACATTTCCGCAGAGGAACGCCAGCTGTCGCTGACCGAAATGATTGAATTGGCACTGCAGACGGCGGTGGCAATGGACCGCGAATAATAAAAAGACGGAAAATGAGACCCCGGCTTCGATGAGGAGCCGGGATTTTTTATCTCACAGGAAAGTTCGTCCTGTGAGATAAAAAACGCTCCGCGAGAATGCACACGCCTGTGCAGAGGAAAGATGTCGCTTCGCGACGCACAGGCGGCGCGAGCATATCGCAAGCGATATGCTTTGTTCTCTCACAGGAAAGTTCGTCCTGTGAGAAAAAAACGCTCCGCGAGGATGCAGACTCATTTTCAAACAGGCTCGAAACCGGCTGCGCAGAAGGCAGAAATGCAGTGTCCGGCGCAGGGATGAATGCCGCTGTTGTGTACTTTGACGAAAAGAAGGTTATTTCGGTTATTTGATTGACATTTGACATACTCATTGTTAGAATTATACTTTGGTAAAAGAGTTGTCCTAAGGAGGAAGTTTGGATGGGAAAGATTATCTTGACAGGTGACAGACCGACCGGAAGATTACATGTCGGACATTACGTCGGATCGTTGAAGAGACGTGTGGAGATGCAGAATTCCGGAGAGTTTGACAAAATCTTTATTATGATTGCGGATGCACAGGCGCTGACGGACAATGCCGACAACCCGCAGAAGGTTCGTGAGAATATTATCGAGGTTGCACTGGACTACATGGCAGCTGGACTGGATCCGTCCAAGTGCACGATTTTTATACAGTCGCAGATTCCGGAACTGACGGAATTGACATTTTACTACATGAATCTCGTAACGGTGGCAAGACTTCACAGAAATCCGACCGTTAAGAACGAGATTGTCATGAGAGGATTTGAGGAAAGTATTCCGGCCGGATTCTTCACGTATCCGGTCAGCCAGACATCGGATATTACGGCATTCAAGGCAACGACGGTTCCGGTCGGGGAAGACCAGCTGCCGATGCTGGAACAGGCCCGTGAAATCGTTCGTCGTTTCAACGGTATTTACGGAGACGTTCTGGTTGAGCCGGAAGCGGTTATTCCGGACAATGAAACCTGCAAGCGTCTGCCCGGTACCGACGGCAAGGCGAAGATGAGCAAGTCACTCGGAAACTGCATTTATCTGGCGGACAGCGCCGAGGAAGTTCGGGACAAGGTTATGAAGATGTACACCGACCCGAATCATATCAATATTTCCGACCCCGGAACGGTTGAGGGGAATGCCGTATTTACCTATCTGGATGCATTTTGCAAGGATGAGCAGTTTGCAAAATATCTTCCCGGGTATGCAAATCTGGATGAATTGAAGGACCATTACCGCCGCGGCGGATTGGGTGATGTGAAGATTAAGAAGTTCCTGTGCGCCGTGCTGGAAGAGGAGCTGGCTCCGATTCGGGCAAGACGGGAAGAACTGCAGCAACGGATTCCGGAAATCCTGGAGATTCTGCACAAGGGCAGTCTGGAAGCACAGAAGGTTGCGGCCGCAACCCTGCAGGAAGTGAAATCCGCGATGAGAATCAATTATTTTGATGACAACGCATGGATTGAGGAACAGGCAGCTAAGTACCGCAAATAATGGGAGGTTCCCGTGGTCTACGATAACAATTATTTTCAAAATAATGAAATCAGTGTCAACAATCTGCTGATTCGCTGCGCATTTGTGTTAGTGTTTGTCGGACCGGCAGTGGCTTTAATGAAACTGGTCGGACTGACGAACAATTTTACGTACAAGGAATGTCTGGCGCTGTTTCTGATTGCGTTTGCGGTGTACGGAATTTGCGTATATCTTCAAAAGTCGATGAGAATGCAGTTCTTAATCAAGTATTTCCTCCTGCTCGGAATGCACGCCGGGATTTGCTATATGGCGACCAAGCCGGGAATCCTGATTTATATTTGCTATGCATTGATGCCGGCATTGTCCTGCTTATATCTGAAACGGCATTTTACATTGAAAATCGTGACCATCAGTTATGCTATCATGCTGTTTTCCCTGTATTTCCGTACGGAACTGGAAATCGGCATGGAAACCGAGAACATGACCATCTTTGATCGGTTCGGCGTGTTCGGATTTGTAATGACATGGGAATATGCCATGCTGATTATTGTGTTATATATTCTGGTTGGAAAGATTGAAACCAGTATTGCCACACTCAATAAGAACAACGGCCAGATGAGGGATATTCAGACACAGCTTGTGTCCGGTTTCGCGAATTTCCTGGAGTCCCGCGATTCGTCTACGGGACATCATGTTCGCAGAACGCAGGCCTATGTTCGAATGATTGCCATCGGCATGTACAACCAGGGATATTATCAGGCGGATCTGTCAGCCCGTTCCATTGCCAATCTGGAAACGGCGGCACCGCTTCATGACGTCGGGAAAATTGCCATCCCGGATGCGATTTTGCTGAAGGAAGGCGGCCTGACCGACGAAGAATATAAGAAAATTCAAAATCATACCTGCGAAGGGTATCGGCTTGTAACGGAAAATCTGTCGGAGCTGACGGACAAACGGCTTCTGAAATGCATTCAGGAAATTACGCTGAGTCATCATGAGAGATGGGACGGCGGCGGTTATCCGAATCATTTGAAAGGAACCAGCATCCCGTTGTCGGCGCGAATCATGGCGATTGCGGATGCACTCGACGCGATGTTGTCAGAACGAGTCTACAAGCGTAGTATGGATTTGGATGAAGTGCTGTTGGAGCTGTCCCTCGAGAGCGGAAAGCATTTTGAACCGTGTATCGTCGATACGGTTATCAGGATTCGTGCGGAGATTGAGGAGTTCCTGAGAGAAGAAGCCAACAGGATGGAAGAAGAGCAGAGAGAACAGAAAAAACAAAACAATATTTAACAGAATACCGGAAAGGCAAATTCAATGAAACGTATCGGTTTTGACAACGAAAAATACGTAGAAATGCAATCGGCACATATTAAGGAACGGATTGCAAAATTCGGCGGAAAGCTGTATTTGGAATTCGGCGGCAAGCTGTTTGATGATTTTCACGCATCCAGAGTGCTCCCGGGTTTTCAGCCGGACTCTAAAATTCGGATGCTGGCTCAGCTGAAGGATGACGCCGAGATTGTAATTACCATCAAGGCGGGAGATATTATTGAAAATAAAGTCCGTGCGGATTTGAGTATTACCTATGATCTCGATGTGCTTCGACTGATTGACGCATTTCGCGGATACGGACTGTATGTCGGGAGCGTGGTTCTGACCCAGTTCGTGGAGCAGAGCGCGGTGCTGGCATATCAGAAGAAACTGGAAAGCCTTGGCCTGAAGGTATACCGTCATTACAAAATCGAAGGATATCCTTCCAACGTATCCAAGATTGTAAGTGACGAAGGACTCGGTGCCAATCAGTATATTGAAACGACCAGACCGCTCGTTGTCATTACGGCTCCCGGACCCGGAAGCGGCAAGATGGCAACCTGCCTGTCTCAGCTGTATCACGAGCACAAGCGCGGAATTCAGGCCGGTTATGCTAAATTTGAGACGTTCCCGATTTGGAATCTGCCGCTGAATCATCCCGTGAATCTGGCATATGAAGCAGCAACCGCAGATTTAAATGATGTGAATATGATTGATCCGTTCCACATGGAAGCATACCATGAAGCAACGGTGAATTATAACCGTGATGTGGAGATTTTCCCGGTATTGAAAGCAATGTTTGAGAAAATATACGGGACATCACCGTACCAGTCCCCGACCGATATGGGTGTCAATATGGCAGGGAACTGTATTATTGATGATGAGGGTGTCAGTGCGGCAGCCAAGGAAGAAATCATTCGACGGTATTTCGCTGTTTTGTGCGACCGCAGAAAGGCACGCGCCAAGGAAGAAGCGCAGTATAAGCTGGAACTGTTGATGGAAAAGGTCGGCATTTCCACGGAGGACCGTCGTGTTGTGGCAGCAGCACTGGAAAAATCCGAAAATACCGGAAAAGCGCCTGCTGTGGCTATCGAACTGAATGACGGCCGAATTGTGACGGGAAAGACGTCTCCGTTGCTGGGAGCTTCTTCGGCAGCTCTTCTGAATGCACTGAAGACCCTGGCCGGAATTGATGATTCCGTGAATTTACTGTCCCCGAATCTGATTGAACCGATACAGGATTTGAAGGTCAATCATTTGGGAAATCATAATCCGAGACTGCATACCGACGAGGTGCTGATTGCCCTGTCCATCTGTGCCGCAACCGATGACAAAGCGGAACAGGCGATGCAGCAGTTAATCAATCTGAACAGTTGTGAGGTTCACAGTACGGTCATTTTGTCGGCAGTGGATGAGGGTGTCTTCCGTAAGCTCGGAATGCATTTGACCAGCGAGCCGATTTACGAAACCAAAAAGTTATATCACTGAGAAGTGACGCAGAAAAGAGGAATATTTATGAGCAGTTGTTTTGTTCCCGAAGGCTATAAGGCCGTATTGGGAAATCGGGAAACACAGATCGCAATTAAGAAGGTAAAGGATTATTTTCAGAGAGAACTGGCAACGCAGCTGAATCTGCATCGTGTGACGGCACCGTTGTTTGTAACACCGGAGTCCGGTCTGAACGATAACCTGAACGGTGTAGAGCGTCCGGTTGTGTTCGGAATTCGTGAAAATGATGATCACCCCGTGGAAATCGTGCATTCTCTTGCAAAATGGAAGCGTATGGCACTGGCCAAATACGGATTCCGCGTAGGCGAAGGTCTGTATACGGATATGAATGCCATTCGCCGGGATGAGGATACCGACAATATTCACTCCATTTTCGTGGATCAGTGGGACTGGGAAAAGGTGATTACCCGGGAGCAGAGAACGGAAGAGTATCTGAAAAAGACGGTGAAGGGTGTGTATGAAGCACTTCGCGTCACCGAAAAATATATTGCCAACCAGTATGATTATGTTGAGTGCATTTTGCCCGAGGAGATTACGTTTATTACGTCGCAGGAACTGCTGGACCGCTATCCGGACAAGACCGCAAAGGAACGTGAATATGCGGCCGCAAAGGAATACGGAGCGGTTTTCATTATGAAAATCGGCGATTTGCTCAGCAACGGAGAACGCCATGACGGACGCGCACCGGACTATGATGACTGGCAGTTGAACGGAGATATCATGGTATATTATCCCGTCAATGATATTGCATTGGAATTGTCCTCCATGGGAATCCGCGTCGATGAAGAAGCGCTGCTGAGCCAGCTGGAAAAAGCCGGCTGCCCGGAACGGAAGGAAATGGAATTCCAGAAGGCTTTGCTGGAGGGCAAACTGCCGTACACGGTCGGCGGCGGAATCGGACAGTCCCGAATCTGTATGTTCTTCCTGCGGAAGACGCATATCGGAGAAGTACAGGTTTCGGTATGGCCCGCAGCGGATGTCGAATATGCCCGCGCGCATGGTGTGGAGCTGTTATAATCGGTCCGGCGGACGTGCCAGATACCGAAACGGAAAATATGCCCGCGCGCATGGCGTGGAGCTGTTATAATCGGTCCGGCGGACGTGCCAGATACCGAAACGGAATATGCCCGCGCACATGGCGTGGAGCGGATATAGGAAAACAACGGGAGGCTGCTTCGGCAGCCTCTTTATGGTGAAAATGGTGCAAACAATATGAAACGGGAAAGTCAGCAGAGCGAATGGAAGGACGGACTGAAAAGCGGTATCCCGATTGCGTTGGGATATTTTTTTGTGTCCTTTGCATTTGGAATTATGGGGTCGGCATCCGGCCTGCAATGGTGGGAATCGGTTTTGATTTCCATGACAAATATGACAAGTGCCGGTCAGTTTGCCGGAGTGAAAATAATCGAACAGGGAGGTTCCGCGGCGGTGCTGGCACTGTCCCAGCTGGTGATTAATCTGAGATACTCGCTGATGGGAATTTCTCTGGCGCAGAATACGGAAGAATCGTTTTCCGGATGGAAGAGAGCACTGCTCGGATTTTGAATTACCGATGAAATATACGGCGTTTCCGTCAATCGGAAAAAGCCGGTGAGTGCAATTTATTTTCTTGGACTGGCATTCCTTCCGTGGCTTGGCTGGTCACTCGGAACCCTTGCGGGAGCGCTGTTCGGCGATGTTATGCCGGATGCCGTGACAAAGGTGATGGGACTTGCGTTGTACGGAATGTTTATCGCGATTGTGGTTCCGGAAGTGAAACAGGATCGGAAGGTACTGATTGTAGCCGCGATTTCCGCCGCAATCAGTTGCCTGATTGCTTTCGTGCCGGTATTCCGGGCAATTTCCGCGGGAACATCGGTTATCCTTTGCGCGGTTACGGCATCGCTTCTCGGAGCATGGCTGTTTCCGCTGCCGGAGGAGAACGGAGGTGACGTATGAAAGAGTTCTTTTGGTACGTCGGAATCATGATGGGTGTGACCTATCTGATTCGTGCCGTTCCGTTTACTCTGTTTCGCCGAAAGGTTCAGAACCGGTTTTTCCGCTCGTTTCTTCGGTATGTTCCTTATACGGTACTGACCGCAATGACCGTTCCGGCCATGTTTTTCGAAACCTCATTTCCGGTTGCCGCCATCGGATTTTTGACGGCGGTATTCCTGGCGTATCGGGGAAAAGGACTTGTGACGGTGGCTCTTGCAGCCTGCTCGTCCGGTTTACTGATAATGTTAATGCAGCACTTCCTGTAACGGAAATGCTGCATTTTTTTAGTAAGTTAAGTTGTTGTTGTCGTGACCGAAAAGCCGGCTCGGCGTTTCCTGTGAAAAGCGAGCCGAACAGCCTGTCGTACCGTATGCCGAACAGCTTACTGTACGCCTGTTAAAACGATGGTGGTGACGCTTTCACCGGGCATTTTCATACTGCCGTTTTCGTCCAGAGAGCCGCAGTCACGGTACATCATATCGGCGGTGTAGCCGGCGGTAAAGACGGACTGGTAGGACTGACTTCCGGTGTAGGAGAAGTTGTCGGGCAGGCACTGGAATGTGACTTCCGAATCCGTATTGTTGAGCACGACGATGACCAGTGTCGAGCCGTCGGGGCTTCGGTAAGCACTGGTGCGGACCTTCATGTTTCCGGGCATGGACGCATCAACGCGGACATAACCGGGACGGATAAACTGTGAAAAATGTCTCATTGCGTAGTAATTTCCGGTTGCCAGAAATCCGTCCGCAGAGGGCCAGCGCTGAGCGGAATTGCCGGCAATAATGAGATTGCCGGAATACATTTCCTCGCCCTTCGGACTTTCGTTATTCCATACACCGCCCCAGAAAATATATGCGTTGACATTTTCGTAAACGAGGGAGTTGTTGATGACATTGGCGGTCTGCAGTGCCGTTCCGCGGTAAAACTCGGTTTGCCACTTCTTCAGGTTATTTTCCTTGGCGTAGGAATCCACGTTCAAAAAATTAATCATGAAGGAGTCGGCATCGCAGCTGTTCGGATTGTCCGAGGACGTTCCGCCCACATACAAATGATGTGCCAGAGCATAAATACTGTCCGGCTCTTCCTGAAGAATCTCTCTCGTGTACCGTTTGATGTCGCCGGGTTGAACGCTCATGGTCTCGGGCGCAATCATCAGCGGTGCGGAATCCCCGAAAAGTTCCTTGTTAAGCCGGTAGGTTGCCAAAAATGCCAACGGATAGGAAGCGTATTTTTCGGTTTCGGTCGATTCCATTTCACAGCCGTCGTAGCTTGCCTGAAAATCACATTCGTTCTGGATACTGATGACATCGACGGGAATTCCGTGCTCCCGGTATGCGGTTACGGAGTCGGTCCACCATTTTGCAAATTCGTCATACATATAGTTGCCGTCGTCGTCCTTTTTGATGGTACCGCCGCCGTTGATGTTGTGATTGCTCTTGAGATCCGCTTCGGGAGACCAGCTGGTGTAGAGCACGGTGACATTTTCGTTGCGCTCATTTGCACGCTTTTTGGCCTCTTCGTAATATTTGAAATTGGTTTTTGCGGAGTTCTCAAAACCGGAGTAGCCGTATTCATTTTTAAAGCGGAGAATGGTCAGACCGCCGTCTTTGAAGAGCATGTCGAGGGCCTTCTCCTTTTCGGGAGTCCGGAACAGATAGTCGGCGTACCAGGTAAAGCCGGCACCGAAGCCGTCGATGGTCTGGTATGTTTTGGTGAAATCCGCCGAGAACTGCATTGCGTTGTCCAGTACCACGGGAGCGGCAGTGGGCGACGGTTCTGCGGTCGGGGAAACCGTCGGAACATCGGTCGGAGCCGTGCCGTTGCGGTCGGAAGAACCGCTGCAGGCACACAAACCGCACAGGCCGCACAATAACAGTGCAAGAATCATATATTTTGTTCGTTTCATGGAATTCCTTTCTGATTCGGCGCAGGGCCGAATGCGAACAGCCTTTCGGAATCCCGGTTGGGATGCCGTTCCTCAAATTTTACTTGAAAATGATGCGCCCGTCAATCCAAAGCGGCTGAAAAATGAGAGAAATTACGCTTTCGCCGGTTCGCGGAAGGGAAACCGGGGGACGTCACCCGGAATTGTAAGATGATATGTCAAAAAAAGTAAATTACACGTTATTTCACCGTAAAATACCGAGAAATGGCATAGCATTTTTACAAATGTTGTGCTACAATGCGATTTAGGAATTTTTGCCCTTTAAGGGGTAGTTTGCCCTTTTTTTGAGGTGAAAAGGATTATTTTTTCAAAAGGATTATTTTTTCAGCAAGGAGAATGATATGAAGGGACCTGTAGCACCGAAGGATCCGACAAAGAAACGGCCGGGAATTTATTTTATGTTGGAGGACACGGTATATACCGCACATGAAATGAACGGGCGATATGCCGAGATGATTTTTCTGGAAAATCGTGTGGCCGGAAATCTGAAGCTGATTTGTCCCGAACTGCCGGATGATTTGGCCGGGAAACTTCAGAACAGTCAGGAATTCTTTCGGATTGTACACAGTATCGGGGTGATTGCAGAGACGGACGAAGAGGAAAACCGGGAAGCGGTGATTACCTGCGCACTGCAGCATTACGGAAAAACCGACCGCTATCACAGCGGCACCATGATGGAAATGGAGGTTCTGTGCGACGGAGCGGAGAGAATCTTCCCGTTGACGGAATTTGAGAATAAGGAAGACAATGATATTCTCGGAACGTTTTTCGTATTTTCCGAGAAACCGAATGTCAAAGTGAAGCTGACGATAAAATTGTATCTTCAGGACGGATATGAGGTACCGGAACCGGTGCTGGATCCGCCGGTGGCATTTAATTCGCCGGAATACCGGACGATGATTGAACGGTCGCTGTTTTCCATGGGAAATACGCATCGTTTGCGCAAGGCAATGGAAAAGGCGGAACGCGGTGAGGATGTAACAATTGCTTTTATCGGCGGTTCGATTACACAGGGAGCGGGTGCCAAGCCGATTGAACGGGAAAGCTACTGCTACCGCGTGTACCGGCATTTTTGCGAAACGTACGCAACCTGCCCGGAGAAGGTTCATTTGATTAAAGCGGGTCTCGGCGGAACTCCGTCGGAACTCGGACTGGTTCGCTACGAGCACGATGTATTGCGTGACGGTACGGTGGAACCGGATATCGTTTTGATTGAGTTTGCGGTCAATGACGAAGGCGACGAGACCAAGGGAGTCTGCTTCGAAAGCCTGATTTCCAAGGCGTATAATCAGCCGAACATGCCGGCTGTACTGATTGTGTTCGCAGTATTCATGAATGACTGGAACCTTCAGGACCGTCTGGCTCCCATCGGATTTCACTATGCGATTCCGATGATCAGTGTCAAGGATGCGGTATCGCCGCAGTTCCCTGCCGGACCGGGACATGTCATTTCCAAACGGCAGTATTTCTATGATATTTATCATCCGACCAATGACGGCCACCATGTTATGGCGGACTGCATTTGCAATCTGCTCGAGAAATCGCTGGCACACATTGACGAGGAGTTTGAATGGCCGGCGGAGCCCTGTATGGGACGTCCGTTCGACAAGTGCTTCAGCGTAACCCGGAAGACGGCGGACCGGTTTGCCGATACGATGACGATTTCGGCCGGTTCCTTTACCGAAACGGATACCGCACTGCAGTATGCGGAGATGGATCTGGATGCGAAGGGGACGCCGCAGTTCCCGGAGAACTGGATGCGTGTAACGGGCGATGAGCCGTTTGTCATCCGGACAACGTGCCGAAACCTGTTCCTGACTTACAAGGATTCCGGAGATCCGAATTTCGGTACCGTGGATGTAACGGTGGACGGAACTTTTGTGCGGGACATCAATGCCCGGCTGATCGGATGGAATCACGTCAATACGTTCCTGATTATTAACGAGAAGGAAAATGCGGAGCACGAGGTGCGAATCTCGATGAAGCCCGGCGAAGAAGACAAGCAGTTTACGATTTTTGCGATAACCGTTTCCAACGATTAAGGAACACGGAAATCGAAAAGTATAAAATGAACCGGTGACGAAATGTCCGGTTTGAAAATCCATTACGGGAGGTGAGTTTTGTGGAAGGTGACAGTGGAAGCGGCGCGAACCCTGCCGGGTATCACTCGTGCTGCTCAGACAACAGAAGACGACGCAAAGCTCAGATTCGGTGCGGGGGACGGAGTACCCGATAGAATGATTCCTGCGGCTTTGCAAAAAGCGGCAATGAGACCTGTATGGTTCCGTTTCTTCTAACAGCATTTTGCTAAAAGAATGAAAACGGAGGATAAACCATGAATATGGATGAGGAAACCCTCGTCTCAACGGAGGTCGAGGAGAACAAAAACCTGTTGACGGAACCGGAGAAAACAGCTTCGGAGTCGACAGAGCCGGCAGAACCGGCAATCAGGGAGGCGGATGAGGACGAAGTATTCTTTGACAAAGAGGAAGCCATCCGACTTCTGGACGAGAAACAGTATGCGGCTTTGAGAATGCTGCTTCGGGAAGCGGAGCCGGCCGATATTGCGGAATTGTACGAAGATATTTCCAAGCAGCAGTATGCGGTTATTTTCCGCATTTTGCCCAAGGAACTTGCAGCGGAAGTATTTGTTGAGCTGGACAGTGATTTCCAGCAGATTTTGATTGAATCGTTCAGTGATGTCGAATTGCGGGATGTCCTGAATGAGCTGTATATGGATGATGCGGCCGACCTGGTTGAGGAAATGCCCGCCAACGTGGTGAAACGTATTCTTCAGAACTCGAAGCCGGATATGCGGAAAACGGTCAATGAACTGTTGAAGTATCCGGAGGACAGTGCCGGAAGCATTATGACAACCGAGTTTGTCCGGTTGAAATCGGATTTGACGGTGGATGAGGCATTTGCCTATATCCGGCAGGTCGCAATCGACAAGGAGACCATTTATACCTGTTATGTTACCGACAAAATCAGCAGGCTGATCGGCGTGGTAACGGTCAAGGATTTGCTCCTGGCGGAACGCAGCAAGGTCATTTCCGAGATTATGGAAGAACATGTCGTCAGCGTGAATACGTTGGACGATAAGGAAGACGTGGCTGCGACAATCAGTAAGTATGATGCACTGGCCCTGCCGGTTGTGGATGCGGAAAATCGTCTGGTCGGTATTGTCACCGTCGATGATGCGATCGATGTCATGCAGGATGAGACGGAAGAGGACTTCGCGAAAATGAACGCTATGCTCCCTACCGAGAAACCGTATTTGCGTACGAATCCGTGGGAGTTGTACCGGTCGAGAATCATTTGGCTGTTGCTGCTCATGATTTCCGCAACGTTTACGGGAATGATTATTTCATCATTCCAAAATGCACTGGCGGCACAGGTCGTGCTGACGGCATTTATTCCGATGCTGATGGACACCGGCGGAAATTCCGGAAGTCAGGCGAGTGTTACGGTGATTCGTGCCTTGTCGCTCGGCGAGGTGGAATTCGGTGATATCGCGAAGGTAATCTGGAAAGAAATCCGGGTGGCCCTGATGTGCGGCGGCAGTCTGGCGGTGGTTTCTTTCGGTAAGATTTTTTTGGTGGATAAGATTTTGATGGGACAGCCGATTACGGTAACGATTGCGTTGGTTGTCTGTCTGACTCTGATGGTTACGGTGGTTGCGGCGAAGCTGTTGGGATGCACACTGCCGTTGATTGTAAGCAAACTCGGATTTGACCCGGCGGTAATGGCAAGTCCGTTTATTACTACGATTGTGGATGCGGTTTCGTTGTTTGTATTCTTTGGCTTGGCCACCATGATTATGGGAATTTAGGAATATGAACCGACTGCAAAGTTGATAAAGGAGGTACTGCGGCAAGGTGGAAGATCGTCGTCAAAAACTGTATAAGCACTTTTTGATTTTGATGTTGCTGGTTACGTT
Source organism: Lachnospiraceae bacterium (assembly GCA_045597325.1). Lineage (GTDB taxonomy): Bacteria > Bacillota > Clostridia > Lachnospirales > Lachnospiraceae > ISDg. The sequence goes on from JAZLJJ010000011.1 coordinate 74,644, forward strand.
TCTGATTTTGTTCGTAACTTTTTGCCAGTATTTTCTCATTATCAAAATCAATAAGGAATACGCGGATATTACACTGAGCAGTTTCCTGCAGTATTATGTGGAAATACCGGCGGTGATTTACGGCGTTTCGTATATCGCCATGTGTTTTATACTGGATTCGCCGAATATTGCGTACAAATGGAAAGACCTTACCACAATTTTGTATTTGTGGATTTTATGTACGGTTATCTGTTTTGTAGGAAGCTATTCGCCGTCCATTTTCGGATGTTATTGTGTTCCGATTGTGATGTCTACGATTTACGGGCGGCGCAAACTGTGTCGAATCACAGAGTCCCTTTGCGTTGTGACGCTGACGCAGTTTATGGGAACGGCGAGACTGATTCGAACCTGTACGGAACGAAGCGGTCTGCATGTCGGAATTGCGGTTCTGTTCCTGCTTGTATTCATTTTGTGCAATGAAATTCTGCTGGAATTTGTATTGGACAACAATGACGAGATTCAGACTCACATGGATGATAAATCCAGACTTGCGATGAAACTCCAGAGAGAGCCGATGACGGGTCTTTACAACCATACGGCATTTTACGAATACCTGAACGAGTGCGTCAAAAAACGCGGTGAATCCCCGTTGACGCTGGCGGTTGTGGATATCGATAATTTCAAGAAAATCAATGATACATACGGACACAATAACGGAGATGAGGTCATTTTGAATCTGGCCAGAACGCTGCAGAAATGGTGTGACGACTCCAATAATTACGTATGCCGGTACGGCGGCGAAGAGTTTGCGGTCATTTTCCCGAATGTGAAGGTGAAGCAGGCAAAGGAAGCCATGGAGCACGTACTGGAGGATTTCCGAAATACCACGTACAGCTGGCTGGACGGAAACATCACGTTCAGCTGCGGCATTTTCCAGTTAAGCTCTTATACGATGACGGCCGATGAATTCTTTAAAGTGGCGGACAAGATGCTGTACAGTGCGAAGCACAACGGAAAGAACCAGTGTGTCAGCGGCTGACCGGAAACGGAAAAGGCTGACCGGAAACGGAAACCGGCTGACCGGAAACGGAAAAAGGCTGACCGAAAACGGAAAACTGAAAAACAGGAACAAAATGTCCGGCCGGAATATGCCGGACATTTGTGTTTTGAAAACTTTTTGTGTTCGGACTTTACTTTTGAATTGCGGTTTGATACAATGAATAAGCTGTTTTATAGCAGTAACGAGAATACAGAAAAGGATAAGAATGAGTATGAAGAAAGCAGTTCTGATTGCAATGTTTGCAGCAACCATGCTGGTTTTGTGTGCTTGCGGCAAAAGTTCGAATAATACAACAAACAATACGTCATCCGTAACACCGGGCGGAACGACGACGCAGCCGGCTTCGGTACAGTTTTTCCATGAATGCGGCGGCGAGATGAAACTCGGTGAATACAAAGGTATCACCTATGATATTGTCACATACGAAATCAAAGACGAGGATTTGGATCAGCAGATTAAGGAATTCATGACCAAGTACCCCAATTATGTTAAGGACGATACCCGTGACAATACCGAAGTAAAAGACGGCGATACCCTGAATATTGATTATTCGGGAAGAGTCGGCGAGGTTGTATTTGACGGCGGTACCGCAAAGGATCAGTTCCTGACAATCGGTTCCAATCAGTTTATTGACGGCTTTGAATCTTCCCTGATCGGTAAGAAGGTCGGTGAAACCGTGGACATTGATGTGACGTTCCCGAACCCTTATCCGAACAATCCGGATTTGGCCGGTGCGGCAGCTGCATTTACGGTTACCATCAATTATGTCGGAAAGGCACAGGAAGACATTGACGATGCTTACGTCAAGAAGTATTTCTCTCCGACCGCGGAAGATGTTGCTACATTGAAAGCAAAGCTCAAAGAGCAGATGGAAATCAGCGCGAAGGAAGATGCAGAGGATTACGAGCTGTCTCAGGTAATCAAGAAGATTATCAGCAATTCCGAGTTTACCAAGATTGATCAGGCCGATGTGGATTTCTATTACGAACAAAGTGTTCTGCAGTATCAGCAGGTTGCCAATCAGTACGGAGTAACTCTGGAAATGGTGGTAACCCAGCTTACGGGCGAGTATGAAAACTTTGATGAGTTTAAGAAGAAAATGACGAGTGACGCCCAGGAAGTTGTTAAACAGTTTATGGTTCTGGAAGCAATTATCGAGGCGGAACAGATTACCGTTTCCGATGAAGAATACGCAAAGTGCCTGCAGGATTATAAAGAGCGTGTCGGTGTTTCGGCACAGTACTCCGATGCGGAGTTTGAGAAAATGGTCGGCAAGGATTACATCCATTATTGCGCATTGACCGATAAGGCACTGGATTTCATTTATGACAATGCCAAGGGCGTTGAGAAACAGCCTGCGGAAGGCGGCGAGAATGCGGAATCCGGCGAGAACGGTGAAGGCGGCGAGAACGCTGAAGGCGGCGAGAACGGTGAATCCGGCGAGAACGCGGAATCCGGCGAGAACGCGGAAGGCGGCGAGAATGCGGAAGGCGGCGAGAACGCTGAAGGCGGCGAGAACGCTGAGAACGCCGTAACCACTGAGAACGGCGAAAACTAAGCATCCGAACAGTAACAGAAATGACAGAAGACCCTTCGAAACGGAAAGGGTCTTCTTTTTTTTCTTGCACATCGCCTGTTTCATGGTATACTGTGAGGGTGGGAAGTCGTCCGGAGAGGTATCATTTGGCTGAAGAAGCAGAGAAAATGAGGAAATCCGGAAGTTTACCGGAACAGGGCTTCAAAAACGACAGGAAGGAACGCGCGGCAACGGGCTGCGGAAGTGTGTATGGACAAAAATGAAACAATCGCAGTCGGAATTTCGGGCGGAGTGGATTCTGCGGTGGCGGCGTATTTGCTGAAGCAGCAGGGCTATCATGTCATCGGGGTGACGATGCAGGTATGGCACGGGACCGGAGCGGAAGAACATGAAAATGTGACAGCCATGAAACGGGACGCGGAGGAAGTGTGCCGACTGATTGGAATCGAACATCGCATGGTTACGATGGAATCCTGTTTTGAAGACTGTGTGGTAAAGCGGTTCCTGAGCGATTATTTGAGAGGGCGAACCCCGAACCCGTGCGTCATTTGCAATTATGCGGTGAAATGGAGAGCGTTGCGGGAGGCTGCCGATTCGGTGGGGGCAACCCTGGTCGGAACCGGCCATTATGCGGCAATTCGGGAACTTGACAACGGACGGAAGGCGGTGGCGGTCGGAAAGGACCGTTCCAAGGATCAGACATACATGCTGTACCGCCTGTCGCAGGAACAGTTGAATCAGACAAGGATGCCGCTGGCGGATTATACCAAAGAAGAAATCCGGGATCTGGCGCGCTCCATCGGGCTGTCGGTTGCCGACAAATCGGACAGCCAGGAAATCTGCTTTATACCGGATGATGATTATGCCGGATTTTTGGAAATGCAGGCGGAGCGGTTTGCAATGCAAATGCCGCCGGCCGAAGGAAATTTTGTGGGAACGGACGGAACGGTGTTGGGAAAACACAAGGGCATTTGGCACTATACCGTAGGTCAGCGAAAAGGACTGGATATCGCTCTGGGACATCCGGTTTATGTGGTTGCCATACGTCCGGAGAGCAACGAAGTGGTACTTGGAAATGCTGACGAAGTGTTCTGCAGGGAACTGATTGCCGGGGAAGTCTTTTGCCAGGGAATCGGGACGGTATCGGAACCGATTTCCGCTGTGGCAAGGATTCGGTACGCCCATCGCGGTGCAAATTGTACGGTAGAGTCTGCCGGAGACGGACTGATTCGGATTCGGTTTACGGAACCGCAGCGGGCGGTCACACCGGGACAGGCGGTTGTCGTATATGACGGAGATACGGTATTACTCGGGGCAACCATTGAACACGCAGAGCTGTCCCGAACGGATACGGAGTAGGAGTGAATATGGAATCATGGGAACGGACGGAACGGTTAATCGGGCCGGAACGGGTGGCAACGCTGGCACAGTCGGCGGTGGCGATTTTCGGAATCGGAGGCGTCGGAGGATATACGGCGGAAGCGTTGGCACGGTGCGGAATCGGGCGGTTCCTGCTGGTTGATGCGGATACGGTATCGGAATCCAATTTGAATCGTCAGATTATTGCAACACGGGATACCGTCGGAAGGGCCAAAACAATCGTGATGAAAGAACGGATTCTTTCCATTAATCCGGATGCGGTGGTGGAAACGGCGGAGATATTTTATTTGCCGGAGAATCGGGACAGCATTTCCCTGAAGGGAATTGATTATATTGTCGATGCGGTGGATACGGTGTCCGCCAAGCTGGACATCATTTGCCGTGCGAAGGAAGAGGGAATTCCGGTTATCAGTTGTATGGGAGCGGGAAATAAGCTCGATCCGACCGGATTTCGGGTGACGGACATTTATCAGACTTCGGTATGTCCGCTGGCGAAGGTAATGCGGCATGAATTGCGAAAACGGGGCGTGGAGTCCTGTAAGGTGGTATATTCCGTAGAGGAAGCCAGAAAGCCGGCAGAACCGGCAGAGAATGCGGAGAACGGGCGCAGAACGGCGCCGGGAAGTATCGCATTTGTTCCGTCGGTGGCGGGCTTGATTGCAGCGGGAGAAGTGGTCCGGGAGTTAACCGGGCTCATGTAGAGAATGACAGGCTTTGGCATTTTGCTGAAGCCTGTATTGTTTTGGCGTAATTCCCTTCCATGCTTTGAATATTTTGATCAAATGACTGCAATCAGCAAATCCGGTTTCACGGCTGATGGTTGCGAGGTCGCTGTCGGTGAACAGAAGCAGATTTTCCACCTTGTTGACACGGACAAATTCGATATATTCCTTGCAGCTGCGGCCGTACTGCTGATGAAAATTTTTCGCAAAATAAGAATAACTCATCCCGCACATGGCGGCCAAATCCTCGACGAGAAGCGGCTCGGCGGAGTGCCGGTTGATGTATTCGGTAACGGTCTGAAGGGTAATGCGGGATGTCGGCAGAGGCCGGGAATCGTCCTTGCTTAAGGAAAGCCCTTCTGTTTGCCAAATGCGTACGAGTTCGAGAAGCAGCGCACCGATGCGAAAATAAACTGCCTGCAAATAGTCGTAGCGTTTCATTTGCAGTTCGCGGATACAATCCCGGAAAACGGCATTGATCAGGTCGGACGGAATCCGGCCGGGGTCGAAGGTTACGGACATTCGCGGATTCCGGCGGACACAATCGAGTACCGTGCGAAAATCCGTGTTTCCGGAAAGCGGCGACGGAAGGCTTCCGATATCAAATCGGATGACGGAAAAACGACAGTTCTGAGGTGATTCGGAAATGACTGCATGCGGCCGGCCGGAATGAAACACGGCCAGTTCGCCCGGAACGAGCATCCGTGTGCCGGAATTCAGTTCCACCTGCATCGTGCCGGCTTCGGCAAGAAACAGTTCCAAATAGGAGTGACTTTGCATGGAAGCATAATCACGAAGTTCCCGAGAACCACCCTGAAAGGCCTCACAGGGCGATTTCAGGGACGCTGTGTACATACTGCGGGTCATTTTTCAAGCTCCTTCTAAAATATATACTGTCGGGCGATGTTAAATACGGGTAGCACCGCCATTAGAATTCGCTTCGCGAGGCGGTGCGCAGAACATCGCCCTGTCGGGCGATGTTAAATACGGGTAGCACCGCCATCAAAATTCGCTTCGCGAGGCGGTGCGCAGAACATCGCCCTGTCGGGCGATGTTAAATACCATAATAATCACGTAAGTCGCGGCAAATGTGTTCCAGGTCGGGATAGATGAAGCCCTGGGTAATGCCGAGCGCCCGGAGGCTTTCGATAAAGTACTGCTTTTTATCGCACGGTATGATGATTTTGTAAAGCATCGTATCGTCGCAAATATCCTCCAGCCGTTTCAGCGAATTGTGAACCGTAAAGCAGGACTGCTGGGAATACATTCGAAGGTTCCGGTCGGTGGAAGCACAGGCAAGAATGCGATCTTCCAAAACAGGATTGTGATGCAAATGCTTGAACGCGGGCAGGAACATTTCCTGAGCCGTATCGGCATCAATCGGATAAATGCATTTTCCGAATCCCTGCAGTTCGTTGAACCGGTCGGGAACCAAAACCCAGACGCAGGCGTCGGTGTCCGGCGTGGTCAAATAACTCTCGGTCGCGAAGAACACGGCAACGAGAGGGGAGCGTGACCAGTCCAAAATTCGCGTCGGAAGTCCGTAATGCTGCATCAGTGCAACCCAGTGCGCATAGTTGTGCTTATCCGGCGGATTGGTAAAAATCTGCATAGCACGAATATAAAAATCATTGGTCAGGAATCGCTCCATATCCAGCCGCTTCTGGCTGCGCTGAATGGACGGAACCAGTGTCAGCTCGGAATTCTCTTCACCGCGGTACCAAAGTGCGCTGGTGCCGTGCCGGTCTGTTAAGGCCTTGGCAAATTGGAGCAACTCATCCATTGTGGAAATGTCAACAGTTAGCATGTAATACCCCCAAAAAACAGTGATTTCATCTATACAGTATAATCTTTTTCAGCAAATAAGTAAAGGAAAGAAGATGGTGCTTGTGACCGGGAATGCCGGCAGTGACATGATTTGTGTCAGTTTGACGCAGAATCTCATAAGGGAACAAAGCATATCGCTTGCGATATGCTCGCGCCGCCTGTGCGTCGCGAAGCGACATTTTTCCTCTGCACAGGCGAAAAAAGCGGGACTGTTTTCACAGCCCCACTGAATGATTCCGTGTCATTGTCGGAACAACGCCTCTTCGGCATTATTTTACGGTTACATTGATAACGTGCGGATTAGCACCGTTGTACCAGTAAAGGAATGCATCGATATCGATTACATCGCCAACCTTCAGAGCTTCAACAGCCTTGTAGGTTTCGGTGTCCTTGCCGCGAAGATAGAACTCAACGCAGAAGTCATAGGTAACACCGTTCAGGGAAGCCTTGAAGTACAGGTCGTCGGTCTTTTCTTCGGTGTTCTTGTATGCAAATGCAGCACCGCTTTCATCGTATGCTTCTACGGTCAGACCCTTGAAGGTAACAAGCTCATTTTCATGCTTGATCAAATCATCGGTACCGAGAAGAGCGGTAGCGTCAAGTGCGGTTGCAAGGAAGGTGTCGCCACCCTCAACGAAGGTAAAGGTTGCATCAACAATTTCAACTTCACCGGACCATTCGGACTTGAAACCGGTAACGGCAATCTTGGTTCCGGGAACGAGCTTTGCAGCGTCTGCTTCGGAGCAGGTCATGTTGTAAAGGAAATAAGCGCCGTCCTTGTCAGCTGCGTAAACGGAAATCTGGTTATCCCACCAGGACTGAGTATCCTGAACGTAAACTTCAACGTTAACTTCATCATCGATTGCTGCAGCGCAGTAGTCAGCATAGGACATTGCGCCGGAAGCGGAAGAATTGGAAGCGGTTACCTTTGTGGTGTGAAGGTTTGCACCGTTGTACCAGTACAGGAAACCTTCTACATCAACAACATCGCCAACCTGCAAAGCCTCAACAGCCTTGTAAACTTCGGTGTCTTTGCCGCAGAGATAGAACTCAACGCAGAAGTTATAAACGTTGCCGTCCTTCTCCAGGGAGTAGTACAGGTCATCGGATTTCTCATCAGGGTTCTTGTAGTTGAATGCAGCACCGTCTTCCTGAGCAACAACGGTCATTCCGGTCAGCTTAACGAACTCGTTCTTGTGCTCGTCCAGCTTGTCAACGGTAATTTCCTTGGCAGTTGCAACATAGGTGTCAGCACCTTCAACAAATTCGAAAATGCCGTCGCTGATTTCCACTTCGCCGGACCACTCGGTCTTGAAACCGGTAACGCGAATCTTGGTTCCGGGAACGAGCTTTGCAGCATCTGCTTCGGAGCACTTCATATTGTAAATGAAGTATGCACCCTCTGCATCGGCAGCATATACGGAAATCTGATCTTCCCACCAGGACTGAGTTGCCTGAACATAGGTCTCAATAACAACTTCGGAGTCGATGTCGGCAGCAACGTACTCCTGATAGCTCATCGGAGCTACGGCCGGAGCGTCGGTCGGAGCCGGAGTATCGGTCGGAGCCGGGGTATCGGTCGGAGCCGGTGTGTCGGTCGGAGCCGCGGTATTGGTCGGAGCCGTTGTCGGCTTGGTCTCATTTTTCTTGTCATCCTTGTTGCAAGCGGTAAGCATTGCAAAGGCAAGAGTCAGTACCATAAATACAGTAATGATCTTTTTCATTGTGAATTTCTCCTTTTCTGAAATTGACAAAATCGGTATTTTTACCGAATCCACAATCCGCAACAGTGCGGATTTTCACAGTGTCAGCCGTCTGTGTCGAAAAAACTGACACTTGTCGGCGTTTACATTATACAAAGAAAAATTTATTTTGCAATAGAGAAATGATTCCTTACTGCCTTTTTTTGAATTTTCCGAGCAGAAACAGGGCAATCAGCACAGCCCAGACAGCGACCAGGGAAACCAGCAGAACCACGGAAGAGGAAGGAAGCTTCCCGAGGTCACGGTTCAACCCGGAAGTCGAAACGGCACCGTTTTCGCCGTTTTCGCTGTCAATCGGCTCGGAAATGACAATCTGGTCGAGGTGCTTCAACGCGGCCACTTCGTCATACATTGATTTGATATAGCTGTCGTCCACGGTCTTCTTGCGGCGAACGGCTTTGGTCACGTTTTCAATCATTTCCCCGGCGGCATCACGGACGGAGGCCGAACCGGCAAATACCGGTGTGACGAAGGTATTGTCGATGTTTTTCAGGAACAGCTTTGCAGCCTGAATTTTGACCGGATAGTGCAGGCTGTTGTCAGCCCCTTCGTTTGCGAGATAATCGACATAGACGGGATCCGCATGAGCCTTGGTGGTAACCGGAATGTATCCTTCGGTCTGAGAGTACGCAATCTGTACGTCATTGGTCAGCAGGTACTGCATAAACAGCCAGGAGGCCATGACGACGTCGCTGTCCGATTTGTTGAAAATGCAGACCGACGGACCCTGGGAAATCATTTTCGGATGAGCCGGATCGAACTGGGGGATTTCCGTGACCGCAATTTCGAATTCGCGAACATCGTCGCTGCAAATATCCAGGTTCGGCGCATTGTATCCCATCCAGGTGGCACCGGCGGTGGAGTCGATGGCGAAAATGCACTGGTTGGCATTCAGAAAGTTGCCGGGGTAGCTGGAAATTTTGAAGGTGGAAAATGCCTTGCTCTTGCCGTGAACCGAAATCTCTTTGAGGAGGTCGCGGGTGGTGTCGTTAAACATCAGAATGCGGCCGGAAGCATCGGTATAGTCCGCGCCGAGCTGCGCCAGCATGGAAATCATCATGTTGTCCGTTGATTTGTAAATGAACGGAATCAGCGTGGTCTGTCCGTTGACCTTATAGGTACCGTCGGCATTTTTCGCCAGAGCGGCTTCGGACACTTCCCAGATAAAATCCCAGGTAACGGTTTCCGGCAGCTCATAGCCGGCGGCATTTAAAAGCGTCTTGTTGACGTACAGGGCCTCTGTGGAGCGCATGTACGGAAGGGCGTAGCAGGAACCGCCGATTTTGCATTCGTTCAGGAATTTCTCGACGATTTCCGACTGCTTCGGTCCGTCGAAACGAATTTCGCTGCCGCCGAGACCGAAATACGGGTCCGCCATCAGACTGTCGAGATTGACAACGACGTTGTTGCCCTGCATATAGGTTGCGATATGGTCCGGATAGGTGATGCAGACATTCGGCGTGGTGTCGGTGGAAATATTGGTGATGACATCCTGATAAATGGCCGCATAGTCCGTGTACGTTTTCATGGTGACATGAATGTTCGGATACAGGGCTTCGAACTCGGCAATCGCTTTCTTGTAAATGTCGGTCTGCGTCTGGTTGGTATCATTTTTGGCCCAGAACGAAATCGTAATATCTTTCGACGTGTCGAATTCGGTCGGAACGGTAAAGGCATTTTTCCGTTTTCCGCCGTGACAGCCGCACAGGCAAATCATACATACCGCAAGCAGGAGAAGAAGACGAATCGTTTGTTTGAGTTTCATCCTTTGATTCCTCCTCTCGAAACGCCGGCCATGATTTTCTTACGGAAAATCAGAAACAGAAGAACCAGCGGAATGGAAATGACCACAACCGCCGACATCATGGCGGGGATATTGTCTCGGCCGAAACCATTTTCACGAATCTCCTGAATACCGTTGGAGACAAGAAAATAATTGCGGTCATCGGTAATCAGACGGGGCCATACGTAGGAATTCCAGCACTCGATGACTTTGAGAATCGCAATCGTGACGAGTGTCGGCTGGGCAATCGGAAGCATGACTCTCGTAAGATATTTGAAATCCGAGGTACCGTCCACTTTGGCGGCCTTGTACAGTTCTTCCGGAATCTGTTCAAAGGTTTCTTTCAGAAGATAAATGTAGAAGACGGACGTGACGGACGGCAAAATCAGGCCGAGGAACGTATTTCGCATGTTCCAGGAGGTGATGGTTACATAGTTGGTAATGATGACCAGCTCGTTCGGAATCATCATCAGGGACAGGAACAGGGCAAACACGATACTTTTGCCGCGGAACTGAAGCCGTGCGAAGGCAAATGCCGCCAAAACAATGACAACCATCATAATCGCGGTCGTGATGACCGTGAAAAGAAACGTGTTCAGGAAGTATTTTGCCAGAGGAACCGCGGTAAATGCTTCGCGGTAGTTGTCCAGGGTCGGGGATGCGGTATAGAATTTCGGAACTGCCTCACTGTTGTAGGCACCCTGCGTTTTAAAGGATGTCAGAATCATCCAGTAGAACGGGAAGAGAACCGCAACGGCCCAGAGTGCAAGAAACAGATACAGAAGGGTCTTCTTCAAAATGCCGAGTACACGGGCCCGTTTGGCAATGGCATCAAAATCGGTTTGCGCCGTTCCGGAAAAAGTCGCTTTGGAATTTTCACTCATGAGTCAGCCCTCCTTTCAATAATGAACATTTTTCTTGCTTGCCATCAGATTGATGCAGGTGATGGTAAAGACAATCAGGAACAGAATCAGTGCCGCTGCCGATGCGTAGGACGGATAGCCGCCGGCGTCACCGTAGAGCATGTCGTATACGTAACCGACCAGCGTGTTCATGCCGGCCGAGTTCAAATCGGTTCCGAACAGAGCGACTTCATCGCTGTAAGCTTTGAATGCACCGATGAAACCGGTGATAATCAGATAGAAAATCATGGGAGAAATCATCGGCAGGGTAATTCGGAAAAAGATTCGGGTCGAGCCGGTGCCGTCCACCCGTGCCGCCTTGTAATAGTCCTGATTGACGGAGGCGAGAGCACTGGTCAGAATCAGAATTTTGAAGGGCAGTACAACCCAGACGGTGTACAGACACATGACGAACATTTTCGCCGCATAGGGACCGTCGATGAAATCGACACTCGGTCCGCCGAAAAATGTAATCAGCAGGTTAATCATGCCGTCGGAATACGCGGTCTTCTTAAACAGAACCATGAAGACCAGACCGACCGCCAGCGTATTGGTGACGTACGGAAGGAAATACACGGTCTGGAACAGGTTCCGAAGAGGCTGTATGGAACTGAGCGCAAGGGAAATCAGAAGCGCAAAGCCCGTGGACAGCGGAACGGTAATAATAACAATGATAAATGTGTTTTTCAGTGCCTGGACAAAGTACGGGTCATGCAACACATAGGAATAGTTGTACAGACCGGTGCCCTGTGAGGTCTGGGTGACGAAATTATAGCCTTCCTCAAAGGAATAGACGATAACGTCAATCAGCGGATAGACCATAAACACACCCAAAAATGCGATGGCCGGGAGCAGATACAGCCAGCCTTTGAATCGATTCTGTTTCATGGCAGCCTCCGTTTACTGTACTTCAAAAGGAATTCGTTCTTCCGTGTCATGATGGAACAGGAAGAGTTTGTTCGGCTTAACATTAAAATGAACTTTGCCTTCCGAAGTGATAATCTGATCTTCGGAACGGATAATCGAACGGATTGTCGCATTGCAGGAATCCGGATGGGTGCTGACCACGCTTGTATCGCGGCCCATGACTTCAATGTTACGAAGGTCGAGCGACAGGGAACCGTTGTCTGCGGGAAGGAAGCCCTCGGGACGAATTGCCGCAGACAGCTTCTGATCGGATACACCGCGAACGGTCAGAATCGCATCCCCGCCGATGAAGAGCCGGCCGTTTTTCACTTCCGCCTCAAAGACGTTAATCGGAGGGGTTCCGAGGAATTTCGCAACAAAGAGGTTGATGGGGTTGTCATAGACTTCCTGCGGCTTGCCCATCTGCTGGAACAGTCCGTCTTTCATAACCACGATGAGATCGCTGATGCTCATTGCTTCTTCCTGATCGTGTGTTACGAATACCGTTGTGATACCGGTTTCCTTCTGGATACGGGACAGCTCTTCCCGAGTCTGCAGACGGAGTCTTGCGTCCAGGTTGGAGAGCGGTTCGTCCAACAGAAGAACACTTGGCATTTTAACGAGCGCACGGGCGATGGCAACACGCTGCTGCTGACCGCCGGAGAGCTCGTTCGGGCGACGCTCCATCAGAGTGTCAATCTGAACCAGCCGGGCAACTTCGAGAGCCTTGGCATGCATTTGCTCTTTGGTCATTTTCTCATTGCCCTTCAGATTGCCGAGCGGGAAAATGATGTTGTCCATAACGGTCAAATGAGGGTACAGGGCGTAATTCTGGAATACCAGTCCGACTCCGCGGTGCTCGGCGGGAAGGTCGGTAACGTCCCGGTCTTCGAAATAAATACGGCCTTCGGTGGGCATTTCCAAACCGCTGATAAGGTTCAGTGTGGTACTTTTGCCGCATCCGGAAGGTCCGAGCAGACCAATCAGCTTGCCGTCTGGGATTTCAAAATCAAAATCATTGACGGCGATGACATCTTCTTTGATTTTCTTGTTGCGGTTCGGAAACCGCTTTGTGACATGTTCCAGTACGATTTTCATAAAGCAACCTCTTTCTGAAATTGATGCAGGGCAGGTCGCAAAACGACCTGCCCCTTGGTGTTTGTTGGTATTTATTCTTCGCCGTAAAAGTCTGCGGCGCGTTGTCTGAGTTGATTTTTGTACAGGAAGAATCCGAAATACTCAAAACTGTCGGCACACTGCAGGCAGGTGTCGGCATAACGGTAATCATGAGCCAAATCCTTGCTGTCCAGAAGTTTGAATGCGGTAATCAGATGCCGGTTGACCTCTTCCTCGTTGCCGGTCCAGAGATTCAGCAAATGAGCCATGTTAATATGGGTAACGGCCGTATCCAGAACGCTGGCCGGATTCTGCAGAAGAACCGTCAGGGCATTGTTGTAAGCGTCCTGTGCTTCCTCATACTGTTTTACGGCAGTCAGTGCCAGACCGGAACTGTTGTAAGCTCCCGCCAAAATCAGGTTCTTGCCTGCCTCCGGATGTTCCCGGATAATGGTAACGGCCGGTTCCAGATACCGAAGGGCATCGCGATAGCGCTGCTCGGCAATCAGAGTGTCGGCGATGTTGACAAACAGTGTGGCAGCGGCAACCGTGGATTGCATGTTCAGTTTGGCAAGAAGTTCTGTCGCCTGATTGCAAAGGTCATCACATTCACTGAAGGCTTCGGTTTTCCGGGCCAGGACAATTCGCTCATGCAGAACCTGAAGCTGTCCGGAAAGATCTCCGTACATAACGGCCTCCCGTCCGGCTTCCGTCAAAACCGCCTTGGCGGTCTGATAATCCCGTTTCACCATACAGTTTTCAACGGCTGTCCAAACCGAATTCATCGGAATCCTTTTGATTCCATTATCTACAGCTGTAGAACCAGCTGATGTCGCTGAATATTCGCTCATGCTGTCCTCCCTGAAAATGAGTTCTTGCCGATTTCGAAACCTCGTAAACCGGAATTCTGCGATTCCGTCGAAATCCGATTAATACGGTTCCGACAGAAGCGATTGATAACCGTTCTCTTCCTCGGCCATCGCTTTCCATAATAATTATAACGATGAAAAAGAAAAAAGTAAACGGAAAGTTCGAAAAATATGTATGAAACTCGTGAAAAGTGTTGCATTGTATTCGAATTTGCGTTATATTTTTTCAGTATGTAAAAAACAACCTCCCGAAAATCGGGAGGAAGTAATATAAAGCAGATAACGGGAATCGAACCCGCCTCCTCAGCTTGGGAAGCTGATATACTACCGATGTACTATATCTGCAGAACAGATTCAGTATATGACAAAAAGGCGGAAAATGCAACATTTTTCTTCCGGACACGGGGGATTTGACAGCGTTTCGGAAGAATTGTATACAACAGACTGAAGTGATTAAGATGGGACAGAAGATGAGTAACACGAAAAAAAACGGAAAGAAAAGACACATCAGTAAAGAAACGAAGAAACGGATTGAACATATCCGTCGGACGGAGCATATCATTTTGACGGTGATTATTGTTGCGCTGGCTGTGGGATCCGTCGCACTGGGATATCATATCTATAAGAAGGACGATGCTACCGGAAAGACAACGAGTGCGACACCGAGTCCAAGCCCGAGTCCGAGCCCGAGTCCGAGTCCGAGTCCGAGTCCGACACCGAGTCCGACACCGAGTCCGAGCCCGACACCGAGCCCGAGTCCGACACCGTCCCCGATACCGGGAACACCGACACCGACGCCGGATGACGGACGAAAACGGATTGCATTTACCTTTGACGACGGACCGTATTTTAAACTGACACCGAAATTCGTTGAGAAACTTCAGGAATACGGTGGCAAAGCAACATGGTTTGTCGTAGGAAACCGAATCGACGATGTTACCGGCCCGCAGCTTCGTGCCGCGGCAGAAGCCGGAATGGAAATTGAAATCCACGCATGGACGCATGAGAAGTATTACGATAAATGCACCGATGAGCAGTATCATGAGGAAATCGACAAGACCTACGCCAAAATTCTGGAGGCAACCGGAGTCGCACCCATCATGTTCCGTGCACCGGGCGGCCGAATCAAGAAAGAACAGGTGAAGGAAAGTCCTCTGTATGTCATCAACTGGTCTGCGGATTCGGAAGACTGGAGACTGAAGAAACGGACGACGGATGCCGAGCGGCAGGAAAATGTACAGAAGATTGTCAAAAATGTGCTAAATCAGGCAAAGGACGGCAGAATCGTTTTGATGCATGAAATTTATGACAATTCCTACGAGGCGTTTTGTATTATCATCGATGAACTGAGCAAAAAGGGATATGAGTTTGTTACGGTATCCGAACTGCTTGGCGAAGCACCTCTCGGCGTACAGTATTACACACAGCCGTAAGCGTTAAAAAAAAGCAAAATATGTAAGAATATATGACGTAAAAAACGCAGTTTCAGAACATAAAAAATAGGGCCTCGGGTCCTATTTTTTTTTATCCGATAATATGCTATGATATCTACATATTATTAATATGGATTCAGTGTGGGATAAACAGACCAATAACCGTAGGTAAATCGTATTCAAACGATAGACGTGAGACCGTCCGAAGGACGACGGGGAACGGTCAGTGTGCGAGGAGGTGCCGTAATATATGGCTAAAACCAGAAAAGTTGTCGGTGTATTGCTTTCGGATGCGTATCATCAGTTCTTCCATGAAAGCATGATTGCCGTACAGCAGGAACTGTTAAAAAACAATATTGACGTTGTCACATTTACAACACTGTGCAAGGCAAATATGGCACAGAGCTATTCGGATGCGGAGTGCTCTGTTTACGAGGTTATGAATTTTGAGGAACTGGACGGATTGATTTTGTGTCCGGTGTCCTTCCGTATGCAGCGTCAGCGGGAAATCATGGATAAGATTCAGTCGGAATTTCACAAGCCGGTCGTATGTCTGGAAAGCAACGGCGGCTGGGATTTTCCGGTAGCCGAGTTCGGACAGGAGAACGGTATGGAACTGTTGCTCCGTCATTTGTATGAAACACACGGCGCAAGAACCATTGATTTTGTCGGAGACAGCAAATCCGGCGAAACCCCGTTTTATAAAGCAATGCTTCGAAATTTTCTGGATGAGATGAGTCGCCTCGGATTGTCCTTTGAAACGGACCGGATGCATGACGGCGGATTCTGGTATGAATGCGGAGAAACGGTCACCAAAGAATTGTTGGGCAACCCGCACGGATTGCCGGATGCGGTTATTTGCGTATCAACGGAGGCAGCCGCTTCGATTATTGAGAATCTGGAGAAGAACGGAATTCGTGTTCCGGAGGATGTGATTGTTGCCGGATACAGTGCAAAACCGGAGGAGATGGAACAGCAGTGTTCCTGCCTGTCCGTCTATCGGGATCCGACCGAGATGTCCGTCAACGCGGTAAGGATGCTTCTGAATGCAATGAACGGCAACGACGAATTACCGATGCTGCCGCAGAAGAACTGCTGTCGTCTGGTTCCCGGATGTACCTGCGGCTGTACCAGATGGTCGGTTGCACCGTATGCGCATAAACTGGTGGAAGATCTGAAAGCGGAGTATAACCGCTTCCCGTCCGAATATAATTTCATGAGTGAGGAAGTAACGAACGTTACAGACATCGAAAACTGTCTGAAAACGGTCAGTCATTATACCGGATATTTGGAGGACTACGACGAATTTTATTTGTGCCTGAACGTAAATTGTCTGCACGAACGGGCTCAGAGTCCTCATTTGACCGAGAAAATGCTGATGGCTATCAGCAATGTCAACGGCAACAGCGAAATCAGCGCCGGCAAGATGTTTTCCAGAAGTCTGATGATACCGGCACTGTATCGGGAATGCGACCATGCAAGGGCATTTTATGTGGCCGGAATTCATTTTATGGAGAGAGTGCTCGGATACGAGGTGATTTCGTACGGCAACCGTCCGGTGACATATCCCCGTTATATGACGCAGTGGACAAGAAAACTGGCTCACTGTCTGGAAACGCAGCGACGCTGGTACATTTACGACGATGTCACGATTGAGTCTCAGGTCCGTGATGCGATGACCGGTTTGTACAACTACAAAGGATATCTGGCGGCCCTGAAGGACATTTACCGTCATATGGGCAACAGCAAAACAAAGCTTCGCGTGATTGCCCTTGATATCGAACGCTTCTCCACCATCAACGATGCTTATGGTCGGGATGAGGGAAATGATGTGCTTCTGCAGATGACGAAGATTTTGCAGAACACGATGAACGACCGGGATATTTGTGCCCGACTCGGAAATGATGAATTTGTCATTGCGGGATTTTATGATACCAATAATGATGCGGTCGGGCTGTTGAGCAACCTGAATGCGAGAATTCAGAATTATAACCGGTTTAACGACAAGTCCTACAGCGTGTCCATCGCGTATGCCAAGGTGTGTGAAGAAGTTACCGACGAGGACAGTCTGGCCAGCATAACGGCGGATGCGATTTCCGATAAGAAGAACCTGAAGGAACAGAAACGAAGACAGGGCAACACGCAGGAACTGGTGGATGAAGAAGAGCGGAACGAGGTTGTCCGCATTTTGGACGATAACCTGTTAACGTATCATTTTCAACCGATTATCAATGCCAGAACCGGTGACATTTTCGCATATGAAGCACTGATGAGATCGCGCACGGAGAAGAAGATTTCGCCGCTGACGATTCTGAAACATGCGGAAGCCATTGATCGTCTCTACGATGTGGAACGTCATACGTTCTATAATACGATGGAGATTTTCTATAAGAACAGGGAATTGCTGAACAACCGAAAACTGTTTGTCAACAGTATCCCGAAAGTTATGTTTGCAAATCGTGATTTCGCAAGACTGCAGAGCATGTATCAGGACATCATGCCGAATGTTGTTGTGGAATTTACGGAACAGACGGAAGCCAGCCTGGACCAGGTGGATATTATGAAGAAACGCCGCGAACAGTTTGGTATTCAGCTGGCTGTCGACGATTACGGCGCAGGCTATTCCAACATTTCCAACCTGCTGACGTATTCGCCGGACTTCGTCAAGATTGACCGTGCGCTCATTTCCGGCGTTGACAGCGATACGAAGAAACAGTACTTTGTATCCAATACCGCGGAATTTGCACATGAGAACGGCTTCCTGGCATTGGCGGAGGGTGTTGAGACCAAGGAAGAACTGGATATGGTCATCCGGCTCGGCGTGGATTTGATTCAGGGATATTACACGGCAAAACCGCAGGAAAGCTTCATGGAAGAGCTTCCGAAGGAGATGCGGGATGAGATTCTCGGTATGAACATGAAGAATATCGAGTCCCGGCAGAAGAAGACGTATATCGTCGGAAATGAGCCGGAGGTTTCCCTGATGCCGCTTGTCATGGACGGTTATACGGAGCTGGTAATTCCCAAGCCGGATTGTGTTGTGGTCGGAAATGCCAAGTTCCAGACGGATATCGTTATTCATATTCCGGACAACACGATTACGAAGGTTCATTTGCGCTGGGTACGTCTGGAATCGTATCAGACCCGGCCGTGCATCGAAATCGGCAATTATTGTGATGTGACACTCGTAATTGAGGGAAATGTCAGCCTGCAGGATGCGGGAATCCGCGTGCCGGAGAGCTCGTCCCTGAAGATTGAGGGCGACGGCAAACTGCGTATCGATGTCAGCGCGGATCAGAGTTATGCAATAGGCGGCGATTGTAATCAGTCGGTCGGAAATATCAGTATCAATGTGAACGGCGATGTGTCGATTCGCTCGGACGGACGCGAATGTATCGGTATCGGCGGCGGATATATCCGGGAAACCGGAATTCGTATCGAACGGTGCAATAATCTGTATCTTACGATGACCGGTGAAAAAGCACTCGGTATCGGATCCATGAACAACAGAGCTGTGGTCTTGATTGAGAATTCGAGAATCAAAGCAGAAGTGAACTCCGGTAAGGGTGTTGCCATCGGTTCTTTGAACGGAGAAACGGCAGTCAGTCTGAAGAAGGTACAGTTCGCGGATATTGCATCCGGAGATACTCAGGTGGCAATCGGAAATATGTGCAGTGAGAAAGTCAGTGCCAAGCTGATCGGATGTGAAATTCAGGCAATCATCCGTGCAAAGAGGTGCGTGATTATCGGCTGCAGGGACGGAGAAGCGGTGGTTCGTATTCTGGAATCTTCGGTAATTGCAAGATGCGAAGGTGCAGTGGCGGTCGGAATCGGCTCCGGTATCAAGCAGGGTCGAGGTCATTTTGAATCCACGATGTTCCTGATGCGTATGGCGGCCGCTACCGGGTTGTCGTTCGGTTACGAAGAAGAAACGATGAATTTCTTGAAATGTGATATCAAATCAGAAGATGAGTGGGAAAAGCATGAAAAAGATATTATGTAGTATTGGTGCAATTTTAATATTGGTTATGATGAATCGTCTGCCGGCAGCCCTGGCAGACGATTCTGAGCGTGAATGGATTCCGAGTACCGTGGAGGCGCCGGTCATCAGCCCGGAAGAGCCGATGCATGACGAGGCGTGCGAGGTAACGATGACGGCACAGCCGGGATATAAGATTTTCTATACCACCGACAGTTCGGTGCCGGCACCGGGAAAACCCGGAACCGTACAGTATACGGAACCGATTGCCATCAAGATACAGACGGATGTCAACGGATTACCGAAACCGTATGTATTTCGTGTAATCGCAGTCACTGCGGACGGCAGGCAAAGCGATGTCGTAACAAAGACTTTTTGGGTCGGAAAGGATATGACGACGAGATATACGATTCCGGTCATTTCGCTGGTTACGGAGGATGCGAATCTGTATGACCCGCAGACCGGTATTTACACGAATCCGAAGCAGTCCGGCCGGGAATGGGAACGCCCGATGCATTTTGAACTTATTGAGGACGGGAAGACGGTGCTGTCGATGAATGTCGGCGCACGAATTCACGGAGCGGCCAGCCGAAATGCCAAGAGAAAATCGTTCCGGCTGTATGCCAGAAAAGAATACGATACGCAGAAATCCTTTGATTATGCCATTTTCTCGGATGCTGTGATTCCGGCGTATGACGAAGAAGGAAATGATATTGATTCCTTTAAGCGACTGCTCATTCGAAACGGCGGAAATGAAGCGGATATTATGGACCGCACGATGTTCCGCGATGTTCTGACCCAGTATCTGGTGCAGGATTTGCTGGATGTTCAGTCGGCACAGCCGGCCACGGTATATTTGAACGGCAGCTTCTACGGATTTATGAATATCCAGGAGCGTGAGGACAAGTATTACATCAAAGAGCATTACGGGGTCAAAGAATCCGAACTGGTCATTTACGAGTTTGCATATGAAAAGGGAGCGCTGAGCGTTATCGAAACATCTGTCGATGACGAAGAGCAAAATGAGGAAGCAATTCAGTGGTACCGGGCCGCATATAATTTCGTGACTACGGCGGATATGAGTATGGATGCAAATTACAGGAAGGCACAGGAATATTTTGACATTCAAAACTTTATCGATTATTATACAACGGAAATCTTCATCAACAACGGAGACTGGCCCGGAAATAACTGTCAGGCATGGCGGTATCTGGGCGAACCGGTCGAAGGAACCGAGAAGGACGGCAGAATCCGCTGGCTTTTGTACGATACGGAATTCGGCTGGGGACTGTACGGAAAGAAACCGAACACGGACCGATTCCTTCAGCTGTTGCAGGAAGACTGCACCATCCCGCCGGATCAGTTCGGTGCGACGGCGTTGTTCCGCTCGTTCCTGAAAAATGAGGAGTTCGTCAATGACTTCCTGACCACGATGGTAAGTCGTCTGAACACCAGGTTTTCGGCAGAAAACCTCAATGCGGTGATTGACCGGCTTCAGGAACTGTATGCACCCTACGCAACAGAGATGGACCGGCAGAAAGATCCGAATATGCCCTGGGGCGGTTCGGACTTTTCGATGGGCGTTCAGGCGGTTCGTGATTTTGCAAATGCCCGCGCGGATGAAATGAAGAAGATTTTGCTCAAGCATTTTGAAATTGGTGAGTTTCGGACCATAGCACTTCGGTACGATGACACGCAATGTACGGTTATTGTGGACTCCGAGCCGGTGGACGGCAGTGTATGCGAAAACGGGGAATTCCGGAAGAGCTATCTTGCGGGACAGCCGGTGTCCGTAACGGTACAGGTCAAAGACGGATATCGCCTGGACGGAATTCAAAGCACATTTGGCGCAGAAGGAACGGAATGGCAGATTCCGGCAGGAAATGAGGACGCAGAAGTGACGATACAGTGCTCAATGATTCCGCTGCCGACCAAGGCACCGGAACCGACAATTGCACCGACGGCAGTTCCGTCCGAGGATAAAGTCGAGACAATATCCGAAGAACCCAAGGAATCCGACAAGGTTATGTTATTTGTACTGATGGGTTCGGTTGTGGCGATGGTAATCATCACCGGAATCATTATTTATACGAAGAGGAAGAGAAAATGAAGCGAAGGCTCTGCAAACTGATCGGCATTTGTCTGGTTGTTCTGGCGACAACGGCATGCGGAAGCAAACCCAAAGACAATGAATCCGGATACTATAAACGTGTCGGTGAGTATGAAGAAACAGATAATGACGGTTTGTACGAACCGTCCGATAAGGATGTGGAAGAAGCAATCGGCAGCAGGACCGAAAACCGAACGGAACCGAAACCGAGTCCGACGGAAGCACCGAAACGTGACTTCATTGTCGTTTTGGATCCGGGGCACGGCGGTATTTGGTCCGGCGCAGAGTACGACGGACGTGTGGAAAAAGATGAAAATCTGAAACATGCGCTGATTTTGAAACAGCAGCTGGAAGAACAGTGCGACCATATTCAGGTTTATTTAACAAGAACCGATGATACGACGATGTCCAATGATAATAAAGAAGACCTGGAACTTCGGGTGAAATTCGGAAAAGAGAAAAATGCGGACATTTTCGTCAGCCTGCATCTGAACGCCTCGGAAAAGGCCGGGACGTCGCATGGCAGTATGGTGTGTGTATCCAATCAGGCGTCGATTCATGACCAATCGGAAATTCTGGCGAACTGCATTTTATCGCGGTTACAGGGACTCGGGCTGGAAAACAGGGGACCGTATCTGAGAAACAGCAATGACACGAAGGATGCCGACGGCAAACCGTTAGATTATTATGCAATCAACCGGCACGGAGCCAAATACGGGGTTATTGCCATCATTTTGGAAAGCTGTTATATGGACAGCAAGACCGACATTCCGTTTTTCTCAACCGAAGAAGCGATGACGAACATGGCGAAGGAAGAGGCTGCCGGAATTTTGGACTATCTCGAGCACATGACGGAATAGAATGTGTGATGCGACGGGAAATTACAGATTGTGACCATTGAAAAAGGGACCGGAAAACCGGTCCCTTTGCTGTTGTATAAGTCGTTTCCGTATCGTTGCGCTACGGGATTATACTTATTATTAAAACCAGCCGCCGTTAAAGCCGATAATTTCACCGGTCAGATAGAGCGGGGCGTTCATCAGAAGAGCAACCATGTCGGCAACTTCTGCGGGGGTGGTGACGCGCCCTGCCGGAATCTCCTCGCAGAGTTCGGCGATATCGTCTTCCGTGAGGTGAGAATTCATTTTCGTGGAAACCATTCCGGGAGCAAGTGCGTTTACGGAAATGTTACCGGGGGCCAGCTCCTTGGCCATTGCTTTCGTCAGAGAATCCAAACCGCCCTTGGTTGCGGAATAAGCCGCTTCCATCGAAGCTCCGCGGGTTCCCCAAACAGAGGAAATGAGAAGCACGCGTCCGCTTCCGGCTGCCCTCAGTGCGGGGGTGATATGCTTGATACATAAAAAAGCGGATGTCAGATTTGTCGCCATCAAACGATTCCAGTCAGCCAGCGCCATGTCGCCGAGCAGCCCGACCGCGGAAGCACCGGCGGTGTGAACAAGACCGTTAATCCCGGGAAACGAAGCCTGAATGTTCTGACATGTGGTACGAACGAAGTCTTCGTCGCCGAGATCGCCGGCATAGGTTTTGCAGTAGCAGCCAAATGAGGCGCAGGTTGCGCGAACGGCTTCCAATGCAGCTTCGTCCGAGTGGCCGATCAGGGCAAGGTTGCAGCCGTTCTTGGCGAGCCGGACGGCAACAGCACCTCCGATGTCACCGCTGGCGCCGGTGACGATATAGGTCGGAGAGAGCGTAGAACGGGTCTCCGGGTTTGCTTCATTTATATTATAGAATGAATTGTTCATAGATGCTCCTTATTATGTCAAATACATTTGTGAATGTACCGTGAAAAACGGCGGCGCGTAGGGCCCCGTCCTTATGACAAGTAGGGGTAGCACCGCCATGCAGAATCTGCTTCGCAGATGGCGGTGCGCAGGTCATAAGGGATCCCCCCCATTGCGGTGCAAAGGGTCCCTCCTTATGACAAGTAGGGGTAGCACCGCCATTAGAATTCGCTTCGCGAAGGCGGTGCGTAGGTCATAAGGTATCTTCCCGTTGCTTCGCAACGGGCCCCTCCTTATGACATATTAGCAAAAGTTACTATAAAATGCAAACGAGAATAGACGGAATATACAATGATATCGGGCCATGTTCGGATGTATAAAAGGAAATTGACATTTTTATGTTGATATTTCACAGTAAACAAGAAAACATTTCGGTAATATTTACGATAAAACAAAAAATGATGCGTAATCTTATGCAATATAAACAAAACAGGAAAACGTTATTTGTACATTTGCGATATAGAATTTTTTATTTTCATAGTGTATCATAGGCACAGTGATGTGGTGCTGAATGGCACTGCATGTTTTTTATGAAATTTTAGGAGGCAAATTTCGATGGCTAGTTTGAAACTTATCAACATTAACAAGACATATCCGAACGGATTTGTTGCCGTTAAGAACTTTAACCTTGATATTAAGGATAAGGAATTTATCATTTTCGTAGGACCTTCCGGTTGCGGTAAGTCCACGACCCTTCGTATGATCGCCGGTTTGGAAGAGATTACCGGTGGTGAGCTTTACATCGGAGACAAGCTGATGAACGATGTTGAGCCGAAGGATAGAGATATCGCCATGGTTTTCCAGAACTACGCTTTGTATCCTCATATGTCTGTATATGACAATATGGCATTTGGTTTGAAGCTTCGTAAAGTTCCGAAGGACCAGATTGACAAGCTTGTAAATGAAGCTGCTAAGATTCTTGGTATTGAGCAGTTGCTCGATCGTAAGCCGAAGGCTCTGTCCGGTGGTCAGAGACAGCGAGTTGCCATGGGTCGTGCAATCGTTCGTAATCCTAAGGTATTCCTCATGGATGAGCCTCTTTCCAACTTGGATGCAAAACTCCGTGTACAGATGCGTATTGAGATTTCCAAGATCCATCAGAGACTGGAAGCTACCATCATTTACGTAACACATGACCAGACCGAGGCTATGACTCTTGGTACCAGAATCGTTGTTATGAAGGATGGTGTTATTCAGCAGGTTGATACTCCTCAGAATCTCTATGACAAGCCGAACAACTTGTTCGTAGCAGGTTTCATGGGATCTCCTCAGATGAACTTCCTGGATTCTGTGGTTCTTGTTGAGAACAACAATGTATATCTGCAGTTCGGCAGCAACAAGATTTTGGTTCCGGAAGCAAGAGCTAAGAAGCTTGTTGAAGGCGGCTATGTTGATAAGGAAGTTGTACTTGGTATTCGTCCTGAGGATGTTAAGGATGAGGAAGCTTTCATTATGTCTAATCCGTCCGCTTCGTTTGAAGCTACCGTACGTGTATACGAGCTTCTCGGTGCCGAAGTATTCCTTTACTTTGCAGTTGATGATTACGATATCACCGCTCGTGTTGATCCTCGTACAACCGCAAGACCCGGCGACACCATCAGAATTGCATTTGACCTTACCAAGATGCATATTTTCGACAAGGAAACCGAGCAGATTATTACTCACTAATCTTTTTGAAAATGATTATCAAGAGGGGCTGTGAAATAACCCCATGAAAAAAAAGAGGCTATCTGGGCGAACCCAGGTAGCCTCTTTTGTGTTATAATAGTCTTACCAATGAACCACATAACACGAAATTATTCTAACCCAAAACAGGGATTTTTACCAGT
>JAZLJJ010000012.1:0-28999 GCA_045597325.1 Lachnospiraceae bacterium
TTAATATCGTATTTTAATATCGTATTTTAATATCGTATTTTAATATCGTATTTTAATTTCAAGACGTTGACGTTTTGTCACAACTTTCTGAAGTTCTTTCAGGAATTGTTTAAAATATCGTGTCGAAAGTTCCAGACTATCTTCGTTCATTTTGGAATTTCCATATGATGCTTCTTCAATTATGCTGATAAATCTGCGGGCATCCGTATCATTGAAACTCAAGCGATTAACCAAATAATCCAGTGTTATATGATGATATAAGTTCTTCTCTTCCGCGATTCCGTATTTCTTCAATAATTTCGTCATTGCCATATATTGCTGCACAATTCGATCATTGGAATTATGATAATACAAACGATACATATGATATATTCTTGCAATATAAAAAGCAACCAAAACGCAGGCAATCAATCCTATGACTATTGCCAGTAATAACGGTGCTGAATTTTTCAGCTGATTGGTAATATTGTCGATTGGAGAAACGGAATTGCCGTCCCCGGAAAAATTAAGACCGATTCTGCTCCAGAAGCTTCCGCCTTCCTCTGACAGTTCTTCATCTGCAACCGTAAATTCTACCGGAATCCAGCCGAATCCGTCGAAATACACCTCAACCCAGGCATGTGCATTAGAATCATTTGCCATAATTTCCACAACATGCATTTCTTCACCCGCCTGCAATGTTTCATTGTATCCGTTATACCATTCGTTTGCATCTTTTGTCGCATCTATGCTGATATCCAGAGCGTCTGTAAATTGAACATAATATCCTTCGACGTACCGAGCCGGGATTCCTTTTTCTCTCAGAAGCATTGCTGCTGCAGTGGCAAAATGTGCACAAAATCCCTTCTTCTGTTTTGTCAGAAAATATACAACAAAATCACGTTTGTTCGGTGTTGATCCGGGTCTTAATGTATATACGAAATTTTCTTTAAAATACGCTTTGATTTGATTAATTACTTCTGTTTTGCTTTCTCCCGGAATATATTTCTCACAAATTTTCTTTAAATCGTTATGAATATTGTTGGGAACTTTTAAATAATTTTTGTAAACATAGTTACGGTACAACTGTTCCGAGATATTTTCATATTCCGGAAATAATAACGGTACATTCGCACAATATTCACTGACCGACATAAACGGATAATATTCAAAAGTATAGGACATATTCCTGCTGAAAACGGAATAGATTACATCACCGTGAAACCGTTCGTGATATTCCGGCCGTGTAATAATGGTATCCGGATTTATCATGGAATAATACGGTAAATACAAATAATTCACATTGGCATCCAGATTTTTAATTTCCATTTTAGCCTTGGCACCCATTGAATTATGGGCATAGAAATACTCCAGAAAATCGCTTTCTTTATTTACCAGCTCTGACATATCGGAAAAATAATACGGAGAAGCATATAACGACTTATATTCCGTGAGCGGACTCCATTGATTATTGCTATAGACTTCACCTACAAATCCCTTTAAATAGACACCGTCTTCATTATCGGGAACCATATGAATCTCCAAATCCGGTTCGAAATCCATTTGAACTTCGCGAACGCCCCCGAGTTTTCCTTCTCCGATTCCGCCGGTGCTTTCATATCGATTGAAAAATGCAAACAAGCCGGACATCGCAAATTGCTCTACAATTTGATCGGTTTTTGTTTTCCAGGAACTGTAATTGCTCTTTAAACGGAACGGAGTAAAGAATACCAGAATTCCCGCCACCATGGTAATAAACAAAACAAAGCAGATAGATGCAATAAACATATTGTTCATTGCTTTAATCGGACGTATATTTGTGCTTTTTACCACATTTCCCTTTAACGTAACTGTCTGCAGATTTCCTTTAATCGGAACTGAGCAATAATGACTACGCTTCAGAATCAAAACTCCGATATATCCCATCAGAATCATGATAAAGTAAAAATAATTAATTTCATCATCAAAATAAATGCACAACTGTACAACAGGGAATAATTGGAAGAAAACCAATATCGGATTCATATAACCGGAAATGGTTGAATTAAAGAAACAGCATTGCAAAATCGTAACCAAAAGCAAGCAACAGGTAATGGTTACCGTTCTGTTGGAAATTAATTCCTGATATGTACGAACACCTTGCAGGTTCATCTTTTCATCGATGATATCCATTGCAATATTAATAATTGCATTCACACCACTGTTCGCGTAAATATATAATAAAAATGAGGCAACGCAAAACAGCAGCAAAATTCCGATATATCCGATATTAAAAAACCATTTATTGTAATAAAACAGGGATACTAAAAATGAAAAAATAAAAGTTGCAAGGAACAGGATGATTCTCATACAGGGAAGTTGAAAACTTGTAATAAACAACCCAAGTAACCCATAAGAGCAGAAAAAGATCAGCATCCCTTTAATAAGGCATGCTATCAGACGTTCCTTGTTCGACAATCCCCGATATTCCAGATTGAGCGAAATTCCGGAACGTGCACTCAGAATATTTGAAAAATCGTTTAACTGACGTTGTTTTTTATTGATTTTCAAAGTCTTCCAGTCCTTTCTGCTGCGGATTTCAATTACAGTAAAAATAATCTTGCCTGATTGTTACTCATAAGCAAACGCATTTCATTTTGTCGATGTCCCGATTGTGCGGAAATCATCATAACATTGCTTGACGTCTGACGAATATCTGACAGAATTCCGAGATTTTTCTCCGCATTCGGAACCGGCTCTTCAAAGTATAACGAAATAATCTCATTGCTCACCTGTTCTTCTGCATCGATATGTCGTTTAATCAGTTTTCCGGCACTGTTCACCCAGCTGAGAGAAAATGAAATCTGATTCCTGCACAAATATAAACCGATTGTATAAATCAAGTCAAAATAAGAATCCATCTGACGGTTATCCGTATAATCATTGCACAGAAAAATATCAAATGTTTCTCCTGTAACATCAGAAAATACTTTTACCATCAATTCGTTTTGCTTGGCACTCAGATTCCAATGGATGGTTTGTAAACGGTCACCGTTATGAAATTCACGTATCTCAAAGATTTCCGAAGGATCGTTTCCTTTTGCGTATTTTTCATAAACGGTTTCGTTTGTATTATCTCCGGAAAACTCATTGATATTACTTTCTATTGCGAGTTCGATGGGTAAAGAAATGCATTCTGCGGTAGAATTGACCTGAATTTCACGTCTCACAAAGTCGAACAAATCCCACATTTCAAATCGAATTAATTTTGCTTTAAAATTTCCGCAATTCATTAGTCCGATTTCTACTTCATACTCCAATTCTTCTTTGGGACCGACATATAATTCATGTATAAACTGTGCATTATTGGGATTCTTTTCATTGGAAATCTCAAAATACAAACTAAGCTTCGGCTGCGGATACAAAGAACTGTTCTTTATATGAAAAATCAGTTTTGCCTTCTCTCCGCGCCCGACTATAGCATGTGAAAATGATATGGAAACCTGAAATCGTTTATAAAACAAAAAGAAACAGACAACAGACATCAACGGTAATATAATCGCAATGAACAGAATCATCAGCATTGCCGTATGATTGTTAAACAGATAAAGAAAAGTAATGACAAAAAGGCATGCGAGATACCTTATATATGCCATAATTTTACGTTTCATATACTACCCCACCGATTGATACTTTCATTTGTTTACAGAAAGTACCGAAGGCTTAAATCTTCGGCACTCTGATATCGTTCATGATTTTATTTAAAATGAAATCCAAATCAATATTCTTTGCTTTGGCCTTGGCACTTAAAACAAGTCTGTGAGACATAACACAGGACAGATTGGCAATGACATCTTCGGCTGATACATAATTACGATTACATATAAAAGCCTGAGATTTCGCCATCTTCAACAATGCTTTGGTTCCTCGCGGGCTGAGACCAAGCTGAATATTCTCGGAATTTCTGGTTGCTTCGGAAATATTGACAATCATCTCATAGACAGCATCATCAACGAATACGTTCTTAACCTGTTCCTGTAATTCCAAAAATTGTTCCGTAGTGATTACATTTTCAATTGAATTATTTATGGTTTCCGCTTTCAAAATATCAATTGCCGAAGAATGGTCCGGATACCCCATAGACAAACGAATCATAAAACGGTCCATCTGAGATTCCGGAAGTTTTTGCGTTCCGGATGATCCAAACGGGTTTTGGGTTGCTATTACAATAAAAGGTTTTGGAATATAATACGTTTCTCCGTCGACGGAAATCCGTCCTTCTTCCATGATCTCCAATAATGCGGATTGTGTTTTTGGCGAAGTACGGTTAATTTCATCCGCCAAAAACAGATTACACATTGCTGCGCCTTCATGATATTCAAATTTTTGTGAAAGACTGTTGTACATCTTGAAGCCGGTAATGTCACTCGGCATAACATCGGGAGTAAATTGTACACGCTTGTAATTCATTGCCATTGCTTCCGAAATGGAAACTGCCAATGTCGTTTTTCCGACGCCGGGAATATCTTCCAGAAGAATATGTCCGCCGGCAAACATAGCGCATAAAACCTTGCTGATAATAACATCTTTGCCTTTGATATTCTTTTTGATTTCATTTCCTATTTTTTGTACCTGAAAATTCATTCGGATACCTCTCTGTTTCTAGTATTTCAAATCCAACCGCAACCTTAGCAAAACAAAAAATACACTAAAATCTTATCTTATAATAATCATTCAATTTACAATCATATTCTACCATAAACCGATAACATATTCTACTTAAAACTATAAATACAGCGAAATTTTATTCCTTCTTTTAAAATGCAAAAAATGCTTGAATCCAAAGCCCTAATTGATATAATAATATAGAATTCAAAGTCCTAATTGATATATTAATATAGAATTCATAGTGATTTTACTTATCCAAACCATTCCGATTGATACAATTTTCCTCAGGAGGTAGCGTATGAAATTACAGCAATTGCTCAGTTATACAAGAAGAGCTGTTGATGATTATAAGATGATTGAGCAAAATGATTGCATTGCAATTGGAATTTCAGGAGGAAAAGACAGTCTTACACTATTATATGCACTTGCGGAATTACGACGTTTTTACCCGATTCCTTATACTGTCAAGGCAATTTCTGTGAATCTCGGCTACGAAATTGATTATACGGAAATTCAACATCTTTGTGATACATTACATGTCGAATTCACAATCATACCGACTCAAATCAAGGACATCGTATTCGATATTCGAAAAGAAAGCAATCCCTGCAGTCTTTGTGCCAAATTGAGAAAAGGTGCATTTAACGAAGAAGCAAAAAAACTCGGATGCAATAAACTTGCATATGCTCATCATAAAGATGACGTTATCGAAACAATGATGATGTCATTAATCTATGAGGGACGTTTTCATACATTTTCTCCTGTAACCTATCTGGATCGAATGGATATTACCTTAATTCGTCCTTTAATTTATGTCAACGAATGTGATATTGTCGGATTTCAGCATAAATACAATCTTCCCGTCTTTAAAAACCCATGTCCTGCCGATGGCATTACAAAACGTGAAGATTCCAAAAATCTAATTAAGGAAATCGACAAAAACGCCCCCGGTGTTCGGGAGCGTCTGTTTAATGCGATTACATCAGGAACAATTCCTTCTTGGAAAAAACCGTAAGAATTAACGATAATAAGGAATCAGAATGGAATATCCATAATATATGGTATCACTGCTGATATTGTTTGTTCTCTTAATTTCTTTGATGTAGTCTCTCATGCTTCCGCAATCTTTGGTATAATATTTACTTGCAATATCCCACAAATTATCACCTTTTTCTACATATACCGAAGTAACCATCTTATCTCTTTCGGTACTTTTTGCACTGCTTCGAACGGTATCGCTTAAGAAGAAACAAACCGTAAATGCAGCAACAACAACCAAAAGAGTTGCCACCATATTCACGGAACGCTTTCCCGAACGATGATTGGAATGTTTCTTATCAAAACTGTTATTCTGTTTAATGTAGCTATTCGTCTTTCTGTTTGTAGATTTCATACAATCAATCTCTCACTTTCTCAATATTTCTGAATAAAATCATATTCAATCGAACATTTGTTTGTATTTATATTTTACGAACATTTGTTCTGTTTGTCAAGAACATTTGTTCGAAATATTGCACAAAAATCGAACGTTTGTTCCTACTGATTTTTGTTACTTTTTATGTTGATTTTTATCGAACTAATGTTTGCTTTTTGAATTTTACTATGATAAAATAGAATCGATAAGAAAAGAATATGCTTTTTGCATACAGGAGGTGTCACATGCCCGGAAAGATTACAAAAAAGCAACAGGAAATTTTGGAATATATCAAGAGCCAGATATTAAGCAAGGGATATCCGCCGTCAGTCCGCGATATCTGCATTGCCGTTGATTTGAAATCCACTTCCTCTGTACATTCTCATTTGGAAACATTGGAACAAAACGGATATATCAGACGGGATCCGGCCAAACCGAGATGTATTGAAATTGTTGATGATTCGTTCCGTCCCACCACACGTGAGATGGTTAATGTTCCCATGGTCGGAACGGTTGCTGCCGGCCAACCGATACTTGCAACCGAATCCATTGTTGATTATTTCCCGATTCCGGTCGAATATATGCCAAACGAAGAGACTTTTTTCCTTAAAGTAAAAGGAGAAAGTATGATTAACGTCGGAATTTATGATGGCGATCAGATTTTGGTAAAACGCCAGGATACAGCACGAAACGGTGAAATAGTCGTTGCACTTGTTGATGATTCTGCAACAGTTAAGACATTTTATAAAGAAAACGGTCACATTCGTCTTCAGCCCGAAAATGATACCATGAGTCCTATTATTGTTCCGGATTGCAAAATTCTCGGTTCTGTTATCGGACTGTTCCGGATGTATCATTAATTACCTGTCAACGAGAACAAAGCATATCGCTTGCGATATGCTCGCGCCGACTGTGCGTCGCGAAGCGACATTTTTCCTCTGCACAGGCGTGTGCATCCTCGCGGAGCGTTTTTTTATCTCATAGGACGAACTTTCATATGAGATAACAAAAGCCGTGAATTCATCTAAATGAACTCACGGCTTTTAAATCAGTTTGTATTTGAATTTTCAATACAATATCTTGCTCTTCTACCGGTCGTTTATCTGTTTTGGACCGGTTTTCAACTCCGGATATTTACTTGTTTATTGGTTAAACCGTATTTTGACCGGTTTCTTCGTCCGGTTCAGCTTAGCTTTTCGCTTAATTCGGCTTAGTTTTCTTCCTTATTGTTCCATTCGTTTGTATCCAAAACGGTACCGTCTCTCCAAACGCGTTCCAAATCATAGAACAAACGATCCTGAGAAGAAAATACATGAACAACAATATCGCCGTAATCCATCAATATCCATCCGCTGTTTTTCGCACCTTCCACGCGCTTCGGATCCAATCCGTATTCCTCGTGAAGCTTCATCATAACTTCATCAACCATGGCATCTACCTGGGAGCTGTTATTTCCGTCTGCGATTACAAAATAATCAGCCAAGGATGAAACTTCTCCGATTTCAATGACCTTGATATCAAATCCTTTTTTGCTGTCCAATGCAAGATAAGCTGTTTTTGCTAAATCTTTTGAAGTATAACTCATAATATCTCCTTATTTTTCAGAATATCGGTCTGCATAAGTAATGCCGTAGACCTTCTCATAATATTCCAATGTTTCTTTTAATATCGGATAATACCGATATCCGAATGAAGTCAAATAATGTAACGTTGCTCCTGCTACAAGTATAACAGTTTCAAACGGATTTGACAATGCGGTTCTTCTCAAAACCGACAGGGAAGGTGTGCATCCATGAGTTCGCGTCGGTTCAATATAATCACTTAAATAAACTGCCATTTCGGTGATATTCATATCCGGTTTTCCGTTTACATGATACAGGATTGCGGAAAGAATTTCATCATCTGTAATTCCATATTCGGTTTCAGCCAAATACCGTCCGGCCGGGCCATGCAGTATTTGAGGAAATTCCTTCTCATCATTTGGAATTTCAATCTGATGTTCGCTGCAAAAAGCAGTCATCTCACAGTCCGGAATATATTTGGCACAGTCGTGCATAATTCCGGCAAGAAGTGCTTTATTTGCAAGGCAAAAGCGTTCCTTTTCGGATATATAGCCATTTTCGTACATGGAACAAACAATATTGACTGCAGTAAATGCAACTCCCTTCGAATGCATCAGACGGTGTTCCGACAATTTTCCCTGCAGCGTTTCGGCAATCTCCCGATACTGTTTCATGGTTTCTGTCGTAATCACATCACTGTCGATACCATAAATTCCGCAATGATGAATATATTGTTCCACCTTTGGCGGCAACAACCCTTCCACAGAATCTCCCTGCTTCAGCAAATCACGGATTTCTGAGGACGATACCTCATCATACGGTATCGTAATAATGCGAAATACATCACCGTATTGTGTATTACGTTCGTCCACCAACGACTGGAATTCCCGTTCATTGCCGTCTCGTACAGCGACCAGAACGGTTACCATGGACGCAATTTTTTCCGGTTCGTGCCAGGTTGGGAAATCTCTGAGAGAATCCTGCCCCATAATATAAAAGAATTCGTCTTCGGTAAAATGTTCGGTAATCAGGCGCAGTGTATCCGACGTATACGAAATATCATTTCGTTCAAATTCCAGAAGTTTGATTTCCAGCCCTTCTTCCGACAGTAATGCCAAATCAATCATTTGCAAACGATGGATATCCTCGGTATGAAGGCCGTTTCTCTTGTGCGGAGGAATTTTTGCAGGCATAATCCATACCGAATCCAAATTAAACTGACGTTTTGCCGCATTTGCAATATTGATATGACCGACATGTATCGGATCGAAACTGCCACCCAAAATACCTATTCTCATCCCATTTTCCTCCGTATCAAACGATTACTCTTTGGAATTCTTTGCTTTCGGAAGTTCAATCTTTTTATTATTTTTGGATTCTTTATACAGAACAATCTTTTTGCCGATAATCTGAACCAGTTCCGAGCCGGTACGCTCTGATAAAATGCGTCCCAACTCCTTCGGATCGTCATCACAGTTGTTCAGAATAGATATTTTAATCAATTCCCGAGCTTCCAATGCTTCCCGAATAGCCTCGCAAAATTCTGGGGTAAGACTGGATTTTCCAATCTGAAAAATCGGGTTAATAGTCATTGCCAAGCCTTTCAGATAAGCGCGTTGTTTACTGTTCATACTCATTTTCCTTTCGATTATTTGTAATAATCAAACTGCAGTCCGTACATCTTTACGGTATCTCCGTCCTGAATACCGAGTGCTTCCAGCTGATCCAAAATTCCGTTGGTTTTCAGGAAATTCTGGAAGAATTCAAATCCTTTTTCGGAATCCAGATTGGTATATCCAAGCATTCTGTCAATTCTTGGACCTTCGACAACATAAACGGAATTTTCCACATCATATTCTACGGTGAACGGCTCATCCGCGCCGCTATCTGTCTCAGGGAAATATTCCTGTTCAAACGTAATCGGATCCTCTTTGCATTCCTTCAGCATATTATATGCAGCAAACAGAACCTCTTTGATACCGTGTCCGCTAACGGCTGACATCGGAATAATCGGAATTTCCTTCATGGATTCCGGGAGTCCGTCCCGAATCAGAGACATGGCAATTTCCTGTTCTTCTTCGCTGAACAAATCCATTTTATTGGCTGCAATAATCTGCGGCTTATTGGCCAGAACTTCAGAATATTTCTTCAGTTCATCGTTGATTTTCATAATATCGTCTGCCGGATCGCGACCTTCCGTGGAAGCGGCATCAACAAGATGAATAATCACTTTGCATCGTTCCACGTGCTTCAAAAATTTATGTCCCAGTCCGACACCTTCCGATGCTCCTTCAATCAGTCCCGGTATGTCCGCAATGACAAATCCGTTGGTTCCTTCCAGGGAAACAACGCCCAAATTCGGGTTCAGGGTTGTAAAATGATAATTTGCAATCTTCGGTTTTGCATTGGAAACCCGAGACAAAAACGTGGATTTACCGACATTCGGAAAACCGACCAGACCGACATCCGCAATAACCTTCAATTCCAAAAGAACATTCAGCTCTTTGCCCTTTTGGCCCGGTTGTGCATACTTCGGAACCTGCATGGTCGGTGTTGCATAGTTCATGTTTCCCTTGCCGCCACGACCGCCCTTTAACAAAACAATCCGTTTGTTATCATGCGACATATCGGCAATTACTTTTCCGGATTCGGCTTCTTTGATAATTGTTCCTTCCGGCACTTTAACAATCATATCCTCGCCGTCCGCACCGTGGCAACAATTATTTCCGCCCGGCTGGCCGTCCTTGGCACAATATTTCCGTATATAGCGGAAGTCATTTAACGTATTCAGGCCTTCATCCACCTCGAAAATGAGGTCACCGCCTTTTCCTCCGTCTCCGCCGTTCGGTCCTCCCGCAGCAACAAACATTTCTCTGCGGAATCCTACATGACCGTCTCCGCCGTTACCGGACCGGATATAAATTGTAGCAGTATCTGCAAACATACGTCCTCCAATTCAAGACATCAAATGTGAAAAGCCCCGTTCTAACGAGTTTCGTCAAAACGGGGCATTCGTCCTTAATTCAAATCACTCTGCATCAGGATAAACATTAGCCAGCTTCTTGCCGCCTGCCTTGGTCTCAAAACGAAGAATTCCGTCAACCAATGCGAACAGTGTGTCGTCACCGCCGATACCAACATTTACACCGGGATGAATCTTGGTGCCACGCTGTCTGAAAAGAATGTTGCCAGCTTTCACAAACTGTCCGTCTGCTCTCTTGGCACCCAATCTCTTGGACTCGGAATCTCTACCGTTCTTTGTGGAACCAACACCCTTTTTATGAGCGAATAACTGAAGGTTCATTCTTAACATGACCATTACCTCCTAAAAAACGTGTTAAACTATTTCACAGTTACTTTTACGCATTGCGGATACTGTTCCGCAATGTCCTGAACTCCCATCTGATATGCTCGAAATAAGAGCTCACTTTCCGGACTTGCCGGATGCTTCAGTTTGCATCGAACGTTACCGTCTTCCTGAAAGGATTCGATGGAATCATTTGTCAATTTCTCAATGGAATTGCAGCAATTTACAGTTAATGCCGAAACCGCAGCACAAACAATATCATAACCTTCCTCTGAAAAACCGGCATGTCCTATGCATTCGAAACCACAGAACCTGTCATCAAGCTTATGAAATGTAATTCGTATCATAGTTGTTACCTCCTATGAAAGAACCATCATTACATATTGATCTTGTCAATCTTAACCTGTGTATAAGGCTGTCTGTGACCGTTCTTCTTATGATATCCGCTCTTTCTCTTGTATCTGTAAACAATAACCTTCTTAGCCTTTCCTTCGCCAAGAACGGTTGCAGATACGGTTGCACCGGCAACAACAGGCGTTCCGACTACGAGACTGCCGTTGTTAACAGCAAGAACCTGATCAAATACCACGTTCTCATTTTCCGCTGCACCAAGTTTTTCAACTTTAATGATATCGCCTTCCGCTACCTTGTACTGCTTTCCACCAGTTGCAATAATTGCGTACATACAGGGTACCTCCTATTATCATTACTCGCCAATTACGGTGATGCCCAAAAATAGGCATACTTATAACCTCGTTGTGCGGCATACTCAACAAATATAACATACTCATTTTTCAAAGTCAAGAAAAATATTCAAATAATGACACGCTTTTTGAAATGCTTTTTCAATTTATTGTTTCCGTAAAACAATGCCGCTTCAGAATCAGAAAAATGATGCCGAAGGTCCTTCTGATTTCTCTGCAAATCAGGCTTCCGGAGCTATCTCCAACTCTTTCAGCGCTTCCTTAACCGGTTTTCTCTTTTTAAGTCTGGTAATCTCCACAAGATTCAGTTTTGTCATTTCCACAACAACAGTCTTAATCGAATCCGTTTCCGTCAGCTGACGAAGTTCCTTCATCAATACAGCCTGCTCGGCCGGGTCCTTCATATCAATAAAATCCACTATGATAATTCCGGACAGATTTCTGACACGTATTTGTCTTGCGATTTCTTTTGCCGCTTCCAGATTACATTCCAAAAAACTTTTTCGGACCGTTTTTCCGGCCGAAGCTTTTCCTGTATTAACATCAATAACAGTCATTGCTTCTGTCGGATCGATGACCAGATATGCTCCGCTCTTCAGCCATACCTTACGACTTATAACGTCCTTCAGATTGGCATTCATTTTATATCGGAGTTCAACCGGATAACCGTCATTTAAAAGCGTTACCGAATCGGTGTACTTGGGCCGGAAGCGCGTTGTAAATTCCAGTATTTTTTCATATAATTCGGCATCATCCGTGATAATCGACTCCGGAAATTCGGTATAATCATCTCTCAACTCGCATAAGAATTCCGGCGTTCCGTGGAAGAGGCATGTTCCTTTGGTTCTTGTTTTGCAGGTATTCGTAACATTGTTATAAATGCTTTTCAACGTTACCATTTCCTGAACAAGTTCTTCTTCGGTTGCCAAATACGAATTTGTTCGCAGCATAACGGAATACGGCCCGTCAATCCATTGTTCGGCAACCGGACGCAATTTGTTTTTCCATGCGTCATCCGTAATTTTGGATGAAAATAACACTCCCTGATTGCCGTGTATCAGAACAAGATTGACACCGGTAATCGAAAAATCCGCCACAACAGATGCCGGCTTATTTTTACCAGCTTCTTTTTCAACCTGAACCAACAGTTCATCTCCGCAATGAAGGGCTCCGTCCGCGTGTGTCATTTTGCATATCGGATGAGTCGCCCGGTCAAATTTCAGAAAGCAGTTGGCATCTCCTCCGACCGATACAAATGCGCCGTGAATTCCTTCCACAACGGATTCGATTCGCCCGACATACAAATCACCGACCGTTAAACCGGGGTTCCACTCACCGACCGATAATTGAGTCATGGAGCCGTCCGAAAATCCGGCGCAAATCACTGCATTTTTCTTTCGATACATTATCTTTGTTTCGGACATCGGTTACCTCTGATTCAAAATTTCGAGCGGAACCATGGTTCCGTCCTTTTTCCCGTAAAGTTCCATTCTGTGTGACAAAAACAGTCTCTCGTAATCGGTATTGCAAATGCGATTCAATGCTGTGGCAAGCAATTCCGTAGAAATATTATTCTCGCTTCCCGCATCCAGACAAAAGATAACGGAATAGCATCCTTCCGGATTTTCGGCATGTTCGGAATGTTCCCGGCCGAATCCTTCGGCAAGGGATTCCGGAACCGCAAACTGTTCGTCACGTACAAGATAGTCCGCTTTGCCGTCTTCCGACACGATACCGATGGCATGAATTCCGGCTCGGACATCCACTTCTTTCATTCCGTTCTTCGCCTGTTTTTCTATGATGTAAGAATTTAATGTCGCCAGCTTACGAAGTCCCGCATCCACGGTATCGGCGAACTCACGCTCACAGCGGCACAAATACATCGCACCGGCAATTTGCGACATTCCGGTTATTTTTCTTTCGTTGGGGCCTCTTTCCGGCAAAACGGAAACCGATTGAATATAAAATCCGTCGCAAAGGACTTCATTTAACCGGTTTTTAATCTCGTCCGGAGAAACCGGTTCTGACATTTCGCAATCAAAATATTCACCGTCACTTGTCATGGATAAACTGAGCGGTTGCGCAAAACTAATCAGCATATGAGGATGAAATCCTTCGCTGTAGGCAATCGGAAGCCCGCTTCTTGCGAAGCACTTCTGCACAAAGCGCAATACATCCAGGTGTCCCAGAAAACGCAGACGCCCGAATTTGGAAAATCGAACCCGAATCGTCATCTCTGTTCCTCCTTCTCCTGCATGGTTTTCTTGCAAATACCGCAATTAAACACGGAAGCACCGCATCCGGAACATTTGGTCATGCAGTTGGGAGTAACGATTTCCTGCTTTGCTTTTTCATATTCCTGATACAGGAAATTGCGTCGTACGCCGATATCGATAAAATCCCAGGGAAGCAGTTCATCCTTCGGACGTTCCCGCAAATTATAAAATTCCACGGAAACACTGTGACGATTCATGCAGTCCTTCCAAATGTCATATCGAAAATGTTCCGTCCAGGCATCATATATGCATCCTGCCCGGTACGCCTCTTCGATTACTGCGGACAACGTACGGTCACCTCGTGCGAAAATACCCTCCAGTTCGCTTGTTTCCGCATCGTGCCAGTGATATTCCAGACTCTTATGATTCAGCTGTTCGCCGACAGTTGCTTTCAGCAGTTTCTGATGTTCCAAAAACGTTTCTTTGGAAATCATCGGCATCCACTGGAACGGCGTGAACGGCTTTGCAATAAAATACGAAGTACTGATTGTTACGTTTACTTTTCCTTTTCTCTCTTCTTTCGGAATTGTATAATATTTCTTCGCAATTTCTTCCGCAAGAAGTGCAATTCCTTTGACATCCTCCTCCGTTTCGGTCGGCAGTCCCAGCATAAAATATAATTTAACTTTATTCCAGCCGGCCAGAAAGGCTTTGTAGGCGCCGTCGAGAATCTCTTCTTCGGTCAGACCCTTGTTGATAACATTTCGCATTCTCTGTGTTCCCGCTTCCGGTGCAAATGTAATGCTTGTACGATATACATCGGATACTTTTTTCATCACATCGATTGCAAAATTATCGATTCGAAGCGACGGCAGCGAAACCGTAACATGACGTTTTTTGCATTCGTCAATCAAACCGTATGCCAGTTCGGGAAGGCTGGAAAAATCGCTGGAACTCAGAGAACTCAAATTGATTTCGTCCTGACCGGACGTATCCAGAAGACTTTCCGCCAGTGCCATCAGTTTCGGCACGCTGCGTTCCCGGTTCGGACGGTAAATCATTCCCGCCTGACAGAACCGGCATCCTCTCGTACATCCTCTCTGCAATTCCAAAACAACACGGTCCTGAACGACCTTTAAGAACGGCACCAGCTGTTTTTCCGGATAGGAACATTGATCCAAATCCGCAACAACCTGCTTTCGAACTGTTTTCGGAACATCCTCATACATCGGTTCAAAGCTTTCAAGCGTCTTATCGTCGTGATATGTAACACGATACAGACTCGGCACATACATTCCCTGAATGTGCGAAACCTGTCTCAAAAAATCCTTCCGGCTTCCGCCGTTTTTCTTGTTAGATTTATATAAATCCAAAATTTCATCGTATGCGGTTTCTCCTTCACCGATATAGAAGAAATCGAAAAAATCGGCAATCGGTTCCGGATTATAAGCACAAGGGCCTCCTCCGATTACAATCGGATCCTGTTCCGTACGGTCCTCGGCATGTAACGGAATCTGTGCCAAATCCAAAATCTGTAAAACATTGGTATAGCACATTTCATACTGTAACGTAATTCCCAAAAAGTCAAATGATTTGACCGGATCCTGTGATTCCAGTGCAAATAACGGAATCTTGCGTTCTCTCATAATGCGGTCCAAATCAACCCATGGAGAATACACCCGTTCGCACCAGGTGTCCTTTCGTTTGTTGAACATATCGTACAGAATCTGAATTCCGAGATGCGACATTCCGACTTCATAGACATCCGGAAAGCACATGGCAAACCGAATATCGACTTCCTCCGGCTGTTTCATAACCATGTTCATCTCTCCGCCGATATATCGTGCGGGTTTTTCCACACTCAACAAAATATCATCCGACAATGCTAATTTTCTCATATTGTCACGTCCTTTCAAAAATCAAAAACAGTATAACATTTCGCCTAACACATGGCAAGAAATTCTTGCCATTTAAGCTTATTTGCATTATAATATTCAAGCAAAATCTTTATTTAGGAGGACTATTATGCCGTTTTGTCCGAAATGCAAAGCCGAATACCAGCCGGGCTATACCAAATGCTTTGACTGCAAATGCGATTTGGTGGAAGAACTGTCCGCTACAGAGACGATTTTTTTCGTAAAAAGCCCCCGACTTGTGGACCGTTTCAAAAGCTATTTGGAGTATTCCCAATTAACCATAGACACTTCTGTCAATGAAGAAACCGGTTACATCGATATTTCCTGTCAGGAAAAAGACCGCGAACGCATTACCCGGGCCTTTGAGACTTTTGTTTCATCCGAATTGTTCCGCTTGGGAAACCGGTATGCAGCCATGTCCGAAACAGATTCCATCGAACAGATTTCCGAAATGAATGATGACGAATTTGAACTCAAACCGGCCTCTTCCGAAACTTCCGCCGATACAGACGATGAATACTATCTGGAGGATTTGCAGGAGAATTTTCAAAAGAACGAAGTTCCGCTCATTTTTTCCAAACAAAAAGCATTTAAATCCTATCGGGAGCAGGCGGAAGATTCCCGCTCCACTTCTGTCATGTTTGCCATATTGACACCGTTTATTGCTTTGCTGCTGGTTTTAAGCATTACCGATGTCTTACCTTTGAACTCTCTCGCCTCTGTCGTTCTTGCGGTTATGGTAATTGCGTTTATTGCCGTTTCCGTTATCGAGCGAAGCAAATACAAGAATGAACTGCTTCCGAAAGCGGATGAGCAGGACAAACGAATTGCGGAAATCAACCAATATCTGCAAGATGAATTGAGTCTGGATTCCATTCATTCGATTATTTCCGACTCCGATGAACTCTTGCCGGAAGGATATGTAAACGAGGGAACTCCGGAATATTATTTTATGATAAACAAGGTCATTTCCGACCGGTTAAATGAACATTTTCCGGATGATGATCCCGCTCTTTTGACGGAACTTGCCAACGCTCATTTTGATGAATTATCGATTTGAAAAAATGATTGAAAATGATTGAAATATTATAGAATATTTAATATAATATATTTTATATTACATCATCGTAATTCATGATTACAAAATGATGACCGTATTCGGATGCGCGCCGCTGTCCGGATGCCAGGAGGAGAAAATAAGATGCTGCGCAGAAACGAGGAAACCAATGCCGTTCTGTCCTACCTGTAAAAAAGAATACCCGATGGGTACTACCATTTGTGTGGATTGTAATATTTCACTGATTGATAACAAATCCAATGATATGGTATCGTTTGTTTCCATGCCCAAACAAGATGTTGCCGAACGTTTTCTTGCATTTATGAAAGAACACGGAATTGAAGGTGCGTATGAATATGGCATGCGTGATGAAGTATACCGTATTTTTGTCAATAAAGACGATAAGAAGAATGCCATGAAATGCTTTATTTCATTTCAGGCTTCCGAAAAACGTCGTTCCAACGGAGAGCCTTCCGAAACGGTTGCCGAAAAGGCGCCCGCATATAATAGTCCTGCTGTGGAAGAGCCTGTATTTACAGCTCCGCAGCCGGTTGCGGAATCTGCTCCGGCAGAGTCCTCGATTACCGCAGCAAATGCAGCGATTCTGAATGCGGTATCGGAAGTTCCCGTATTCACCGCTCCCGCTCCGGAAGAAACACCGATTACTGCGCCGGAAGCTCCGGTTGTTGAAACCACTTCCGAAAATGCGGTTTATGAAGAACACATACAGGAACAAAAAGCTTACGAAGAACCGGAGCAGGAAGTCTCCGCTTCTTCTGACACCTCCGAACAGCCTGCTGCGGAAGAAGCTGCTATCGAAGAAGCTCCTATTGAAGAAGTTTCCGCACCCGTTATTATTGAAGAAACCACACCGGAAGTTTCTCCTGTTTCGGAAACCATTGAAGAAACTGTTGCAGAGACTGTTTACGAAACGGTTTCCCTGGTTCAGGAATCCGTTAACGAGCCGGAAAAGGCTGCGGATCCCATTGAAATCAAACCTGCTTCCTCATTTAAGAAGCAAATGGCAAAAGATAAAATTCCGGTTACCGTAGAAGACAGTTCATCGGACGATTCCGAAAGAAACGAACCGCCGATTGAATTTATGGCAAATGCAGCAGCAAGAAAGAAAGGATTCTCTTTCCTTCATCCAAACAAGAAAGAACAGCCCAAGCAGGAGGAATCCTCCAATGCTCCTGTATTTGAAGCGAAAAAGCCTCAAAAGAAACATACTACTCTCTATGAAGAGATGACCAAAAATGAGACTGCTGCTCTTCAAAATGAAGAAACCGAATCCAATGACGAAGAGACCGCATTTACTCCTAAGCGACCTCTTACCGCATATCAGTTTGAAAAGAAACAGGAAGAAAATCTTGCGAATTATATTCAGCAGCATGCATCTTCTCCTTATGAGGCTGTAAACAACGCTTCCGAAGAGGATGAAGAACCGGTCGAAGAAGTCAAGATGTCCTTCTCCGATTATCAGCAACCGTATGTTGTTCCATCCGACAAGGTCGAGGAACAGCAGCCGGTATTCAGCGATCCTTCGAAACAGATTGACTGGAGTAACAGTGAAGATTCCGAAACTCAGGAAGAATCCGAAGCTCTTTCTTCCGATAATGCATCAGAAGAGATTTCCGAAGAATCCGTTATCGAAGAAGTAACCAATGACATTCCTTCCGAAACCGCTGAAGAGGATGATTCCGATGATGACGATGAAGAGGAAATCGATTCTGAATTCGATGAGGATGAGTCTGATGAATACGATGAAGAGGATGATTCTGATGATGACGAGTCCGATGAGGATGACGATGAAGAAGATTCCGATGATTCCGTAGAAGGTACTATCATTTCCGAAGCAAATACTGAAGAAGCAATTGATTTTGAGGAGAACGCCTCCGAAGAACCGATTTTTGTTGAAGTAGAACGTGTTAAGTCCGAAGAATTGGATGAAGATAAGATTATCGATGCACCGGTTGTAACCGAATTCCAACCGGCCGAATCGAAATCCTCAAAAAAGACTGACTCCGGCAATTACTTCTCTCCTGTCAACAATGCACAGGATCCAATCGATTATATACAGCCGGAAGGAAAAAAATCCGAGCCCGTTCCGGATGCATTCTCTGACTTCCTTGCAAACTTTAAGAAAGCAAGTATGTCTAAGAATCAGAAGAAACATGACAACGCATCCCGCGCTGCCGATACAATTGCTTCCGTTTCTGTCAAGCCGGTAGCAGTTCCGGAACAGATTAATAAATCGACGAAGAAACCGGAAACAGTTGTAAAGCAGGTAATTACTCCGGAGCCTACACAATTTGAATCTCCTGAGATTACTGGCAATACCGTTATTGAAGATATCATTCCGGACGGATATTCCAACAAAGAAACCTTTGAGTTTGAATCGATACCTTCCAGACCGACAGATATTCAGGATACAAAGATTAAAGTTTCTGTTGATAATGACATTATAGAAGAAGTCATTGAGACGAATCCGAAACTTGAAAATATTCCCGACATCAGCCAGAGCTCTTCTTTTGCAAATCCGGAAAAGCCTGCCGATTCGTCCAATTTTGCATCTGTCAAGTCGTCCAAGAATTTTTCGGTTGCACCGAACGATGTATTGCTTGATAATGAATTCCACGGATTTGTACCGGACTATTCTTCAAATGAAGAGGAACTTGCAAAAGCCGAGGCTTCCGCTCCTACCGCACTGGATGAATTTAAGAAATCCGTAGAAGCAAGAAAACAGGAAGTCGATGCAATCAATGCTCAGGCAAAGAAAGAGCAAATTCGTCAGGCAAATCTTGTAAAAGAATTAACCAACGGTCAAAAGATTGTCTTTGAAGATACCGACGAACTGGATAACTATGCCGGATTTGTTCCCGACTATACACCGAATACAAACAACGAGGAAGAATTCGATTTCTATAAGCCTCATCAGGTATCCAGTTATTCGAAGTACAAGAAAAACAATAAAGCAAACTCTTCCGAAACCGTTGCAAATATTGAATCCTTTATGCGATTAACGAATGACGACGAAGTAGAAAGCCTGTTTATCACCCATGTTCCGAACAGTTCCAAGCGTACTCTTCAGCCTCAGGAAATCAAGAATTCACAATTCATCCTTTCCATTAGCGGCAAACGTTTGACGAAACTGTTTAACAGCTGGATGATGT
Organism: Lachnospiraceae bacterium; assembly: GCA_045597325.1. GTDB lineage: Bacteria > Bacillota > Clostridia > Lachnospirales > Lachnospiraceae > ISDg. The sequence goes on from JAZLJJ010000012.1 coordinate 19,976, forward strand.
TGAATATTACTTCCAAGACGGTTCATGAATTTGAAAATGAAGACGCATCCGATGAAGAAAATTATTTGCTGAAACTGGATGGAATGAAGAAACTGTTAATTGAAAACTTCGGTGATATTAATGAAGTATTTTTGGATAATCTGGTTCAGAAATATTATTCCAAATTCCTGGATGAATAAATCCGAATAATTCACTAATAAAAACAAGCTGAACATTTTTGTTCAGCTTGTTTTTTATGCTCAATTCAATTTGATACGATATAGAAACTACGAAAAGATTTCCAGCAACTCTTCTTTTGTCAGTTTATTTAACAAATCTTCCTGATGCTCGATTACGGCATCCGCAAGCTTTTGTTTCTTCTGCTGTAACTTGTAGATTTTCTCTTCAATAGTACCTTTGGACAACAGTTTGATGACATGTACATTCTTCATCTGACCGATTCGATAACAACGGTCGGTCGCCTGATCTTCCACGGCCGGATTCCACCACGGATCTACATGAATTACCGTGTCCGCACCGGTCAGATTCAAACCGGTGCCGCCTGCTTTCAGTGAAATGAGAAATACATTGTTTTCTCCTTCGTTAAACTGTTTTACAAAGCGATTCCGATCGGCAATCTTTGTATCCCCGCGAATACAGAAATAACCGATATTTCGTTCTTCCAATTCTTTTTGAATCAATTCCAGCATCGATGTAAACTGCGAGAAAATCAACGCTCTGTGTCCGGATGCGATGGAATTTTCGATTAATTCCAAAAGCAGCTCCATTTTCGCACTGTCACCGTCATAATTTTCCATAAATGTGGACGGATGGCAGCAAATCTGGCGCAGCCTCATCAAAGCGCTCAAAATACGGATTCGGTTTTCAACGATTTGAGATTCTTCCTCATCAAAATGGAATTCACCCTTATAATGTTCCAAATATGCGGCATACAGCTTCTTCTGCTTTTCGGACAAATCCACAAGAATTTTCTCTTCGGTCTTTTCCGGAAGTTCTGACAGAACATCCTGTTTCATACGCCGTAAAATATATGGCTGTATTCGAATATTTAATTGATTCAGAAGTTCTTTGTTGTTATTCATTATCGGTTTCTCATACTCATTGACAAACTTGGGATGAGTAAACAGATAACCCGGCATTACAAAATCAAAGATAGACCAAATTTCAGACAGCGAATTCTCAATCGGCGTACCGGTCAGTGCAAACTTTGTTTTTGTATTCAGATTTTTGACACTTTGCGCATTCATGGATGCACTGTTTTTTATATTCTGCGCTTCATCGATAATAACCGATGAAAACTCGATATTTTTATAATAAGACAAATCCCGACGGATTAACGGATACGATGTAATCAGAACATCACTGGTACTTTCTTCAATGATTTTCCTGCGGTCTTCCGGTGTTCCGCATACGATATCACAGCTCATGGACGGTGCAAAATTTTCAATCTCATCTTTCCAGTTATACATCAGAGATGTCGGACATACAACCATTCTTCTGCTGTGTTCCGGCAATGTACTCATGTACATAATTGCCTGCAGTGTCTTTCCGAGACCCATATCATCCGCCAAAATTCCACCCATACCGTTTTGAGCCAGATTGCACATCCATTCAAATCCGGCCATCTGATACGGTCTGACATTGGCATTGATACACTCGGGACAAGCTAGTTTCGGCGGGTTATTCAGACGATCCAACAGTTCATAAATACAGTCATCGATTTGATATTCCGTATTAGACATCCGAAGCATCTGTTCCAGATAGCTGGTTTGTGATTTATCTACACAAATGCCTTCCTCTTTCATCGGATGCACGGAACCGAGAGATTTGATAAACTGCATACTCTCCTGCATTGCCTGTGAATCCAAAAGCAGGAAATTACCGTCTTTCATACGATAATATTTTTTCTTCAGCTTCATCGAACGGAAAATATCCGCCAATTCCTTCTTCGGCACATCATCGTAAGAAACATCCAAAGTCAGATAATCTTCATCCGACTTCATATGAACGCCGTACGAAACCTTTTCGCCCTTATTGATCTTCAAAGTATGGAAGGACGAAGAATACATCATCGTACAAAGCTTATCCAAATCCCCTCTGTCACCGGAAATGAAATCAAAAATATCTTCCGTATCACGTAACAGATAATAACCGCTGTGAGCCTCAAATCCGGCTTCACTCATTGCAGTGCGGATAGCCTCTTCTTTCTCCTTATCACGAACAATAATATATCCGCGAATATCCGGTTCCGCAAAACTGTTAAACGTATAGTCTCCGTATCGGAACTGTAATTCTGCACGAATATCGTAATTGATATAATCCAGATACATCGTAGCTTCCAACGGGAACGTCAGATACCGTTCCTGCAACGTTGCGGGAATTTCGATATTCATGGTATCGCTTAATTTCGGCAGAACTTCTTCCAAAAAACGTTTTGCATATTCATCCCGGAAAATAATCGGACTGTTTTCCCGGGAAAGCGTATTGTAAATCGGGAGATAGTTTTTCGTGAACTGAGAACTCGGATGATATAATACCATATCATACAAAAGAAGACTTCCGTCGGCAGCCATCGGGAAAATGCGTGAATTTTCCGCGTATCCGATCGATACAAACGCTTCCTCTGCATCGATATCGTAGGAAATGTACGGATTGCAATCGGCAAAGGTAACATTTTCAATCATTCTGTTATTGATAAATAACGTGAAGCGGTCGGTTCCGATTCGCTTCAGAATTTCCAAAAACAAACGCTTGGATAAAACGACCTCATTTTTCTGGAATATCGATTTTTCACCTACGATTTCAAACCGTTCTTCCAATTCGTACAATTCGAGAAGATATTCCAGCACAGCTTCCGAATTCTTATCAAATTCCATAATATCATGACGATATGTAAAATTCTTGCCAAGGATAAAATTCTGTCCGGACCGGATGGTTTCCAGCATTTTCTTAATGGATTGTACTTTATAGCATCGACCGGAACCGAGAGAAATCCGCATCATAACGGAGTCGGTCGGCTGACGAAGAATTCCGTGATAATAGAAAGACAACTCCAAATGTGCGGTTTCACCCTGGGTAATACCGGATTCCAATTCACTGTAATAATCGAGTATTTGACCGTTCTTTTGTTCTTCCGGGGTTAACTGAGACGACGGTTTGGAATTTCTGGAAAATTGCGACAGAAACAACAGCGATGCAATAATATGCTTACAAACACCGCTGTTCTTCGATAAATTGGCACAGGTACAGGAACATTTTAATTCTTCGCCCATATGTACCGTAACCTTATAATTGTAATTTCCTTTTACGGAAAACTGATATACGGACTTATCTTTTGATGCGACCGCATGAGTCACACGGCCGTTCTTGTAATAAGAAAAGCCGTCGGCATAGACTTCATCACTTTGAGAATACGTTTTAATAAAGCTTTTGGTTAAAAAACTGTTAGACTCCAATCTCTGCTTCCTCTTCTGCTTCCTGTTTAAATTCATCCATAAGTTCCGAATTAATTGACGGGAGTTCGTCAATTGACGAAACTCCGAAGCTTCTTAAAAAATCATCTGTGGTTCCGAAGACAATCGGACGTCCCGGTGCATCCAGGCGTCCCAATTCACAAATCAAATGATACTCCATCAGTTTATTAATCGTAAAGTCGCTGTTGACTCCGCGAATGGCCTCAATATCCGTCCTTGTCACCGGCTGCTTATATGCCACGATAGCCAGAGTTTCCAGCATAACATCGGTCAGCGCATGCTTCTGAGGCACATGACAAAGAGCAATCAGGTCGTTATAGCATTCCGCTTTCGTACACATCTGATATTTCGTTCCGACACGGCTGATCATTATTCCGTGACTGCTGTCTTCGTATTGCGTAATCAGCTCATTTATCTGACGTTCCAATTCTTCCATCGGCAAATTCAGAGCAGCCGCAATTCGTTCGCCTTCTACGGCATCTCCCATTGTAAACAAAATGCCCTCAATGGCAGCCTTCTTATCTTCGTATTCCATTGGTTTACTCCAATCTATGCGAATTGATCGATTGCAACAACATCGGTTGCCAAATAATCGATTTCAAAATCGTCAAACAGGTGATTCTGACGAATGCACATACGTCCCATATGAATCAATTCCAAAATACCGAGGAACGTAACAATAATTTCAATCCGGTCTCCGGCTTTCTCCAGAAGTTTTCGGAAGCTGAAATGTTTATGCTGTATTCCGTATTCCTGAATCTTTCTGACCTTTTCCTGAAAATTCACTTCTTCTTTGACAATCTTGCCGAATTTGCTTCTGACAGGGTCGATTTTATTTTCCTGTCGCTTCATGATATCCCTGAAAATCCGGTTCAGTTCGGACAGTTTCAAATCTCCGATGACATCCTCGGCCTGAATATCTTCTTTGTACGCCTGTACTTCTTTCGGGATGGATTCTTCCCGATACAAATGCTTTGCCGCGTCAATCTGTCGGTCTTTCAAATTCATGGATGCATATTTGTACATCTTATACTCAATCAGTCGCTCAACCAGTTCCGCTCTCGGATCGACTTCTTCTCCCTCGACAACCGGAGCCGGCAGAAGCATTTCGGACTTAATCTTCAGCAAATATGCTGCCATTACCATAAACTCGCTGATATTATCCATTTGGAGCTTCTGCATTGCATCGACATATTCCATATACTGATCGGTAATCATGGCAATCGGAATATCATAAATGCTCACTTTATTTTTCTCAATCAAATGAATCAGCAAATCCAGCGGTCCTTCAAAGGATTCCAGCTTAAATGAAACGTCCATGAGAAGCTCCTTTCTATATATTTTATTCGGACTGTTCGGATGTTACGATAACATGAAGCAGTTCCGCTTTATTCCATAAACGAACCGGAATCGTATGCATTCCGAGTCCTTTTGAAATCAACATCTGTGTTTTGGTTCCGCAAAATAATCCGCTGTCATATTTCGGGAACAGTTTCCATTCCGGCGAAATCACCCCGCCCAGTTTCGGAAGTCTCACAATACCCCCATGTACATGCCCGGACAACGTAATTTCCGCGCCGTACCCGTCATAGGCATCAAATTGATTCGGATTGTGTGCCAGCAAAACCGTAACACCGTCCGGTTTTGGTCCGATCATGTTCTCGATTTGTTCTTTCGATATCCGTTCGGTACGAATCAATTTTCGAAAACAGCCTTTCGGAAGTGTTAATCCGGCAAACCATAATCCTTCTTCCGGAGATACGGCCTGATTATCCAAAACGGTCAGCAACGGATTTTCAATTTTTTTCCGGAATTCCCGATAGCGTTCCGGAAATTCTTCACGAAGTCTCGATTCATGATTTCCGAGAGAATAAATAATCGGAATTCCGTATTGATACAGACGGCTTAAAAACTCTGCGGAACAGTCGTTATTCAAGGCTTTCCGTACAACCATATCTCCCGCAATCACTATGTAATCGGGGTTACATGAAAGAATTGCCCGAATCAGTTCGTCATTGTCCTTTCCGTAGCAATGATTATGAAAATCAGAAAGGAATGCCAATGATTTCGGACTTCGGAACGTCTTCGAATTCGGTTTTATCCGTAACGTGACGGTATTCACTTCAAAGTTCCTTTGCAACCGAATCATATCGATTACAAGGATTGCAATAAGAATTGCCGCGATAATGCCGAATACATACCAAAGCATAACTTTCTCCAAATAAAACGAGCGATTTCGGGCATAAACTGCCCATGTCCGTATCATACTAATTATAAACAAATGAACAGAGTTTGTCAACAATATGTGGGTATGATTGTAAAAAACCACCACAATTTCTTGTGGTGGTTTCATCATTTTATCAAATATTTATATTGACTTTTGAAAAGCATTCGTTCCGTTGAATCCGATTGTGTTTATCGGAACGGAAAATACCCGTTTTCATCCACATAACCGTATATTGTGGGAATCGAATCTGCCTTCTGCTGCGAGAACCGATACGCTTCGAGCATTCTTTGCAGAGCTGCTTCTTCGGTTTCTTTTCGATTGACATACAGAACACCGAGTAAATCTCCCTTGTGAACATAATCGCCGACTTTTTTATCCACACGAAGTCCTACCATCGGATCGATGACATCGTCCTTTGTCTCGCGTCCTCCTCCCAAAATTAGTCCCGTCATACCGATTTCTTCCGCATTAATACTTTGAATGTAGCCATCTTCCGGCGCAAAGACAGACACTTCCCATTCGGTGCGTCCGAATTTTTCGGGATCTCGAATGTAGGAATCATTTCCGCCCTGTGCACGAACCATTTCACATAACTTTTCAAATGCACGACCGGACCGGATGCAGTCGGTAATCATTGCCTTAGCCTGTTCCGTTGAATCGGCAAACCCGCTTCCGACGAGCATAAAGGATGCCAGTGTTTCACTTACGGTACGAAGTTCCTCATCTCCTTCTCCGTGTAATACGGAAATCGCTTCTTTTACTTCCAAAACGTTTCCGACATACCGGCCGAGCACCTGATTCATATCCGTAATTACTGCATAGGTGTTACGTCCGCAGGAATTACCGATGTCCACCATGGTTTTCGCAAGTTCGATTGAATCTTCCGTCGTTTTCATAAATGCACCGCTTCCGGTTTTGACATCCAGAACAATGACATCTGCGCCGGCCGCCAGTTTCTTACTCATGATACTGGATGCTATCAGGGAAATATTATCAACTGTTGCAGTAACATCGCGAAGAGCGTAAATTTTCTTATCGGCAGGTGCCAGATTTGCAGTCTGACCGACAACGGCCAGTTTGATTTCATTGACATTTTGAATAAACTGTTCTTCCGTCAGTTTTGTCTGAAAGCCGGGAATGCTCTCTAACTTGTCAATTGTTCCGCCGGTATGACCGAGGCCGCGTCCGGACATTTTCGCTACAGGAACTCCCAATGCGGCAACAATCGGTGCAACAATCAGTGTTGTTTTATCACCGACACCTCCGGTCGAGTGTTTATCGGCTTTCTTTCCACGAATCTTCGACAAATCCAGTAAATCACCGCTTTTTGCCATTTCCATTGTCAGTGTTACGGTTTCCTCTTTGTTCAATCCGTTCAGGCAAATTGCCATCAGCAGGGCGGACATTTGATAGTCCGGAATTTCACCGTTTGTAAACCCTTGTACAACAAAATGAATCTCATCATCCGTCAGAATTTCTCCGTGTTTCTTTTTCGTTATAACATCATACATTCTCATTGCAGTCACCCCATTTCCATAGAATCTGACACCCGGAATTTCTCCGATTTCATCATATCGCATCGGTGCCTCTCTGTCAACAAATCATATTGTATCGGTGTCTCTGTCAACAAATCATATCGTATCGTGCAATCAAAAAATCCTCTCGGAAACATGCTTTCGAGAGGACTTTTATCACCTTTGTTATTCGTCGATTACTGTAAATCATTTAAAAACGTTTCAATACGGTTCAGACCCTTTTCAATCTGTTCCATACTGATTGCATATGACAGACGGATATGGTCGGAGCATCCGAAATCGGAGCAGGGGATAACCGCGGTCAAATAATCTTCAATCAGAATCTTTGCCATATTTGAAACGGATTCCACCCGACGGCCCTTGTAGTTCATTTTCAAGGCGCGGGATACATTGACAAATACATAGAACGCACCATTCGGCGTAACAGCACTGATAAGCGGCATTTCCGCCACTCTCCGGCACATATACTGACGGCGCTTGTCAAATTCCTGTCTCATATGTTCAACGGACTCCTGAGGGCCGTTAAATGCCTCAATGGACGCATACTGGGCAATGGAGTTCGGATTGCTTGTCTGATGGCTCTGAATGTTTGACATAACCTTTGCAACCGGCAACGGAGCGCCCGTATAACCGATTCTCCAGCCTGTCATGGCATATGCCTTAGCCATACCGCAGCAGGTAATGGTATGACTGTAAATATCGGAACCGAGAGAACCGATGCTGACAACTTCCGTGTTGTCATATACAAGATTCTCATAAATTTCATCCGATACAACATAAATTTCTTTCTCTACGATAACTTTCGCAAGTGCTTTCAGCTCGTCCTTCGTATATACCATTCCGGTCGGGTTGTTCGGGGAATTTAAGATAAATGCCTTTGTTTTCTTGTTGCAGGCATTCCGAAGCTGGTCCGGTGTAATCTTATAGTTCTGCTGTGCGTTGCACTGTACAAATACCGGAATTCCGTCCGCAAGCTTTACGATTTCCGGATAACTGAGCCAATACGGGGTTGGAATGACAACTTCATCTCCCGGATTCAGAATCGCCTGGAAAATGTTTGTCAACGCGTGCTTTCCTCCGTTGCTGACAACGATCTGCTCGGGAGTATATTTCAAATGATTGACCCGTTCGAATTTTTCACTGATGGCTTTTCTCAGATCCGGCATACCGGAAGCCGGTGTATATCTGGTAATTCCTTTATCCAATGCTTCCTTGGCAGCATTTCTGATGTTTTCAGGTGTATCAAAATCAGGTTCTCCGGCACCGAATCCGATGACATCAAGTCCTTCTGCTTTCAGTTCCTTTGCTTTTGCTGTAATCGCGAGTGTCGAAGACGGTTTCACCGCCATACCCTTTATCGATAAAGAAATTGACATAATAAATACCTCTCAAAAACGAATTGTGGACATGTATACAATCCATTTTGCATTTTAGTATACATCTGCAAAAAAGGCAAGCATATTTTCATTATTTTTTACTTTTTTACTGTTCCTGCAAGGAATGTGAAATTCTTCTTCTTTTTTTGTGCAAATCCACAACCGGGATTAATGGCGAAGAAAGTATTCGCTTCACCGGACGTATGTTGCGAAGCCGCTGTTTCCTTACGAGGCCATGAAAAAAGCATATCGCTTGCGATATGCTCGCGCCGCCTGTGCGTCGCGAAGCGACATTTTTCCTCTGCACAGGCGTGTGCATCCTCGCGGAGCGTTTTTTTATCTCATAGGACGAACCTCCCTATGAGATAAAATAAGACCCGGACACTGACGTGTCCGAGTCCTGATTCTACTCG
>JAZLJJ010000013.1:0-4231 GCA_045597325.1 Lachnospiraceae bacterium
GTTGTCGGCCCGGATCTTAAGATTTATCAGTGCGGTGTTCCGAAAGAAATGGCGATTGAGCTTTTCCGCCCCTTTGTCATGAAGAAACTGGTGGAAGACGGTATCGCCAACAACATCAAATCTGCCAAGAAGATGGTTGACAAGCAGCGTACCGAAGTCTGGGATGCCCTTGAATATGTTATCAAGGACCATCCGGTACTTCTCAACCGTGCACCGACGCTTCACCGCCTCGGCATCCAGGCATTTGAGCCTATCCTTGTTGAAGGCAGAGCTCACCGCCTGCATCCGCTGGTCTGCACGGCATATAACGCCGACTTCGACGGAGACCAGATGGCAATCCATGTACCTCTGTCGGCAGAGGCACAGGCTGAAGCACGTATTCTCATGCTTTCGGCAAACAACCTGCTGCGTCCGCAGGACGGACATCCTGTTACCGTTCCTACGCAGGACATGATTCTCGGTTCTTATTACCTCACCATGGAAAGAATAGGAAGCGAAGAAAAAGGCGCTGAAAAACTAATAATCAAAGAAGCCGGAGACACTTCTTTCAATGCAGGTGATATTGTTGACGGTGATGAAATTTATGCTGTCAATAAGGCTCTTGCCGAAGAAGGAAAGAAACCCTGCATGTATTCTTCCATGCATATTTACCGCGATGCGAACGAGGCGATCATGGCATACAATGAGGGCTACATCGGCCTGCATGCACCTATCCGTCTCAGAGTGTCCAAGACCATTGCAGGAGAGGAAAAGAGCAAGGTTATCGACACGACAGTCGGCCGTATTATATACAATGAGCCGATTCCTCAGGATCTCGGTTATGTTGACAGAACCAATCCGGATACCATGTTTGACCAGGAGATTTCCTTCCAGGTTGGCAAAAAGCAGCTTGGCAACATTATTGACCGCTGCATAAAGCAGCACGGATTTACCATATCCGCCGAGGTGCTTGACTCCATAAAGGCGATGGGCTACAAGTACTCAACAAAAGGCGCCATCACGATATCCGTTGCCGATATGACAGTGCCCGATACCAAGAAGCTTATGATTGCCGAAACCGAGGAAGAAGTCGTCAAGATTGAAAAGCAGTACAAACGCGGCTTTATTACCGACGATGAAAGATACCGCCTCGTTGTATCCGAGTGGGAAAAGACAACCAAGGAAGTTACGGATGCTCTTTCCAACTGCCTGGATGAATACAATCCTATCTACATGATGGCTAACTCCGGTGCCCGTGGTTCCATGAACCAGATCCGACAGCTGGCAGGTATGCGAGGACTGATGGCAAACACCTCCGGTAAAACGATTGAAATTCCTATCAAATCGAACTTCCGTGAAGGCCTTTCCGTTCTGGAATACTTCATTTCCACGCGAGGGGCTCGCAAAGGAATGGCGGATACGGCACTTCGTACGGCTGACTCCGGTTATCTGACAAGAAGAATGGTTGATGTCTGTCAGGACGTTATTATCCGTGTACCAGACTGTGGTACGACAGAAGGTGTCTGGGCATCTGCGGTTTATGACAGAGGCCAGATGGTAGAAGATTTCGGAACGGCTATACACGGCAGATTCCCTGCAGCTCCTATAACGGATTCGACAACCGGCGAGCTTATCTTTGATACAGATCACATGCTTATGCCACAAGATGCGGCTGTTCTTGAAGCACACGGAATCAACAGAGTATATATTCGCTCGGTTCTCACCTGTGAAGCCAAGACTGGCGTGTGTGCAAAGTGCTACGGTATTAACCTTGCAACAGGTATGCCGGTCAATGCCGGTGAGGCTGTCGGTGTCATTGCAGCACAGTCAATCGGTGAACCCGGTACTCAGCTGACGATGAGAACGTTCCACACCGGTGGTGTTGCCGGTGATGATATTACACAGGGTCTTCCGAGAGTTGAGGAACTGTTTGAAGCACGAAAGCCCAAGAAGATGGCTATCTTGTCTGAAATTTCCGGAACCATCTCCATCGAGGAAGCTAAAAAAGGCGTTATGTATGCGATTAACGTTGTCGGTTCCGGTGAGAACGAGACGGTTGTATACACGGTTCCGCATTCCGCCGGAATATTGGTACACAATGGTGACCATGTCGATAAAGGCCAGGAACTCACTTCCGGTGCATTGAATCCGCATGATGTTCTGGCTATCAGAGGCATTGATGACGACGAATTCGGCCGTCAGGGTGTTCGTTCCTACATCACTTCCGAGGTCCAGAAGGTTTACCGCCAGCAGGGCGTTGATATCAACGACAAGCACATCGAAGTTATTGTCCGTCAGATGATGCGCAAGGTTCGCGTGGATGAATCGGGAGATACCGATTTGCTCTCCGGCGCTGAGGTTGATCTTTCCGCTTTGAAGGAAGCAAATGCAAAGCTCTCTGCAGACCAGACGCCGGCTACCTATACGCAGCTCCTGAAGGGAATAACCAAGGCATCTCTTGCTACCGACAGCTGGATGTCTGCTGCGTCCTTCCAGGAGACAACGAAGGTGCTTACCGATGCTGCTATCAAGGGCAAGGAAGATCATCTGATAGGTCTGAAAGAAAATGTTATCATAGGAAAGCTCATTCCTGCCGGTACGGGTCTTTCCATGTACCGTGACTTTGAGGAAGAGACGGATGAATCTATTGCCGATACGGCAGAGTACGTCGATCTTTCAAAGCTCGTTTTGAAGACAAACGCACTGTAATCTCGATAAAAAGTATCAGAAGGGTGGATTTTCCCACCCTTCTTTACTATAATGAAGCCATGAAAAAATTACGGTATATTTTAATATCTTTAGTGCTGATTGCTATGGTTGTATTCTGCACCTCTCCGCAGAAGCATGTCGAACCGTCAACATCCGATTATTCGGCAGCATCCGAACCATCAGACGTCATATCATCGGATTCTCCGGCCGTTGAGGAGACTCCTTTTATTTTTGTCGCGAGAGACGTGTCTCTTTGCGGCAAGTCCTTCTCAACCGCCAATCGCAAGCTGGATTTGAACAACATTACCCCTAATGATGTGGATGCTGCCTGCGAGGTTTTCTCCGAAATGCCGTATCTGGCCTATGTCGAAATAGGTGATGAAAGCAACGGATTGACTTGGAGTGATCTTGACAGACTTTATGCCGCAGCTCCGAATGCAAAATTCAGTTTTGGCTTTACTCTGTGCGGACAGGAACTGAATACTTATGACCGCATATTGGATTTCAATCATTATGGGATGACGGATGAGGGCGAGGCCGTTAAGCGGATTCTGCCTTATATGAGAAACTGCACGGTTTTGGATATGGACAGCTGCGGTGTTTCGAATGAAGCTATGGCGGCCATTCGCGATGCGTTTCCCAATATAGAAGTAATTTGGAGAATCTGGTTCGGTTATGACTATACGGTCAGAACCAATGTCGAAAAAATCCTTGCTTCCAAACCAACTTTGGGCGGCGAAATATATGATGAAGATGCTCAGGTGTTAAAATACTGTACAAAACTAAAGTTCCTCGACCTTGGGCATAATGAACGTCTTTCGGATTTTTCTTTCCTGTCGGAACTGAAGGAATTGAGAATTGCCATTCTTTCCATAACGGCGCTGCATGATCTCACACCGATTTCCAATTGTTCCAAGCTGTATTATCTGGAAGCCGGTAATACGGACCTTTCCGATTTATCTCCCTTGGCCAAGTGCACGAATCTGCAGCATCTGAATGTGGGAACCTGCTTCGATGTGAGCGATATATCGCCTTTGTATGACCTGAACCTAAAGCGGCTGTGGTTAGGCAGAGGTGACCCGGTCCCGGCCGAACAGGTCGCTAAGATGCGGGAACTACATCCCGGGATAGAAATCGATACCACATGTCCGACAGGCTTTGAAGGCGGCGGAGTCGGCGAAAACGAAGGCTTCGTCATGGGCAAGTGGAAGAGCTATAAGCAGTATCTCTATAATGATTATCTGATAAAAGAATATACCGGTGCGTTTCCTGCTCAGCATCCGAAAGGCGTTTTTCGAGTAACATATGATGCTTTTGAGTATGGTTTGAATCCGGCGTGTTATTCTTTTACGATGTATGACCCGCTTGTAAATGAGCATGAATCCATCTACGGCAGTACAAGAGGTGCTACGGTAGATATGCAGGAAAGCCCGGAATGCGGCAAGGTGGTTTATTTGACAGGCGATGAAGAAAACCTGGATGCATGGCAAAACCTGGCGGAAGAGTACACAAAAGAAACCGGTATTCCGGTAACGGTCAAAGC
>JAZLJJ010000014.1:0-32720 GCA_045597325.1 Lachnospiraceae bacterium
GTGTTATAAAATGTTTCGATATACTCGAAAACAAGGCGATAAGCCTGGCGGTAGTTCATAATGCTAAACCTGTTAAGCCATTCACGCTTAATAAGGGCATGGAAGGATTCGATGCAGGCGTTATCGTAAGGATAGCCGGGATAGCTATAGCTTAACTGATATTTTTCAGTGGCTGCACGGTATGCTTTTGAAACATACTGGCTACCGCGGTCACTATGCAGGATTAAAGGAAGATCAGTATTACGTCTTTCTTTGGCTTTATTAATTGTATCAATTACGCAGGACACTTCCATTGTTTCAGAAAGTGTCCAGGCGATGATTTTACGGGCATAAAGGTCCATGATGCTTGTCAGATAAACAAAGCCGTCCTGGGTCCAGATATAAGTGATATCAGTGCACCAAACCGCATTAGGACGGTCGGGATTGAACTGTTCATTGAGAACATTGTGAAGTTCTTTGCTGAAATCAGAGTCTCTTGTTGTGGTTGTCCATGGTTTGATCCATTGAGCACGAATGCCCATTTCCTTCATATATTTGCCAACTGTGCGTTCGGCGATAACCTCACCGGATTTACGGAGCTCATGAGTGATTTTGGGAGCACCGTAGTTTTGCTTGGAGTCATCATAGATATCTTTGATTTTCTCCTTTATAGCATTCTTTCTCTGCTGAGAAGCAGACGGCTTATGTTGAAGGAAAGCACGATAACCAGAACGAGAAACGCCTAAATATTTAAGCATTCCGGAGACAGAGATGCGGCGCCCGGTTACTTTAGAAATCTCTGCCTTTGCAGCCACTTCTGTATAGATAGCAGCTGTTAATCTTTTCCCAGAATGCCGTTGGCTTTTTTTAAGACATCGAGAGCATCTTGAGCATCACGAAGTTCACGTTTCAGACGAGCTATTTCCTTTTGCTCATCGGATTCGTAATTACCGGATCCTCTTACGGGAATGTCACCTTCATGTTCTCTGTACTGAGATAACCATCTGGTAAGAGTGGTAATGCTGATGCCAAGGTTCTTGGCACATTCGGTCTGGGTTAGATCAGGATGTTCATTAACATACTGAACAGCATCCAGCTTAAACTGTTTGTCGTGTTGTTTACTTTTACGTGGCATGATGAGTTCCTCCTCTTTGGATATAATACAATATTTTAGGAGAAATCGCATTTTAATTTGAACTATTTATATACTAACAGCAAACCGTATTTCTTTCTTCGGTTGAGAAGATTGGAATACACATTATAAGCCGCCTCAAGGCTTGTTCCAAATACCGATACTATCTCGTTTGGGGTATCAATCTTTTTTAGAAGCAAGTACGGTATTGGGCACATAAAATATCTGGCAAAAAAATCAGCAAGATCATCATCTTCATCGTCGCTGTCTTCATGTACATAATGCTTTAATTCATGAAAAACAGTTAACCTCTGCGCCCCTTTCGACTCATACAAATCATTGTAAAAAATCGTTGGAGAATTATCTGCTGTTCCTGGAACATAAAAACCATGTTGTGATTTTTTTAGCAATAGTTTTCTATCTTTCTTGCCATAATTGGTGTATGGAATCAACGCTACTCCCATCTTTCTACAAACAGAGTTCTCATCAATAGGGAATCCGGATATACCATAATCAATATAAATATCGATTATCGTTTTCTTTATATCATCATAGATTTCACCAGTTCTATACATCTTTTTTTGCTCCTAAAATCAACGCGATAAGCTGATTCTTTTCTTCAGCAGTCAACTCATTACCTTTACGAGCAATCGCAGTTGCTATTGATGAGTATGCCGATTCGCCTCTTTCACTGTCATCAAGCAAATACTCTGTTTCAACATGTAAAGCCTTTGCAACATTTACCACAATGTCCATTCGAGGTCTCTGCTCACTATGAAGATATCTGGAAATAGAACTCTCCGTAATCCCGCTTAATTGAGACAATTGCTTCTGCGTTATGTTTCTCTGTTTCATCAGCTCTGTTACTTTTTCTTTCCAGCTCATTTTGTGTCCTCCTCTTTTTCCTTCCCTATATCTTGTATTATAGCTTCTTGTTATTGCATTGTCAATATATTTGATTGCAGTTTTGCAATTTCTTTTTCATAAAAACACCCCAGAACCGAAGTCCTGAGGTGTAATGAATCGTATTGAATTGTCCAAAGACGTAATACGTTGTGCAATCCTTATCTCTTGCTGAACTGAGGTGCACGACGTGCAGCCTTCAAGCCGTACTTCTTTCTTTCCTTCATACGTGCGTCTCTTGTCAGGAAACCTGCTTTCTTAAGAGCCGGGCGTAATTCCAAATCAGACTTGCAAAGTGCTCTTGCAATTCCGTGACGGATTGCACCGGCCTGACCGGAGAAACCACCGCCGCGTACAGTAACGATTGCATCAAATTTGTCAAGACTCTCAACAAGTGCAAGAGGCTGACGAACAATCGTCTTCAATGTCTCAAGACCGAAATATTCTTCAATATCTCTCTTGTTTATAGTAATGTTGCCCTTACCAGGAAGTAAATATACTCTAGCAACACTGCTCTTACGTCTTCCGGTACCATAAAACTTCGTCTTAGCTGTTTTTGCCATGATTGTAAATCTCCTTTCTGATAAATTAGAATGTCAATACTTCCGGTTTCTGAGCTGCATGAGGATGCTCAGCACCTGCGTATACATGAAGCTTATCTGCCATATCACGTCCAAGAGGTCCCTTGGGAAGCATCCCCTTTACAGCAAAGGTAATAACATCCTCAGGCTTCTTAGCCAAAAGCTCACGAAGACTTGTCTCGCGAACTCCACCCGGATAATCGGAATGACTGAAGTATACCTTCTGATCAAGTTTCTTTCCGGTAACCTTAATCTTGCTTGCATTGATAACGATTACATTATCACCGGTATCGATATGCGGTGTAAAAATCGGCTTGTTCTTTCCACGAAGCACCATTGCTACCTGAGAAGCAAGACGACCTAATGTCTGACCTTCTGCATCAACAACGTACCACTTGCGTTCTACATCTGCAGT
The DNA here is from genome assembly GCA_045597325.1 of Lachnospiraceae bacterium. Classification (GTDB taxonomy): domain Bacteria; phylum Bacillota; class Clostridia; order Lachnospirales; family Lachnospiraceae; genus ISDg. Next base: position 3,011 of record JAZLJJ010000014.1, read on the forward strand.
TGCCATATAACTCTTCATAGGATTTACCTCCTTGTGTTTTCAAATTACGCTTTTCGCGTCACCTGTTGAATTATAACTGTCTCAAATCATTCTGTCAACAAAAATATTATTTGTTTTTCTCATTTATCATGCATTTTTTTATTATCAAAATGATTTTACGCGTTCAAGCGGCTGTTTTTTATAAAAATCACTCTTCCACGCAGCGATTCCAAATCAGTGTCAACCCCTGAGGCGGTGCCGTCGGACCTGCTGCCGAACGATTTTTTGCTTCCAGTATTTCCTTCATTTGCTCCGGTGCCATGGCTCCCCGGCCGATTTCTATCAGGGTCCCGGCCAGAATCCGAATCATATTGTACAAAAAACCGTTGCCTTCCACCGCAATTACAATTTCATCATTTTCAAGATACACATTGCAGGCCGTTACCGTTCGTATTTTGCTTTCCACCTGAGCTCCCGCACTGCAAAACGAGCTGAAATCATGTTCTCCGGCAAACAACGCGGCTGCGCGGTTCATGTTCTCAACAGACAGAGTTTCATACACATGATGAACAAACCGGACACGCAGCGGATTCACCACTTCTCCCTCAGAAATACGGTATTCATACCGCTTTTTGTGCGGAACCCTCAGCGGATGAAAATCCATTTCCTTCTCACAGGAATGAAGCACCCTGATATCCTGTGGCAGAAAGGAATTCAAAGCCCTGCTGTACCGTTCCGGCGGTATCGGGGAATCGGTCTCAAACGTCACGATATTGCCCAGCGCATGAACGCCTGCATCGGTTCTGCTGCCACCGATTGTTTCCGGCACGGTTCCGGTCAGTTTTTCTATTGCAGCCCGCAGAGTGCCCTCCACGGTTTTGGCATTTGGCTGAATTTGCCATCCGGAATACTCGGTTCCGTCATACGCCACCGTAAGCAGAATCTTCTTCATCGCGTCTCCTTACACATCCCACAGGATTCTCATCACAAATACAATTGCCACATACACAATCAGATATAACCATCCGATTACATCTCGAAAATGATACCGCAACGGATGCATTTTGGTTCGTCCCTTGTCTCCGTGATAGCACCTTGCCTCCATCGCCATCGCCAGGTCAAATGCTCTTCGGAATGCAGAAACAAGCAGCGGAATGAAAATCGGGACCAATGCTTTTGCACGTCGTATTAACCCGCCGCTCTCCATATCCGCGCCTCTTGCCATCTGCGCTTTTCGAATTCGGTCGGTTTCCTCCACCAGAATCGGAATAAATCGCAGTGCAATGGACATCATCATAGCCATTTCATGTACCGGCACATGTATCCATTTTAACGGTGCCAAGGCCCGTTCCAGCCCATCCGTCAGCTGATTCGGCGTTGTTGTATATGTCATCATGGAACTGCCCAAAATCAGCAAAATCAGCCGCAGTCCCATGAACCCGCCCCGATACAGACCTTCTTTGGTCACGGAAATAAAATGCCACCGAAACAGTTCCGTTCCGCTCGTCAGGAAAATGTTGCACAGTACGGTGAACAGCAACACGATGACAATCGGTTTGAGACCTTTTACAATATATCGCAACGGCACTTTGGACAAAATCACAACGCCCAGGAAAGCTGTCACTGCGGCAACAAAGCCTAAAAATGAATGAAACAGGAACAAACTGATGATATATACCAGCGTTCCGGCGATTTTGGTTCGCGGATCCAGTCTGTGAATCACGGAATCAACCGGATAATATTGTCCTATTGTGATATCCCGAAACATGCTCCTGCCTCCTTTCGTATCATTTTTCGTTGCCTGTTTTTCGCATCCCGTATCGAGCGGCACCTTTTGTTTCGGTGCGGTTTATTTTGCTCCGCCGTCTTTCCGGTTTTCTGCCGTGTAGGCCGTGGTTTATTTTGCTCCGCCGTCTTTCCGGGTTTCTGCCGCGTAGGCCGTGGCTTATTTTGCTCCGCCGTCTTTCCGGGTTTCTGCAGCGGAGGCCGCGACGCTACCTGCTTGCACCGTACAGTGCGGTAAGACTTTGCACGGCTTCCTCCACCGTTATGGCATCTGTCGGTGCCGTAAATCCCTTTGCTGCAAGCTGATGCATCAGTCGGGTCACTTCCGGTATTTCCAGTCCCATTTTCGTCAATTCCGATTCCTTGCGGAAAACCTCTCGCGGTGTCGCATCAAATGCAACCGTACCATCATTTATCACAATCAGCCGATTGGCAAATCGTGCCACATCTTCCATTCTGTGAGAGACCAAAATGACCGTCATTCCGGTTTCTCTGTGAATTTTACTGATTTCCTCCAAAATCTCATCCCGGCCCTTCGGGTCCAGGCCCGCCGTCGGCTCATCCAAAATCAGCACCTTCGGTTTCATGGCAAGCACCCCCGCAATCGCAACTCTGCGCTTCTGTCCGCCGGACAGTTCAAGCGGCGAGGAATCCCACAGACTTCGGTCCACTCCGACCAGGTCCAGTGCCCATTCGGAACGCTCCCTGATCTCTTCCTCCGTCAGTCCGAGGTTTTTCGGTCCGAAGCTGACATCCAGCATTATCGTTGTTTCAAATAACTGGTAATCGGGATACTGAAATACCAATCCGACATTACTTCTCAGCTGTTTTCGATTGTATCCGTTCGAGAAAATGTCCGTTCCGTCATACGTTACCTGTCCCGAGGTTGCCCGTTCCAGCCCGTTCAGAAGCTGTATCAGCGTTGATTTCCCGGAGCCCGTGTGACCGATCAGGCCCACAAATTCTCCCTCATGAAACTCCAGCGAAACATTCTGTAACGCCTTCTTTTCATAGGCCGTATGCTCTCCGTAAACATAACTCACATTGTTAAGACAAAGCAGCGCCCGTTTATCGGCTTCCCGTTTATCGGCTTCCGGTGCAGATGCCGCCGTGTTCGCATTAGCCTCAAGCCGTTCTGCGGATTCGGCAAATTCTTCCATGAATTCATCTTCGGTCAAAATCGCCGGTTTCATTCCGATTCCGTTTTGGCTCAGTTCAAATGCCAATTCCGTCACCTGCGGAACTTCCAGCCGAAGTGTCCGAAGTTCCTCCACTCTTGCAAATATCTCCTTCGGCGTACCTGTCATTGCAACCCTTCCGTGATTCATCACAATCACTCGGTCCGCGTCGATTACTTCCTCCATGTAATGGGTAATCAGAATCACGGTAATATTCTTTTCGCGATTCAGCCGCTTCGCCGTTTCAATAACCTCACGACGTCCTCCCGGGTCCAGCATGGCCGTCGGTTCATCCATCAAAATGCATTCCGGCTCCATTGCCAGAATTCCGGCTATAGCCACCCTTTGTTTCTGTCCGCCGCTCAACCGGTTCGGTGAGCTGTCCCGATATTCCGTCATGCGGACTGCCTTCAGGCATTCGTCCACTCTCTTCTGTATTTCTTCCGTCGGAACTCCCAGATTTTCCGGTCCGAATCCGACATCCTCTTCAACCACGGTCGCAATAATCTGATTATCCGGATTTTGAAATACCATCCCGGCACGTTTCCGGATTTCCGGAAGCAGCTCGTCATTGGAGGTATCCATATCGCAGACAAGCACATTTCCTTCGGTCGGAAGAAGCAGCGCGTTGATATGTTTTGCCAGCGTTGATTTTCCGGACCCGTTTGCGCCCAGAATCGCTATAAACTGTCCCTTTTCCACATCCAGGCTGATATGGTCCAAAGCCCTCTTGATGTCGGATGCGTTCCCGTCTTCATCACGTTCCACATACTCATAGACAACATCATTTGTTTTAATCTGAGACATCGTTCTGCTCCTTTCTTTGAAAATGACCTGTCACGTCCGTCTGCCCCTGCAAATATCGTCACGTCAGCCTGTCCCTGCGAATATCGTCACGGGCTCCTTCGGCAAATCGTTTCGTTCCCTGCGGCCGTACAACTTCCCGATAATGTAAGAAAGGCAGCGTAGTCTTCACTACACTGCCTTTTGTTCATCAGATGCAAAATGATTAAACAAGCTCAATAAGAACTTCCATAGCTGCATCGCCCTTACGCTGGCCAATCTTTACGATTCTTGTGTAGCCACCCTTGCGAGCACTGTACTTCGGTGCAACTTCTTCAAACATTCTCTTAACAAGGTCGAAATCCTTAACAGCCTTTCTGCCCTTTTCTTCCTTGTCGAACTTCTTAACCGGATAGAAGTATGCCATCATTTCTCTTCTGGCCTTCAGTCTGGAAGGGCTATCCTTCTTGATAGTCTTCTCAACTTCATCGAAAACAGTAACCTTCTTGGTCTTGCCGTTTTCTACAACTTCTTCCTTAACTCTCTTGCCGTCTTTATCCTTACGAGGAACCTTAACCGTTACGGTTACTTCTTCATAGTTGTTCATTTCCTTAACAGCAAGGGTAATAAACTTTTCAGCGATGCTCTGAACTTCCTTTGCTTTCTGCTCTGTGGTTACCATCTTTCCGTTAAACAGAAGGTTGGTTACCTGATTTCTCAAAAGAGCCTTTCTCTGGCTAGAAGTTCTTCCAAGCTTTCTATAACCTGCCATAATTACCTCCACTCTGCCGCATGGCTGCGGCTATTCGTATAATCGATACGAGCAGCATCTACCTACTCGTCTGCAGACTTAAATTCCAAACCAAGTTCGTGAAGCTTCTGTGTAACCTCTTCCAGAGATTTCTTTCCAAGGTTCCGAACCTTCATCATATCCTCAGCGGTCTTATTGGTTAACTCTTCTACAGTATTGATTCCGGCTCTCTTCAAGCAGTTGAAGGAACGAACGGACAGTTCCAACTCGTCGATATTCATCTCCAGAACACGGTCATGCTCGTTATTGACGGGCTCAGCCATGATTTCTGCTCTCTGTGCGCTTTCAGACAAATCAATAAATGTATTCAGATGCTCGCTCAAAACTTTTGCTGCAAGACTTACAGCATCGTCCGGAGCCAGCGTTCCGTTTGTATAAATGTCAAGAATCAACTTATCGTAGTCAGTCATCTGTCCGACACGGGTATTGGTAACAGTAAGGTTTACACGCTCAACAGGTGTATAAATGGAATCAACAGCGATAACGCCAATCGGCATATCATCGTTCTTGTTTCTGTCAGAACTTACATAACCTCTGCCCTTTGTAATCGTCAATTCCATATACAGCTTGCTGTCAGCACCACCATTCAGTGTTGCGATAACCTGATCCTTATTCAGAATCTCGATATCGGAATCCACATGAATGTCTGCTGCGGTAACAACACCTTCGCCGTTGAACTCAATATAAGCCTTCTTGGGTTCTTCAGACTCGCTGCTATCCTTAATTGCAAGGCTCTTAATGTTCATGATGATTTCCGGAACATCTTCCATGACACCCGGAACAGTACTCAATTCATGAACAACACCGTCAATCTTTACCTGACTGACAGCAGCACCCGGCAAGGAAGAAAGCATAATTCTGCGAAGAGAATTACCCAAAGTCGTACCGTAGCCTCTTTCCAAAGGTTCTACGACAAAACGTCCATATTTTTTATCATCGGAAATTTCGGCAATCGTAATTCCCGGTTTCTCAAAATCAAACATGTGCGACCCTCCTTCTCGGTGTCAAAATGCCTGCCTTTACTTTTACTTGGAGTACAACTCGACGATAAGCACTTCGTTAACCGGAACATCGATCTGATCTCTGGTCGGATATTCCTTAACGGTACCGGTCAACTTCTCAGCATCAGCTTCCAACCAGGCAGGAACCATACGGCCGTTGGTGGACTCAAGAATGTCCTTAAATCTCTGATCAGCCTTGTTCTTAGCCTTCTCGGAAACAGCGATAACATCGCCGGGCTTTACAGTATAAGAAGGAATATTTACACACTTGCCGTTAACAAGGATGTGCTTGTGATCGACGATCTGTCTTGCCTCAACTCTGGTTCTTGCAAAACCAAGACGGAAAATGATGTTATCCAATCTGGTCTCCAGGAGAATCATAAGGTTCTCACCGGTTGTACCGAGCTTCATCTTCTTTGCTTTCTCAAAATCATTGCGGAAAGGCTTTTCCAGTACACCATAGATGAACTTAGCCTTCTGCTTCTCACGAAGCTGCATACCATATTCACTAACCTTCTTGCCGGCTCTTGCACTGGTACGATTGGACTTCTTATCAATGCCTAACACGGTAGGTTCGATACCAAGCGATCTGCATCTCTTTAAAACAGGACCCATTTCTCTAGCCATAATATCTTATCCTCCTAATTAGACTCTACGACGCTTAGGCGGTCTGCAACCATTGTGCGGAACCGGAGTTACGTCTTTGATACTTGTTACGTTGATACCACATGCCTGAAGGGCACGAATTGCAGCTTCTCTACCGGTACCGGGTCCCTTAACCATAACGTCAACGGACTTCAAACCGTGAATTACTGCTGCCTTTGCAGCTGTTTCTGCAGCCATCTGTGCTGCGTAAGGAGTGGACTTTCTGGAACCACGGAATCCAAGACCACCTGCACTTGCCCATGAAATTGTATTACCCTCAGCATCTGTCAGGGTAACGATTGTATTGTTAAAGGAAGACTGAATATGTGCCTGACCATGGTCGATATTCTTCTTGACACGCTTCTTAGCTCCCTTTTTCGTTGCTACTAATTTCTTAGCCATCACGAAACCTCCTATAAGATTCTCTTAATAATTGATAAAGGATACATTACTTCTTCTTGTTAGCAACAGTACGCTTCGGTCCCTTACGGGTTCTTGCGTTTGTCTTGGTCTTCTGACCGCGAACAGGGAGACCCTTTCTGTGACGGATACCACGATAGCATCCGATTTCCTGAAGTTTCTTGATGTTAAGGGCAGTATCTCTTCTTAAATCACCCTCTACCGTATATTCTTCATCAATAACGGCAGCAATTCTCTTTACCTCATCATCAGTCAAATCACGAACGCGAGTGTCCGGATTTACTTCAGCTTTGGCAAGAATGTTGTTGGAGCTTACTCTACCAATACCGTAGATGTATGTAAGTCCAATTTCGACACGTTTCTCTCTCGGTAAGTCAACACCACTGATACGAGCCATGTACTTTAACCTCCATAAATCAAAAATTTTTCGGGCAAATGCCCAGGGAACAAAATAGTTCCTTTGCCGGTAATGATCCGGCTCAGCCGCTTTAAAATGTGACAGCCCGATTACTTCGGAACCGAAAGCAACATAAAGAACCTGTTGCTAAAGCAAAGTTGCCTTTCCTTTCATGGCACTCTTCGCCCACACTATCACAATTTGATGTCGTCCTTTCGGAACGACGGGGTCACCATTTTTCAATGGCAACGATTGTAACACAAAAAGCAAGTGCTGTTTCTATATGAGTAGCAACAATACTCACTGGAAACAAATCAAGTATTGTTGATTATCAGCCTTGTCTCTGTTTGTGTCTCGGGTTCTCACAAATAACCATGATGTTCCCTTTTCTTTTGATGATTTTGCATTTTTCGCAAATGGGCTTTACAGAAGATCTAACTTTCATTATTTTATCGCTCCTTTCTCCAAAAAAGTCCGTTTAACATTATAGCAATGTATTTTTCAAATTGCAAGTCCCAATTTTCAAATATTTTCGCGATTTTTCAGTGTTTTCCGGGTTTTTCGATAATTTTGCTTTCTTAATCGAGTAGGAGGCGGTGACTAACCGCCGTTCTCTCACAGCACCGTACGTACCGTTCGGTATACGAGGTCGCCCTCGACACCCTTGCCTTCGGCTATATCCTTCCCACTACCGGGCGGATTCGGGACTTTAACCCGTTAGAAACGTGCGCCGCTAGGCGCACTAGGAAAAAAACAGACTTTTGCAGTAATGCAAAAGCCTGTTTCCGTTTCAGTTACTCTCTTATCGAATAAATGCTGCTATTTTTTTCATCATTTTCGAATACATAACCATATTACCAACAGCACTGCTTCCGTAATCACCAAAATCACGAAGAAAAGAAGAATAACATCCACCGTTCCGACGCTCGATACCGAAGCCGTTGAAGGTTTCTGTAATACTCGTATGGCGATCGCAACAAACGCAATCGGATTCAGCAACATCAGTACCCACAATAAGCCTTCCGCTGTCTTTAATACTCTATTCTTCATTCGTCACCATAGCATTTCTTCCTTCTTTATTCTTTCGTTACAAAGAAAAAGGCACTCACCTCTTTCGGAAAGTACCTTTTGAATTCTGTTCTGATTATTTGTCACGCCAAATGATTCTTCCCTTTGTCAGGTCATACGGGGAAAGTTCCAACGTAACCTTGTCTCCGGGAACAATCTTGATGTAATTCATCCGAAGTTTTCCGCTGATATGAGCAAGTACCTTCATTCCATTCTCCAATTCAACATTGAACATGGCATTCGGCAGCTTTTCCAAAACGGTTCCTTCCATTTCAAGAACATCCGATTTCGACATACGTATCCTCCATTAAATCAACTTCCGTCCGGTTCTCCGAACGTTCGGCAAACGCCGACATTTCCTTTTCGCGCTTATTATATCACGGTTTTTTCGGTAAAACAAGAAATTGAAAAAAAAATTGTTTCACCGCACATCGTTATTTAATCAGGGAAAGAATCTCCGGCTCGCCGTCGGTAATCAGAATGGTATTCTCATAATGCGACGCAAGACTTCCGTCCTCCGTTACAACCGTCCATTCATCATCCAGAACACAAACCTCATAACCGCCCATGTTTACCATCGGCTCGATGGCCAGCGTCATTCCGGCCTGAAGCTTCATTCCGCGTCTGTGCTGACGGAAATTCGGAATCTGCGGATCCTCGTGCATTTCGGTTCCGATTCCGTGACCTACCAGATCGCGGACACAGGAAAATCCGTGTGCAACGACATAATCCTCGATTGCCGCCGAAATATCAAACAAATGATTTCCGGCTTTGGCGTATTTGATTCCCTCAAAAAAGCTCTGTTCCGTAACCTCAACCAGTTCCCGTGCTTTCGGCGAAATTTCGCCGACGGCCCAGGTTCTTGCCGCATCGGACTGATACCCCTGATAAATCAGACCCGCATCCAGGCTGACAATATCGCCCTCTTTCAGAAATTCCTTCTTACTGGGAATTCCGTGAACGACACGGTCATTGACCGAAATGCAAACAGATGCCGGATATCCTTCATAATTCAGGAACGACGGAATGCAGCCAAAGCTGCGAATCTTGTCTTCTCCGATTTTATTCAGTTCCCATGTGGAAATACCGGGCTTCACATGTTTGGCCAGTTCTTCATGAACCAGTGCCAGGAGCCGTCCCGCTTCACGCATTTTTTCGATTTCACTTTTGGATTTAATCGTAACTGCCATACCGAACTTCCTCCGGATTATTTAAACAGAGCAACAATGCTCGCAAACACATCATTGACATCCTGTGTTCCGTCAACCGACTTCAGGATACCTTCCCTGGTATAATAGTCAATCAACGGCTGAGTCTGCTCATGATATACTGCCAGTCTCTTCAATACGGTTTCCGGAAGATCATCCTTACGGATGCTCAACTCTCCGCCGCACAGATCGCAAATGCCCTGCTTCATAGGCGGATTGTACAAAATGTGATACGTTCCGCCGCAAGCAACACAGGCGCGTCTTCCGCCCATACGCTTTACGATATTCTCATCCGGAACATCCACATCAATTGCGAAATCCAGCGCATCTCCCTTTGCCTTCAGACTTTCGGTCAGCGCCTCTGCCTGAGCAATGGTACGCGGGAAACCGTCCAAAACATAGCCGTTCTTGCAATCGTCCTGTGCGAAACGGTCCATAATCAATTCCAGAGTCAACTCATCCGGAACCAAAAGTCCCTGATCCATATATTTCTTTGCTTTCTCACCAAGCTCGGTTCCGTTCTTAATATTGGCACGGAAAATATCGCCTGTGGAAATGTGCGGAATACCGTACTTTGCAGCAATCATTTTCGCCTGAGTACCTTTTCCGGCACCCGGTGCACCCAACATAACAATTTTCATGATAGTCTCCTTATGAAACGAGGCGGAACAACAAGTGATCCGCCCCGATATAAATTCTTCGATTAGTCGTTCAGGAATCCCTTGTAACGACGTACCAACATCATAGATTCAACCTGCTTGATTGTTTCCAGAACAACACCGACAATAATGATCAGGGAAGTTCCGCCGAATCCCAACTGAATACCGAAGAATCCGGTAAAGAAAATCGGAATCAATGCTACAATCGTAAGTCCGACTGCACCAATCAAGATGATATAATCAAGTACCTTTTCAAGATAATCGGTTGTCGGCTTACCGGGACGAATACCCGGGATAAAGCCACCGTCTTTCTTCATATTGTTTGCAATTTCTACAGGGTTGAACGTAATGTTCGTGTAGAAGTATGCGAAAACAATATTCAGCGCAATGTAAATCAAAACGCCTATGGTATAGATGAAATCTTTCTTGGTAAAATTAAACCAGTGATTTGTCTGGCATCCGTAAAGGAGCTTCTGTCCAAAGGAAGCAGATGCACTGTTATCTCCGCGAATTCCAAAGAATGCACAAATAACAATCGGAAACTGGAAAATCGAAATGGAGAAGATAACCGGCATAACACCTGCGGTATTTACCTTGATCGGGATGTTGGAACTGTTTCCGCCAACCAATCTGTTACCCTGCATTTTCTTGGAGTACTGAACCGCAATCTTGCGCTCAGCATCCTGCAAAAGAATAACCAGTACCAAAGTTACAAGTACAATTGCAATAATTGCAAGAGATACCAAAATTGCAACCGGAAGTTTCTTATTGGATACAAACGTCTCGTACAGCATTCTGAAGGATGCCGGAAGACCTGCAACAATATTAATGAGGAGGATAATGGAAATACCATTACCGATTCCGTATTCGGTGATATTCTCACCAAGCCACATCAAGAACGCAGAACCCGCAGTTAATGCTGCAACAACCAACACACCGGAAATGAATGCATTTCCTTCGATAAGACCACTGTTGCTGAAGTTGATTGTCATTGCGGTACCTTCGATTACAGCAAGACCTACTGTAACGAAACGGGAAATCTGAGAAATCTTCTTCCGACCTGTTTCTCCGTCCTTCTGCATCTCTGCCAGCCTCGGAATTGCAATTGTCAACAGCTGCATAATAATGGATGCGGTAATATAAGGAGAAATACCCAATGCAAAAATGGATACATTCTCAAGAGATCCGCCGGTAAACATGGAAAGTGCGCCGAGAGATTCCATAAAATACTTCATCTGCTCTGCCACTCTGGCATGATCCAAACCGGGAGTCGGAATCTGCGATCCCAATCTTACAACTATCAGACAAATAAACGTAAAGAGAAGTCTCTTTCTGATATCCTTAATCTTAAATGCGTTGATGACTGTTTGAAACATCTCAGATCACCTCAGCACTTCCACCAAGAGCCTGAATCTTCTCAATAGCAGATGCGCTGAAAGCATTTGCCTTAACATTCAATTTCTTAGTAAGTTCGCCATTGCCAAGAATCTTGACACCATCTTTGGGATTGCTTACCAAACCGTTCTCCATAAGAGACTCAATGGTAACCTCAGCGCCATCCTCAAAACGATTCAACATGGAAACGTTAATCGAAATGATTGTCTTGGAGTTAAAATTCTTGAAGCCTCTCTTCGGAAGACGACGGTACAAAGGCATCTGACCACCTTCAAAACCGATTCTCGGAGCTCCTGAACGAGCCTTCTGACCCTTATGGCCCTTACCGGCAGTCTTGCCGTTTCCCGAACCGTGTCCACGTCCTCTTCTGAAATTTGCGCTCTGTTTAGAGCCGTCAGCCGGCTTTAACTCTGCCAAATTCATCGTGTGCACCTCCTTAAAATTAGATTTCTTCAACCTTAACCAAATGCTTAACCTGAGCAATCATACCCTTCGTTGAAGCATTGTCAGGAAGGATGTTGCTGCTGCCCGGCTTACCAAGGCCGAGAGCTGCAACTGTTTTCTTATGCTTCGGAATTGCACCGATAGTAGATTTTACCAATGTAACTTTAATTTCTGCCATTTCGCTACCTCCTATAAATCACTTACGGAAATACCGCGAAGTTGAGCTACCTGCTCGGGAGTCTTCAGTTCGCAAAGACCTGCGAGCGTTGCAAGAACAACGTTGCGCTTGTTGTTGGAACCAAGAGACTTGGTACGAATATTCTTGTATCCTGCGAGGTCAAGAACGATACGTGCAGGACCACCAGCGATAATACCGGTACCTTCGGAAGCTCTCTTCAGAAGGATTTCGGAGCTGCCGTACTTTCCTACGAAGTCATGAGGAATGGAACCGTTTTCATCAATCGGAAGAGATACCATGTTCTTCATAGCATCTTCCTTAGCCTTGCGAATAGCTTCCGGAACTTCAGCTGCCTTGCCGAGGCCTACGCCTACGTGACCCTTCTTGTCACCAACGACAACAAGTGCACTGATACGCATTGTACGACCACCCTTAACAACCTTGGTTACACGCTTAATCGCAACTACTTTATCTTCAACTTCTACATTAGCATCAATGATTGTACGTTTCATATCTTTCCTCCTTGACTAAAAGTTCAGACCAGCTTCGCGAGCTGCATCTGCCAATGCCTGAATCTTGCCTGCATATATGAAACCGCCTCTATCAAAGACAACAGTATCAATACCCTTATCCAAAGCCTTCTTGGCAATTACGCCTCCAAGGTACTTTGCAGCTTCGACATCATTCGTCTTCTCAAGCTGTGCCTTAACATCCTTATCAAGGGTGGATGCTGCTACCAGGGTGTTGCCTGCTACGTCATCGATAATCTGACAATACATATGATTATTACTACGGAAAACAGCCAGTCTGGGTCTTTCAGCAGTACCGGAGAAACGATTACGAATCTTCATGTGCTTCTTAGCACGAATTTCTGATCTACATTCTTTACTAACCATTTTTTATTCTCCTTTCTACTTCTTACCAGTCTTGCCGACCTTACGTCTGATAACTTCATCAGCATACTTAATACCCTTGCCCTTGTAAGGTTCAGGTCTTCTCTTGTCTCTGATTTCAGCAGCGTACTGTCCAACTTTTTCTTTGTCGATACCCTTAACGGTAATCTTCTCCTGTCCTTCCAGAACAGTCTCGATACCTTCGGGATCTTCCATGATAACCGGATGAGAATATCCGAGAGTCAGGGTCAGGGTCTTACCCTGCTTTGCAGCACGATAGCCGACACCGTTTACTTCAAGAACTTTCTCATAACCGTTTGTAACACCTACGACCATGTTATTGATCAAGGTTCTGGTAAGACCGTGGAGAGACTTAATTCTCTTCAATTCGTTCGGTCTTTCAACAATTACCTGTCCGGCCTCAACTTTAATTATGAGTTCGGGAGCAAGTACTCTCTCAAGGGTACCCTTCGGTCCCTTAACAGTCACTTTATTATTTTCTGCTACTTCCACCGTTACACCGGCCGGAATAGCGATTGGCATTTTACCTATACGTGACATGCCCGTACCTCCTTATTCTGATTACCAGATATAAGCAAGCACTTCACCGCCGACATTCAGCTGACGTGCTTCTTTATCCGTAATGATTCCTTTGTTTGTAGAAATAATTGCAATACCAAGTCCACCAAGAACACGAGGAAGATCTTCTTTGTTTGCATAAACACGAAGACCGGGCTTACTGATTCTCTTCAAACCGGTAATAGCCTTAACATTCTTGTCCTTGCCATACTTGAGTGTAATCTGGATGTCCTGGAAGTTGCCAACCTCAACCATCTTATAACCGGAAATGAAACCTTCCTTTACAAGGATGTCAGCAATTGCTACCTTAATCTTGGAAGCAGGAACATCTACAGTATCATGCTTTGCAGTATTTGCATTACGGATTCTCGTAAGCATATCTGCAATCGGATCGCTCATAGTCATTTGATTTTACCTCCTATTTTCATCGTGCATTCTCTGCACCGTAGCAGCTTACCAGCTTGCCTTCTTTACACCCGGAATCTGACCCTTATATGCCAACTCACGGAAGCAAACACGGCAAATGCCGTACTTTTTCAATACAGAGTGCGGACGTCCGCAAATTCTGCAACGAGTATAAGCTCTGGTAGAAAACTTCGGAGTGCGCTGCTGCTTAAGCTTCATTGATAATTTAGCCATGATTTACCTCCCTAATTACTTGGCAAAAGGCATGCCAAACAGTCTTAACAGTTCACGAGCTTCTTCATCGGTATTTGCGGTTGTTACGAAAATAACATCCATACCGCGAACCTTATCAACCTTATCGTACTCGATTTCAGGGAAAATCAGCTGCTCCTTAACACCAAGAGCATAATTTCCACGTCCGTCAAATGCGTTCGGGTTAACACCATGGAAGTCACGTACACGAGGCAGGGCCAGGTTAATCAGACGATCAGCGAACTCATACATCTTGTCACCACGAAGGGTAACCTTGCATCCGATTGCAAGACCCTCTCTGATCTTAAAGTTTGCAACGGACTTCTTAGCCTTTGTAACAATGGGCTTCTGACCGGAAATGGTCTCAAGGTCCTTTAAAGCAGATTCCAATGCTTTTGCATTTTCCTTTGCTTCGCCAACACCCATGTTGATAACAATCTTATCGAGCTTCGGAATCTGCATAACGTTCTTGTATCCGAACTTCTTCTGCATTTCATCCTTAATCTCGTTCAAATAGGTTTCTTTTAATCTAGTCAACGTAATAGACCTCCTCTCTTAGAATTAGTCGATAACTTCTCCGGTGGACTTTGCAAAACGAACCTTTCTGGTTCCGCTCTTGCTCTTGCTGTCCTCTACCGTCTTAAAACCGACCTTCGTAGGCTTTCCGTTTACGAGGAGCACTACGTTGGAAACATCGATCATTGCTTCCTTATTCTCAATGCCACCCTTGGGATTTGCCTGTGTTGCCTTCTGGTGTTTCTTAACCATCTTGCAACCTTCAATCAGAACTTTACCGTCTTCTACACGGAGAACCTTGCCGGACTCTCCTTTGGATTTACCGGTAATAATCTGTACCGTGTCGCCCTTCTTAATCTTAGTAGTTGCCATATTGACACCTCCTTATAATACTTCCGGTGCCAAAGAAACAATCTTCATGAACTTCTTGTCTCTCAACTCTCTTGCAACCGGTCCAAAGATACGAGTACCTCTGGGATTCAAATCGTCTTTAATAATTACAGCTGCGTTCTCATCAAAACGAATATAAGAACCGTCCTTACGACGAATGCTCTTTACAGTACGAACAACGACTGCCTTTACAACATCGCCCTTCTTAACAACACCACCCGGGGTAGCGTCCTTTACGGAAGCAACGATGATATCACCGATACCGGCATATCTTCTTACAGAACCGCCCATAACACGGATGCAAAGAAGCTCCTTCGCACCGGTATTATCAGCAACCTTGAGTCTGGTTTCTGTTTGTATCATAGTGCATAACTCCTTTCATAGTAATTCTACGAATCAACGCTAACCCGAATTACTTAGCCTTTTCTACGATTTCTACAAGACGCCATCTCTTATCCTTAGAGAGCGGTCTTGTCTCCATAACTTTAACACGATCACCGATCTTGCACTCATTGTTCTCATCATGAGCCTTAAGCTTGTAGGTTCTCTTGACAATCTTGTTGTAAAGAGGATGCTTAACGTTATCAACAACTGCAACAACAATGGTCTTATCCATCTTATCACTTACGACCTTGCCGGTACGTACTTTTCTTAGATTTCTTTCCACGTGAATTCTCCTTTCCAAGTATCAGGATTAGTTGTTTGCCGTTTCCTTCTCGGTCTCCATGCTGTTGATGACCGTCTGGATTCTGGCGATGTTCTTTCTAACCTCTTTAATTCTACTTGTATTGTCCAACTGGTTTGTTGCATTCTGGAATCTTAAGTTAAAGAGCTCCTTCTTGGCAGCAACCAGATCACTGTTCAGTTCAGCAATTGACTTTGCTTTCAAACCGTCGAGAAATAACTTACTTTTCACTGCCGTTACCTCCTTCAATGTCTTCACGAGAAACAATCTTGCACTTGCAAGGCAACTTGTAAGTTGCAAGGCGGAGAGCCTCCTTAGCAATTTCCTCTGTTACGCCGGAGATTTCGAACAAAACACGTCCGGGCTTAACAACTGCTACCCAGTACTCAACGGAACCCTTACCGGAACCCATACGGGTTTCAGCAGGCTTTGCTGTTACAGGCTTATCCGGGAAAATCTTAATCCATACCTGACCGCCACGCTTGATGTAACGTGTCATTGCGATACGGGCTGCTTCAATCTGATTTGATTTAATCCAGCAAGGTTCGGTAGAAACAATGCCATATTCACCATTCGAAATAGTGTTGCCTCTTAAAGCCTTACCTCTCATACTTCCACGAAACTGCTTACGCCGTTTCACTCTCTTAGGCATTAACATTATTTATCGCTCCCTTCCTTTTTTCCCTTTGTGGGGAGTACTTCGCCGTGATAAATCCAAACTTTAACACCGACTTTGCCATAAGTTGTATTTGCTTCTGCGAAACCATAGTCAATGTCTGCGCGAAGAGTCTGCAACGGGATAGTTCCCTCACTGTAGAACTCAACACGTGCCATATCGGCACCACCGAGACGACCTGCGCAACAAGTCTTAACACCCTTAACACCACTCTTCATGGTTCTGGACATTGTGGACTTCATTGCTCTACGGAAGCTTACTCGATTCTCAAGCTGTGCTGCAATGTTCTCTGCAACAAGCTGTGCATTGCTGTCAGGTCTCTTGATTTCCTTGATTTCAAGGTTCAGCTTCTTGGTTGTGTACTTCTGTACTTCAGCCTTCAGCTTCTCGATTTCAGCGCCACCCTTACCGATTACAAGACCGGGCTTAGCGGTATATACGGAAACCTTAATCTTATCTGTAGTACGCTCGATATCAATCTTGGAAACCGATGCACTGTATAACTTTTTCTTCAGGAACTCACGAATCTTGTAGTCTTCTACAAGGCAGTCTGCAAAGTCAGCCTCTGCATACCACTTGGAGTCCCAGTCACTGATAACACCGACTCTTAATCCATGCGGATTTACTTTCTGTCCCATGCGATACCTCCTTATTTCTCATCAAGTACTACGGTAATATGGCTCATTCTCTTCAGGATTCTGTAAGCACGACCCTGAGATCTGGGCTGAATTCTCTTCAATGTAGGTGCGCAGTTTGCGTAGCACTCTACGACGTAAAGCTTATTCACATCCATACCGTTGTTGTTCTCGGCATTTGCAATTGCCGATTTGAGTAACTTTTCAATAACTGTGGAAGCATATCTGGGATTATATGCCAAAATACCTAATGCTGTCTGTACATCCTTGCCTCTGATTGCATCAAGAACGAAACATGCTTTCTGAACGGAGACTCTTGCGAAAGACAACTTCGCAGAAGGTCTCTTATCGGAATTCTCATTTCTTGCCTTCTTGATTTGGGATCTATGTCCTTTAGCCATGGGATGTTCCTCCTTTCAAATTAACGGTTCTCCGTTATTTATTCTTCCTGCACAACGAACATGCATTATTTGTCATGACCAGAATTATCTGGTCTTCTTCTCATCCTTACCGTGTCCACGGAAGGTTCTTGTAGCTACGAATTCACCAAGCTTGTGGCCAACCATATCTTCTGTTACGTATACCGGAACATGCTTTCTTCCATCGTATACGGCAATCGTGTGGCCTACAAAGGACGGGAAAATCGTGGAACGACGAGACCATGTCTTCAGAACACTCTTGTCGCCCTTTTCATTCATTTCATTAACCTTATCAAGCAAATACTGATCTGCGAAAGGTCCCTTCTTCAAAGAACGTGCCATTATGGTTTACCTCCTACTTATTCTTAATCGTGCTGCCATCTTTTCTACGGATGATGAGCTTGTTGGAAGCCTTATTCTTAGCTCTGGTCTTCAGACCGAGTGCAGGCTTACCCCAAGGAGTGCAAGGACCGGGACGACCGATGCTACACTTACCTTCTCCACCACCGTGAGGATGGTCATTCGGGTTCATTACGGAACCACGAACTGTAGGACGAGTACCCATATGACGTGTACGACCAGCCTTACCGATATTGATAAGCTCATGGTCAATGTTTCCGATCTGACCAACGGTTGCGCGGCAGATAATCGGAACCATTCTCATTTCACCGGACGGAAGACGAAGTGTTGCATACTTACCTTCCTTCGCCATCAGCTGTGCGCTGTTGCCGGCGGAACGAACAAGCTGTCCACCCTTTCCCGGATACAGCTCAACGTTGTGAACCATAGTACCGATCGGGATGTTCTGAAGCGGGAGGCAGTTACCGATACGAATTTCGGCATTCTCACCGTTCATGACCTTCATGCCTACCTTGAGGCCGAGAGGTGCAAGGATATATGCTTTCTCGCCGTCTGCGTAGCAGATCAAGGCGATATTTGCGGTTCTGTTCGGATCGTACTCAATCGTCTTAACGGTTGCCGGTACGTTGTCCTTCTTTCTCTTGAAATCAATAACTCTATACAGTCTTCTGGAGCCGCCACCGATATGTCTTACTGTGATCTTACCCTGGTTGTTACGACCAGCGGTCTTCTTAAGAGAAACACACAGAGACTTCTCAGGTGTGGAACATGTAATCTCGCTGAAATCGGAGCATGTCATATTTCTTCTCGAAGGTGTATATGGAGAAAATTTCTTAATTCCCATTTTGTTAACTCCTTTCGTTCATCGAATTTTAGAGACCTGTGAAGAGCTCGATGTCTGCACTGTCTGCTGTCAACTGAACAATTGCTTTCTTCTTTGCTGCTGTCTTACCGGAGGTCATTCCGCGTCTGCGGTTCTTTCCTTCCAGGTTCATGGTGTTTACGCTTGCAACCTTTGCACCTGCGAACATCTTCTCAACAGCATCTTTAATCTGATTCTTTGTAGCATCCGGATTTACGTAAAATGCGTACTTCTTCTCAGCCATGGTATTCATGCTTTTCTCTGTCAAGATAGGCTTGAGAATTACGTCATAGTATTTTAAGTCTGCCATTATGCGTACACCTCCTCGATCTTAGCTACCGCATCCTTGGTGATGACAAGGTTGTCATACTTCAGAATGTCATATACATTGATTGCATTGGAAGTTACGGTACGAACGCCTTCCAGGTTTCTTGCGGAAAGGATTGTGTTGTTATCCTTCTCAGCAATCACGATGAGAGCCTTCTTAACCTCAAGGCTATCCAATACAGCCTTAACCTGCTTTGTCTTGATTGCGTCGAACTTCAGATCCTCCATTACGAAAATCTTCTCGTCAGCAACCTTGGAAGAAAGAGCGGACTTGATGGCGCCTGCTGTTTCCTTCTTGTTCATCTTAACGGAATAATCTCTCGGCTTCGGAGCGAAAACTACGCCACCGCCAACCCACTGAGGAGCACGGGTCGATCCCTGTCTTGCATGACCGGTACCCTTCTGTCTCCAGGGCTTCTTGCCGCCTCCGCTTACTTCGGAGCGGGTTTTTGCGCTCTGTGTGCCCTGACGCTTGTTAGCAAGCTGAGCAACAACAGCGAGATGCATAAGATGTTCATTTACTTCAACACCGAAGATGCTGTCATTCAGTTCCATGGAACCGACTGCAACGCCTTCTTTATTATAAACTTTAACTTCTGACATTGTTTAGATCCTCCTTTCTCAAAGATTAGTTGGCACTCTTTACAGATTCCTTCAGGATGATGAGAGCCTTCTTTGCTCCGGGAACTGCACCCTTGACAAGAATCATGTTGTTCTCAAGATCAACACGAACAACCTCAAGGTTCTGTACGGTAACGCGTACATGACCCATCTGACCGGGCATGTGCTTACCCTTGAATACACGACCGGGGGTCGTTGCAGGACCGTTGGAACCTGCATGTCTGTGATACTTGGAACCGTGCTTCATAGGTCCTCTGGAAAGGCCGAATCTCTTGATTGCGCCCTGATATCCTTTACCCTTGCTGATGCCGGTTGCATCAACCTTGTCACCGTTTGCGAAGATGTCAGCTTTGATTTCCTGACCAACTTCGTAATTTGCAGCATCCTCAAAACGGAACTCTTTGAGATACTTCTTTACCTGAACGCCTGCCTTGGCAAAATGTCCCTTGATGGGAGCTGTAACAGCTTTGCCCTTCGGCTTTGCGTCTTTCTTGGCTTCTTTTACTTTTACATCGCCAAAACCAACCTGAATTGCATCATAACCGTCTTTGTCAGCAGTCTTCTTCTGAACTACCGGGCACGGACCTGCCTGCAATACGGTTACCGGAACAAGCTCGCCTTCTTCGGTGAAGATCTGAGTCATTCCGACTTTCGTAGCTAAAATAGCTTTCTTCATTAGTGTTACCTCCTGTTAAACTACAGCGGACCCCAATTTCTCAGGGTCATTCTAAATAACAAGATGATTACTTGTTGATCATCTTGATGCCGATGTAAACACCGGCAGGCATCTCCAAGCCTGACAGAGCATCAACCGTCTTCTGAGCGGGTGCAATGATGTCGATCAGTCTCTTGTGAGTTCTCTGCTCGAACTGCTCACGGGAATCTTTGTACTTGTGAGTAGCTCTAAGGATCGTGATGACTTCCTTCTTAGTAGGCAACGGAACAGGTCCGCTAACCTTGCTACCGGTCTTCTTAGCCGTGTCCACGATCTTAGCTGCGGATGCATCAATCAACTGATGATCGTAAGCCTTCAGGGTGATTCTCATTACATTTGTTGCCATAAAAATAGCCGCCTCCTTTTCGCACTTAATAGCAGTACGACAAGCGGTGACTGTACACTCTTCCGTGTGTTTCCTGCATCCCGGTAAAAACAGCCAAGCGTAAATGCTTGGCTCCTGTTACCAACCTGCGTTGTTTCGCACGTGTTATCTGCACAAAGGCAGAACATATAAATTGGTACAGTGACTTGTCGCCAGTTTCATAACTTGACATTCGCTCCACGGAAAACCTGCCTGAAATCAGGCAGCAACCTCACGCTTCAACGCTATCAACGTCACAACGAAACCAATTATAATTCATTAAGAATAGAAAAGCAAGTATTTTTTTAATGTTTTTTTCAGAAAAAATACACAAATTTTCGTAAATTATTGCCAACTCTTTTGGAACATTTCCTGCCATTCGTCCGGAATTCGAACGCCCATCAGGATTTGTTCCTTCTTCGTATCCTCATCTCCGACAAATACGGTTGTCAGATACACTTCATCATTATATAGGAAGAGTTCTGTCAAAGCCTGAAACAAAACTCCGTCCTCCGAGAACCCGAAAATTTCTCTCCGATTACTGTAATCGGAAACAAATGACTTGTCATTGATGGTAACGGTTTTCAGTTCTTCGTTCTTCTCATCTCCGTCTGCGGCCTGTTTCTTCAGATTCTCAAGCATGGCAACCGCATCGTCGGAAAGTTCCGTCAGCTGATTCAGCGATTTCGTATCGGTATCAATTTTAAAAATCGTAAAAACGCTTCCGTCCTGAATCTTCTCTTTGATTTCGGGTGCTTTCTCACTCAGAATGTATACGCGTCCGCTGGAGTCCACGAGATATTGCCCATCCCGGTCTCCTTCCGCGTGATACAGAGTGGACATCACCAGAATTCCCATAGATTTGATTTGTCCGCATTTTTCTGCCCGGTTCGCCGAAAGGATACTGCTCACTTTGGAGCCGATTACATCCTTTGCGGTAATATCATTAATCAGCGTATACTCACAATCGTCGAGCAAAATGATTTCCACCCCGTTTTTGTAGTGTGCCGTCTTCGCATCACTTCCGGTGAAGAAAATAATATACAGAACAATCAGGAAAAAAATCCCGACAATAATCAGCGTAGACCATTTTGACAAAAACTTTCTCAATTCCCTTTCCTCCTACTGCATCGTGACTCCCCGAGTTACGAGCGGTCCGGCGCACTGATGTCGTGCCCCGTGTATTTTCATTTTTCCTGCGAATCCGGATTCGTGTTCTGCCAGCGTGCCGCAGCCCCGCAGGGAAGCACCAGTCCGGTGTTTGAAACCGGCAGCCCGATTTCGTCCGCAACCACCGTTCCGCCGAATCGCGGAGTCAGTACAAGTCCCATAATATATGCCATCATTGCAGGCTGAAGCCCGGTTGTATACGAATTAATCAGGAAAAATAACGGATCGTCCGAAAGAAGTCCTGCCGTCAATGACACGAAATCATAAATGGAATCCTCAATCTTCCAGATTTCCCCTTTCGGTCCGCGTCCGTACGACGGCGGGTCCATAATTACCGCGTCATACCGGTTTCCGCGACGGATTTCCCGCTCCACGAATTTCTGGCAGTCATCCACCAGGTATCGAATCGGTGCATCACCGAGTCCCGATGCAACGGCATTTTCCTTCGCCCAGGTAACCATTCCCTTCGACGCATCCACATGGGTCACCTGCGCTCCCGCCTTGGCTGCCGCGAGTGTCGCCCCACCCGTGTAGGCAAACAGGTTCAGCACCTTTACCGGCTCATTCGGACGTTCCCGCCGGCGTGCGGCGATCAGTTCCGAAAACCAGTCCCAATTGGCTGCCTGCTCCGGGAACAGTCCGGTATGCTTAAAGCTGAACGGCTGAAGCCGGAACGTCAGTCCCTTGTAGCCGATTTGCCAAACCTCCGGCAAATCAAAGGAGTCCCAATCTCCGCCGCCCTTACTGCTTCTGTGATAATGCGCATTCGGTTTGCGCCAGCCGGGCAGCGTTTTCTCCGTATTCCACAGGACCTGCGGGTCCGGACGAATCAGCAAGTACTCTCCCCAGCGTTCCAGTTTTTCTTTCTCACTTGTATCGAGAACCTCGTAGTCCTCCCAATCCTTTGCAATCCACATAGTCCGTTCCTTCTGTTTCTCATTTTTGCTGCCGCCTGAGTTCTCCTGTGCCGCCGTAAAAATGCCCACAATTCGGAATTTCGCAAACTTCTGCGGCATTTTTATTCGGCAGGCCAGTTTATTATAAAGCAAATACGGTTCTGACGCAACCGAAACAAAAGTTTTTTCATATTTTCTTGACGTTCCCAATAATTTGTAATAGAATAAAAACTGTGAAGTATGTCGGCAATATTTGACCGAATACGTGAATTTTGATATGGAGGAAACAAAGATGGGAATTTTGTCTCGATTCAAGGATATCATGTCCGCTAACATTAATGCTATGCTGGACAAAATGGAAGATCCTGAGAAAATGATTGATCAGTGCTTGCGTAACCTGAACTCCGACCTTGCTAAGGTAAAATCGGAAACCGCTTCTATCATGGCACAGGAAAAGGCTTGCAAGCGTGAACTTACCGATTGCGAAAATGAAGTTGCTAAGATGCAGAACTATGCTATCAAAGCATTGGAAGCCGGAAATGAAGAGGATGCAAGAAAGTTCCTTTCCGAGAAGGCAAAGCTTTCCGCAAAGCTTGTCGGTCTTCAGGAGAACTACACGGTTGCTGCTGACAACGCACAGAAGATGCGCGATATGCACAGCAAGCTGACTCACGATATCGAAGAACTGGAAAGCCGTCGCGAGATGATCAAGTCCAAGATTGCGGTTGCAAACGCACAGGAGAAGATCAACAAGATGACTTCCGATGTCAGCGGTGCCAACAACAGTATCGCAAGCTTCGAGCGTCTTGAGGCTCTCGCAAACAAGAAGCTTGACAAGGCTCAGGCCGTTGCCGAACTGAATGCTCAGAAGCCCGGCAGTACGATTCGCGACCTGACTGCAAAATACGAAGGTGGCGCAGATGTCGATTCCGAGCTCGAAGCTCTCAAGGCAAGTCTTGGTATGACAACTCCCGCTCCTACCGAGCAGTAAGTCATAATCTAATCCAAAAGGATGATTACAAAGCGGTGTGACCTTCACACCGCTTTTTCTATGGAGGGAACCATGCAGGAATCCAGAATGTATACATTCAATACATTTTGCCGACAGCGTTACGGCGAAAAAGTATATCGCCTCAGTCTGAATCCCGGCACCACCTGTCCCAATCGGGACGGCAGCAAAGGAATCGGCGGCTGTACATTTTGCAGCGCGGGCGGTTCGAGCGAATTTGCCGGCTCTCCGGCTCTCCCGGTTCCGCAGCAGCTGGAATCCGCCAAGGCACTCGTCATGGCCAAGGGAGCCCGTCGGTTTCTCTCTTATTTTCAGGCATTTACCGGGACCTATGCCCCGCTCCCCGTACTGGAGTCGCTCTATCGGGACGCACTGGAACCGGCCGATGTCGTCGGGCTCTCCATCGCAACCCGACCGGATTGCATTTCCGAATCGCTGCTCCAACTGCTCTTTTCGCTTCGTTCCGAGTACAAAAAAGACATCTTTTTGGAATTTGGCATACAAACAGTGAATGATGATATTGCAAATGAGTGCAATCTGTGTCATACTTTCAATGATTTCCGAACTGCGGCGGCGCTGTGTCATCATTTTCAAATACCGATTATTGCGCACATGATTCTCGGTCTTCCCGGCGAAACACCGGAGCAAATGATTGACGGCATCGACCGGGTTTGTGCCATCGGTATCGACGGAATCAAGCTGTCGCTTCTGCACATTTTGAAGGACACGCCCATGGAGGCGCGCTACCTCAACCGCCCCGACGACTTCCCGCTTTTGGAGGAAGACGATTATATCGATGTTCTGCTAACCGCCATTTCGCATATTCCGGGAAATGTCGTGATTCATCGAATTACCGGCGACGGAAGCAAAGCTCTGCTGATTGCGCCGCAATTCACCGCAAACAAAAAAGCCGTCCTGAACAGGATTTCACGCGAAATGGAGCTTCGCGATATCCGGCAGGGCAGCCTTACTAAAATTCCTTATCAAGGAGACCGATTATGCAACCAGAAACCCTGATGCTTTACAAACTGATTATTCTTTACATTTTGGATCGCGTGGATTTTCCGATGACCAATTCACAGCTTTCCAATTTTATCACCGACCGTGAGTATACCAGTTACATCAATGTTCAGCAGGTCCTTTCCGATCTGGTTGACGACGGTTATATCAGCCTCGACCAAAAGCGAAATGCCGCATTTTACACGATTACCCCGGACGGCCACGAGGCGCTTTCCTTCTTCTACAAAAATATTTCCCGCAACATTCGCGATGACATCGACATGTATCTGAGCGAACAGCAGTATTCGCTTCGTGAGGAGTCTTCCAACGTTGCCGATTATCACGAATCCGAAAACGGCAAATACACCACCGAACTCAAGGTCGTTGAGCGGGACGTTCCCGTCATCGAAATTCATCTGTCCGTTCCGACCAAGGAAAATGCCGAAACAATCTGCCGGAATTGGAGAAATAAGAACGCAGACATCTATGCCTACGTTCTCAACACACTGCTCGGAGGAAATTACTCCGACCAGTAATTCTGCCGGAATTATATTCCGGGTTTGTTCTGTCAATTATTTGCGGGACCGGTTCTTTACCGGGTCCGCTTTTTTCTTGCCATTCGTTTTTATGTTTCTGTCCGGTTTCCCGGCTGCGGCTGATTTGGCCGGCTTCTTCGTGGCCGGTTTCTTTACCTCCGGCTCCGATTGCAAATTGTTCTCCGCTTCCTTCACCGAGGGACTCATTTGGCCCGGCACCTCATTTGCCAGCGCATCTTCCATCAGTTTCCAAATCTCATCCAGCCCCTGTTTGGTTTCCGCCGAGCAGGGAATCAGCAAATCCTCACGTTCCATACCGAGTGCAGCCCGAATCATCGCAACATGCTTATCCTTTTGGCTGCGTTTGATTTTATCAAGCTTCGTCGCAATCACAATCGGCCGAAGTCCCTGATATACAATCCAGTCATACATCGCCTTGTCATCTTCGGTCGGCTCGTGACGTATATCCACAAGAAGGAAAATGTAGCGAAGCATTCTTGAGGTCCGCAGATATTTTTCAATCATATGTCCCCATTTTGCAACCAGTTCCTTGGTCACCTTTGCATAACCGTATCCCGGAAGATCCACGAAATAAAATGACTGATTCAATACGAAAAAATTAATTGTCTGGGTTTTTCCGGGCTGCGAAGATGTTCTCGCAAGAGCCTTCCGGTTTACCATTGCATTGATCAGGGACGATTTACCCACATTGGACCGCCCCGCGAAGGCAAATTCCGGCATCGTATTGACCGGCAGCTTGCTTGTCACACCGCATACGGTTTCCAGTTCCGCATAATTAATTACCATCATTTCCTCCTGTCACGGTCATGGTCAAATTGTCCCAACCGTTCGATTTCAAACACCCTGCTGTGCAGACACGTCCCATGTATTACATCGGTTTGCTCCGTTCGGCATGTTCCATCCGTACTTGCTTCAACCCACGGTTTTTCCATCCGTAATTTTTCCATCCGTACTTGCTTCAATCCACGGTTTTTCAATCCGCAATTGCTTCCTTCAAAACTTCATCCATGGATTTGACATACCGAATGTCCATTCCTTCCAGAACCTCTTCCGGAATTTCCGTTACATCGTCTTTGTTGGCAACCGGTACAAGCACCTTCGTGATGCCGATCATTTTCGCTGCCAAAAGCTTTTCACGCAGTCCGCCGATCGGAAGCACACGGCCACGAATGGTAATCTCTCCTGTCATTGCCAGATTGGAATCCACCGGTTTTCCGGTAATTGCCGAATACAGCGCCGTTGCCATCGTGATGCCGGCCGACGGGCCGTCCTTCGGTACCGCGCCTTCCGGAATATGAATATGAAAATCATGCTTTTCGAAATATCCCTCTTCCGGTTTTTGACCAAGCAGCGCCCGCAAATAACTGAACCCGGCAACCGCAGACTCCCGCATAACATCACCGAGGGAACCGGTCAGCTCCAGATTGCCTTTTCCGGGCAAAATATTCACTTCAATTTCCAGTGTCGTACCTCCCACGCTGGTCCATGCAAGACCGCGTGCCACACCGACCATCGACTTACCGGGCTTATTCTCCGGATGATAGCGATACCGGCCGAGATACTCCGTCACGTTCTTATGACTGATTGTCACTTTCCCGAACGGCTCTCCCGCTTCCTCCGCTTCGGTCAACGCCAGCACAACCTTCCGGCAAATCTTGCCGATTTGGCGCTCTAGCGAACGGACCCCTGCTTCCTTTGTATAAAATTCAATAATATCGTCAATTGCTTTATCGGCAAATGCCAGCTGCTTTGATGTCAGTCCGTGATGCTCCAACTGTTTCGGAATCAAATGTTCCTTGGCAATATGGTGCTTCTCGGTCATCAAATAACTGCTGACCTCGATAATTTCCATACGATCCAGCAGCGGTCTCGGAATTGTATCCGTAGTATTTGCCGTTGCGACAAACATAACCCGACTCATATCGACCGGAATTTCAATATAATGATCGACGAAACGGCTGTTCTGCGCGCTGTCCAAAACTTCCAGCAAAGCCGAGGACGGGTCGCCTTTGTAATCATTTCCGAGTTTATCCACTTCGTCAAACAGCATGAGCGGGTTGGAGGTTCCAGCCTGAATCAGGCCGTTGATAATACGGCCCGGCATCGATGCCACATACGTTCTGCGATGACCGCGGATTTCCGCTTCGTCCCGCACACCGCCAAGGCAAACCCGAACATACTGACGATTCATTGCTTCGGCAATTCCCTTGGCAATGGATGTCTTTCCGGTTCCGGGCGGTCCGACCAGACACAAAATCGGAGTGTCGGCATTCTGTGCATGCATATGAACTGCCAAAAACTCCGTCACACGTTCTTTTACTTCTTTCAATCCGTAATGATCACGTTCCAGAATTTCCTTGGCCTTCAACAGATTTTTATTATCTTCACTGACCTTGTTCCACGGAAGTGTCAGCAGAGTCTCGATATATGTTCTGCTAACCGAACTCTCACTATTGTTGTTGCCCAGTTCGGAGTATCGCTTGATTTCCTTGCGAATTGCTTCCTTCACATCATCATTTGCATCCAATTCGTCAACCTTGCGGTTAAACTCATCTGCTTCCCCGGCCCCGCTTTCGCCAAGTTCCTCGCGAATCACCTTCATTTGCTCTCTCAGAACATAATCCTTCTGATTCTTGTCAATATCTTCCTGAACCTTGGTTTTCAGACGGTTTCGAATACGCATTACTTCAATTTCGTTGGCCAAAATGCCGGACAGCGTCTGGTACTGCTCAATATTGTTTTTGGTTTCCAGCAAAATCTGACGAAGTTCCACCGGAATCGGCAGCAAAATCATCGACTGATTCACCAGAACATCCAGGCTCCGGATTGCCAAAAGGCGGCGCGTAATTTCCTGCGGAAGCTTCTTCTCAATCACTTCGTCAAACCGCTGAATCATATCGCTGAGCGACCGGCGCAGTGCTTCCTGCTCCACGCGGCGCATCGGAATCTGCTCCATCGGAACTTCGGTAATCTCCGCATACAGAACCCCATTTTCCAGGCGCAGCGACTCCATCTGCCCACGGCTCATTCCGCAAATGAACACCCGCATTTTTCCGTTTGGCAACTTAATCAGCTGTCGAATATCAACCAGCGTGCCATATTGACGGTACGCATTGAGATCGGTTGAAAGACCGGTATCCGACGCATTGGCACGCAACACGACAAACATCGCCTCATGCTTCATCATCGAATTTTTCACCGCTTCAATCAGATAGTCTTCCGACAATTCCATCTGCGTAACCATCTCATTGAAAATGACCAGCTCCGACTGAGGCAAAACAAGTGCAACCCGCTTGTCCTCTTTTTCCGTCTCGCCGGTTTCATTCCACGCCGACTCATTCTCCGGAATGTTCTCTTCCGGATTATTTATATTCTCCTGTGGCATACGTTTCCTCACCTTTCCCTTTCAAAACCGCCCGGTCTGCGGACAGTTCCTTCGGTCACCGATTTTCGGCTGTTTTTGAAAAATGGCGGGCAGCAATGCTCCCCGCCAATCCAATCTTATATTATTCCGCCTTGGCGTTCTCTGCCCGAACGGAGGCATCACGAATCAGAACCGGAAGTTCTGTTCCTTCGGCCGCTTCTTTCGTAACAATACAACGTACAATATCCGTTTCGGACGGAATCTCATACATCGTCTTCATCATTATGGACTCCATAATCGCACGAAGTCCGCGCGCACCGGTTTTCCGTTCTTCGGACTTCCGTGCCATCACACGAAGTGCATCTTCCTCAAACTCCAGCTGCACACCGTCCATTTCCAACAGTTTGCAATACTGCTTGGTCAGAGAATTCTTCGGCTCACTCAAAATACGAATCAAATCCTCTTCCGTCAGCAGATCAAGCGATACCGTAACGGGAACACGTCCGACAAATTCGGGAATCAAGCCGAATTTGACCAAATCCTGAGGAAGTACCTGACGGAATACTTCACCGATATTACGTTCCTCAACCGGTGTTTCCAAAATGGCATTGAATCCGATTGATTTCTGTCCGATTCGGGACTCGATAATTTTCTCAAGTCCGTCAAATGCACCACCGCAAATAAAGAGAATATTGGTCGTATCGATATGATACATCTCCTGCTGGGGATGCTTTCTTCCGCCCTGCGGCGGAACGGAAGCCACCGTGCCTTCAATGATCTTTAAAAGCGCCTGCTGGACGCCCTCTCCCGATACATCCCTTGTGATGGAAACATTTTCGGATTTCTTGGTGATCTTATCTATCTCATCAATATAAACTATTCCGTGTTCTGCTCTCTTAACATCACCGTCCGCAGCCTGGATCAGTTTGAGAAGGATATTTTCTACATCCTCTCCGACATAACCTGCCTCTGTAAGAGTAGTGGCATCCGCAATCGCAAAAGGAACGTTGGGAACTCTGGCAAGAGTCTGAGCCAGAAGTCTTTTTCCTGTTCCTGTGGGACCAA
>JAZLJJ010000015.1:0-13900 GCA_045597325.1 Lachnospiraceae bacterium
ATCAGTCGGTTCCGGATCATCGGGCGGTTCCGGTACGTCGGTCGGTTCCGGTACGTCGGTCGGTTCCGGTACATCAGTCGGTTCCGGTACGTCAGTCGGTTCCGGTACGTCGGTCGGTTCCGGATCATTGTTTGCGAGTAACGGGGAAATCATGTCTGCCAAATCCTTCAGAGTGCATTCCTTATCGGGAGCTGCAACGCTCTTATCGGAAGGAGTAAATACAGCTTCAATCGAAACCTTTCCACCCTTCTTCTCATTGTTCATGGTTACGGTAATCTTGTAACCCGCATCTACTGCCTGAATACGAATGCTGCCCTTTGTATCAAAGTCTGCCTCGTCCTCTGCATCAAAATCTGCGATTTCCTTGTCAATGCCCTCCAGCATCTGCTTTACGAAATCTGCCGTACTCTGGCTGTTTTTACCGCCAAGTGTGTTCATATACTTGTCGTAATTTTCAGCAAGCATCTGATTCAGATCCATGGATGTAATCTGGTCTACGTAAACCTTGATATCATCCTCGGTCATACCGTAATCCTTTACGACATCAACAATCTGGCTCTCATAAGTATTAACCAGTTTCTTTACATATGCATTCAGGTCAATCTTCAGAACATCATTTCCGCTCGGTACTTTGCTGCCGAAAACCTTCTCGAAATCATTCTCAAAGAAATTTCTTGCACCCTGAAGAATCTGGCGGAAAGCTGCCTTATTTTCCAAAGCGACTGTATAATCTCCGTCACTTCCGGTCATTGTTCCGGCAGACAGCATATCCTTCACTGCGTTGACTGCAGCATCTTTCACTTCCTTCGTAGCAGCTTCGTCAGCCTTCGGCAAATCATCCGGCAACGGAATTGCAAACCAGCCAAGCTTGTTAACATCAAGTGCTTTCGTTACTTCCTGCGGTGCAACCATTTCCAACAAGTCGCCGACAGTCTGCAGATTCAAATACAGATTGCCGTCTTTTACCTTAACAAGCTGATCGGCATTGAAGTCAATCTTATCCTCTTCCATGGTTCCGTTTACGGTAATTCCGAAATCGCAGCTCTGATTGCTGTATTTTCCGGCATTCAGTGTTCCCTGCAATCTACCGTCGTTTTCAGCATCAAAATCGAAGGTCGCTGTTGTATAGCCCTGCTTACTGCTTAACATGGCATCCAGCATCTGGTAGAAGTCACCCTTTACAACCTCTTCCTGCTTTTTGTCATCATCTTCATCATCATCCTTGTCCTTCTTCTTGCATCCTGCAAACATGGATGCAACCATACAAAGAACAAGAATACATGCTAACCACTTCTTCATCTTCATTGTGTACCCTCCATATAAAATAAATAGAACAACTATGTTCCTGCGCGGAAATATCATTTACGTCCGCATGGATTCATTTTACATTATCGATTCAAATAAATCAATAGTATTTTTCAAAAACCTCTATTTTCACAAAAAATACTCATTCTAAAAGACGGTTTTTGTTGTTTTTTTATTAAGCATTTTGTGTATTATATTGTACATTTATTTTAAAATACAATAATTTTTACGTTTTCCTGTTCCTGCTCCTGCGCTGCCGAATGTACTACTGTATGTGCTACTGTATGTGCTGCATTTGAGCCAGGCAATCGGTCAGCTGTGCAAAATTCTGTAACGTCAATGCTTCTCCTCTGACTCCGGCAGGCAGTCCGAGTGTTTCGAGTGCCGATGCAAGCTGTTCCTTGGAATACGGACACTCCGGTGAATTGGAGAGACTGTTCAACAGGGTTTTCCGGCGTTGTCCGAAGGATGCACGAATCAGTCGAAACATCATTTCCTCATCGGCAACCGTAACCGGCCGCTCCCTGCGAATTGTCAGTCGGATGACCGCCGAACCGACATTCGGACGCGGAATAAAGCAGTTCTGCGGAACATATGCCGCAATATACGGATCCGCATAATACTGTACCGACAGGGACAGCGCACCGTAATCCTTGCTTCCGGGACCGGCCTGCATTCGCTCGGCCACCTCGCGCTGAACCATAACGGTAATGCTCTCTACCGGAACATTATTTTCCAGAAGCCCCATAATTATCGGTGTCGTTATATAATAGGGAAGATTGGCCACCACCTTTACCGGCTTTCCGCCGTGCTGCGCCACAACCTCCGCCAAATCCAGTTTTAACACATCATTATTGATAACGGTCAGATTGTCATATTCCCGACAGGTGTCTTCCGTCAGAATCGGAATCAGATTCCGGTCGATTTCGACTGCCACAACCTCTCCGGCATGTTCGCAAAGCACCTGCGTCATGGTTCCGATTCCCGGGCCGATTTCCAGCACGGTGTCGTCTTTGGTAATCCCGGCAGCATCGATGATTTTGCCGAGCACATGGCTGTCAATCAGAAAATTCTGTCCGAATTTCTTCTGAAAAGTAAATCCGTACCGGTTCAGCACGGCTATCGTTTCTTTCGCGTCACAAAGATATGCCATAATCAGTCTCTCTATACTTTCTTATTTAATATTGCAGAAAAAGCTTTATTTAAACATTTGCAAAAATGATTAAACTCCGTTTTCTGTCTGTGTATCCTGCGGCAGGGGAAGTCCCAGCAGCCGGCAGGCATTTTCCTCGGTTACCCGAATCACCGTTTCCGCCGACACCTGCTTGATATCGGCCAGTTTTGCAATGACATAAGGTAAATATCCGGAATCGTTGCGTCGTCCGCGATACGGTTCCGGGGCCAGATACGGGGAATCCGTCTCCAGCACCAGGCGTTCCAGCGGTGTCATTTCCACAACCTCCGGCAGCCGTCTGGCATTGCGAAATGTCAGCACGCCTCCGATTCCGAGATAATATCCCATATCCAAATACTGGCGCGCGGTTTCGGGCGACCCGCTGAAGCAGTGAATAATGCCGCCGTAAAATGTTCCTTTGGCGCGCATTTCCCGTGTATATTCCGTCATCACGTCAAGCGTATCTCCTTCCGCGTCCCTCGAGTGAATCATCACCGGAAGTCCGCATTCCGCCGCAAGCTGCAGCTGACACCGAAACCGGTACTTTTGCTGTTCCTTCCGTTGCGGGCGCCGTTCGGGTTCGATTTCGTCCGGAAAATTATAATCCAGCCCGATTTCACCGATTGCCACGACCTTGTCCCGGCCTGCCAGTTCCCGCAAACGGTTCATGTCCGCCTCCGTCATCTCCGGTGCTTCGTCGGGATGCACTCCGACAGCGGCATACAGAAACGGATACCGTTCCGCCAGACGCACCGATTCTTCCGAGCCGTGCATGGATGCACCGACATTGACAATTCGGCCGATTCCTCTCGAGTGCATCGATTGAAGCACGTCGTCGCGGTCGTCGTCAAATCTTCGGTCCTCATAATGTGCATGGGTGTCAAAAATCATTTGCTCGTCCTTTCTCCGGTTTGCTTATATCACGCAACTTCCCGCAAAGCATCCGGGCTCTATCCGGGGCTCCTTCCGGACTCCTTCCGGGGCTATCCGGGGTTCCTTCCGGACTCCATCCGGGCTCTATCCGGCTCTATCCGAAGTTTCATCCGGGGCTATCCGAAGTTTCATCCGGGGCTATCCGAAGCTTCATCCGAAGCTTCATCCGGGGTTCACTCGTTCGTCCTGTTTCCGCGTCCCCCCGATACGGAAAAAATGCCCTGACGGGGTCAGGGCATCCTCAGCATTTCTATCTTAATCCAAGGTGTATTTTTTGTCAAATGAATCATAAATCTGATTGAATTCCAAATTGCCGAATTTGATTCCGCTCAAATACTCGTGAGTATCAAATCCGCCTCGTTCCACTTCAATCACCGCAACCGCAATATTACTGCAATGATCGGAAATACGTTCATAATTGTTCAGCAGGTCGGACAGGATAAATCCCATTTCGATGGAGCATCCGCCTTTCTGCAAACGAACAATGTGATTGGTCTTAATCGTACTGGTCAGTTTATCGATTACCTGCTCTAACGGTTCTACGCGGAATGCCAGCTCCGGATCGGCCGTCACATATGCCTCCGTCGTCATGGACAAAATCTCATCGATGGCTTCGGTCAGCACGGCGATTTCCTTAACCGCCTCGGGAGTAAAGCCGAGTCCCTTCTCCCGAATCTCCTCCGCAGCCTTGTACAGGTTGACGGCATGATCGCCGAGACGCTCAAAATCCCCGATGGTGTGCAGAATTTTCGAAATCATACGACCATCGCGGTCCGAAACCTGGCTGGACGACAGCCGAACCAGAAAGGAGCCGAGCTTGTCTTCGTACATATCCAGCTCATTTTCCTTCTTCAAAACTGCGTTGACGCGGTCCTCCGTAAAATCATCAAACAGTGCCATGGCATCCGCCAGGTTGGCACGTGCGATAGTGGCCATTTTATTGGTCAGGTTATCGCATTCGGTAACCGCTACGGACGGCGAGCGAAGGACACGTTCATCCAGAAGGCTGAAGTTCTCTTCCATTTCGGTTTCTTCCTTCGGCTTCTTTATTAAATACTCCGTCATGCGAACCAGTAATTTGGAGAACGGCATCAGTACAATCGTTGTCAAAATGTTAAATGCCGTATGCACAACCGCGATTCCGACGCTGCCGATCGGTTTTTCGAAAATTGCCGGTGACGCGATCAGACTGATTGCGCAAAATACCGACAGCCAGATTACGGTTCCGATAATTTTTATGGAAATATGTACCGTTGCCACGCGCTTTGCCTTGTAATTGGTTCCGATGCAGGAAATCAGCGAGGTCGCGCAGGTACCGATATTCAGACCCATGATAATCGGGATGGCCATTGCCATGGTCATCATTCCGCCTTCGGAAATTGCAATCAGAATACCGATGGTTGCGGCGGAGGACTGAATCACCGCCGTAATCAGAAGACCGATCAGAACACCGAACAGCGGATTGTTGAATTTGGTCATCAGTTCTTTGAATTCGGGAACATCACGAAGCGGTGCAACCGCGCCGGACATCATGTTCATACCGTTCATCAGAATGGCAAATCCGACGAATACGGTTCCGATACTCTTTTTCCGGTCCTGTTTGGCGAACATAATCATGCCGATTCCGAACAGTGCCAGAAATGGCGAGAAAAACTCCGGTTTCAGTATTTCCAGCCAAACATTTTTCGTGGAAATGGAACTGATGGACAGGAGCCATCCGGTAAACGTTGTTCCGATATTCGCTCCGAAAATGACGGACAGGGTTTGTCCGAACTGCATAATTCCGGAGTTTACAAGTCCGACCAGCATGACCGTTGTCGCCGAGGACGACTGCATTGCAATCGTAATTCCGGCACCGAGTGCCAAACTGATAATCGGATTGGAGGTCGTCTGCTTCAGCATCTTCTCCAAACGACCGCCGGCCATTTTCTCAAGGCTTCCGGACATAACCTTCATACCAAACATAAAAAAAACAAGACCACCAACCAGTTGGGCGATACTCATAATATCCATGCCCTGACTCGCGGCAGTCGTCAAAAACGAAATACTGTTCATAATACTCATATTCATATCCTCATCCATACGCAGCACGAATTCTGCATTCCCGCGTGAATTGCGGGTTCCTTTCCCTCATTGTTACGTAAAGACCATATCATATGTTCGTGAAGGAAGCGTTAGAGTTATGTTAAATCTGTGTTAAATAACCGGCTCCCGCAACCTTTTCTTCGATTTATGTCATAATTTGACCGAAATGTAAACAAAATGTTTACAAAAAGGTTAAAAACAGGACAAACTCTGATAACATTTAGGGTATATACTCTAGACATAAACAAAAGAACAAATCACATAAGCCTATTCAAATTTTCATATAATATTAGCCCGGTAAGGTAACGACTTACTCGGGCTTCTCCTCTTTTTAAGGGAAAAATTTAAGCGTGTAAACGATTTCTCCGTTTACACGCTTTCTTTCTGTTCGTCCGGTTCCGTTTTCACTGTTCATACGATTCCGTTTTCGCTGTTCGTCCGATTCCGTTTTCACTGTTCATCCGGTTCCGTTGTCACTGTTCATCCGGTTCCGTTTTCGGAAACGTCAATGTCACGCAGGTCCCCATACCAAGTTCGCTGTCCAGGGAAACCGTTGCATTATGGTACGCGGCTCCGTGCTTTACGATGGACAAACCGAGTCCCGTTCCTCCGATTTCGCGGGAATGGCTCTTATCCACGCGATAAAACCGCTCGAATACACGTTCCAGCTCGGCGCGGGAGATTCCGATTCCGTTGTCCCGAACCGCTACCGTCACCGC
This sequence comes from Lachnospiraceae bacterium, assembly GCA_045597325.1. Classification (GTDB taxonomy): domain Bacteria; phylum Bacillota; class Clostridia; order Lachnospirales; family Lachnospiraceae; genus ISDg. Next base: position 6,217 of record JAZLJJ010000015.1, read on the forward strand.
ATCGTCCTGTTTTCCGACACAGACCTGAACGGTTCCGCCTTCATTATTATATTTGATCGCATTATCAATCAGATTATAAATCATTTCCCCGACAATTTGGGCGGACCCGACAATGGTTTCGCGTGTCCCCGTCAGAATGACCGAAACGGACTTTTTCTGAGCCGCATCCGCAAGAACCGAAATCATTTCCTCTGCGGTATCATACAAATCAAACGGTTCTTTCGTCGTCAGCGATTCGTCGCGCTCATCGAGCTGCGACAATTTGATGATATCACCGACCAGCGTAATCAGCCGCTGCGCCTCATTATGTATCGTATTGGCAAACCTCTTGACATCCTTCTCCTCCACCATACCGGCAGCGATAATTTCCGCATAACCGGAAATGGACGTCAACGGGGTTTTCAGTTCATGTGACACATTGGCGGTAAATTCCCGGCGCATGGTATCCTGCTTTTCGTGCTCTTCCTTCAGCTCGTTCATTTGCTCATATAAAAGCTGGTTCTGGTCGCGAATTCGACGCACCAGCGGCTGCAGCTCCGCATACGTGTTGCTCACTTCCGGTTGTGCGGGGTCGATGGCATCAATCGGTGCCGCAATTTTCCGGCTGATTCGAACGGCAATCCACCATGCAACCACAAGCACCAGCAGCAAAATGACGGTCATCGGATATAACAGCCGTACCGCCAGCTGTGCCAGCGTAAAACATTCCTGGCCGATTCGAATAATCCGGCCGTTGCTGAGCTGTTTTGCATAATAGTAGGTCATTTTCGACAAAGTGTCCGAATATCGTTTGCATTCGCCGGAGCCGTTCTTCAGAGCAAGGATGATTTCTTTCCGGTCCAAATGATTCGACAGCTGAGTTTCATCCTCCTGACTGTCGTACAAAACCGTTCCGTCCCTGTCAATCAGCGTCACCCGCAGTCGGATTTCCTTCGTGGACTCAAGATTCCGCAGCCGGTCGATTCCCACATTATCCAGTGCGCCGCACAAATACTCCGCCTGATCCCGGAATTCTTTTTCCTGCTCTGTACTGACAAACCGATATTCCACCACCAATGTCAGAATCATCGTGCTGATAAATACCAGCATGGCAACCAGAAATACATTTTCAAAGACTTTGATTTTCATTGCTTCATCCTTACTCCGCCTGTTCCCCTTACTCTGTCCGTTGCCGCCTCGGGTTCCTCCTATCGGCGCGGGTTCCTCCTGCCGCCTCGCCTGTCAAAGATCCGTTGCGATTCGGTATCCGATTCCGCGCACCGTTTCAATATATTCCCCGGCCGCCCCCAGCTTTTGCCGAAGTGTTCGAATATGCACATCCACCGTCCGGTTCTCGCCATCAAAGGAATATCCCCAAATCGAGTTTAGCAACCGGTCGCGGGTCAAAACGATTCCCCGGTTTCGAAGAAGCATACACAAAATGTCAAATTCCTTCCGGGTTACCGGTACCGGCTGTCCGTCCACCGTCAGCTGCCGGCTGCTCGGATTTATCTTCAAAATGCCCACAACCAGTTCCGTGTTCTCGGTCAGTTCGCCCTCGGACCGTCGCAGCAGTGCTTTGACACGTGCCAGCATTTCCATCATTCCGAACGGCTTCGGCAGATAATCGTCCGCCCCCTGATTCAGTCCCATTACCTTGTCATACTCGCTTCCCTTTGCCGACAGAATCATCACAGGCAACCTTGCCGTCGACGGATTACTCCGCAGTTTCCGCAAAATACTGAGCCCGTCCTCTTCCGGAAGCATAATATCCAAAATGACCATCTTCGGCACGCAGTCCTCCAACGCCTGAAAAAACCGCGATGGCAATCGAAAGCCCTCGGCTTTCAGTCCGGACTGGCACAGCGTGTACACAATCAGCTCCCGAATATTGTCATCATCTTCCACCAAATAAATCATCTTTGTTTCCTTCCTCATTGTCGCTGCCGGACCACATTTGCATACAACCCACAAAATGCCCGGTTCCCGCATTTCGTGCTCTGACGAAACGCCCCGATATACAAACAGTATAAGTCGGTGAAAATGATAAGTCAATGCGTTTTTTTTCGCTTTTCTCTTGCACTTTTTCTCATTTTTGAGTATGCTCTTTTTTGTGTGAACCGGTGTCCGGCAGTCATTTTCGAAAAATGACCTTGCACCCGTTCCGAATGTCTGTCGCAAGACATCATTCGTCCGTCAGAAAGGATTGAACTCATGAAGAAACTGCTACGATTTATGAAAGGCTACGGTGCCCGTGCCGTCACCGCACCTTTGTTCAAATTACTGGAAGCCATCATGGAGCTGCTCGTTCCGCTTCTCGTTGCTTCCATTATCGATATCGGAATTACTTCCGGTGACACGTCCTATATTATTCGCCGAGTGATTTTGATGGTCGTGTTCGGCATTGTCGGACTCGGATTTGCCGTCACCGCGCAGTATTTCTCTGCCATGGTTGCCGTCGGCTATACCGGTCGCGTCCGTCGGGCTCTCTTCGCTCACCTCGGAACGCTGTCCCATGCCGAGCTGGATCAGATCGGAACCCCGACGCTGATTACCCGGTTAACCGCCGATATGAATCAGATTCAGAATGGTGTCAACCTGACACTGCGTCTTCTGATGCGCTCGCCGTTTATCGTCTTCGGTGCCACGATTATGGCATTTACCATCGATTCCCGGGCCGCTCTCGTATTCGTCGGACTGATTCCGGTACTGACCGTTGTCATTTTTGCGATTATGCTCTACAGTGTTCCTTTATATAAAAAGGTACAGGAAGCTCTCGACCGCGTTCTGTCACATGTCCGTCAGAATCTGACCGGTGTCCGCGTCCTGCGTGCATTTGGGAAAGAGCAGGAGGAGCGGGAAGAGTTTCGCAAGCGTACCGCTTCCCTTTGCCGTGAACAGATTCGGGTCGGTGCCGTCTCCTCCCTGATGAACCCGCTGACCTATTGCATCGTTAACATTGCCATCCTGATTTTGGTGTATGTCGGCGCTCTCCGCGTTCGTGCGGGCGCTCTTCCGCAGGGCCGTGTCGTTGCCCTGTACAGTTATATGGCGCAGATTCTGGTCGAGCTGGTGAAACTCGCCAACCTGATTATTAACATTACCCGTTCCATTGCCTGCGGAAACCGTGTCCAGTCCATTTTCGAACTGACTCCGTCCATTGTTTCCAAACCGGATGCCGTTACTGCTTCCGTTCGCGACATTCCCGTCGGCGAGCCTCTGATTTCCTATGAAAATGTGTCCCTGCAATATAACGGTGCCGCATCCGATATGCTGACCGACATCAGCTTTGACATTCGTCGCGGTGAATTTGTCGGAATCATCGGCGGTACCGGATCCGGTAAAACATCGCTGATTCAGCTGTTGCCGAGATTTTACGATGTCACACAGGGTACTGTCCGGTTCTGCGGACACGATGTCCGTGACTGGGATACCGATGCCCTGAGAAATGCCGTTCGTGTCATTCCTCAAAAAGCGGTACTGTTTGCCGGTACCGTTCGGAGTAATCTTCTCTGGGGACGTGCCGACGCAACGGACGACGAGCTCTGGGAAGCCCTTCGTCTTGCCTGTGCCGAGGATTTCATCCGGAACCTTCCCGAAGGACTGGATGCTCCGGTTTCCAAAGGCGGAAGCAATTTCTCCGGCGGCCAGCGTCAGCGTCTGACCATTGCCCGTGCACTCGTATCCGATGCCCCGGTACTCATTTTCGATGACAGCAGTTCCGCCCTGGATTTTGCGACCGAAAAGGCGCTTCGAAATACCCTCGCTTCGCAAACCGATCGGACGGTTTTATACATTTCCCAAAGACCCGGTTCCCTTCAGGCCTGTGACCGTATCCTCGTATTGGAGGATGGTGCACTGGTCGGCAACGGAACTCCGAACGAGCTTCCGGACACCTGTCCCGTATATCGGGAAATGGCTGCTCTCAGCGGACTGATTGCATCCGCGGAAGGAGGTGCCGTATGAAAACAAAGCAAATTCTCGCCCGCCTGCTCGTTTACATCCGCCAGTCGCTTCCGGCTCTTCTGATTGCCCTGTTGATGGCGGCCGCATCGGTTTTCCTGCAGCTGTGGATTCCGCAAATTGTCGGTGACGCCATCGATACCATCGTCGGTCCGGATCACGTCGATATGGAAAGCCTGTTTTCATTTCTTCGAACGGCCGGCTTCTGCATTCTGATTTCCGCCGCCTGCAGCTACGGTATGACGCTTCTTCTGAACCATGTATCGTTCTGTATTATCAAGTCCATCCGCGATGACGCGATGGACCACATTACCCATCTTCCTCTGTCCTATCTGGACAGTCAGAAAAACGGTGATATCATCAGTCGGGTCATCAATGATGTCGATACCCTGTCCGATGGTCTGCTGCTCGGTTTTGCACAGTTTTTCACCGGCATTCTGACCATTTTGGGAACGCTGTTCTGTATGTTCCGGAAAAACTGGATTATCGCCCTTGTTGTTATGTGCCTGACCCCGCTTTCCCTGTTTGTGGCACGGTTCATCTCGTCGCGGACATTTTCCATGTTCAAAGCTCAAAGCAAGGCGAGAAGTGATGAAACCTCGCTGATTGATGAACTCGTCGGGCAGCAGAAAGTGGTTCGCGCCTATTCTTACGAAGACCGCGCGGTTGCTCAGTTCAACGAGTGTGATGAAACACTTTGCAAATGTGCCAAGAAGGCGACGTTCTTCTCCTCGCTGACCAATCCGAGCACACGATTTGTCAACAGCACCGTTTACGCAGCCTGCACGCTGGCCGGTGCCATCGGAGTTATTCGCGGTCGTCTGTCGGTCGGAAGTCTGAACTGTATGCTGTCCTATGCCGGGCAGTATGCCAAGCCGTTCAATGAAATTTCCGGCGTAGTAACCGAACTGCAAAACGCGCTTGCCTGTGCATCCCGCGTCTTTGAATTCCTCGACGTTCCGCTGATTCCCGTGCAGCCCGTCACAGAGGAAATGCCGAAAGCCCTGCGTGGCGATGTCGTATTCCGTCACACCGCATTTTCCTATTCCCCGGAGCGTCCGCTTATTACCGATATGAACGTTACGGTACGCGCCGGCCAGAACATTGCCATTGTCGGACCGACCGGCTGCGGCAAAACCACTCTGATTAACCTGCTGATGCGCTTCTATCGACCCGACAGCGGAGAAATCACCTTCGACGGACTCAATCTGAATGACATTCCGCGTTCCCTGCTTCGGAAAAATATCGGTATGGTACTTCAGGATACCTGGATTCGAAGCGGAACCATTCGCGACAATATTATTTTAGGCAAGCCCGATGCCACCGAAGAGGAAATCATTGCGGCGGCCAAAGCGACCCATGCACACAGCTTTATACGACGTCTTCCGAACGGTTACGATACGGTCATTTCGGAACAGGGCGGAGAATTATCGGCCGGTCAGCGGCAGCTTCTGTGTATTACCCGTGTTATGCTCTGCCTTCCGCCGATTATCATTTTGGATGAGGCGACATCGTCCATCGATACTCTGACCGAATGGCGAATCCGCAGTGCCTTCGATGTCATGATGAAAGGGCGGACCAGTTTTGTCGTCGCTCACCGCTTATCCACCATCAAACATGCCGACTGCATTTTGGTTATGAAAGACGGTAATCTGATCGAGCAGGGTACACACGACGAGCTGATGAGCCGGGACAGTTTCTACCGCTCCCTGTACCTGGCCGGTTTAGGTGAAATATCATAAGGAGGGACCCGTTGCAAAGCAACGGGAGGATACCTTATGATCTGCGCGTTGCCTTCGCGAAGCGAATTCTAACGGCAACGCTACCCGTAAATATCCTAAGGAGGGGCCCGTTGCAAAGCAACGGGAGGATTCCTTATGATCTGCGCGTTGCCTTCGCGAAGCGAATTCTAATGGCAACGCTACCCGTAAATATCATAAGGAGGGACCCGTACGAAGTACGGGAGGATGCCTTATGATCTGCGCGTTGCCTTCGCGAAGCGAATTCTAACGGCAACGCTACAAATAAATATCATAAATAATAATTACGGTCTCGTTTGTTAATTTCGAACAGGGCCGTAATTTTTTTGCAAAAAGTACTTGACATTTGCTTATTTTGTGATATTATGGCTTCAAGATGATATCAATGTGATATCACAATAATATTTAGGAGGAATTATTTATGAACAACACTTCCGTTCGTGAAGTAGAACTTCAAAACCACCGCTGTGGTATGCTGGTACTGCTCTTGACAATTGTTTTGTATTTTGCAGCAATTTTTGCCCTTGTCTCAACCGGTGAGACGAATTCCCCGCTCTTCGTTATTTGCGTGATTTATCTTATTATCGGTTGGTTCCCGCTTCTCGGTCTTCGTATTCTGAAGCCGGAAGAAGCTCTTGTTTTAACCCTGTTCGGCCGCTATTACGGGACTTTGAAGGGTGACGGTTTCTTTATTGTAAATCCGTTCTGCTCCTCGATTAACCCTGCTGCCAAGACCAAACTCAACCAGAGCGGTGACGTCAGCACAACGTCTCCTTTGAGTTCTGTCGGTTATGCCAGCCCGAAGCTGTCCCTGAAGATTCAGACTCTCAATAACAACCGCCAGAAAATCAATGACCGTCTCGGTACTCCCGTAGAAATCGGTATTGCCGTTACCTGGACCGTAGAAGATTGTGCAAAGGCCGTCTTCAGCGTTGAGAACTACAAGGAATTCCTTTCCCTGCAGTGTGATACCGCACTTCGTAACATCGTTCGTATTTATCCTTATGACGTTGCTCCCGGCATCGACACAACCGGAGACGGAATTGCCGATGAAGGAAGCCTCCGTGGTTCCAGCGAAATCGTTGCCGGCCGTATCCGTGATGAGATTCAGAGCCGTGTCAATATCGCCGGTCTGAAAATTATCGAAGCACGTATCACCTATCTTGCCTACGCACCGGAAATCGCCGCTGCAATGCTTCAGCGCCAGCAGGCGTCCGCTATTATCGATGCCAGAAAAATGATTGTCGACGGTGCTGTCGGTATGGTGGAACTCGCACTGGAACGCCTGTCTCAAAATGATGTTGTGGAACTTGACGAAGAGCGCAAAGCCGCCATGGTATCCAACCTGCTCGTTGTCCTTTGCGGCAACCACGATGCGCAGCCTGTCGTCAACTCCGGTAGCCTTTACTAATCAACCTGTCACAAAGGAGGAACTCACATGGGAGAGAAAAAGCAAATTCCGCTCCGTCTTTCCGAGAAGCTGTACAATGCGCTCGTTGATTGGGCCGAAGATGATTTTCGTTCCGTCAACGGTCAAATCGAGTATCTTCTCTCAGAATGTGTCCGCCAACGGAAAAAGAATGGGAAATATGTTTCGGAAGAGCTGGATGTTCCTCCGGAATTGGAGATTCACTGACAGTTTTTTGAAGGCGAATATTTTAACAGAATCGGTTTCATGGAATCGGCTTTTGGTAATAACCGGTTTCATGGAACCAGAATAATTGAGGAATCTTCTTATGAATTCATTTTTAGCCACAACCGCACTTTCCGCAGAAACAGTCAAGGAATACCTTCCGTTTCTGATTCCGATTGTTCTTATTGAACTTGGCTTATTCATCTATACTGGTCCTCTGTCAAGATTTAGAACAAATTAAAATGGGAGATTTCTCATATTAACTCGCTTTCTTCTGTATGCCGTCATTGGATACAGATAAAAATAGATTTTCGAATTCGTTAGGCGACATATAATCATTGTGGCTGTG
>JAZLJJ010000016.1:0-7603 GCA_045597325.1 Lachnospiraceae bacterium
CCAAATAGGGTGGAACCGCGAAGTATATTCGTCCCTGTTGATACAAATCGTATCAGCGGGGCTTTTTTTATCTCATAGGAAAGTTCGTCCTATGAGATAAAAAAACGCTCCGCGAGGATGCACACGCCTGTGCAGAGGAAAAATGTCGCTTCGCGACGCACAGGCGGCGCGAGCATATCGCAAGCGATATGCTTTGTTCTTTTACCGGGCATTTGCATAACCGGTAAAAACAGTTCCGAAGGATACGTACAATGCTGTTCTCCATAAAGGAGGACGAGAACCCGGTGCCCGGAACAGGCACGAAAAAAACAGGAGGTAATGAGATGAAGATTACGTTAAAAGACGGCTCCTTTAAGGAGTACGAACAGCCGATGAGAATTATTGATATTGCGGCCGATTTAAGCGAAGGACTCGCCAGAATGGCATGTGTCGGAGAAGTAAACGGTGAGGTAAAAGATTTGCGCACCGTGATTGACAGCGATTGCACGCTGAACATCCTGACCTTTAACGATGAGGCAGGAAAGGCTGCATATCACCATACAACATCCCATGTCTTGGCAGAAGCGGTAAAGCGTTTGTACCCGGATGCCAAATGTGCCATCGGTCCGTCCATCGAGAACGGATTTTACTATGATTTCGATATGCCGTCACTGGATCGCGATGCACTGGATGCCATCGAGGCCGAGATGAAGAAAATCATCAAAGAAGGCAAGGAACTGGTTCGGTTTACCCTTCCGAGAAAAGAAGCTGTCGAATTGATGGAAAAACGCGAAGAGCCTTACAAGGTAGAACTGATCAATGATTTGCCGGAGGATGCGGAGCTGTCCTTCTATCAGCAGGGGGACTATATTGATCTCTGCGCAGGCCCTCATTTGATGAGCACCAAGCCGATTAAGGCATTTAAGCTGATTTCGTCCTCCGGTGCATACTGGAGAGGCAATGAGAAGAACAAGATGCTGACCCGTGTATACGGAACATCATTTACCAAAAATGCGGATTTGGAAGAGTACCTGCTGCATTTGGAAGATATTAAGAAACGCGATCATAACAAGCTCGGACGGGAAATGAAACTGTTCCTGACGGCGGATGTTATCGGCCAGGGTCTGCCGCTCTTTACTCCGAAGGGAACCAAGATGATTATGACCCTGCAGAGATGGATGGAAGATCTTGAGGATAATGAGTGGGGCTATGTTCGTACCAGAACACCTCTGATGGCAAAATCCGATTTGTACAAGATTTCCGGACACTGGGATCACTATCAGGACGGCATGTTTGTTTTGAATAAAGATGCCGAAGCCGGCAAAGAGGTTATGGCACTTCGTCCTATGACATGCCCGTTCCAGTACTATGTATATATGAACGAGCAGCGTTCTTACCGCGATTTGCCGTATCGTATGTCCGAAACCTCAACACTGTTCCGTAATGAGGATTCCGGTGAAATGCACGGCTTGACCCGTGTTCGCCAGTTTACCATCACGGAGGGACATATCGTTCTTCGTCCCGACCAGGCAGAGGATGAGCTGACCAGATGCGTAGAACTTGCAAATTACGTTATGACAACACTCGGTGTTCAAAATGATGTTACCTATCGGTTGTCCAAATGGGATCCGAACAACAAGGAAAAATATCTTGGTGATGAAGAATACTGGAACAGCACGCAGGATTATTTGCGTCAGGTAATGATTAAGAATAATATTCATTTCACCGAAGCAGACGGCGAGGCTGCATTCTACGGACCGAAGATTGATATCCAGGCAAAGAATGTATACGGTAAGGAAGATACCATGGTTACCATTCAGCTCGACTGCGAAAGCGCCGCGAAGTTTGGTATGTACTATATTGATGCGGAAGGCAACAAAGCAATTCCCTGGATTATTCACAGAACATCCATGGGCTGCTATGAGAGAACGCTTGCGTGGCTGATTGAGCATTATGCAGGACAGTTCCCGACCTGGTTGTGTCCGGAGCAGGTTCGTGTACTTCCGATTTCCGAGAAGTTCAACGATTATGCGAACAAGGTATGCAAGGAACTGAAATCCGCCGGCGTTCTGGCTACGGTTGATGCCCGCGATGAGAAGATCGGTTACAAGATTCGGGAGGCTCGTCTTGACCGTCTGCCGTATATGCTTGTTGTCGGTGCAAAGGAAGAAGAGGACGGTGTGGTATCGGTACGCAGCCGTTTCCTCGGAGATGAAGGCCAGAAGAATCTGTCCGAGTTCATCACCGCAATCCGTAAGGAAATCGATACGAAGGAAATTCGTGAAATCCAGGTGGAAGAGAACAAATAAGCGTATTTCACAGAATGAATCCGGTCCGGAACAAACCGGACACGAAAATAAGAGGGCTGCCGTTTGTGGCAACCCTCTTTTCTGTTACTGAAATGATTTTCGGTTCTCCGTTCGAAATCAGTCTTTTTCGTTTTTGGAACCCTGAGAAGCTTCAATCAGGCAACATGCTTCCACTTTCCATTCGCGGCTTGCATAGAATCCTTTGTCCGCATAGAGGAGTGCCTCTCTTGCATAAGCGAGAACCTCCGACTGAGGTAAATTCAATTCCTTGGAGTGTGCGAGACAGCTCATGGTATAAACGGCGCAAGCCTCATCATAGAACAGATTCTCGGTATCCAATAGCGGCTTTACGGAAATTGCGGCATTTTTGTAATCGCCGTTTCTGTACTGCGCTTTGGCTTTCATCAAAGGAGCGGAATCTCCTTCGGTTTCGGTTATGGAAAGTTTTCTCTCTTCCGGTGTAAGCAAATGAATGGAAATATCCAGCTTCTTGGAAAGATATTCCAGTGTTTTAATAGAAGGAACAGCGGTTCCGCTTTCAATCTGAGAAAGCATGTTACGGGTAATAAAGTCGCCAACGACCTGACTCTGTGTCATCTTTTTGGAGAGTCTGGCTTCTTTTATAATTCGTCCGATCTCAGCACGATCCATAGTAAAATCCTCCTTCCAGACCTGTAAACCAAGTTTACTGATAAGCCAATTGTAACAAACATTTACGAAAAATGCAATACTTATTTTACAAATAAAAAAAGTATTTTTGTTGCAAAAGTATTTTTTTGAACATATAATGAAGAAAATGAAAGGAAACTGTTCAAAACAGTAAGAAATGAGAGGTAACGTAATGAAACAGGTATATTTGAAAAAAAGATTCCTCTGTTTGCTCCTTATTTTAATATTGGTTTTGACCGGATGTGGGGATTCCGAGCGTGTAAAACCGAGAGCAAAGAAAAATACGACGGGAATTGTGACACCGACCGGGGAAACGAGCCCGACCGAGGCAGTGAAACCGACAGAGATACAGACACCGACCGAGGCACCGGAACCGACGAACATGCCGGAACCGACGGATGTGCCGGAACCGACCGAGGCACCGGAACCGACGGACGCACCGGAACCGACGGACGCACCGGAACCGACGGAGGCACCCGATCAGGATGCCGTAAAGAAAGAACAGGAGCGGTTTAATCAGTTCCTGGATGATTATGCCAGAGAGAATGCCGGTAACTCCTGTTTTGAAGTTCATTTTAACCTGGAACATCCGGAAAAATACGGGATTGACGATCTGGTATATGAAATCGATTTTTTTGGCGAACTCTCCGGAGAAGAAGCTTACAAGGTGATGGAAGGGTATAAAGACGAGCTTCTTACGTTTGTCTATGATTTTCTGACAGAACGGCAAAAGGTGTATTACGATAATTTCATGTATGAATATGAATTTGCAAAACGGTATCGGAACCTGAAGGAGAACGGATGCACGTTATTGTCCGAGAACCAGAATATCATGAATACGATTATTTCCAATTTTGCCGAATATCCGTTTGTGGAAGAAAAGGATTTGGAAGACTTTATCAAAACGCTGGAAGCCAATCTCGATTTGCCGAAGCAGGCGTTGTCAGAGATGGTAAAGCAGTGCGAGAGGGGCGGAACCGTTACACAGGATATGTTCGACGTCACGATGGATGACTATGAAGATCTCCGAAAACGAGAAAACAATATATTGGACGTAATGTTCCGGTACGGTGCGAAATCGCTTGGGCTGGACGAAGCTGTTTGCGAGGACTATATTAAGCGGTTTGAGGACGTTTTGTTCAATCAATGGCTCCCGGCATGGGATGCGATTGAAGATGACATGTACGCATTGGATAAGTATGTTACGGAGAATCCGTTAGGATTGGCAAAATATGAAGGCGGCGCAGAGTATTATGCGTATCTGGCACAGGGAATTACCTGCTCCGATTTGGACCCGGATGCCATGTTTGATTATATCAGGAACTGGATGGATAAGCTGACGCAGAAGTTTCAGGACGCTTATATGATGGACATGGGCGTTCTGGGACGGTATATGAATGACCAAAATGAATATCCGGAATCGGATATGAGCGTAATTTTGGAGACTCTTAAGGTAAATGCCGAAAAGCGGTTCGGAAAACTGAAGAACAGCGATTATATTGCTTCGGAAATGCCGGAAGAAATCAGGACACCTTCCATCGGCGCATATTATATGTTCCCTCAATGGGACAATCCGTCCAGAAAAGTAATTCGTTTGAATCCCGAGGGAGAACTTAGTAACACGGAAAAGTATATGCTGTTAACTCACGAAGGTTTTCCGGGACATCTGTATCAGTTTGAATATTTCCGGGAAAGCGAAGGCTATCACGATGCCGCCATGTTGTTTACCTATCTTGGATATGTCGAAGGTTGGGCCACGATGATGGGAACCGAATCGTATCTTGAAGCAACCGGCGGAGATGAAGCACTGGCGGTTTTAATGGATTACGACTATACGTACGGAATGGCTCTGGTAAGCTTGATTGATATCGCTCTCAACTATAAAGGATGGAGCGTAGACGAGGTCAAAGCCTATTTTAAGGCGGATCCCATTTTGGCCACGATGGCTAATAATATCGATTATTATGCAAATCTGGTATATTCTGACCCTGCGATTTATTTGTCCTACTGTTATTCGAATTTCCAGGCACAGGATATTATCGAAGAACTGATGCAAACCAAAGGAATGACCGAAGACGAGGCATGCATTGCTTATTTGAATGTCGGACCGTGCAGTTTGCCGGTTTTGAGAAAGCATTTGGGCATTTCTCCGGAGATTGTAAAATAGAATGTCATAAACTTGAAATAAATGGTGGCAGAAATCATCTGCCACCATTTTTTACCGATGTTTCCGAAAAAATACACAAAAAGAATTGATTATGCTTCTAAAAATTGGTAAAATCAACCTATGGTTGTTGTTTAACCTGAAAAATGAACTATTGGAGGATTACAGCAATGCAGACTTACAAGTATGAGAAAATCCGTAACGTCGCGATATTGGGACACGGCGGCTGCGGTAAGACTACTCTGGTTGAGGCAATGGCTTACAACACCGGGATTACCAAACGTCTCGGAAGAGTGGAAGAAGGAAATACCATCAGTGACTATGACAAGGAAGAACAGACACGCCTGTTTTCCATCAGTACTACGGTAGTTCCGATTATTTGGGAAGATACGAAGATTAATTTCCTGGATACTCCGGGTTATTTTGATTTTGTCGGTGAAGTGGAAGAGGCTATCAGCGTAGCCGATGCAGCGGTTATTGTGGTTTCCGCAAAGGCGGGAATCGAAGTCGGAACCAGAAAGGCATGGGATTTGTGCGAACGGTATCATTTGCCCCGCATTTTCTTTGTAACCGATATGGACGATGACAATGCGTCCTACCGAAACGTTGTCGAGAACCTGAAAGCGGATTACGGCAACCGGATTGCACCGTTCCATACACCGATTCGTGAAAATGAGACCTTTATCGGATTTGTCAATGTCGTAAAAATGGCAGGTCGTCGATTCAGTAATACCATTGGTGAGTATGTGGACGGAGATATTCCGGATTACTGCATGGATTATGTGGATAAATACCGCAGTGCTCTGATGGAGTCCATTGCCGAGACCAGTGAGGAACTGATGGAGAAGTTCTTCGAAGGCGAAGAATTTACCATGGTGGAGATTGAAAATGCCATCCGTTCCGGTGTTGCATCAACCGATATGATTCCGGTATTGTGCGGCTCCGGTGTACAGGCACGCGGCGCGTATGCATTGTTGCAGGCAATTGACAAATATTTCCCGTCACCGAACAAGAATGTCATTACCGGTATGAGTCAGAAGACGGACAATACATTCTTTGCCGATTATGACGCCAACAAAGATTTTTCCGCCAAAGTCTGGAAGACGATTGCCGATCCGTTTATCGGTAAGTTCTCCCTGATTAAGGTGTGCTCCGGTATTTTGAAATCGGATTCGGTTATTTTCAATGCCAATAAGGGAACCGAGGAAAAACTGTCCCGTCTGTATGTATTGAGAGGCAAGGAACAGATTGAAGTCAAGGAACTGTATGCGGGTGATATCGGTGCAATCGGTAAACTGTCCGATACGCAGACCGGCGATACGCTGTCCACAAAGGCGAATCCGATTGTTTACGATGCGATGAAGCTGTCCGTACCGTACACCTACGTTCGGTATGAAGCGAAGAACAAGGGCGACGACGATAAGGTATCACAGGCACTGTCCAAACTGATGGAAGAAGACAAGACGCTGAAGATTGTCAATGATAAAGAAAATCATCAGTCCCTTCTGTACGGTATCGGCGATCAGCAGCTGGAGGTTACCGTCAGCAAGGTTATGAGCCGTTATAAGGTGGAAATGGAAACTTCGAAGCCGAAGGTTCCGTACCGTGAGACAATCCGGAAACAGGTTCAGGTACAGGGACGTCATAAGAAACAGTCCGGTGGTGCCGGTCAGTTCGGTGACGTTATTATGATTTTTGAACCGTCCGGTGATTTGGAGAAACCGTACATTTTTGAAGAGAAGATTTTCGGCGGTTCCGTACCGAAGAATTTCTTCCCGGCAATTGAAAAGGGTGTTCAGGAAAGCGTTCTGGCAGGACCGCTGGCAGGATATCCCGTAGTCGGAATTAAGGCAACGCTGATTGACGGATCGTATCATCCGGTCGATTCCAACGAAATGGCATTTAAGCTGGCATCCAAGAAGGCATTTAAGGCCGGCGTGATGGATGCGAATCCGATTATTCTGGAACCGATTGCTTCCCTGAAGGTTGTTATCCCGGATAAGTTCACCGGTGATATTATGGGAGATCTCAGCAAACGTCGCGGACGTGTTCTCGGAATGAACCCGCTGAACGGCGGTAAGCAGGAAATTATTGCGGATATTCCGCTGTCCGAATTGTATGGCTATTCTACCGATTTGCGTTCCATGACGGGCGGTATCGGAGATTATTCGTATGAATTCGCGAGATATGAGCCGGCACCGAGTGATGTACAGGCGAGAGTAATCGATGAAGGCGAACGCGTTGATGACGATGAGTAATTTGCATGAAAAGCAGTTTAAGTAACATTTGGAGAGGGTGTTTTTATAAACGAGGGGGTGGCATTATGCCATCCCTTCGTTACGTTGTGCGCCTAGCGGCGCACGTTTCTAACGGGTTAAAGTCCCGAATCCGCCCGGTAGTGGGAAGGATATAGCCGAAGGCAAGGGTGTCGAGGGCGACCTCGAATCTGAAGGAAGCTGGATGTGAGGAACATACTAACTCA
>JAZLJJ010000017.1:0-37973 GCA_045597325.1 Lachnospiraceae bacterium
GATATAGAAAAGAAATTATCTTCAAGTGTACGGACATATGTCGGATTAAGAACAGATATGGTGCAGGGTAGTGTCTTCTATTTGGGAGATGTATCATGCGAGATAAATGGTATAAGATACGTATCGTGGAGTGAATGGGGATCATAAAAGTAGTTAATCAACTGGTTGTACGTCGAGACGGTGGTGTTGATGTCAAGGGTAAAATAGGGATAGCCGACAAAAGGCTTGAAATGCACCGCTTTGTATGTTGTTACTCTTAACATTATAGCATTGGCTGTGCTGGATGGGAAGAGTCCACTTCTACAGTTACTCATGCGACTTCCTCCTTTCGTAGTATTCACTGGTTTTGCTTGGAAATACTATGATGGTCACTCCGTTGTTTCGCATACTGAATTTGAGTTTCAGGTATCGTATTTGTGAAGAATAAAGGAGACGGAATTGATACTGACAGAAAATGAGAAAAAGAAGATTTTAAACAAAGCTGCGGAAGTATACGGCTTTGACGTTCAGCTTGCCGATGAGGTGCCGGGGCACGAGGGCGGACGAAACCTTGTTTACAGAATAGGGAATGAGTCAGTTCTTCGGATTTCTACGTTAAGTGACAGAAACTATGAGGATTACGAGGCGGAAATCGAATATATTCACTTCCTCGCCGAAGGCGGGGCACCGGCAGCCGATTCGATTCCTTCGAAGAACGGAAACCGTATCGAGGAAATCAATGGTACCGTCGTATCGTTGTTTGAAGTGGCCGGGGGTGAGCAGATTGCCGACCACGGCTATCAATATCGGGAGGGCGTTCCCATCGATGAATATTTTTTCAACACGGGAAAAGTACTGGGCAAGATGCATGCGCTTTCAAAGAAATATCAGCCGCAGACGAAGCGATTTGATTTCTTTGACAAATATAACGAGGCATATCTGGAACGCCTGATTCCGGATGATTTTATCTGCATGAAGACCGTTACGGGCCGTCAGGTCAAGGATGCCCTGTTTGAGATATTGGCGCAGCTGCGAACTCTAAAGAGGACTCCGGAGAATTACGGCATGGTTCATTTTGATTACAGTGACGGCAACTATAACATTGACTACGACACCGGGGAAATCAACGTATTTGACTTTGATAACTGCCGTACATGCTGGTATCTGTTTGATATTGCCAATCTGTGGTCGCACGGTCTCGGCTGGATTGCGTGGAATCCGGATGCGGATGCAAGGCGCGAATATATGAACCGGTATATGCAGACGGTTATCTCGGGATACCGAACCGAGTGCGAAATCGAGGATGCGGAGCTCAAAAACCTGAAATTGATGGTGAATACGGTTCTGATGGAGAATATCATTGATGATTTTGAGGTACTGCGGGCGAACAATGAAGCGTTGGAATTTGATGAAGACCAGAGCTACAATGTCAAATGCCTTGTCGAGAAGGCAGACTGGTTCGGATTATTTGCAAAATAGGTGTGGTCAGCGATTACTATAATCTGATTCACCGGCATAATATAAATACTTATTTTTTGTGCAAGGCGCAATCGTTCGGAGACACGGAAGTGACGGAAGACGAGAAGGAGTGCTTTCATTTATCAACCTTAAAGATGTCCTATGAGGAGGCCGTCAGAGAATACGAAGCCAGAGCGGTGACACGTTTGGGAAAACTTGTCGCAAACAGGGAATTGCTGATTCTGCATCGGGCAAAAGAGCTTCTGGACGAGCGGTGGCAGGGATGAAATGAAACAACCTCAAAATAAAGCATTATTGTATCTGAACATAGGAAAATGACGGAAATTTTTACACAATAATTTCCCACTTTCGGAAATGATTCACACGACCTTGGGTCTGTGTTATAATATTTGTACAGACGAACTTGCGTCTGTAATATTAACAACCCGGGTAGCATGAGTACTGCTGCGAATGCGGTACGGAATGACGGAGAAAGGCGGGAGAAATATGAAGAAAACAGTAGTTTTGATGTTGTGTGGGACGATAATCCTGTCGATGCTTTCGGGCTGTGCGAGTCAGCCTGAGAACAAAAGAAAGCCGAAATACAATACTGAGACCGATTCCCCCTACAAAACCGTGACTTCCGAAAAACAGAATTTTTCCACAAAGTGCCTTAAGGCATATAAGGAAAAATGGAAGGACGATGTAGGCTTGCACATTTATACCGAGAACGAAGACAGTGTTCCTTATGTTCTGATTTGGCGATTTGAGAATACTACCGATGCAAAACAGCAGTTGACAATCATCAGAGAAGAGATGACGGAACAGTACGGAGCTGATATGATTGAAGTCGGCCCGATCAAGGACTATACCGTAGGAGGCAAGACCATTCCCGGCATCCTGTTTACCTACAAATCAGGTGATTATACGCTTCATTCGCTTCGGTTGGAATATGCAATCGGAAACGATATTATTAATTTTACCGCCAAATATATTGACGGCGATGACGATTTGACGATGCGTGCCCTTGATGTCGCGGTGGAAAATTTTACAAACGGAATACCGGATCCGTCGGACAAACAGCAGAAGCCGAAGAATAAACAAAGCGGTGATGTTGTGATTACTCCGTCGGACAATGCGTCTGTGAGCTATGTGAAATATACAGAGGAAAACGGATATTTTTCCATGGATATTCCAAAGGGATGGAAGGTTACAATCGGATTGCCGCCGGAATACGGAGTGGACCTGATTTCATATGCCGTTACGGTCTATGATCCTGCGAATACCGACCGAAAACTGTATTTCAACCTGAACTGTGTCTGCGGTCTGCAATCCGAAGCAGCACGGGAATGGTACAACACGTGGTATCCCAATACCTTCGGAAGCCTGCCTGCCTTGAAGGAGATTTCAGCAAAGGGATTCTTTTCGGCAATGGGACAGTATTACGGCTATTCGAACTTTTCGGTAACAGAGAACATTGGCAAAACAAACCTGAATTGTGAACTGCTGAGCGCCGGCGCGGTTTCGTCGGCATCCGGGAAACCGATTCGCGGCTTGTTCTCCGCGATGGTTGATGCAATGAGTGAAGTGGTTCTGAAGAACCCGTTAGATTATACATCGGGAACGGTGGATGTCGGTCTGGTCAATGCGTACACAGTTGTTTATGAAACAGCTCCGGAAAATGAGTTCATTGATTGGCTTCCGGTGCTCGACCATTGTTTTGCGAGCCTTACCTTTTCCGACAGATTCCAGTCCGAGCGTGCGCAGCAATGGAAGGCTGTAATGGGAACAAGTTCGTACATTTTCAATACGTCAAATGAAATCAGTAACATGATTATGGATACCTGGGAGCAAAGAAATACTTCCTACGACGTAATTTCTCAGAAGCAAAGCGATGCGACTCTGGGATATGACCGAGTGCTGGATAAGGAAACCGGTAAATATTATCGGGCAGATGCCGGATTCGGGGATGTTTTCAAGGACGACCGTTACGTTGTTGTAGATGACGATGCGGCTTATCTGACACCATCCTCCGGTTGGATTGAGTGGAAGAAATAGGAATTTGTGAAAAAACAAACAAGAACAAAGGACCACTTATCTTTTTGGGGTAAGTGGTCTTGCTTTATATGCGGGGAGAAGTCAAACGAAAATTATCAGAAAAGGACGGTTATACTAGGGGCAGCACAGGGGTAGCACCGTCGTTACATATCGCTAATGGAGCACTGCCATGCGGAATTTGCTTCGCAGACGGCAGTGCGCAGATCATCACCTTGACAGTTGATGATATATATCTTCCCGCTGCTACGCAACGGGCCCCTCCTTATGATAAGTGTTACATACTTGTTACAGATTGCGTACATTTTTGTTACATCTGTAGGGAAGGGGTAGTTCTTCAGAAAAAAGTATGATATGGTTGTCTTGCTGCGAAAAACGATGTTTGGGGCAAAAATAAAAGGGAGACTTTTAAGATGAAGAAACAGTTATTGAAAATGATGATTACGGCAACCATGCTGAGTTTGTTGATGGTAAGCCTATCGGGATGCAGCAAAGAAAAGGACAACAAGACAACACAGGAAACGGTCACTCCTACCGTGACAATTGCTCCGACCGCAGAACCGACCGCAGAACCGGCTACAGAGCCGACCGCAGAGCCGACCGCAGAACCGACCGCAAAGCCGACTGTAGAGCCGACCGCAAAGCCGACCGCAGAGCCGACTGCAGAGCCGACCCCGGTGGACAATTCGGTGATTACGAAAGAGAATCTTCCGGTGATTGACGGAGCAACCGCAAATCTTCCGCTGTATCAGGGAGTGGTCGGAAAACTTCTCAACCTGAGCGAAGAAGAGGCAAAAAAATATGTTCTTTGCTCTACGACAGCCGGTGCCTATGATAATCTGATAAACGGGTTGGCGGATATGATTTTTGTGACATATCCGTCGGAGGAACAGGTGCAGGATGCTGCGGATAAGGGCGTGGAATTTGAGTATCATCAGATTTTGACCGGTGCATTTGTCTTCTTTGTTAATGTAAATAACCCGGTTGACAGCCTGACTGTCGAACAGTTACGGGGCATTTACAAAGGGGAAATCACAAACTGGAAGGAAGTCGGCGGAAATGATGAGCCGATTGCCGCATATCAGAGAGAAGAAGGGTCCGGTTCTCAGAGCGGCCTGTATCGGTATGTCGTGTCCAAGGATGAAGTTATGAAAGCCCCGCAGGAGTATTATTTTGATACGATGGACAGTATCGTAATGGCATTCAGTGACAGTAATAAAGAGTATGATAACGGGCTGAATGCAATTGGATATTCCTATTATTACTACGTTGTCAATATGAAGAAGAACGATCAGATTAAGTTGCTGAAAATCGAAGGAATTGAACCGAATGACGAAACCATCGGAAACGGGACATTTCCGTTTTGCAATCCCAATCTGGTTGTTGTGAGAAAGGGAACAAAAGCAACCAGTCCGGTTTATACCATTATTGACTGGATTTTGAGCGATGAAGGTGCAAAACTGGCATCGTCACTGGGATATGTTGTGAATCGTAATGCAAAATGAATAACGGGGGAGAAACACGATGAAACGAATTCGGACAATGGTAATCGGACTTGGAATTCTTGTGTTTGCCTGGATGATGTCAGGCTGTGCAGAGAAGAAAACAACAGAAAATTCGTCCCGGGATATCACGCCGACGGTGGAATCAACCCCGGAACCGACACCGACACCGACGCCGGAAAATTCGTCCCGGGATATCACACCGACGCCGGAACCAACCCCGGAACCGACACCGACACCGGAACCGACGCCGGAACCGATTGATGAACGGTGGAATTATGGCAGTGTAACGCGTCCCGAAAAGAAACCGAAGAAAACGGAGATAAAGGATTATCTGATTAAATACGAGACACACAGTAGAGGATTTTATGACTGGAGTGAGTTGCAAACGGAACTGGATCCGCAGATTTGGACGGCAATTGAGGCACAGATAGAAGAAACAGCGGCTGCATGGAAGGATTCGGAACGAAATGAAATGGGCAGTGAAATTTTGAAACGAAAATACCCGTACGAGGTTCGGGAAGACTGCACATGGAGCGTGGTCGGTGTATGCGGTGACTGGCTGACTGTGGAAATTAAGCAACGTGTCAGACGATTTCCCACGGAGAGCGCAATGCTGCAAAGAACGGAATATACCGACGATAATGAGTGTCCGCCTGTTGAGTATTTGATTTACAGAACGTTTGACAGGAACACCGGTGAGCAATTGTCGCTGCGGGATTTTTTCTATGACGATGTCGATTATGTTTCCCTGATGAATTCCGAAATTGAGAAAAAATTACTGAGTCAGGAAAATATAATCGCGTTTGACGGACTGGTGCCGAATCAGGAATTTTGTATTTCAGGGTTGGGTGAGTTTGCTCAATTATATGTGATTATACGGGGAACGGCTTTTTCAGGTACATATTTCGGTTTAAATGATGTTGTATTGTATCCGGTTCCGGTCAAAAACCTATGGGAAGATACGATTTTTTATAACACTGAATTCGATATTAACAGCGTACGGGAAGACGATAACCTGGTACTTCCCAATTATAGAAGAGAATCGTCGAGTCCGACGGCGGAACTGATTTTCAAAGAGGAAACCGGGGATTACCTCGGCCTTCCGGGAGTTCAGAGAAAACTGTATATTCACAAAATGAATCTTGCTTATGACATTCCCGAGGCAGTTATTAACTCGAGTGTTTTGAAGAAGGAAGTTTTGTCACAGGCTCAGATAAAGAAGCAGTACAAAGAAGATGCCTACCTGTGTGGGGGCGTTGCAAAAGAGGTGTTGATTACAAATGCCGGACCGTATTATCATATTGACGTTTATGAAGCCATGATGCCCAAAGAGTATATAGAAATTGATGATTGGTCGTACGATGGCCTCGTGGGAATCTGTGAAAACGGAGAGTGGTATCAGATTCAGGTCGGAGTAGAGAAAAAAAGTTTTTTGGTAGATTCGGAAGGCAAAGAAGTAACGCTCACGTTCCGGACGCTGTTCCGGGATGATGCGGATTACTATAAATTGATGACCGAGGAGATTTACAACGAGTATTACAGGTATGACATGGAACAGGAAAAAACAGAAGAGGAAATCGCATCGTTTATATCGGAACTGAAAAACGAACTGTCCAAAATGCCATGCCGGATAGAACTGGGGGATATCTACGCGCATTTTTCTTTTCTGGATTCCAAAGGAGAAATTGCACATTCATGTAATTATGGGTATCGGGATATGTATGAATATATGAGATAATGAAACAGGAGGCTTTCATGGGAACGGCGGAATGGTATTTGTGCATTGTCAATGTGCTTGGAATTTTGTTTTATTTGGCGGACATGAGAAGGCATCACCGGCAAACGGAGGACCGATTGGAACCGATGGACATACCGGTTATGGTGCTGGGGGTTCTCGGTGCTGTGCCGGGAATGCTTTTGGTGCTTTTGCTAGCCGATCGCAAATCCAATAAGAAGAATATGCTGGTGCATGTGTGGATCATTTGCATAACGATTTTGTGGATTCTGGTTCTCGCACTGTGGAAACATCATGCGGACGGATGGAATTTCAATGTGATTTCGTATTTGAAGGAACGCAAATGGCTGCTGTATTACTGGGCACTGATTTCGGTTGTAACCTTTGTATGCTTTTGGCTGGATAAGGCACGCGCGCGAAAGAACGGTCAGCGAATTCCGATTGTGGTGCTGCTCGGGCTTGGAGCACTCGGCGGCGGACTGGCCGGCTGGGGTGCCATGTATCTGTTTCGGCACAAAACCAAAAAAGCGTATTTTACAGTCGGAATGCCGCTGCTGATAGCTGTGCATATAGCGGCGTTGTTCTTTACAATGAACTTTCGTCTGTAACCGAATAAAAAAACTCTTGGGAATGGACGGAAACAGGTTGCGGTTTCCGTCCTTCCTTGCTTTCCGGGATTGTCGATGGCGGTATGTTTTGCCTTTTTGCGGGGCATCGTTTTGCGGTTTCGGAACTGATAAAAAAGCAGAATATGCAAAATGATGCTTGACAAACGGAACAATCATTGGTATAAGTATTGATTTTGGTGTGCTTGCCAATGAAATTTCCTTACTTTTAAAAAAAATAAATGAAATAAAAGGACGTCCAACCAATCCGGTCGGGCGTTCTTTTTCGTTGAGGGGTGTGCGCGACTTGTTTTTTGAGGGATTTTCTGCTATAGTAAAATCACCTTTTTATTCCATGACGAAACGGGTTCGAAGGCTTCGGCGAGGCTTCGGATGAGCCGACTGCAATCGTTTGAGGAGGGCGCCATGAAAATGATAAAAAAGTTACTTTTTACGGTTCTGATTGCCCTGGCGGTATTTGGCACGACGGTATCGGCAGAGGAAGACGGAATACCGGAAACAGAGGACGAAATCGTGCCGGATGACGGGGAAGAAATTCCGGAAAATCCCGAGACAATCGGTGCCCCGATTATCAGTGAACTTGTCTGCGAACATGTCGGCGAGAACGAGAACGGAGACACGGTCAGTGACTGGAAACTGTACGCGGAATATCCGGCGAGTGTCATTGCGGCCGAGACGTATTACAGACTGAAGGAGCAGTGCGACGATGCTCTGATTACTGTTTTGGAGTATCGTGTTTACAGGGAAAATGCATGGGACGACTGGCAATCCGTCGATCCGCTGGAAGTGACGGGGCAATCCGGACAAAAGTATTTCCGTCTGAATCAGTTGTCGGACAAGGATATTTTTGAAATTCATTTATATATTCGCAATCGTTTGGAGGAGAGCCGGAGTAGCGGTTATTCGAACACACTGGCTTGCAATGAAGTGCCGGAGGACGTCGTGAAACCGACGCCGACACCGGCGGATCCGGAAGCGGGAATGCCGTATACGGCGATTCGGTTTGAGGCGGAGTTCAAACCCGGCGGGAAGGTATCCGACACGAAGGTTCGGATTTTTTCCACCAGGGATCCGGAGCGACGGAATCTGACGGACCGAACGAATGAGTTCCGCGTTATTACCGGGAATGCAACGAAACTGAAGAACGGGATGACAATCCGCTTCCTTCATACCGTATTTCAGCGGGAAGACGGCGTGGAATATGATTATGAGAACGAATCGCGGGGGATTTATGCGGTTCGTATGCGGGATGATGAAGTTTTTGAAGAGGGCGAAACGTACGGTGTTTTTATCGGATCGCTGTCCGCAAAGGACGGTTCCGATTTGGATATATGGAGTTCCAATCTCATTTTGTTTAACGGAGTGGATTGTGAACTTGCCGGCGGAGGATATGGGAACACCGGCAGTGATTTGATGCTGTACAGTTATATCAATCGCTGCGGAGGAGATGAACCGACGAATAATCCGACGCCGACAACGAAACCGGAGGACTCGGAAACAGTGCTTCCGAACAGAGACAATGCAAATCCGAAAAAAGAGAAGAACGGCTGCAAACTGTGCGGAATTTGCCCGGTACAGCCGCTCGGAGTTTGTCTTTTTGTCTGGCTTGCAATCCTTCTTGCCGCAGCCGCTGCGGTTGTGATTTTCCGTAAGAAAACAAAACGGAAGAGAAAGAAGCGCGCCTCAAAGAGAAAATGAGACTCGAAATGCCCGGAAGAAGGAACGCAGAAGCCGGGCGCAGAGGATCAAAAAACGTGAGACTCGAACAGTCCGGAAGAAGGAACACAGAAACCGGGCGAAGAGGATCAAAAAACGTGAGACTCGAAATGCCCGGAAGGTATTTGATATGTATGGAGCGGGGAGGAAACTGAAATGAAGGGGTATTATAATTTCAAGGAAGCTGGGGCTTCCGAACAAAGGAGTATGCATGAGAAAAACCAAAATTATTTGTACTATAGGTCCCGCCAGTGAGAACGAAGAAACTTTGACGAATATGTGCCTGGCAGGCATGAATGTTGCGAGACTGAATTTTTCGCACGGAACTCACGAAGAGCATCAGAACAAGATCAATCTGATTAAGTCGGTTCGTGAGAAACTGAACCTTCCGATTGCGATTATGCTGGATACCAAAGGTCCCGAATATCGAATCAAGACCTTTGAAAATCATTCAGTTACGCTGAAAGACGGAGATACGTTTACTCTGACTGTAGATGATATACAGGGAAATCAGGAGCGGGTTTCCGTGAGTTATAAAGACCTGATTAAGGAAATCAATGTCGGAGACCGCATTTTGATTAACAACGGTCTCCTGATTCTGCAGGTACGCGAGCTGACCGAAACGGATGCCGTTTGCGACGTTCTGGCCGGCGGAG
Organism: Lachnospiraceae bacterium; assembly: GCA_045597325.1. Classification (GTDB taxonomy): domain Bacteria; phylum Bacillota; class Clostridia; order Lachnospirales; family Lachnospiraceae; genus ISDg. The sequence continues at coordinate 9,731 of JAZLJJ010000017.1, forward strand.
AACTGTCCGACCGAAAGAGCATGAATTTCCCGAATCATGTGATGAAAGGACCGTATCTGAGTGAAGCGGACAAGGCCGATTTGTTGTTCGGAATTCAAAATGATGTGGATTTCGTGGCAGCGTCCTTCGTGTCCGGAAAGAACGACATTTGCGAAATCCGTAATTTCCTGAACGAAAACGGCGGAAAGAACATTGATATCATCGCCAAAATCGAAAATCGGGCCGGTGTGGACAACGTGGATGATATTTGCGATATTGCGGACGGAATCATGGTTGCCCGCGGCGACCTCGGTGTGGAAATTCCGTTTGTGGAACTGCCGGCGATTCAGAAATATCTGATTAAAAAATGCCGTCTTCGCGGCAAACGTGTTATTACGGCAACGGAAATGCTGGAATCGATGATTCACAATCCGAGACCGACACGTGCCGAGATTTCCGACGTTGCCAATGCGGTTTATGACGGGTCTTCCGCGATTATGCTGTCGGGAGAGTCGGCGTCCGGAAAATATCCGGTTGCGGCGGTTCGCAATATGGCGGAAATTGCGGAATATACCGAGAAAAATATCGATTACGAGAAACGGTTCAAAACGACCGATTATATGATTAAGAGCAGCATTGATGCGGTGTCTCATGCGACCTGTGCCATGGCAATCGATACGAAGGCCAAGGGCATTGTTATCAGTTCGCTGTCCGGAATTACGGTTCGTATGGTCAGCCGGTTCCGTCCGCCGGTGGATATTATCGGCATGACGACGTCCGAAAAAGCATGGAGAAAACTGAATCTCAGCTGGGGCGTTACACCGGTGCTCAGTGAGGAATTTGAATCGGTGGATGTTATGTTTTATCATGCGGTACGACATGCCAAATCCGTGTTTGCACCGGAGCCGGGAGATAACATCATTTTGACGGGCGGTCAGACAAGCGGAACCTCGGGAAATACGAATACCATTCGTTTGGAAACGATTCGTTGACAAACGGTGTGACGAGGGTGCGGCATGATTGTACGGTCGAACGGTGTGACGAGGGTACGGTATGATTGTACGGCCGGACGGTGTGACGAGGGTGCGGCATGATTGTACGGCCGGATGGGACAACCGGTCGGGGCAGCCGGGATGATTTGACGGAAAACGGTCCCGTGTGGTTTTTTGTGTGGTGTGCGGAAAGGAGAACGCAGTATGCTGTCAAAGGAAAAAGCAGGAATTGACGTAACGTCGGAACCGATTGAGGCGACTTCTTCGGAATCCGGGAAAACAGCGGAAAAAACAGTAATTTCGGTGACGAAACTGAGAGGAAAACCGTTGGCAATGGCAATTGTTGTGCTGTTGCTCTGCGTTTTTGTAAACTGGTTCGGGAAATTCAGCATTTCCCACATTTCGGCGCCGTTCTGGCTGGATTCGGTCGGAACCGCATTTGCCGGTTTTTTGTACGGACCCTTTTGGGGGGCACTGACCGGCGGTGTTGTGAATGTCGTATACGGCATTTGGGATACGGCGTCGCTGTATTACGCACCGATTAATATCATTTTCGGTATTATGGTCGGCCTGCGGGCGAAAAAAGGCAAGCTCCGCGATCTTCGGGATGTCATGATTGCGAGCCGGTTATTTACTCCGGTCTGCGCATTTTTGTCCACACCGCTGAACATGGTGCTGAGTGACGGAAGAACCGGAAATGCCTGGGGCGACGGTATTTTCGATTTGCTTCGAAAATGGGGCATGCCGCAGATTCCGTCGGCGATTATTGCGGAATATTATATTGATGCCATCGACAAAACGCTGACGCTGCTGATTCTGTTTGTTGTCATGGGCGTTGTTGTCCGTCTGATTCGCCGCGAACCGATGCAGAAAAGCACCAGAAGCGGACGAATTGCGGGCTTTGTGCTGCTGGCGGCACTGATGATTTACTGTGATGTGCTGGTGTCCTGCATGATTCAGACGAAATCCAATCCGTTTTCGCTCGGAGAAAACGGAGTAATCTACGAAACCAAATGGTTCCGGGCATTTTTCCTCTTGGAAATGATGCTGATTGTGACGTGGTATACCTGGCTTTTGGTCAGTTTCTTCGCGGAGCGGAAAATCACGGCCAAGGAACTGCAGCTGGCCCTTGCAAAGCGGCAGTTGGAAATGAGTGACCAGACGATTCTGGCGATTGCCCGTGCGGTTGATGCCCGGGATGAAAATACGAGCAATCATTCGGTTCGGGTTTCGGAATATGCGGTAAAAATCGCACGCGAACTCGGGTATTCCGAGGAGGATTTGGATTGCCTGAAGAAGGCGGCACTGCTGCATGATATCGGTAAAATAGGAATTCCGGACAGCGTGCTGAAGAAACCGGACCGCCTGACCGATGAGGAATATGCGATAATTAAGACGCACGTCACAATCGGAGCGGAGATTCTCGGTGATTTTTCGCTGCTTCCGCATATTCACGAAGGAACGCTGTATCATCACGAGCGGTATGACGGGCGTGGGTATGCCGGCGGTCTGAAGGGAGAAGAAATTCCCGAATTTGCCCGGATTATCGGAATTGCCGATGCATTTGACGCCATGACGGCAAATCGTGTGTATCGTAAGAAAATGGATATGGAATATGTTCTCGGAGAAATTCGCAAAGGTCGCGGGACGCAGTTTGACCCGAACTTTACGGACATTTTCCTGCAGCTGATTGAACGCGGCGAAATTAAGCCGGAGTAACAGGGAATTCGGCCGGACGACGGCATGAGGCGGCTGTGACAGGCTGTGTTGGCCGGGGATTTGGCCGGACGACGGTATGAGGCGGCTGCGTTTGCGGCAGCCGGATAGGACGGATATGGGAAAACAGGCATTTACGACGCTTTGTTACGTGGAACGTGACGGGCAGTATCTGATGTTGTACAGAAACCGCAAGGAACAGGATATCAACAAAAATAAATACATCGGAATCGGCGGGCATCTCGAACACGGAGAAACGCCGAACGAGTGTATTATCCGGGAAGCCCGTGAGGAAACCGGACTGACGCTGAAAAATCCGAGACTGCGCGGTCTGATTACGTTTGTTATCGATGATTTGGACGAATATACATTCCTTTATACCTGCGATGAATTTGAGGGGGAATGCCGGGAATGTGATGAAGGGGAACTGGTCTGGGTGCCGGTGGAACGCGTGTCGGAGCTTCCGTTATGGGAAGGAGACCGGGTGTTTTTGCCGCTGTTGCAGACAAGGGAGAGTTTCTTTTCGGTGAAGCTTGTGTATGTCAATGATGTTTTGACCGACGTCCGTATTGAGGACTGATCGGCGGGGGTATCCGGTGTGATTGGGAGGATTTGAAATGTATCCGGTGTTGATTTTACGTGAGGAATTTGTGTGTCTGGTTTTGCTGGTGTTCCTGTGGCAAACCGCGAAAAGCTACGATATGGGAAACGACAGTAAAACATTTAACCAATTGATTTATTACGCCCTGATTCATGTTACTCTGGACATAATTACGGTATTGATGGTAAATGATAACCTGAAAGTATCGTACGGCGTGAATAAGGCGTTTCATTTGCTGTTTTTCATGTCGGCGATTTTGTATGCGAAGACCATTTGTCAGTATGTGATTGACCGTTGTTACCCGGAGCAGGCGAAATCCCTGTACCGGCTCGGTTTCATTTTGCCGATTGCGTATGTGCTGGCACTTCCGATGCTTCCCATCCGGTTTGAAGCATGTGACGGAACGTATTCCAGCGCCGGTCCGGCAGCGTATGCGGGCTACGGGGTTGCGGTATTTTATTTCCTGGTAGGTCTGGTGCTGATTGTTATCAACAGAAAGAAGCTGAAGAAAACGGTAACGGCCGTTCTGGTGCCGATTCTTTTAATGCTGCTCTTTGCAAGCGGAGTTCAGGCGACGTATAAAGCGCTGCTGTTTACGGGCGGAGCCATAACGATTGTCACAATCAGTTTCTTCTTCTCGCTGGAAAATCCGATTCATGTCTTTCGTCAGAAAATGCTGACCGATGCGCTGACCGGAATGGGCTCACGGCACGGCTACGAAGATGATTTGAAGAAAATGGAAGATGAATTCGCGAAGGATAAGAGCCGAAAATATCTGTTCGCGTTTTGCGATATTAACCGTCTGAGAACGGTCAACAACCGGTACGGTCATCACGAGGGCGATCATTATATTTCCCTTGTGGCGGCACAGCTTGTCAAATGCCTGGTCAGTGCACGCGGAATGTATCGGACCGGCGGAGACGAATTTGTTATCGTTTATGAAAATGTTCCGTTGGAAACGGCTGTCCGCGAGCTGAATGCGGTTCAGGCCAACCTGCAGGTGTCGGGAACGGATTTGCCGTACGAGCCGAGCGTGTCCATCGGATATGCACTGTCCAATCCCGAATATAAGAATCTGGATGCGGTCATCAAGGCGGCCGATTATGCAATGTATCAGAACAAAACGGAATATCACTCCAATCAGGCGACCGGCAAAGTGCAGGGAGCGATGGTTAATCCGGAAGGTCTGACCAACCGGCTGTTTGATGCCATGTGTATTTCCAATAAGGAAAGTTATCCGTTCATTTGCAATATGGAAACGAATGTCACCCGTGTCTCTCCGGCGTGGCAGAAGGAATTCGGCCTGTCATCGGAGTTTCAGACGGATTTTAATACCGTATGGGTCAACCGGATTCATCCGGAAGACCGCCGGGCTTATATGGACGATGTGACAAGCGTGCTGAGCGGTAAAAAGAAATATCATGAGTGCGCGTATCGGGCGCTGAACGATAAGCATGAGTATGTATATTGCACCTGCTACGGCTCCATTCTGCACAGTAACGAGGAGGACGAACCGGATTTGTTTGCCGGTTATATGATCAATTACGGACCGAAAAAAGCTGAGGAGACGCTATGAAATCACGAAAATTACCGATTCAGGGGTGTTTGTTGGATTTGCATCTGCATCTGGACGGGGCTGTTTCGGTATCCTCGGCCAGACAGCTGGCAGAGATTGCCGGCATTTCCGTGCCGGAGTCGGATGACGAACTGGAACGTATGCTCCGGGTGCCGGAGGATTGCTGCAGTCTGAATGATTTTCTGGAACGGTTTGCATTTCCTTGCTCCCTGCTGCAAACGGCGGAGGGGCTTCGTCTGGCAACGGAAAATCTGCTCCGGGAACTGACTGCACAGGGAATCATGTATGCGGAAATCCGGTTTGCACCGCAAAAATCAACCGATTGCGGGCTGACGCAGGAGGACGCGGTGAGGGCCGTGCTGGAGGGGATGAAGACGTCTCCGATTCCGGTGCGGCTGATTTTATGCTGTATGCGCGGCGGACATCCGGGAGATAATCTGGAAACGGTTTCGGTTGCGGCAAAACATCGGCAAGACGGTGTCTGTGCGGTGGATTTGGCCGGTGCGGAAGCTCTGTTTCCGACATCGGATTATCAAATGCTGATGGCTGTTGCGGGAAGCCTCGGACTTCCGATTACGATTCATGCGGGAGAAGCGGCGGGACCGGACAGCGTGCGTGCGGCACTGGCGATGGGCGCCTGTCGAATCGGTCACGGAGTTCGCGCCTGCACCGATTCGGAACTGGTTCGGGAACTTGCCGAACAACGGATTCCGCTCGAAATGTGTCCGACGAGCAACCGAAAAACCTGTGCGATTGGGAATATGGCGGAATTTCCGCTGCGAGAGTTCCTGGCTGCGGGCATTTGCGTTACGATCAATACGGATGACCCGTCGATTGAAGGCACTACCGAGGCGGAAGAACTGGCACTGGTATGGGACGAATTTCATCTGACGACGGAGGAACTGCGGCAGCTGCTTCAAAATGCCGTAACGGCTTCATTTGCATCGGAAGATGAAAAAATCAGGATGAGAGAGAGAATCGAGGCGAAATTTGCCGCCCTGTAACGGTCATGAACAAGAAACTTGCGGGAACGATTCAACTGACGCTGACGGCGTTAATCTGGGGCGTGGCATTTGTTGCGCAGAAGGCCGGAATGGATTATGTCGGACCCTGGACGTTCAATTGCACGCGACTTATTATCGGGGGGACGGTGCCGATTCTGTACGCCGGTGTCATGTCGTGCGGAATCGCATATACACTGCAACTGGTCGGACAGAAGAATCTGCCTCCGACCCCGGCGTCATTGCTGATGTCGCTGGAGAGCGTCTGGTCCGCGATTGCCGGGTTTGTCATTTTGCATCAGACGTTGTCCGGACAGGAGATTCTCGGCTGTGTTCTCGTGTTTACGGGCGTCATTTTGGCACAGCTGCCGACCCGGTCGAAAAACGCGGCGGCGGGAAACGAAAAAGAATTGTCGGATGGAACGGAATGTGATATGATTTGAATGATACCCGAAAGACTGATTCCGAGGTGTATTTTGGGAGAAAGGAAATATCCGATTATCGTCTGAGATAACCGGATTATGTGACAAAATGATTGATTTTGATGAAGAATTGAAAAAGTTTGCTCCGAGTATGGAAATCAGTGAGGCGGAGGAAGCGGTTCTGAGCCGTGAGATTACCGACGCTGCGGATGTGATTGAGCGGATTTTGCAGGATAAGAAGGAACTGTAAGAGGCCGGAAAAGGATTTCAACATTGGAGGAACGGTATGATTTGTCCTAAATGCGGTGCGAATATGACCATGAGTCGTGGTGTTTGCGCCAAATGTGGTTATGATATTGAAGTAAACCAGAAGACGAGAAAGTATTCCTGTTATTTTTACAATCGGGGCCTGGAGAAAGCGAGAAACCGCGATTTGTCCGGCGCTGCCGATATGCTTCGTCGTGCCCTGAAGACCAATAAGAAAAATGTCGATGCACGGAATCTTCTCGGTCTGATTTATTATGAGATGGGAGACCCGGTTTCCGCGATACAGGAGTGGATTGTCAGCAAGAGTTTTCTCGAGGAAAATAATCCGGCAATCCGGTATCTGGAGGAACTCCACCAGAATCCGGGCAAGCTGGACAGCCTGAATACGGCAATCCGCAAATATAACGGTGCGGTGGATGCGGTTGCACAGGACGGCGACGATTTGGCCATTTTGCAGTTGAAGAAAGCGGTCAGTCTGAATCCGAATTTTATCCGTGCATGGCAAATGCTGGCACTGTTGTACATGAAGCATGCCGAAATGGATAAGGCCAGAACCTGTCTGAAGAAGACGCTGGCGATTGATGCAGCCAATACAACGTCAACGCGGTATTTGCGGGAAATCCGAGCGATGAACCGGGCAAACCGGAGACTGAAGGTGACGACGTCGGAGCCGGACGAAGAGGAAATGACACCGGCAGCGGTTTCCAAGACGTATGCATCCTATCTGGAAGAGACGGATCATATCGATTATAAGGCGCTTATTTCCACGCTGGTGGGCATTTTTATCGGAATTATGGTTGTATATTTCCTGGTGATTCCCGGTGTAAAGACGGGTATGAAGGAAGAATTTAAGAAAACGCAGTCCGAATATGCGGAGCAGGCCTCCCGGTATCTGACGGATATCGATTCCCTGGAGAAGGAAGCCCAGTCGCTTCGAAATAAGATTGAGCTGCAGGAAGTGGAACTGGAGTCGTCCAATTCGGAACTGGAGGATTTGCGTGACAAGGCGGGCGGTATCAACGTCTTTAATATGACGGCGTACTATCTGAATCTGAAGAAGCAGTCCCAGCCGACCCGTGAGGAGCTGTTCATTTTGCAGAAACGAATTGATGCGGTGTCGAAGGAAGAATTGGAAAACAGTTCGGCCAGGAGCATTTACGATACGGTTATTGCGGATTATCCGGATGCCAAGACGGTAACGATGGCGAGCTCCGAACTGTACAACATGGGCCGTCAGCTGTATGACAAGAACAAATATTCCGAAGCACTGGAATACTTTATTTATTCCTATGAGAAATCGGCCGATAATGAAGAGAATATGTATTATCTGGCGAGAACCTATCAGCATGTCAATGACAATGAGAAGGCACTGAAATACTACAACGAGTATTTGGAACGATTCCCCGAAGGCAAGTATATTACCAGCGTGCCCGGTTTGATAGAACAGTTGAACAAATAAGCCGGACGGTTCGTTCGGATAAGAAAAACGGATGCAATCCGCGGTAAGCGGGAGGCATCCGTTTTGTTATCTCATAGGATAGTTCGTCCTATGAGATAACAAAACGCTCCGCGAGGATGCACACGCCTGTGCAGAGGAAAACTGTCGCTTCGCGACGCACAGGCGGCGCGAGCATATCGCAAGCGATATGCTTTGTTCCTTCACACGGTTTTATAAGAAAATTACCGGATTCGCAACACGCGGGCGGTGTGAGGATGTGTCCGTCTCTTACCCGATTGCTCCGACAATACTCAATCAGTGCAGAAGCGACTGCAGTTTGTACCAGAACGGGGACGTAACCCGCTTAATGAGCAGCGGGATATACGAATGACAGTCTTTGCAATGCAGACAAACGGCACGAACCGGAACCCGGTCTTCCGTTCGAATGATATACGGATGCCGGGAAACGAAGCGAATCTTTTTGATTTGCGCACTTCGGTTGAATTCGTACTCATTTTTCTCCATATTGTCCGGCGAGGACACGGCAAAATCCCAGACAACTCCGTCGGATGCCTTGCAGAGGTTTCGGAACGCAAAGGTTTTGTTATACTGCGTTGTGAGCTTGCGCCATGCGGTCAGCAGCACAAAATCGGTAATTCGCCCGGGACCGGACTGGGATTCCTGCTGCTTGTGAACGACTTCTTCCAGCCACTTGGTCTGGTTGCGGTAAACATGCAAAATGAAGCCCAGAAACTGGCGGAGAGATTCCTGTGTCCAGTAGGTGCAGTGCGGCGATGCGATTTCATTTAAAAATTCGGAGCTTTCCGTGCAGGTGCAGGCAAAATCGGTGTCTTCCATCGAAATTCTGCCGGGATTTTCAAAAAGAAGAACATCGCTGTCACACAGGTAGCAGTGGTCGAGATTTTTCTGCTTCATAAATGCGTACAGCGAAAAATGACGTTCCATACGCAGGAGGTCCAGCTCGTCCGAACTGCCCGCGTCTCCGATGGGCTTATAGACGGAACGGAATTCCGTGAGCTCCGATGCACCGCAGAGGTCGGCATCGTACCAGTTGCCGATAAAGCCGCGGTTGTCCTCATTTCCGAGAAGAACGATGTTACGATAGCCGCAAACGGAACCGGCCTGACGAAGAACCGGCGAAAGATACGGCTCCCGGCCCTTGTGGAAGAACACAACCGGGCAAAGCCCCTTCAAATCGCGGTCGACGACGGGGTAGGTAATCCGGTCGGGCGCCGCGAAGAACAGATACAGATACATCGGATAAAATGCGGAATACAGGCGAAGAATGTCAAAATATTCCTTGACCGTGAACGTATAGCCGCAGAGCAGGATGCAGACCAGTGCCAGAATATCGGCAAAATAACGCTCCTCCCGGGTGGCATTGCGCCAGTCGGTGCGAATGATAATTCGGAATTTGGAAATGAGTCCGATGACGGTGACAATCTGAGCAGCCGCCAGAATCGGCAGCAACGGATTGGATGCCTTGAAAAAGACTTCCACGGGGAACAGACAGCGCAGCCATGTAAACAGGGAATCCAACAGGAAATAGGTGACGTGCGCCATATAATTTTCATCCGGGAACACTCGCGGAAGAGAAACCTGCGACATATTGTTCGGGCGGAGAGCAAAGAGTTTTTCGGTGAAATGACCGTCCTGATACAGAAGGCAGAACACCGCAATCAGAACGACAACGACGCGGATGCCCCAAATATCGCTTTTCTGCCACAGCCGAATCAGTGCATACAAAGGAATCAGCAACAGAACCGTGTGCGACAGGAAAATGCCGTACAAAAGAATCAGAGCCGCACTGAGCGAATAGCGGATAACCGCACTGCGAATGCGCAACAGGGTCATCAGAACGGCGAAGAACAGAACACTCAGAAGCAGTTTGGACGGCTGAAGGACGAACAGAAGATCCAACCCGAACAGCAGGGAATAGAGGAAAAACCGGATTCGCCCCGTAACGCCGATCAAAGCGACGATGTACAGGTACAAAGCGGAGGCCAGAGCCAGACCGCCGAGGAAATACAGCGGATAGGACAACTGCGGCAGCGAATGCGACGCCAGCCGGTCGTTCAGTCGGTAAAAGTCCGAGGTCATGGTTCGGAAAACATCGGATTCCTTCAGAAAATTGTACAGGACGGTATAGAACAAAAGGCCGTAAAGCACGAGCTTCGCGACAGCAATCAGAATTACTTTATAATATGCGGAATCGCGCAGAAAGGATTTGGTCAATTTCTGTGCGGGAACTTTCGTAACATCATTTTCGGGCATGATGACCCTCCTTGTACATGCAAAATGGAATGCGGAACCCAGGAATCGGAATACATCGCGCATCCTATGATATTTTACATAGTTTATGCCGTTTTGTAAAGGAGTTCTGCTTTGAAAATGACGTGCCCCGGTCGTTTCCGGCTGACAGGAAAATGCGGTTCTTCCGTGAAATGTTGCATAATAATGTGAATTTTTTGTGGTAATATGGATAAGAGATATAATATCGGTTTACTTTTTTCCTCTTTTTATGTTATAATAATGTATCACTGAAAATGATAGAATTCCTGCGGAAACGCGGCTTGATAAGGCTGCGGAAATCCGGGGAAACGGATTTCGGGAGATGGTGCCCCCGAAAACGGAAATCCGGTGAATTGAGAGAGACTGCACACAAATCGAGGTATGCATGAGAGAAGAGAAAACAACAAGTGCATATAGAATCCGAAGGGCAAGATCGTTTACGATGTTGCTTTTGTGTGTTGTGGCCGGAACACTGATTTTGTCAAGGCACTGTGAGGCGGATATGGCGGAACGGAGTCAGAGCAGCCGGGCTGCATTGACGTTGGAAGGTACATACGACCGGGGTGTGTCGGCTCAGGCAGGCGTATATAACCGGGCTGTGATGACGCAGGCAGGCGTATATAACCGGGCTGCGGCCGCGGATGCAGCGGTTATTTCAAATGCTGTGAAAGGGGTGCCCGACGAGACTCCGTCGGATATTGAACCTGTGACAATTACGCCGACACCGATGAATCAGCAGGAAATCCAGAACAGAAAAACGTATGTGATGGAAAAATATGCGCTCGGCGTAATTCTTGCGAGCGGCATTACCATCGGTATGCTGATCGTTCTGTTTTTGTACTGGAACCGTAAGGCCGGAGGCGACCGGTTTTAAGATAACGGGCTTATGACGGTTTCGGACCTATGGCGGTGCCGGGAAGCGGCCGGGGCGCGGATTGCCGAACGAGGTTGTCCATCGTCGCGACAATGGGAAATACGGAAATGATACGAGGCTGAAGGGCCTCGTTTTCTGATTATAGAGAAAATTGTGCCTCATTTTCAAAAAAACAGTTGACTCTTACGTTACGTAATAGTTTACAGTACTCTTAGCGAGAGGAGGAAATGCCAATGATGACCGTGAATGAAGTGAGTAAGCTGTCCGGAGTGAGTATACGCACTCTGCAGTACTACGATACCATAGGACTTTTGAAGGCGACCGAACATACGGAAGCGGGCTACCGGCTGTATGATGATGCGGCGCTCGAGCGGTTGCAGCAGATTTTGCTGTTTCGGGAGTTGGAATTTCCTTTAAAAGACATTCGGCGGATTTTGAGCGCGCCCGATTTTGACCGGGAGAAGGCGCTGACGCAGCAAATCGACCTGCTTACGATGAAGAAGGAACATTTGGAAAATCTGTTGGAATTCGCTCGCGAAATCAAAAAAAAAGGAGTGCGAAATATGGATTTTCAGGCATTTGACAAAAAGACAATGGAGGAGTACGCAAAGCGTGCCAAAGAACAGTGGGGCCGGACTGAGGAGTTCCGGGAGTCGGAGGCAAAGCGTGCGGGTCGCAGCGCATCCGAAGAGGCAGCGGTGGCAGCGAAGTTTATGGAGCTGTTTGCCGAATTCGGCCAAATGAAGGAGACCGACCCGGAGGGAGAAACCGCACAGCTGCAGGTGAAGAAACTGCAGGATTACATTTCCGAGCATTATTATAACTGTTCGAAACAGGTTTTGGGAAGCCTGGGCCAAATGTACGCAGCCGGCGGCGGGTTTACGGCCAATATCGATGCGGCCGGCGGTGCCGGTACGGCGGAGTTTGCCGCACGTGCAATTGAGGTATATTGCGCGGAATAGGCATCCGGCAGCACGAATCAGACAGAACTGCCGAAAGCCGAAGTCATTTTCCGGAATGGTTCACGGCTTGGAAGCGATGTCTGAAACAAACAACAAAAAAGACGAAGACAGTTGACTGACAGGCAATAATAGCGTACCATATATACGGCATTTTCGATTGCGTAATTAATTCTGTGGGAGGGTTTTAGTATGAAGAACGGAAACGGTACGGTGAAATCGAACGGCTCGCCGGCGGCAGCAGTTATTATTACGCTTGTCGTAGCACTGATTTGTTTTGGAATTGCGTTCGGCCAGCGAATCAATCACAAGCAGAAGGCGAAACAGTATTCGAAGGTGACCGGACGGATTGCGGATGTCGAGAAGAAACTTCACGACGGTAAAACAACGCGGTATCCGGTGTATGAGTATGTTGTCGACGGCCAGACATATCGGTTTAAGGCAAATAAACGCTCCGGATCGAAAATTGAAATCGGAAAACATGTAACGATTCATTATAATCCGGAAAACCCCGATGACGCATATACCGATGACCTCACGAGCAACCTGTTTCTGCCTCTTGTGATGATGGGCGGATTATTTGCCGCGATTGGGATGCTGGTCCTTATCAATAACATATTGAATATTCCGGCACGGTTCCGGGGATTTTTCAGCGGACTTTTGATTGCGGCGGTTTTTTGCGGAATTCCGGTCGGTTCGTTTCTGCTGCATGCGGAATTGAACCTTTTTAAGAAAATTGCGCTCATCGTGTTGATGATTATCGGTATTCTCTGCCTGATGGGAGCGATTCTTTCGCTGCTTTCCGATTCGAAAACCGTAGAGCAAAAAGAGGTCGAATCGAATCAAAAAATCGAAGCGGTTACGAATAAGGCACTTGAATTTACGGAAAAAGAGAAGGCCAGAATCCAACGTGTGAAAACATGGTATCGGAGGATTGCTCTCATTTTGGGCATCTGTTTAATCGGCGGAATACTGATTACCATGGGCATCTTCTTTTTAAAGAACAAAAACCCGTCCGGCGGGGAACTTACGGACGAAGTCATCGCCAACAGTATCGGATGTTCCGTGGAAGATTTGCCGGAATATATTGTATTTGAACGTGTTGTGACGAAAATTATCGGTAACCGGTATTACTTTGAGGCGACAGCGGGACTTCCGCATTCCGTGGAAACGAAGAACACCTATTCCGTCGGACAGCATGTGTACTGGATTGAAATTATCGGCAAAAATCCGATTCTTTGCGACATGGAGAAATTCCACTATGACGGCGACAGGATTCCGGCCAATTCAAGCCGGTACAATGCGGAAGGAAAATGTTACCTGACCAAGGAATTCCTGCGGAGATATCTGGAGGGTGAGCCGGAAGACGTGTGCACGGTAACGGTTACGGCAATGACCGAAACCGATATCGGTGTAGAGTTTGAAGACGGCAGTCGGAAAACTCTGGTGGTTTCCGAGGATACTCGGCCGTATTACGATGATATTGCGGTCGGAGATGTGGTTTACTGGGTTCGTACAACGAACGGAGCCTGGGTGTTCAGTACGGAAATGTACTGCCCGGAGTAAAATACGCCCGGCACGGGGACGGAAAAACGTTCCGCTACTACAATTCCTTCTGTTGTCCGCATTGCGGTTCCGCGTACATTGATTACCGGCAGTATCCGGAACAGAAAGTGTTCGGCGCGTCGGGCTGTGTGCGAATCGGAAGACGGCCGTATGCTGCCAAATAAGTTCTAACATAAAAACTCTGAATACGCGATAAAAAGGGAACTGCTAACAACGGGCTTTACCATACGGTAGAGCCGATTGTTAGCAGTCCCCTGCGCGTAATATAAAGAGGAAAAGAAAATCAGCGAACTTTGGTCAGAGGGGCGTTTCCGGAAATGAGACGTTTGCCTTTGGCAGCAGCCAGTTCGGAAACGGATACGATTTGAAATCCCTCTGAAGTCAGATACGGCAATGCATCCCGCACCGCATCCACGGTGAACTGATAGGTTGCATGCATCAAAATGATGTCGCCGTCCTGAGCTTTACATAATTGGTTGTATACAGACTCGTAACTTCCTTTGTTCCAGTCACCGGTATCAAGACTCCAGTTGACCAGCGGAACTTTGATTACGGACTGTACGCTCGCATTGGAACTTCCGTACGGAGGTCGCACCAGAAATTGTGAGATTCCTGTAATCGACTCCAGCAGCGAGCGGGTCTTTTCAATATCGGAAGCAACAAATTCTTTGGTGTTCTGAGTCAGGTATTTGTGAGACCAGGAGTGATTGCCAAGCTCCGAGCCTTCCGCGATTACCCGCTTCAGTTCGTCTTCGTAGGCTTTGGTATATTTGCTTCCCCAAATAAAAAATGTCGCATGAGCACCATGCTCTTTCAAAATGTCCAGAATCGTATTGTAATGTACGGTCGGACCGTCATCAAAGGTAAATGCAATCAGCTTTTTGGACGGGTCGATGCCGGACAGGTCAATCGAGGAGGTGTCCCATAAAACAAACGGCGGTTCGGTCGGAACCGGAGTTTCAGTCGGAACCGGCGCCTCGGTCGGCTCGGAAGACGGAACGTTCGTCGGGATGTCGGAATCGGTCGGGACCTGAGCGGTCGGGACATTTTCGGAATCGGTACGGGGGTCGGATTTCGAACAGCCCGTACAGAACAACAGCCCTGTCAGTATCAATAAAACAATCAGTTTTTTTCGCATGGATATCACCCAAAATTCCGATTCAAAATTTGTATTACTATTATTATAGCAAAAGGAAAAAAATAATCAAATAAAAATTCAATAATCCTAACGAAACGGAATCGCCCGGAAGAATTTCTTCCGGGCGACTTGTCTGTTTACATTTGTTTTTTGACCACGGTATATTCATTGCCGTAGCGGAAAAAGGGACAATCAAAGGTCTGACCGAGCATAAAATGTGCCATTTCATCCTCGTCGAGATCTTTGCTGCAACAGTAGCATTCATAATCCTCGTCGTATTCATAATACATGCAATAGTCGCAATTGGCAGGGATTTTGGATTCGTTCATGAAGATACCTCCTGGTTAACGGATTACTTATTCGGTGGGTGTTGTGCCGGGATTTACATCGTCACCGGGATTCACATTGCCACCGGCACCACCGGAGTGAAGATTGCAGACCATATTGCCTTCGTAGCAGGTACGCAAGTTTTCCGGAATAATGTATTTGGTATCTTTGGTTCCGCCATGCTCGAGGGCATACGGCGTTTCAATCTTGGTTCGGTAAACCTTCTCGATTGCATTCGGACAATTGTCGCAGGCGGGCATTCCGGAGTCCGGACATACCGATACTTTCACATGACAGGTACAGGTTTCGTACGGAACCGTACCCTTTGCGAAATACTCGGTTACAACGCAGCTGCCTTCCGGATCCTTGTCGCAAAGGTCGGGAACGGCAAGCTTGCCGCATTTGCTGCAGATTGTTGCGGATACGATGGAAGACGGACGCTCAAAGGTTCCGGTTGTGTAATCCTTGATTATATGAACTTCTTCCATGATGTTTCGCCACATATACCGGTAATAGGTCGTATTTTTCTGCTCAAACTCGTAATCAAATCCGGACCAGATGGCAGCACAGTAATACGGAGTGAATCCGGCAAACCAAAGCGCTACGTTATCGTGTGCGGTACCGGTCTTTCCGGCAACGTCCACCTTCAGCTTGGAGAAGGCACTGGCGGTACCGGTACCCTTCTTGGTGGTATCGACCATGGCATTGGTCAACAGATATGCCGTTGAGGATTTCATAACCTGAGTGGACGAAACTTCATTGTTCAGAAGCAGATTGCCGTCGTAATCGTACACCTTGGTATATAATCTCGGAACGTTGTACACACCCTTGTTTGCGATGGCGGAGTATGCGGCGGTCATTTCCAATACGGAACAACCGTTTGTCAGACCACCGAGTGCAAGTGCGGAGTTGACGTCGTTGGCAGGTCCTTCGGTAACGATATTCTTAAAGCCGAGCTTCTTCAGATACTCAATACTGATCTTCGGTGTGACATAGTCCAGACAGCGTACGGCAACGATATTCATGGAATGATAAATACCTTTACGGATGGAGGACAGTCCTTCAAATCCGGTACTGTACCAGTTGATGACCGCTTTGTCACTGCCTTTGTACTGATAATAGGAATCGTCAAATACGGTGGCCAGTGTACAGTCACAGGCATCGATTGCCGGAAGGAACGAAGCCAGAACCTTGAAGGTGGAACCGGCCTGCAGATGTCCCTGCGTAGCACGGTTTGTGGTACGCTGACCTTCCTTCGGACCGCGTCCGCCGTAGAGTGCAACCACGTCTCCGTTTTTGGGATTCATGATAACCATGGCACATTGCGGCTCCAGAATAATCGGACGATTTTCCACCACGGTAAATTCGGTGTTCGGATAGTCCAGCTTGATTTCGGCCAGACATGCGGCGCGGAATTCTTCCAGTTTGTCGTTCAAATCCTGAACATCAACCGTATACTGACTGATGCCCGACGTTCCGGAACCGGTTTCATGGTAATAAATTTTCTGGCTGTCTTTGAAATTCCGGAAATAGTTCAGGAAGTCATCACGATGGAAATGCTTGGAAACCGAACCGTCTTTGGCAACGATGGACATGGCATAATCGTGAGTCAGTTCATAATAGGAACCCGGTTTTCCTCCGAACGTGGTGGTCTTGCCGCCAATCAGCTCCGGGAAGTTGGATTCATCGGTAAAATACCGGTCCATAACTTCCTGAATTTCGGGATCCTGTGTAGAGTATATGGTAAGTCCGCCGGTGTACAGGAGACGGTTTGCCTCCACGGAGGATTTTCCGTGTGCAATCAGATCGGCCAAAAGCTGTTCGAACAGGGCATCGACAAAGTAGGAGTTGGCCGAGTCCTCAATGGCGGAACGAACTTCTGCCTGGGCATGTAAGCGTGCGTAGGTTTCCTCGGTATCGGCAATTGCTTCGTCAAACTGTTCCTGAGAACAGAAGCCGGCATTCAGCATATTGTTGAGACAGGCTTCGCGACGCTTCCGGTTGTCCTCTTCGCAGCTTTCGTTACGAAGCGGATTCAAAAAGGTCGGAGAGTATGCAATCGGTGCAATGACGGCGGCTTCCGAAATCGTCAGTTCCGAAACGGTTTTGCCGAAATATTTCTCGGCAGCTTCTCCGATACCGGTAGCACCGTTACCGAGATTGAGGCCGTTGAGATAATATTCCAAAATCTCTTCCTTGGACAGCTTGTCTTCCAACTGAACGGCCAGATACTGTTCCTGTACCTTACGCTTAATCTTATCGATTCGGTTCTGCTCGTCACCACCGCCGAAGACAGTATTCTTCAACAACTGCTGGGTGATGGTACTGGCACCGTATTTCAAATCACGGTCTTTGATAACGGAAAATGCGGCACGGAAAATACCGCGGATATCAATTCCGTTATGCTCGTAAAAACGCTCATCCTCCATGGCAACAAAGCAGTTCCGGATATCTTCCGGAATTTCATCGATAGGAAGATAAATGCTGTTGGTTCCCTGGCCGGCGAGCTGTTTGATCTCATTTCCGCGGATATCGTAAATAACGGATGCGTGTGCCTGCGGGGCGGCCTTGACTTCGTCGATGGACGGCGCAACGGACAGAATTCCTTCAAATGCACCGTAAGCGGCGATGGAACCGACCACGATAATCAGTGCAACCGCGACCAGTGCCAGACGAATTAACATAACCCGTCCGAAGGTCAGAAATCGCTTGGATGGAGATTTCAGGGATTTCTGTTTTTTGATTGTATTGTAGTGATTAAAGTTCATTTATAATTCCTTTCTGACAGCCAAATGTATAATTTTTCCCACGCACAAAGTATAACATGATTGTCGCGACAAGTAAACCGGACAACTGTTACAGTTGTGTTACAGTTTGGGGGTGAGCTGTTACAAAAGTGTTAATTTTTGCGAAATGAAGGTGCCGGACCGAGAATGCGGAACTCTCCTTCGATGTCCGTGTACAACACCGGATCGCCGAATTTCAGGACGGCTTTTCCCTGAGTGGCATCCGATACGGCGGACCGAAATGATGCCAAATCGTCCTCGGAAATCAGCAGAGAAGTGGTAACCGATTCCGCATATTCGGTCGAAAGAACGGGAATGCCGGAAGTTGCTGTCAGATATTGAAGCTTTCCGATTCCGTTATAATCGGTTTGAACGGCAACCGGAACGGCTTCCGCTTTCGTTGCGACAATACAGTTTCGGAGTCCTTCACGGACAGCATCGCCGTATGCACGGACGAGTCCGCCGGTGCCCAACAGAATGCCGCCGAAATACCGCGTTACAACAACACAGACGTCGTGAAGCTCTTCGTGCTGTAAAATGTCCAGCATCGGTCGCCCCGCCGTATGCGGAGGCTCTCCGTCGTCACTGCAGCGGGTAAGTTCGCCGGAATTGCCGAGAATCATGGCTGTACAGTTGTGACGCGCATCCCAATACTGCTTGCGTATGCGTTCCACAAAGGCTGCGGCTTCGTCTTCGGTTGTGACAGGCTCAACGGTGGCGATAAAACGGGATTTCTTTTCGACAATTTCCCCGCAACCGCCCCGATACAGATATCGAATCGGTGCTTTCACGGCAACTCCTTTCGTCGGTGTGTTTTCTTGACTTTTTTGTGACTTATGGTAAACTGAAACAGATGGGAATACGGTTGCCGGATGCAGGCAGAACCGTCCGAAACCGGAGCGGAACCCGCCGATGCAGGCAGAACCGGAATCCCTGACGGAAGTCAGCGTACCTGATTAATTTCCGATATATATTGTATTCCGAGGGAACGAAGCCGTTCTAACAGCTCTTCTTCGGAAATGCCTTCGGTAATCGCAAGTTCTTCCAGATTATAATCGTAATCGCGAAGCTTCATATTGATGTAGCTCACCAGCATGGAAGGATCGGAAGGAAGCATAGAAGTCAGTCCTTTCGGTATAAATTCGGTCCGACGTTCAGACCGTAACCGACAACATCGTAACACAGTTAGGAACAGAAAACAATGAATTTATTTGAATATATGAAGGAACAGAACGGAGAGAAAACGGCTCCGCTGGCATCCCGGATGCGTCCGCAGACCCTGGAGGACATTGTCGGTCAGGATCATATTATCGGAAAAGACAAGCTGCTGTACCGGGCAATTCGTGCAGACCGGCTGAGCTCCGTCATTTTCTACGGGCCGCCCGGAACGGGAAAAACGACAATCGCCAAGGTGATTGCCAATACGACGAAAAGTGAATTTCGCCAAATCAACGCGACCTCAGCCGGCAAGAAGGACATGGAGGACGTGGTGGACGAGGCCCGGCAGCGGTTTGCGCTGGAAGGCCGGAGAACGATATTATTTATAGATGAAATTCATCGGTTTAACAAAGGTCAGCAGGACTATCTGCTGCCGTTTGTCGAGGACGGAACCATCATTTTAATCGGTGCGACGACGGAAAATCCGTATTTTGAGGTGAACGGCGCACTGTTGTCACGGTCCATCATTTTGGAATTGAAGCCGCTGACACAGGAGGATATCCGCGAACTGTTGAGCCGTGCCGTTTCCGATGAGAAACACGGGCTCGGAATGTTTCGGCTGGATGTCAGTGAGGAGGCTTTGGAGCATATTTCGGATATGGCCAACGGGGATGCGCGGAAGGCGCTGAACGCATTGGAACTTGGGGCGCTGACGACAAATCCGGGGACGGACGGCGTGATTCGGATTGACCTTGCGGTGGCGGAAGAGTGTATTCGCAGGAGAGCTTTGAAGTATGACAAATCGGGCGATAATCATTATGATACGGTATCGGCCTTTATCAAGAGTATTCGCGGGTCCGACCCGGATGCCGCATTGTACTATCTGGCCCGGATGATTGAGGCCGGGGAAGATTTGAAATTTATAACGAGACGTATGATGATTTCCGCCTGCGAGGATGTCGGAAATGCGGATCCGCAGGCGTTGCAGATGGCGGTTGCGGGGGCGCTGGCAGCAGAGCGAATCGGCATGCCGGAATCGGTTCATATTCTCGGAGAGGTTGCGACGTATCTGGCCTGCGCACCGAAGAGCAATTCCGCGTCCTCGGCGGCCTTTGAGGCACTGCGTGTGGTACGGGAACAGGGCAACCCGAAAATTCCCGTTCCGTTGCAGGACGCGCACTACGGCGGTGCATCCCGGCTCGGACACGGCGAAGGATATTTGTATTCTCACGATTTTCCGAACCACTATTCCGGACAGCGGTATTTGCCGGAGGAGCTGGAAGGAACCGTATTTTATAAGCCCGGTGAGCTTGGCTACGAGAAGACCATGAAGGAGTGGATGGAGTGGCTGAAGCGGGGCGCGAAAGGAGACCGAAATGAGACGTAAATTTCCGAGAGTGTTGGCATGGCTGACCATACTGATCGTGCTGGCAGGCATCGTCATGATGTTTGTGGGCGGGATTACCCAGATCAAAGGCTGGTGGGAACTGGGACTGTTCAGTGTCATCATCATTCCGATGTTTTCCTGGGTAATGCTGGCGATTTATAAGCGGGTTCATGCCGACGAAGATTTGATTTTGCAAATGCAGGAGGAGCGGGAGAAGGCAAATGCCGTAAACGGAACGCCGAAAGAGCCTGCTGACGCGGCGGTGCGGGAGTCCGAATCCGATGGAGACGCCGAGACCAAATAAAGGAGACGCGTATGACGCAGAAAAATCGATATGCGGGAGCGGTTCGTTCCGGACGAATGTCCGGAATCAAGAGGGCCAGACGAAGACGCAAACTGCTGTTGCTTTGCATCGGCTTTGTAATTTGCGCAGGTCTGGGCTTTTGGACGTACCGTTCCATCGCAAAAACCGAAAAGCCGGCAATCATTTTGCCGACGCCGACTCCGCCGGTTGAAGTAAAGAGCATGGCCGGAACCGATTTGGAGGTGGCGCTGCCGTATCGGCTGTATACGGAGCGGTACACGAGCGGATTTTCGGAGGATGCCCTCTGGATGGAGGATTTTGACGATACCCGTAAGGCCCGCAATGTCAAGGGTATGTATCTGACGGCGGATGTTGTCAACAAAAAACTGGATTATATTCTGAAGCTGCTGGACACCACGGAGCTGAATGCGATTGTCATCGACGTGAAAAATGAAAAAGGTTTCATAACGGTTCATACCGATTCCCCGTTGCTGGCCGAAATTAACAACACGTATATTCTGATTCAGAATATGCCGGCGCTGATTCAGACATTTAAGGAACACGGTGTGTACTGCATCGCCCGAATTGAGTGCTTCCGTGACAATTCCACGGTGCTAAAACGTTCGGATTTCGGCGTGCATATGCCGGACGGTTCCTTGATGAAGGACAACAGCGGTTACACCTGGATGAATCCGTTTAACCAGGATGTCTGGGAATATTTGACGGAAATCGGCCGTGAATGTGTGAAAATGGGCTTCGACGAGATCAACTTCGACTATTGCCGATTCTCCACCGACAGCAAGTCAAAGGAAGCGGATTACGGCAAGGAGCTGACCAGTGAAAATAAGGAAGAAGCCATTACGGGCTTTGTCCGGTATGCCTGTGAAAATCTGAAGCCGCTCGGCGTATTTGTATCCGTCGATGTATTCGGCGTTGTTTTGAGCAGTGAAATCGATGCGGCGGCCGTAGGACAGAACTATGCGGACATGTCGTTATATCTGGATTATATTTGCCCGATGGTATATCCGTCCCATTACGGAAACGGATATTATAATCTGAAGGTGCCGGACGCGGAACCGTATCCGCTCATTTATAATGCAATGCAGGATTCCAAGAAACGCCTGGCCGTCAACGTGGCAAAGGGACGGTGCGCAAAGGTGCGGCCGTGGCTGCAGGCATTTACCGCGACATGGGTCAAAGGGCATATCGAGTACGGCGGCAAGGAATTGCGCGACCAGATTGACGCGACCTACGATGCGGGCTATACGGGATGGCTGTTGTGGAATGCGGCCGGCTCGTACGGCACGTATGAAAGCGGTTTGGAGAAGGAAAATGAGTCCGGAGGCGGCACGGAGTAGCTGCCGGGAGGTACGACATCGCCGGCCGCGGAACGGAAATCATTAAGACGCCGGGAAGCCGGCCGGAATATGCAGAAGGACAATAACACAGAACAGAAGCGGCAGCTTTGCCGACATTGACCCGGAACGGGAGATGCCGACGGCTGCCGTTTGTACTATCCGGGCCGAACGGTGATATGCGGCAGTTTCCGCGATTTGCGGGACGAACGGTGATATGAGGCAGTTTATGCGATTTGCCGGACGAACGGGAATTTTATAAAGGATTCCCGGATTTCCTATTGATTTTTGTAACCGGACGTGATATTGTTATACTTGTAATAGAACAAGCGGACATATGGGAGAAGTCCGTGAAAGGGTGATGAACGATGAATATTAATAAATTTACACAAAAATCCATGGAGGCCGTTCAGAGCGCAGAGAAGCTTTGCGATAAATACGGCAATCCCGAGCTGAAATCGGAACATTTGCTGTATGCGATGCTTTCGGACAGCGAAGGCCTGATTCCGAGACTGCTGGCAGGGATGGATATCGAAAATGCAGTCTTTACGGCACAGGTGCGTGGGCTGATTGAGAGAATGCCGAAGGTTCAGGGTGCGGAGCTGCGCATTTCCCAGGAAATGAACCGCGGGCTGATGTACGCCGAGGATGAAGCCAAGGCGATGGGCGATTCTTATGTCAGCGTGGAGCATTTGTTCCTCAGTATGATGAAAAACTGCGGTCGGGAGCTGACGGAGGTATTTCGCAGCTTCGGAATTGACCGTGAGCGGTTCCTGAAGGCGTTGGCCAAGGTGCGCGGCAATCAGTCGGTGACCTCGGATAATCCGGAGGCAACCTATGACAGTCTGAGCAAATACGGGTACGATCTGGTGGAGCGGGCGAAAGCACAGAAGCTGGATCCGGTTATCGGACGGGATGCCGAAATTCGAAACGTTATTCGGATTCTGTCGAGAAAGACGAAGAACAATCCGGTTCTGATCGGAGAACCCGGTGTCGGAAAAACGGCGGTTGTCGAGGGGCTGGCCCAGCGAATTGTGGCAGGGGATGTTCCGGAAGGCCTGAAGGATAAGAGCATTTTCGCACTCGATATGGGTGCGCTGGTAGCGGGAGCCAAATACCGCGGCGAATTTGAAGAGCGTCTGAAGGCGGTTCTGGAGGACGTGAAAAACAGCGACGGACGCATTTTGCTGTTTATTGATGAGCTGCATACGATTGTCGGTGCAGGTAAAACGGAAGGTGCCATGGATGCCGGCAACATGCTGAAGCCGATGCTGGCCCGAGGAGAACTGCACTGTATCGGTGCAACGACGCTGAACGAATACCGTCAGTACGTGGAAAAGGATGCGGCACTGGAGCGCCGGTTCCAGCCGGTTATGGTGGCGGAGCCGAGTGTAGAGGATACCATCAGCATTTTGCGTGGACTGAAGGAGCGGTATGAGGTATATCACGGTGTGAAAATATCGGACGGAGCGCTGGTCAGTGCGGCGATGCTGTCGAACCGTTATATCAGCGACCGGTTCCTGCCGGACAAGGCCATCGATCTGGTGGATGAGGCGTGTGCGCTGATTAAGACCGAGCTGGATTCGATGCCGACGGAAATGGATGAGGCGAAACGGGCAATGATGCAGCTGGAAATCGAAGAGGCGGCTCTGAAGAAGGAAGAGGATGCTCTCAGCCGCGAACGTCTGGAGGCACTGTCCGGAGAATTGGCACAGGCCCGCGAGCAGTGGGAAGCAGACAAGGCTTTGTGGGACAGAGAAAAGGCCGATTTGGAGGAAATCCGGACATTAAAAGAAGAAATCGAAGAAGTCAACCGCAAGATTGAGGAAGCACAGCGGTTGTATAATCTGGAGCGTGCGGCCGAACTGACATACGGACGTCTTCCGCAGCTGAAGCAGCAGCTGAAGGATGCCGAAGAACGAATCCGCGAAAAAGGGCATACCATGGTTCATGAGACCGTGGATGAGGACGAGATTGCGCGTATCGTATCCAAATGGACCGGAATTCCGGTTGCCAGGCTGAATGAAAGCGAGCGAAATAAAACTCTGCATCTCGGGGACGAACTGCACCGTCGCGTCATCGGACAGGACGAGGCGGTTGCCCGCGTTACGGAAGCGATTATGCGGTCCAAAGCGGGAATTAAAGACCCGAACCGGCCAATCGGTTCCTTCCTGTTCCTCGGTCCGACCGGTGTCGGAAAAACAGAGCTGGCAAAGGCATTGGCGGAGGCTTTGTTTGACAACGAAGCCAGTATGGTGCGGATTGATATGAGCGAATATATGGAAAAGTATTCGGTATCCAGACTGATCGGAGCGCCGCCCGGATATGTCGGCTACGACGAAGGCGGTCAGCTGACCGAGGCAGTTCGCCGAAAGCCTTACAGCGTTGTGTTGTTTGATGAAGTGGAAAAGGCACATCCGGACGTATTTAACGTGCTTTTGCAGGTTTTGGATGACGGACGGATTACGGATTCTCAGGGACGGACGGTGGATTTTAAGAACACCATTTTGATTATGACGTCCAATCTCGGTTCGGAGTATTTGCTTCGCGGTGTGCGCGAGGACGGAACCATTGAGGAGGAATGCGCGGAGTCGGTTATGCGTGAGCTGAAGACTCATTTTCGCCCGGAATTCCTGAATCGACTGGATGAAACGGTTATGTTCCGTCCGCTGACAAGAGACAATATCCGCGCGATTATCGGTTTGTTGAGCGAGCAGCTGAACCGTCGTCTGCATGAAAGACAGATTTCCGTTCGGTTCACGGACGAAGCAATGGATCTGGCATGTGAGCAGGCGTACGATCCGGTGTACGGTGCGAGACCGCTGCGTCGGTATTTGCAGACGTACGCGGAGACGCTGAGTGCACGAATGATTTTGGAGGACCGGGTTCATGCCGGTGATACGATTGTACTGGATGTTCTGGACGGTCAAATGACGGCACATGTCGAATAAATCCGGCACCACGGCAAAGAAGAATTCCCGGGAGGCAGAAGAAAGCTGATGATACACTGGAATACCGAAGCGGAAATATTGAAAGGTGTGACCAACCTGCCGATTGTTCTCGGCGGGCTGGTCTCCGTTTGGATGCTTGGAAAAACAAAAACCGCGAAGACACGGCAGAAACGCAAGTGGCTGGAGGTGATGATGTACGTCGTTCTCGGCGCTTTGGGCGGAACGGCGGTTCATTGCCTGACGTTCGGTAAGGCGGAAAATGTGTTCTGGATTGTTCTGTATCTGATTTTATTTCAGCTGTCCGAAGGAATATCGGAACTGCTTTTGCTGATGTTTGCGGAGGAACCGAAGGAACGATACCGCAAGTGTGTCAAATGGTATCGAATCGGGGAAGCGGTGCTGTACGTATTTGCCTGCATTTTGCTGTTTACTTCGTTACGGGACGTTCTGCTGCTGTATTTGTACGATTTGGCAGTGATTTTGACAACGACGGTCATTTTGATACGAAATCGGCATGCGGCAAATGATGGGGCCGGGACGCTGCGGCGGATTTTTGCCGGCCTGTTTGTTCTGGGTGTGGCGGTGCTTCTCGGAACGGTGCTTGAAAAAACAGTATATATTATGAAAATGCCGGTCAACGGGGTGTTCTTCGAGCACATTTTGTTTGCTGTTGCGGTTATTTTGTTCGGCACAGCCGGGCGAAAATCGCTGCGGTACGGATAATTTTCAAACAATAACGCCTCCGCGTCACCGGATACAAACGTCCGGGTCGGCGAAGGCGTATTTTTTTTCTTACAGGTCTTATTTTGCTTCAATATATCTGAGAGCGGTCAGAAGCTCTGCGGACAGAACGGCGCCGCCGGCAGCACCACGCTTGGTGTTGTGGGACAGACCGACAAACTTCCAGTCGTAGAGCGAATCTTCACGAAGACGGCCTGCGCAAACACCCATACCGTTTTCGGTATCGCGGTCCAGATTGCACTGCGGACGGTTATCTTCTTCAAAATAGGTAATGAACTGCTTGGGAGCACTCGGAAGTTCCAGCTCCTGCGGAATGCCGCGGAAATTCTTCCATGCGTCCAAAATCTGTTCCTTGGTCGGCTTCTTCTTGAAATTGACAAATACGGCAGCGGTGTGGCCGTCGGAAACGGGAACACGGATGCACTGTGTGGTAATCAGAGGAGAGCTTGCCTTGACGATATGATCATTTTCGATATGACCCCAGATTCGCAGCGGTTCCTGCTCACTCTTTTCCTCTTCTCCGCCGATGTACGGAATGACGTTGTCAATCATTTCCGGCCAGTCACGGAAGGTCTTACCGGCACCGGAAATTGCCTGATATGTTGTGGCAACAACCTGAGTGGGCTCGAACTCGCGAAGAGCGTGAAGCATGGGAGTGTAGCTCTGGATGGAGCAGTTCGGCTTTACAGCGATGAATCCGCGCTTGGTGCCGAGACGCTTACGCTGTGCGGGGATGATTTCGTAATGATCCGGATTGAGTTCCGGAACAACCATCGGAACATCGGGCGTCCAGCGGTGAGCGCTGTTGTTGGATACAACAGGAGTTTCGGTCTTGGCATAGGCTTCTTCAATCGCACGAATTTCGTCTTTTGTCATATCAACCGCGGAAAATACGAAATCGCAGGTTGCGGCAACCGTTTCCACTTCGTTGACATTGTATACGATCAGATTTTTTACCGCTTCCGGCATCGGAGAGGTCATCTTCCAACGATCACCGACCGCCTCGGCATAAGTCTTGCCGGCACTGCGGGGAGATGCTGCAACGGTGACAACTTCAAACCAGGGATGATTTTCCAAAAGGGAAATGAAGCGCTGGCCAACCATACCGGTCGCACCGAGGATGCCGACGCGTAATTTTTTGTTAAGAGTAAACTTTTCCATAATGACCTCCGAATAATGACTGATTTATAAATTTGTTTCTCTGTGACGGACAAATGTCCGTACTTTGCGTTATTCTACTCTACGAAAACGGAATTTGCAAGCACTTTTTCACTTTTTTTTGAAAAAAATAAAAAAAGTCTGATGCGGTCCGTCGGAGAACGGCATCAGACTTGGAGTTTCGGGATTTTCCGAGAGACGGAAACGGTGCGGCGGGCGATGCGGTTTCGCATGCGGCCGGCGGTTATTTGCCGGACGGAATGTCGTCGGTCGGTGTGAGACCGAGCATGACACGAATTACATTATAAATAGAAGCGGTTTTCCTGTCATCGTGATTCGCCACAATTCCGAGGTACAGATCCACGGAGTTGCTTGTTTCAATGCCGGCTGCCGGATTCAGAAGTTTCTCCATCGGAGTGCCGGTCAGACAGAACGCAAATCGGAACGATGTGTTCGGATCCAAATCCGGAACGATTGCGGTCAGATAATCTTCTTCGGAAATGGCATCGAGGATATCCTTCGGAACGGTATCTCCGATGACGGAAACGGCGCCGCCGGAAATATAATGATCCATTGCTTCCTTCGGAGCGATGATGATATCCAGCGTTTTTGCAAACAGAAACGTGGTAATGGTTGTTTCATCGGAGGTATTGCCGTAATGATAATTGCTTCCGAGAATGACGGAAAATTTCTTATGATCGAGGCCGAGAGTGTCCAAAATGGTCTCGTCATATTCGTCCAGCGCAATCGGATCCCACGGACAGTCAATCATTGCAATGTGCGCGAGCTCTGTCGGCTTTGGCTTTACGGCATTATAAATGATGGCACCGACCAGAATCAGGACGGCCAGAGTAATTCCTGCCGCCAATCCGTAATAATCCCAGAGGAAGCGAAGCTTGGCTTTCCGGGAGGTCATTTCCGAAAGCTTCTGTCGTGTGGATTTCCTGCTTTCGGTTTCTTCGGTTCTCTGATAAATGGCCGCGTTATCGTCTAAAACGGTTTTTTTCTGTTCAATATTCATGACTTGCGTAAGGAACCTGTCAGTTCTGTCCTTTCGGTTTGTTTGCGGAACGTTTCACGCCGCAGGCGGACGTCAAAACCGCAACGGAAACAGTATAACATATATAAGGAACGGTTGCAACGAAAGCACCGGCCTTAAAAATGAAAAGTTTATTAATTATCATAAGGAGGGGCCCATTACGAAGTAATGGGAAGATACCTTATGATCTACGCA
>JAZLJJ010000018.1:0-40903 GCA_045597325.1 Lachnospiraceae bacterium
AGACTGATAAACAGTGGCTTTTATGATTTAGCCACAGCCTATCAGTCTGTGCACGTTAACTATTGAAAGCGCCGTATACCGAACGGTACGTACGGGTGCTGTGAGAGGACGGCGGTTAGTCACCGCCTCCTACTCGATTATTGCATATTTATTTATTACAAATGGGGACTGAATATATTTAGCAAAATACAAATAAAGGGGAATACTGATGAAGACGTATATGACATTTCACGAAGACCCGGAAATACTGCATTTTAATACAGAACCGGATCGGAATTATTTTATTCCGTTTTCTGAAAATGATGATGCATTTGCAGAGAGAACCGAGTCTACACGCTATGAACTGCTGAACGGAGAATGGTCATTTGCATACTATGACAGTTTTTTTGATATGCCCGTAGATTTCTGCGAGCACGAATTTGAGAAGACGATTCCCGTTCCTTCCTGCATTCAAATGTACGGATACGATCATAAACAATATGTGAATGTGGATTATCCGATTCCATACGACCCGCCATTTGTACCGAATGACAATCCGGTAGCGGTATATAAGCGAAATTATCAATATGAAAATGACGGCATGCAGAGATATCTTGTATTTGAAGGTGTCGACAGCTGCTTTTATCTGATTATAAACAACCAGCTTGTGGGATATTCCCAGGTATCTCACGGAATGAGCGAATTTAACATTACGGGAGCTTTGAAGGAAGGTAGCAACAGAATTATCGTTGCTGTTTTGAAATGGTGTGACGGAACTTATCTGGAAGATCAGGACAAGCTCCGGTTTACAGGCATTTTTCGTGATGTATATGTATTAAAGCGTCCTCTTGAACATATTACGGATTATAAGATTACCACATCGTTAAATGACGATATGAGCAGTGCATCCGTACAGTTCGAAATTCATGGCGGAAAAGCCAATATAACCGTACAGAACCCGGATGGAGAAGAAGTTTTTCGTGGTGAGACCGATGAAGACGGATTTGTGGATTTCACAATTGACAAGCCGTTACTTTGGAATGCAGAAAAACCGCAGCTGTACAAAGCGGCCATTTCCGGATGCGGGGAAACAATCGGAGAGCAATTCGGAATCCGTGAAGTAGCGATTGTCGACGGTGTCTTTCGGATTAATCGAACCGCGGTCAAACTCCGCGGTGTGAATCGCCATGACAGCAATCCGAAAACCGGATATGTGGTTACGGTTGAGGACATGAAGAAAGATTTGTTCTTAATGAAACGCAGTAATGTCAACTGTATTCGAACATCACATTATCCGAATGCACCGCAGTTTTATCAGCTTTGCGACAGATACGGTTTTTATGTCATTGAAGAGGCTGATTTGGAATGTCACGGAAGTCAGCCTGCAGGTCAGGTTGCCGGAACCCCCTGGAATCACAATGTTATGGCAATAACAACCGATAATCCGATTTTTGCCAAAGCAATTCTGGACCGTGAAATGAAGCTCATCACACGAGATTTCAACCGTCCGAGTGTTATTATGTGGTCCATGGGAAATGAAAGCGGTTACGGTGCCGCAATGGAATCCGTTGCAAAAATGATGAAGGCAACGGACGTAACCAGACCGCTTCATTACGAATCCGTATTGTATACGCAGGACGGCACGGAAGATACCGAACTGGATATCGTATCAAGAATGTATCCAAGCCTTTCCACAATGTACCGTTATGCATCGGATCCCAATAATACAAGACCGTATTTCCTGTGTGAATACAGTCATTCCATGGGTAACAGTAACGGAGACCTGGAAGATTACTGGAGAATGATTTACAGTCATGAGCGCTTTATGGGTGCCTGTGTTTGGGAATGGTGCGATCATGCGGTAGCAGACGGCACTTATGATGATGACAAAACAAAATTCTTGTACGGCGGTGATTTTAATGAAGTTCCGAATGACGGAAACTTCTGCTGTGACGGTTTGACCTATCCGGACAGAACGCCGCATACCGGACTGATGGAATTAAAACAGTGTTATCGTCCATTGGATGTAGTATTTGACGATGACAACGGAACGTATCTTCTGACAAACCGGTTATCGTTCTGTGCAATCGAAGAATTATTTACCGTATCGTACGAAGTAAAGGATTACGGAACCGTAATTCAGGAGGGAACTCTGGATTTGCAGTTACCTGCGGCTTCATCTACGGTGCTCGAAATTCCGAATATGGGAAAGCCGAAGGGCAAAGATATTCGGATTAAATTTATTGTGACCGCAAAAGAAGAAACGGCATATTGGGAAAAAGGAACCGAAATCAGTTTTGTACAGATTTGCCTGAATACCGAAAACCGTTCCTTCGAACCGGAACATCTTTCCGGGCGGAAATATCTGAATTTGGAAGACAACGAAAACTCATATGTCATTACCGCAAAGGATACACAATTCGTGATTTCCAAAAAGACGGCAATGATTTTATCGTATCGATATAAGGATGTTCCGGTATTTGAAAAGCCAATGGAATTTGATTTTTACCGTGCTCCGATTGATAATGACAGATGGGTTATGGCTGATTGGAAAGCCTGGTATATGGACAAACCGATTTGCAAATGCTACGGCATGAAACTGCTGGAACCGGGTAGTGAAATCGTACTTCGTTCCGAACTCAGCTTCGGCGGTCCGAGCAAATATCCGTTTGTTCGCATGAATCTCGAATATACATTCTATCCTAACGGAGAGTGGAATATCCATGTACATGCAAATGCAGCGGAATCTGCGCCCGCATTGCCGAGAATCGGTTTCCGGTTCTTCCTGAACAAATCCATGGAAGACTTTGATTACTATGGTTTCGGACCGACCGAAAGCTATATTGACAAGCATTTGGCATCCTATGTGGACTGGCATCATACAACGGTAACGGATAATTACGAAGATTATATCCGTCCACAGGAAAATTCGTCCCATTACGGAACTCAATATGCTTCGCTGTCAAACGAAACAACACGGTTCCTTGTGACATCGAAGCAGGATTTCAGTGTCAATGCATCTCATTTTACAAGAGAGACATTGGAAACGACCAAACACAATTTTGAATTGGTACCGTCCGATTATACGATACTCAATGTCGATTATATGATGTCCGGAATCGGTTCGGCCAGTTGCGGACCGAAGCTCGACGATTTATATCAGTGCAATTACAAGGAAATGGATTTTGCATTCTGGTTCCATACGAAAACGTTACAATAAGGAGTTTTCTCTATGAGTACGATTTTTTACAAAAAGTGGGCCGGTTACGACTGGAATTTCGGAATTCCGATTGGAAACGGTAAATTAGGAGCCATGATACTCGGAGACGCTCATACGACAAGACTTCAGGTCAACGAAGACAGTTTGTGGTACGGCGGTCCGATTGACCGGTTGAACCAGGACGCGCATGACAATCTTCCGAAGGTCCGTGAGCTGTTATTTGCAGGCAAAATTCCGGAAGCGGAAGATTTGATGACCAAATCCTTCTCCGGCGTGCCTACCAGCTGCCGAACCTATTCCGTTCTCGGAAATCTTGCCTTTTATACGGAGCAAATGAAGGATTGTACGGACTTTCGCAGAGAACTGGATTTGAATACGGCCGTTTATACCTGTCGGAAAACAGGAGACGGTGTTACATATGTGGAAACCTCGTTTGCGGATACGGAAAATAATGTCATTGTTTACAGAGTTACAACCGAACAAAATGTACCGTTTGATATAACTGCGGAATTTGACCGTGCACCGTTTTACGACAGTGGATTCCATGACGATAAAATCGTATATTCCATGAGCAATATGGTCGGTGAAAATTATCGGTTCTGTTCCGGCTTTACGGCATTTTCAAGCGGTGGAACGCAAACCGTTACCGGGCGTTACATCAGCTGTAAACAGGTCACCGAGGTTTGCTTTATCTTTACGGCAGCGACAACTTTTTATGAATCCGATCCGCTCGCTTATGTTCGTGCAACACTGAATTTTTCCGAGAATCCTTACGACAAGTTGTTACGGATTCATACGGAGAATTATCAGAAGCTGTTTCATAATACCAAACTGACACTGGTATCGGACGAGTCCAAAAATGATATTCCGACGGACGAACGTTTGGAAGCATTTGACGAAGAACATCCGGATAACGGATTGTTGCAGACGTATTTTGATTTCGGACGGTATCTGCTGATTTCCGGCTCCCGTCCGGGTTCGCAGCCGGCGAATCTGCAAGGCGTTTGGAACAATCATATGGATCCGCCGTGGGGAAGTAAATATACCATTAATATCAATTTGGAAATGAATTACTGGCCGGCAGAAACCCTCGGTCTTTCCGAATGTTCCCTTCCGTTGTTTGACCTGATGAAACGCATGTGCGAAAACGGAAAGCGTACCGCACGGCAAATGTATGGATGCCGAGGAACCGTCGCACATCATAATACCGATATTTGGGGCGATACCGCACCGCAGGATACCTGGATTCCGGGAACGTACTGGGTTATGGGTATGGCATGGCTTTGCACGCATGTATGGACTCATTACTGCTATACGAACAACCTCGATTTCCTGAAAGAAATGTATCCGGTTGTCAAGGAAAGTGTTTTGTTTTTCCATGATTTTCTTGTGGAAAAAGACGGAACTGCATATATTTGTCCGTCGGTTTCACCGGAGAATACATACATCCTTCCGAACGGAACAAAAGGATGTGCCTGCATTAATTCCACGATGGATGTCGAAATCCTTCGGGACCTCTTTACTCAATATATTGAAATGAGCAAACTGGTCAATGAAGAGGACTCTGACTTCGTGGAATTGACGAAGAAGCTTCTCGGGGAACTTCCGCCGATTTCCGTCGGACGTCACGGACAGATTATGGAATGGATGGAAGATTATGAGGAAGCGGAACCGGGACATCGGCATATTTCTCATTTATACGGATTGTTTCCGTCCGGTCAGATTACCATGGACGAGACCAATGAGCTTGCCAACGCCGCATCCGTCACATTAACGAGACGTCTTGCCAACGGCGGCGGTCATACCGGATGGAGCAGAGCATGGATTATGAACATGTATGCTCATTTGTGGGACGGAGAAAAATGCTATGAAAATATTGTTGCATTAATGAAACATTCCACACTCAGAAATTTGCTTGACAATCATCCGCCGTTCCAGATTGACGGTAATTTCGGAGCTGTTGCGGCATTCGGAGAAATGCTCCTGCAAAGCAACGAAAACCGTGTCATTTTGCTTCCCGCACTTCCCGAAGCATGGCATACCGGTAAAGTGGACGGATTATACGCATACGGCGGGGCCCGTTTTAAGATGAGATGGAGAAATAATCTGCTGTTGGCATTTTCCGTGGAATGTATGACAGAAGAGTACCATTCCGTTATTTATTATTGCGAAAAACGATTTAAAGTGGATATGGCAAAGGGAGAGATTGCCAGATTCGAAATTTACGGTAACTGACAGGGAAAGGAGACGAATCGGTGCAGGTTCTAGACTTTATCAAACTGATTTTGTTCGGAATTGTCGAAAGCCTGACCGAGTGGCTTCCGGTTAGCAGCACAGGACATTTGTCGGTTATCGGACATTATCTTGGATTTACCGACTGGAACAGTTCGGATGCTTTTCGGGGAATCTTTTATTCCACGCTTCAGCTCGGTACCATAGTTGCGGCAATGACCATCTTTTTGCCGAGAAATTTACCGGTTTTTCGGGACTTTGACGATAAACTGAAGATTTCCAAAGAACGAACCAGGTTTTTTCTTCGGATTTTACCCGGAATTCTTCCGATTCTGATAATTCAATTACTGTATTCGGACGAATTTCTGAGCTTTACATTCAATCATGAATCCATTCGAAATATCCGGATGATTATTGTCGCGATGTTGGTTGGCGGCGGATTGATGATTATTTCAGAAATTTCCAATCGAAAAAAGGCGGATTTGTATGATTTGCCGGAGGCTGTTCCGTTTTACGGAATTCTGATTCTTTCCGGTTCGCAATTTTTGTCATTTATTCCGGGAGTATCCCGATTCGGTCTTTTGATAATGATTGCAATGTTACTCGGATGTAATCGAAGAATCGGTGTCATGATGGCAACATATATCAGTTTTCCGACACTGTTTCTGACATTTTTGACAACGTTTCTGCTGTCATTTCGGGAATTGACCGGTATGATGTATACAGAACTGATTGCCGGATTTTTGGTTTCATTTTTTGTTACTTTTGTGATAATTCGGGCACTGATTCAGAAGTTATCCAAATGCAGTTTGATTCCGTTTGGTGAGTATCGAATTGTCGCAGCGGTTTTGCTGTTCTTATTCACGATTTTGTAGAAAGGAGTCGTTTATGTCTTCAACTAACGATAACAATACAAAACACAGCAGCGTCTCAAAGGGAGCAACAGATACGAAAAATGCTCCGAAAGATGCTGCATTGGCGGCCAAGAAAACACCGACCGCAAAAACAGGCGGAGGTAAATCGTCCGTCAAATCAATTTCCGAGGAAAAGTCTTCCAAAGAAGTGAAACGGGATGTTGTGGAAATTCAAAAAGAAAAGCAAAAGAAACGCAGCGAAGTCAATGATGAGATCGTTTTAATTATTACCGGTCTGATCTGCATTTTGTTATACCTTAGTCTTTTAAACTGCTGCGGTTTGATCGGACGCGGAATTAATTGCGTTCTGTTCGGATTTATGGGAGGTGTTGTACCGTATTTCTTCCCGGTTGCCATGTTTATTATTGTATGGTTTATGCTGAAATACCCGGACAGTCCGGTGGCAATACGTAAAACAACGGTATTTTTAATTTCCCAGTTTATCATAACTGCCGTAATTCATTTGTTCAGTGATGTTGTCGATGAAAAGTTCTTCCGTTCCTTTACAATCGGTTATCGGGAAAAACGTGGCGGCGGTCTGTTCGGTGCAATCTTGGGAAAACCGTTATATTTATTATTTGACAAAGTTGCGTCTCTGATTATTTTGTTTGCGCTTCTTCTTGTGTGCATCATTTTGATTATCGGAAAAGGTGTATTCAGAGAACTGAAAGAATATATCATTCGAAAACGGGAAGAGCGCCGGGAAGCATATGACGAAGAATATGACGATGATCATACCGTAACCATCGGTAAAGCCCCGAATCCGGGATCACAGTCGTTTACGTTGGAAGATATTCAGGAAGAAAACAGAAAGCGGCGCGTCATGCTGGTTGATGCGGAGCCGCCGACCATTCCTGTGGATTTGAGTTTCTACGGAGAACCTGCGAAGAAGAAAACCGAGAAGAAACAGGGCTTTTTGGATAAGCTGTTAAACCGTAAGGAAGAAAAGCCGAAGGAGCCGACCTTTACGGCAAATTATCCGGTTTCCGCAGTGCCGGTGGACGGAATTTCCAACACTTCCGGAAAGACGGTCAAGGAACCGGTTCCGTTAAACGGAGCACAAAACAATCCCGACGGAAACGGCTCCAAAGTAACGACAACAGGACATCCGTTTTATCAGCTGGAACTGGACAATAAGTTCCGTGAGACCAGTGCCAACGAATCCGATTCTATTTTGAAAACCGGTTATGATGAACCTGATAATGCATATCGGCCGGAAGAATCCGAACGCGAAATGAACCGTCGCCGTGCGGTATGGCAAAAGCTGGATGAGCAGGCTGCAGCTGCAAATCCGGTGGCTCAGAACACTTCCGGTACGGAACCGAATATTACCATTAACGGTATTTCAACGACTGCAGACGTTGCCAAAGACATCGCAGGAGTCAATCCGTATGATGCGGTAGAAACGTCGGAAGCGGTTGCACCGAGCCGTTCGGAATTGCTTCATGCAGGAGCTGCACCGAAAACCGAGACCGTACCCGGTTCCGTCAAATCGTCCGGTTCTGCAGTGTCGGCAGGAACAGCCGTGAATAATGCCAATGCAAATGATGACAATACCGCTGCGGACGATTTGAAGACACTTATTGAGCAGGAACCTGTTCCCGTCAAGGAATATAAATTCCCTCCGTTAAATCTGTTAAATAAACCGAAAAACTCTGCCGGCGAGACATCCGGAGCCGAGTTAAAAGAAACCGCACGAAAACTGGAACAGACTTTAAAGAGTTTTGGAGTCAATGTAACAATCACCGAAATCAGTTGCGGTCCCAGTGTTACCCGATATGAGCTTCAGCCGGAGCAGGGTGTTAAGGTAAGTAAAATTACCAATCTGGAAAATGATATCAAGCTCAATCTTGCTGCGGAAGATATTCGTATCGAAGCACCGATTCCCGGAAAAGCGGCAGTCGGCATCGAAGTCCCCAACAAGGTTTCGTCCGGTGTTATGCTTCGTACGTTGCTGGAATCTCAGGAATTCCGTGACAACAAGGGCAAAATCACATTTGCCGTCGGTAAAGATATCGGTGGAAATATTGTGCTTTCCGACATTTCCAAAATGCCGCATTTGCTGATCGCGGGTGCAACCGGTTCCGGAAAATCCGTTTGCATTAATACCATGGTGATCAGTCTTTTATACAAATATAAACCGGAAGACCTGAAGATTATGATGATTGACCCGAAGGTTGTGGAATTAAGCGTATATAACGGAATTCCTCATTTGGCAATTCCCGTAATCACCGACCCGAAGAAGGCCAGCAACGCACTGAACTGGGCAGTAATGGAAATGACCAGACGGTACGAACTGTTTGCGGAATTCGGAGTTCGTAATCTGGAAGGATTTAACGAAAAGCTCGAACAGTCCAACGAACCGCTGACGGATAAACTCGGAAATAAGCTGTCCAAACTTCCGCGTTTTGTCATCATCGTAGATGAGTTGGCCGATTTGATGATGGTTGCACCGGGCGAAGTGGAAGATGCTATTTGTCGTTTGGCACAGCTTGCGAGAGCGGCCGGAATTCATTTGGTAATTGCTACGCAGCGTCCTTCCGTAGATGTCATCACAGGTTTGATTAAAGCGAATATCCCGTCAAGAATCGCATTTGCGGTATCTTCGGGAATTGATTCGAGAACCATTCTGGATCAGGTTGGTGCGGAGAAGCTGCTCGGAAAAGGTGATATGCTGTTCTTCCCTCAGGGAATTCCGAAGCCCGTCCGTTTGCAGGGGCCGTTTGTATCTGACGAGGAAATTCAGTCCATTGTCGATTTTCTGGTTGCAAACAACGGAACATCCAATATTAACAGCGCCATCCATGAAAGTATTGAAAACGGTGTCAGCACTGTCAGCGAACAGATGAAAAACGGATCGTCATCCGCACCGGAAAACGATCGGGATGAATATTTTGCCGATGCCGGACGATTTATCATCGAAAAGGAAAAAGCATCCATCGGAATGCTGCAAAGAGTATATAAAATCGGATTTAACCGTGCCGCACGAATTATGGATCAGCTTGCGGAAGCCGGTGTGGTCGGTCCGGAAGAAGGAACCAAACCGAGAAAAATCCTGATGACCGCACAGGAATTCGAGGATTTTCTTGCCAATAAACAATAATTTGACCGGAGGTACCGTATGGGAATCGTTCATGTTTTGAGTTCCGAAACAATTAATCAGATTGCCGCAGGCGAAGTGATTGAACGTCCCGCCTCCATTGTCAAAGAACTTGTGGAAAATGCCATCGATTCCGGTGCTACCATGATAACGGTAGAAGCCGAACAGGGCGGAATTTCACTGCTGCGGGTATCGGATAACGGGTCCGGATTCCATCGCGATGATATTCCTACGGCATTTCAACGACATGCAACAAGTAAAATTGAAACGGAACAGGACTTGCTTCATATCCACAGTCTTGGTTTTCGCGGGGAAGCACTGTCCAGTATTGCAGCGGTTGCAAAAGTAGAACTGTTGACGTTTCATGAAGAAGATTATCTGGGATCACGGTATGTCATCGAAGGCGGGACAGAGCTTTCCTTTGAAAATGCCGGATGTCCGCAAGGTACCACAATCATTGTTCGGGATTTGTTTTACAATGTCCCGGCAAGACGCAAATTTTTAAAATCACCGACAACCGAAGCCGGTTACTGCAATGAATTGTTGAACCGTCTGGCACTGGCTCATGCGGACATTTCATTTACCTTTCTTCAAAACGGAAGAACTCAGCTTCACACGTCAGGTAACGGTTCGTTAAAAGATACGATTTATTCGGTTTACGGAAGAGAAATTGCAAACAATTTACTTCCAGTGGAATATGAGGAAGATGGCATTCATATTCACGGTATGATTGGAAAACCGATTGTTGTGAAAAATAACCGGTCATTTGAACATTGCTTTGTTAACGGCCGGGATATTCGAAGTTCCCTGCTTTCCCAAGCTATCGAAGAAGCGTTTCGAACCTATGTTATGCAGCATAAATATCCGTTTACGGTACTGTTTATCAACATCAATCCGGAAACGATCGATGTCAATATTCACCCGACCAAAATGGATGTCCGTTTTTCTGATCGGGAAACCGTATATAATTCGGTCATTCATGCGATTCGATACGCACTTCGAAATTCCGTATTGATTTCTTCGGTCAACGTAACGGAGGAACGTCCGGAGCAGAAATCAATTCCGAAAGAACGTCCTGCGGAATCCTTTGAAATCAACAGAAGAAGTATGGAGCGGTATGTTTCGGTTCCGAACGAGACCAATAACGTACCGATTGCTCCGACAGTACAGAAAACCGATTCGGTGTCAGAGCCGGAATATAAAAAACTGTCGGATTCTCCCGCAAATAATATGATTTTATCGGAACAGCCGATTGAATACCGTCAAATGACTTTATTTGAAAAGCATGACATTCCGAAAGAACCGGATGCGGAACAACAAATAAAGCAGTCTGTAGAAGAAGAGAAGCAGGCCTTCGTCAATCCTGAAACGAAAACGGAATTTCGAATTCTCGGACAGTTGTTTAAGACATACTGGATTATTGAACTGGAAAATCAGATGCTTTTGATTGACCAGCATGCCGCTCACGAAAAAATCAATTACGAAACCATGCTGAAACAGCTGAAGGACGGTGTCGTATTTACACAGCAGATTTCTCCGCCCACCATTTTGACATTGACAATTCGGGAAGAAGAAATTTTGCAGATGAATTCGGAATATTTTCAACAGCTTGGATTTGAAATACAGCATTTTGGCGGACGCGATTATGCTGTTTGCGGTGTTCCGACCGTTTTGTTCGGAATCGACCCTGCCGATTATATTACCGAAACACTGGAACAGCTTTCGGATATTTCAAGAACTGAGCCATTGCTGCGCATCACCGAAAAACTGGCTTCCATGTCATGTAAAACTGCGATTAAAGGAAATCAGGAGATTTCCGCGGACGAAGCAACTCATTTGATTGAAACACTTTTGACTCTGGAAAATCCGTATCATTGTCCTCACGGAAGACCGGTTATCATTTCCATGTCAAAGTATGAAATCGAGAAAAAATTTAAACGTATCGTATAACAGGAGGTATCTGTTGGAACCGCTGATTATTCTTTCCGGACCGACATCGGTCGGTAAAACGGAATTGTCTTTACAACTTGCCAAAGCCGTTGACGGTGAAATTATCAGTGCCGATTCCATGCAGGTCTATCGCCATATGGATATCGGGACCGCAAAACTTCCGGAAAATCAGAGAATGGGCATTCCGCATCATTTGATTGATTGCTGTAATCCGGACGAAGAATGGGATGTGACACGGTTTGTATCGATGGCCAAGGATTGCATTCGAAGCATTCGGGAACGTAATCATATTCCGATTGTGGTCGGCGGTACAGGCTTTTATATTCAGGCATTGCTCAAAGACATTTCTTTTTCGGAAGAAGACCACGACGACGGTTACCGTGCTTCGTTAGAACAAATAAACGATAACGACACTCTGTTTCAAATGTTGTCGGAAGTGGATTCGGAAAGCTGTCTTGCGATACCGAAAGAGAATCGAAAGCGCGTTATTCGAGCATTGGAATATTTTCATTATCATAACGAGCCGATTTCCGAATTGAACAAACGTCAGAAAGAACAGACGTCACCGTACAATTATGCGTATTTTGTTTTGACCGTTAATCGGGAAACTTTGTACCGACGGATTGAAGATCGTGTTGATGAAATGATTGAACAGGGATTGTGTGACGAAATCAGAGCGCTTCGGGATATGGGCTATACCGAATGTACGGTTGCCATGCAGGGGCTCGGCTATAAACAAATGATTCCTTATATCAATGAGGAATGTACCCTGGAAGATGCCGTATCCAAAATCAAACTGGAAACCAGACATTTTGCAAAGAGACAATTGACCTGGTTTCGACGGGAACCGGATGTTATTATGTTATCAAAGGATGATAATACTACCGAACAATTACTGAATACAATTCTTACGGAATTACAAATACGGAAAATTTTGGAAGGAACAGAGAAATGACGACTCAGGAATACTATCGCTCAATGGGAATCGATCAGGATATTTTTCAGCTTGGGGAAGCAACGGAAAATGCATTGAAAGAACGGTTTGAAAAAATCGATAAAAATGCGGAATTATGTCAGTTAAAAGTAATTCAGGCAATGCAGAAAAACCGGGTTTCGGCAGAATGTTTTGAATCCTCTACCGGATACGGATACAATGATTTGGGCAGAGAAACACTGGAAGCGGTTTATGCGGATGTTTTTCATACGGAAAGTGCATTGGTGCGGGCGCAGATTACCTGCGGAACGCATGCATTGGCACTTGCATTATCTGCAAATTTGCGTCCCGGTGATGAAATCCTTTCCCCTGTCGGAAAACCGTACGATACGTTGGAACAGGTAATCGGTATTACTCCGGTCAAAGGATCACTGACCGAATTTGGAATTACGTATCGTCAGGTAGAGTTGTTAAACAACAGAGATTTTGATTATGACGGAATTCGCGCTGCCATTAACGAGAAAACCAAATTAATTGAAATCCAGAGAAGCAAAGGATATCTTACAAGACCGACTTTTTCCGTAAAACAAATCGGAGAATTGATTCGGTTTATCAAAGATATTAAGCCGGATGTAATTTGTATGGTGGACAACTGTTACGGAGAATTTGTGGAAGAATTGGAACCGTCCGACGTCGGCGCTGACCTTGTTGTCGGTTCTCTCATAAAAAATCCGGGCGGCGGTCTGGCACCGATCGGCGGATATATTGCAGGAAAAGAGGAATATGTCGAAAATTGCGCATATCGACTCACAAGTCCCGGACTCGGAAAAGAAGTCGGTGCGTCCCTCGGTGTTACAAGAAACTTTATGCAGGGACTGTTCATGGCTCCGACAGTGGTTGCTTCGGCACTCAAGGGGGCTATTTTTGCGGCAAATCTGTATGAACCATTGGGATTTTCCTGTATTCCGAATGCAACTGAATCCCGTCATGATATTATTCAGGCTGTCACACTCGGAAGTCCTGACGGCGTCATTGCATTTTGCAAAGGGATTCAGGCGGGAAGCCCCGTTGACAGTTATGTCACTCCGGAGCCATGGGCAATGCCGGGGTATCATTCCGATGTCATTATGGCTGCAGGAACATTTTATCAGGGTGCGTCCATTGAGTTGTCCGCAGACGGACCGATTGAGCCTCCGTATGCGGTATATTTTCAGGGCGGCCTGACTTGGGCACATGCCAAATTCGGAATTCTCATGTCTCTTCAGAAAATGAAAGAAACGAACCTTCTTCCGAAATTCTAACGAAAATTCCGAAGAAGGACGTATATAATACTTGACAATAAGTCTTAATAGTGTTATAATTACTGCTATATTTTGGGGAGGAAATCATCAATTGAATACTATTTTCAATCTAACAGATATGATGTTATTTACGATAAGACAGGGATTGAGTTTCGGTAAACCCAATCAACCTGTCTTATTGTTGTGTTCTTGTATCGGAATCATTTTGCTGGTTATGTACTCATTTCGATGTCAAAATAATTCGGAGGTCTCAAAGGATGAGCCTGGGATGACACCGAACGAACCGGTGATGAATTCGAACGAGCCGGAGATGAATCCGAACGAACCTGTGATGAATTCGAACGAACCTGTGATAAATTCGAGTGAACCGGTGATAAATTCGAGTGACCATAAGGTGACGGCAACTTCCGATGAGTATATTGCCGAGTCCGTGGCGGATTTAATGGAATATCTGCATTCCTATCTGATGCGTCATGGAATCGATGTCAACAATACATCCCTGGCATTTTTGCTGGCAAATTTTGCGGGCCGTGAGATGCTGCAAATCAAACAGGGCGAAGGGACTGATGCGGAGCTTATAGAACAGACAGTGCAGTTGTTGTCCCGTTTTTTCCGAAAAGATTCGGGAGAATTTATTCCGGTTTACCGGGAAAGTGAAGCATTACGAATTGCCGGTGCGGCGGAAATTTACGCGATTCCATGC
Source organism: Lachnospiraceae bacterium (assembly GCA_045597325.1). Classification (GTDB taxonomy): domain Bacteria; phylum Bacillota; class Clostridia; order Lachnospirales; family Lachnospiraceae; genus ISDg. The sequence continues at coordinate 14,334 of JAZLJJ010000018.1, forward strand.
GGACCGTTTTCCGAGTATGACGACGGGTTCATTTCTCTTACGGGTTATCGCAGCCTGATACGGGATACGGAAGATGAGTACTTTATATCAGAAGCCGTATGGCGAAAAATCGATGTCGTACAAGAACAATGCCGACAAAAATGGCATACGGAATTTCAAAACAAAGTCGTTCGCTGTGCGGAAAAAATGTCTTCTGTGCTGATTGCGGCCGGACAATCCGAACAAACTGCATTTCAGTATATTTGGCAAACAGTATTGCTTCCGAGTATTCTCAAAACCGGAGATTCGGTGGATACGGAAGAATTGAATCAGCTTTATGAAGACTGTCTGAAAAGCTGCAGACAATAAATAACGAAGTTACGGAGGAACCAATTCATGTCATATCATTTACTGCTCGGATCTTTTTTCAGCGTTCTTTGGGAGTTTCTGTCATCCGGAACCGCTGTTACAATCTATTTCTTTATTTTGTTTTTGAGTATTGCAGCAATGATTATTACAGTATTGACAATGATTAATACGGAAAATAAATCAGAAAGCAATAAATCCGATGGCAACAACGGCGAAGAAAATGAGGATGACGATGACGATATTACATCGCGTTTCCATTCGTTGACTAAACTTGACCGTGAAAGTGTGAATTATAAAACACCGGAATACAACAATTCGCTTTCTCTCGAAGATATTTGTCGTAACTTCCGGAATTTTGCCGCTTCCGAGCTTCAGTTATACTACAGTGAAGAAGATATTCGGAAATTCGTCGCGGGACTCGGAGTATCTCATTTGCTTGTTATGCAGGGTTTGTCCGGTACCGGTAAAACGTCAATGGCGACGGCTTTTGGAAATTATCTGATGAGCCGTTCCACCGTAATTTCCGTTCAGCCGATGTGGAAGGAACGGTCCGACATTATCGGTTATTTTAATGAATTTACGAAACGATTCAGCGAAGGCACACTGTTGAAGAAACTGTATGAAGCAAGATACAATGACGATTTGCATATCATTGTTCTGGATGAAATGAACATTGCCCGCGTGGAATATTATTTTGCGGATTTTCTGTCTCAGATGGAATTGAATCCGAAGAACCGGTATTTGGAAGTGGTTTCCGACACCTGGCCGGACGATCCGAAGCTCTTAGAGCACGGTATGCTTCGGATTCCGGAAAATGTCTGGTTTATCGGAACCGCAAACAACGATGATTCCACATTTTCTATTTCCGATAAGGTTTATGACCGTGCAATGGTTATGAATTTGGATAAAAAAGCGGACATTTTCAATCCGGAAGAATACCACGGAGACCGCATCAGTTTCCGGTATTTCCGTGACTTGACGGAGCAGGCGAAAAAGGACTACGTTTTGTCTGAGGAAATGAAAGAAAAAATTCAAAAAATTGATGCCTTTTTGTCGGAAAATTATCGAATCACATACGGTAACCGAATTCGTCGTCAAATGGAAGAATATATTCCGATTTACATTGCCTGCGGCGGAACCGAAATTGAGGCGGTGGATGATTTGCTGGCAAAGAAAGTTCTTCGTAAAATGGATAGCTTAAGCCCTGTTGTGATTCGTTATGCCATGGACGATTTGGAAGTATTGTTTACACAGACCTTCGGAGAAGGAAATATGCCTCAATGCAGCGAAAGTCTGGAACGGCTTCGCAGAAATGCATCCTAAGGAAAATGAAACAGCAAAACCGGTCGAACCTTGAATGACTGGTTCCGTCATCGATTGAACGACAGGAAGGGAGTCGCATTCATGAGTCTGAATTCAATGGATTGGTATTACCGTGCCGCCAAACGGTTTGAGGAAGAAGTCGCAAACGACAAAGACAACGACAAGCTGCGCGGTCTTTTGGCGAAATGCGGACGTGATACCGAAAAGATTAAAAATATTTATTTTGATATTACAATAAACGAAGACTGGATTGAACGTATCGAACGTGCCGTCCCTCATTTGGAAGCGGCTATTCGGGAAGACCGTCAGTTTATCAAGACGGAAGGAAACGTCATTCCGATTGAACGGGTTCGTAAAGTATCCCGTGCTTCGGTTGAACATTTGTCCCGTCACAGCGAAATGATTACTCATGTTCCGGAAGAAGGTGAGGATTTAATTCCGGATCGTTTAAATGTATATGAAAACGAAAGTAACTTTGCCGTATATGAGAACCGGGTTCTGTATATGGTTATTTGTTATACACGGGATTTTCTGGATTATCGCCTTCGGAAAATCAATCAGGCATGGAGTGACGCTGCATCGGAGCTGGTATTTCAGAAGAATCTACGAAATGCCGGTCGGGAGTTACGGTTTGAGCTGACCCTGAATGACAAAATGCTCGGTAATGACGAAAAAGCTTCGGAATGCCGGAAACGTATCGAAACTCTGTCCGGAAACATGTCGGTTTTGTTATCGATGCCGTTGATGAAAGAGGTGGCTTTGTCACCGTTGGTTACGCCTCCGATTACGAGAACCAATGTTCTTCGGATGGATGTTCATTTCAAAGAAGTGGTTGCATTATATGATTATCTGAGCACTTATACGGGTGACGGATTTTTTGCGGAACGTCACGAAAATGAAGCTACGCCGTTTGAAGCTGCGATGGAGCAGGAAGTAAACGAATTGATATTGTTCAGTATGTATCTGAATAACAAATACGGTCATAATGCAGCAGAAGAACTGGAACTGCGTTACCGGGAAGAGGAACAGCGTCGGAAGGAAGCGGAAGCGAAAGAACAGCAGAAGAAACTGGCGTTGTTACTTGGAAATAGCGATATTTCAACCATGAGCCGTGAGGAATTGATTCAAACAGTTTCCAAAGCGGCAGAATCTTACGAAAACACCTGCAATGATTTGCGAAAACAACTCCGGGAGGCTGAAGTCTGGAAACAACAGGCTGAACTGTATCAGACCCGTGAAGAATCTTTGACCAAACGTATTCAGGAACAGCAGAAACTGATGGACCGTAAGGAACAGGAAGCAAAAGCACTGTTGGATGAAGCCGGAGAACGTGAGCAGGCTCAAATCCTTCAAATGGAAACTCTTCAAAATGAACTGACTGCAGAGCAGGAAAAAACCACTCTTTTGCAGGCTCGAATTCACGGTATGACAGAACTGTATGTCGGCGAGAAAGAATCCCCCGATTTTTCCGAGCGGGACAAGTTCCTGGAATTGGAGAAAGAACGTGAAGCATTTGAAGCGTTATTTCAAAGAAACTGGAAAAATGCCAAGAAAAAGATGCGTAAGCGGATATTATGGGGGAAGAAGAAAGTATGAAAGATAAACAAAAAGGAATTTCTTACGTTCGACTGTTTCGAATTTTCGGCTTCCTATCGTTGTTTGTTGTGGTTTTGATTATTATTGCCATTGCAACCAGTGACAGTCAAGCGTTGTCCGATATATTTAAAGACGGTGCCTATGTGCATTCCGAAACGGTATATTTAACACTGTTGCTGGCGTTGTTACTGCCATCCGCATTGATTGCGATGACGGTTATCATTTTAAAAGAAAAATTCGGATTTACTCTGTTTGGCACCAAAGAGGAAACAGTACCGGAAGAAGAGGAAGGGGTTCGTTTTCGGGCACTGAAAAATATCGATGACGAAAAAACAGGCGGTAGTCAGGAAACTTTTTCCTATGTCAGCGATTTACAGACGCTCTGTGAAGAATTTAACAAATTTGCGGCTTCGGAGCTTCATTTGTACTATGATATCGATGATGTTCGCCGATTTGTATCCGGATTTGCGGTATCTCATCTGATGATTATGCAGGGACTGTCAGGAACCGGAAAAACTTCTCTGGCGACGGCATTCGGTGAATTTTTGAACAATCGTTCCACAGTCATTTCAGTACAGCCGATGTGGAAAGAGCGGTCCGATGTCATCGGATATTTCAACGAATTCACAAAGCAGTTTAATGAAAGTGTTCTTTTGAAGAAACTGTATGAGGCAAGATTCTCCAATAAGATTTATGTCATTGTTTTGGATGAAATGAATATTGCACGTGTCGAATACTTTTTCGCCGATTTCCTGTCGCTGATGGAACTGAATCAGGACAACCGGTATTTGGATATGACAACGGATTCGTGGCCGAAAGACCCCCGTTTGTTTGAACGGGGACGTTTCCGCCTGCCCGATAATGTATGGTTTATCGGAACGGCCAATAATGATGATTCCACATTTGCCATTTCGGATAAGGTCTATGACCGTGCGATGATTATGAACATGAACCGGAAAGCCAGACCGTTTAATGCGCCCAAAACCAAACCGGTAGATATGTCGTATTTGTATTTTAAACAGCTTGTCAAAAATGCCGAATCGGATTATGAGATGACATCCCGTGCAAGACGGAAGGTTGCCGAGCTCGACCGTTGCCTGACGGAACACTATCATATCACTTACGGAAATCGAATCCGTAAGCAGATGGAAGAGTATATTGCGGTATATTTGGCTTGCGGCGGAACCGAAATGGATGCTCTTGATGATTTCCTGTCGAAGAAAATCTTTCGTAAGCTGGAAAATCAGAATCCGATTATCATTTCCAAAGCATGCAAAGAACTGGAAGAGAAGCTGGACGAACTGTTTGAGGAAAATTCGATGCCGCTTTGCAGAAGCTATCTGAATTATCTGAAACAGCTTGCCGCATAAAATGACGGTGACGATATATAAGGAGAGAATTTCATGAAGAAGAAAAAAACGCCTATATATCTGATTGGTGCAATCTGTATCGCATTAATCGGGATTTTGGTTGTTCTGACTTTAATAATTGCAACCGGAAGCTTTCATTTGCGGAAACGGGAGATTGTTATCAGCACGTCCAATGGTGACAAACAATATGATGGCACTCCCTTGAAATGTAATGAATATCATATCAAATCCGGACATTTAACAAAGGATCATACCATCGAAGTAACGGTTACCGGAGAGAGAACGGAAGTCGGTATAACAAAGAATACGGCTGAAGTGCATATTTTCGATCAGGGTGGATTGGAAGTTACCAATCAGTATGTCATTCGTATTGAAGAAGGAGACTTGGAAGTTCATCGGAAAAAGCTTGTCTTTGAAAGCGAATCCGCAAAATTAGCATTCAATGACAATTCAGCAGAATATCCGAGCGCTTATTTGAAAACAGGACGAATCGCAAATAATGAAGAAATACAATTTGATGATTTCTTTGTTACAGATCATCCCGGAATCTTTCCCAATACATTTAAAGCATCAATTACCAACAGCGATGGCATGGATGTCACAAATCAATATGAAATTGATTATTCTTACGGCGATATAATTGTATATTACGATGAATTATGCTTTGAATCGGGAAGCTCCGAAAAGACCTACGACGGAATGCCTCTTACCAATACCGAATGCATTTTAACATCCGGAACCATACACGCCGGCCATCGTTTTGAAGTCACAACTAAAGGTAACATAACAAGAACGGGAAGTTGTGTTAATTCGTTTGATGTCATTATTATAGACAGTAACAATAACGATGTAACCGATTTATACAACATTACAAAAAAAACGGGGATTTTAACTGTTGTACCGCGTCATCTGGTAATTAAAACAAAAGATATCAATCGAAAAATCAATCAGAGTCCGGAAGAAAATGACTGGTATATTTTGGCCGGAAGCCTTGCTCCCGACGAAGTAATGAATGTGACAACCTATCAGCAGCAGGATACCGCCACCTACGGTACGTTTGAAAATACCGTACAGCATGTTGCGATTTCCAATCCGAACAACAATTGGAGTAATACTACGGTATGTTATCAGATTGATTATGTTCAGGGAACATTTACAATAATGGAGTAAATCATCATGTACGAACAATATGAAAACAAACTGAAACAGATTCGGAATTGGATTCACCGGTTTCGTTTTGTCATTTTGGCTGTTGTTCTCGTAAGCTTAGGAACTTTTTTATATCTGAAAGGAATCGGAATCGTTTATTCCGAACTTCAGGTAAAGAGATATTATACATACGGAGAGACCGTTGAACCGTCATTTTCCGCTTCCGTAAAAAAGAAAGTTTATCATTATCGGGATGCAGAAAATCCAAATGCAAAATGGACCGATGAAGTTCCCAAAAGTGTCGGTTCCTATGAAGTAAAAGGCGAAATCATATCGCTGTTTGGAATTGTCAAAAATGCCGGAACAAAGAAATTTTATATTAGACCGAAGAATCTTCATGTCACTCTTTCCAATCAGGCTTTTTATGACAATATAGAAGATCATAAAGCTGAATTTTCGTGGTGCGATTTTTCAGGTCTTCAATATAACGATAAGGTTTCGGAAGACATTTCCTTCCTGTATATCCCGGTTTCCACTACGGAAATATTGTATGAGATCGGTAAACCTCCGGTAATACAGCATGAAGACGGTTCGGATGCTTCGGATTGTTATACTTTTCAATCGGGTACTGCATCTATTAAAGATGCACATATATATCTTACGATAGAAACCGGATCAAATATCAAAACATATTCCGGAAATCCGAAAGAAGAAATCAAAAGTGAAGAGTTTTCAATTGTTTCCGGTAAATTACGGGACGGCGATACCTTAACGATAAAAAACTATCCGATAATGGTAAATTATGTCTCCGACACCATTGTTCCGAATGTCATTTCGGAAGACGATGTCGTTATTAAAGATGCTTCCGGCAATAATGTAACGGAACAATATATTCTGACAATTGAATTTGGAGAACTTGCATTATTACCGCGTAAGCTTGTCATCCGGTCGGGAAGCGCCGAAAAATTTTATGACGGAACTCCGTTGACCTGTTCTGAATATAAAAAGGATGGCGAACTGGCCCCGGGAGATTCTTTGGAAATAAATTTTTCCGGCAAAATCACAGATCCCGGAATGGTCGATAACACCTTTTCCGCATATGTAAAAAGCGAACAGTATATAAACACAACATCCTGTTATTACCTTGAATACCATACCGGAACGTTAACCGTATACGATCATCAAATCAGCACGGATGACAATCTGATGTTTGAGGGAGAGCGGGAGGACGGTTACAGCCTTATGAGCGAAGGACTGCCATTTGACCGCGATCTTTCTCATGACCTGACAATGTTTCGGTTTATGGGAAATAAAGCACAAGTTTATTATTTCCGAAAATCATCCTTTGACGTATATACCGGTAAAGGCTGGCAGATTTCCGAGAATTCCAAAGCACTGCTTCAGCAATCCTGTTTTGAAGCAGGACGTACGTTGGAGCGTATGAACGCCGAGAAAAATAATATCAATGTCAAAAACATGAGGGCTCAATACAGCCTATTGCCTTATTTTTCCGTCGAAAATGCGACTTATGACAACAATACTTTTGTGTATAAAGCATACAACTGGAACGGCAATTATCCGTCAGAAATCGAACCGGATGCTTTGTCGGAATCCATACTGAACGATGCCTATGCAAATTATATGAGTGTTCCCGAAAATGTAAAATCGGTTTTGCTATCCCTTGGCGAGAAGGCCGGAATTTCTGCGAATGACCAAAACCTCGTTGAAGAAATCGCAGTATATATACAAAATTCGGCAAAATATAATCTGCACTTTGCCAAATTCCCCGAAAATGAAGATATGGTCATTTATTTTCTGACCAAAGGAAAAGAGGGCATTTGTCAGCATTATGCAGCAGCAGCGACCCTTATGTATCGAACATACGGAATTCCCGCAAGATATGTCATCGGATTTGCCAATTTCGCCGAACAATATGAATGGGGCTACATGAATTCCGATTGCGGACATGCATGGGTTGAAATTTATCTGGACAACTTCGGATGGATACCGGTTGAAGTAACCGGCCCGGATGACGGAAGCAGCGGTGTCCCGACAGAGAAGGGAAATGACTGGTTTGTTAATCCGGATCCTCAAGTTGTCAATGAGCGCGAATATTTATATATTAAATTTTCCAAATTTGAAAAGGAATACGATGGTCTTCCCGTTGAATTTAATCCGCAGTCACGAATTGTTTCCGGAAATTTAATTCTGGGTGATACATTAGAAACAACGAGTACTGTTATTGAAGTACTCGGAAATCAAATCGGTACCACTAAAGGAAGTATTTCTTATCAGATTTACGATCAATCGAAGAATGATGTTACCGACCAATATATCATCTATTGCGATCCTCCTTATGTGAAAATAACGGAGCGCTATATTGAGATTACCACATTTGGAAAAACCGGCCAATATGATGACGGTACATTGGAAAACAATCAATGGTATATTTCCAAAGGCTCCCTGGCAAACGGAGACAGTATTTCCGTGAAACTGTACAGTTCTCAGGATGAAACGGGAACGGTTATCAATGTGCCGGAAGAAGTCAAGATTACGAATTCACAAGGAAATGATGTTACAAAATACTATAACATTCAATACAAATACGGTGATTTGACCAAAGAAAGAAATAAAGACAAAAATTAATCCGAAAGAAACAAATTGTAATCTCATCGCATGTCCGTTCTCAGTGACATGCGATGAGATTTTAAAATAACGGTAAACTTGTCTTTACTAAAAAAATATGATATAATAAATTTTCGTATAATGATGTATGAATCCCCCGGAGAAAGGGAAAGGATTCTATGAAACAACCATTATTACAAAATGATGAATCACTGTTGCCGGACCGAAAAGCACAACGTAACGGCATCGGTTCACTGACAGATGCGGAACTGATGTCGGTTATCATACGAACCGGAGTACCGGGTTGCAATGCAATTCAATTGTGCGAACGGATTTTGCAGGAACTCGGAGGATTATCATTTCTCATTACGGCATCTCCGGAGCATCTTCGAAGCATACCCGGCTTAGGAACCGTGAAAACAATACAGTTACAGGCAGTCGGAGAGTTATCCAAACGTATCTGGAATTCACGAAGAGATTTATCAGAACCGCTTGTAAATTCCGAAACCGTCTATCGTTTCTTTTGCGAAGAAATGCGCTTTGCCATGACGGAAGAAGTTCATTTGGCTCTATTGGATGTAAAATGCAGATTGTTGAGGCATGTTGTACTGACGAAAGGAACTTTGCGGTCATCCCAGATATCACCGAGAGAAATCTTCGAAACGGCATTTCGGTATAATGCGGCTTCCTTCATTTTGCTGCACAACCATCCGAGCGGAGATCCGACTCCGAGCAGTGATGACAACTATCTGACATCCATGCTGTATCAATTAAGCAATACCATGCAGCTTCCGATGTTAGACCATATTATCGTCGGGGAACTTCGATATTACAGTTACAAAGACCATGACAGATTACGATAAAGGAGACTTATGAATTCCAAAGTTTACGGTATTGATTTCGGCACGTATGCCATCAAAATTTATAAGAAGAATACCGGTGTTTGCTACCATCAGGCGAGTATTATTGCGTCTCGAAATAAAGGCACAACCGTAATTGCAATCGGCGATGAAGCATACGAAATGTCCGGAAAACAGCCGGATTACATTGCTGTTGAGTTTCCGATTCAGAACGGAGTGGTTGCAAATTATGATACCATGCTTTCTTTGTTAAACTGCATCGCAATGGATTTGAACCGTGTCGGCAATAAAGTAAAAAATGCATCGTTCTTGATTGCGGTACCGTCCGAAGTAACCGATGTCGAGAAGAAAACGTTTTATGATATTATCGATTCTTCCATCATGAAACCGCGTTCCATAAAAATTGTCGAGAAACCGATTGCCGATGCTTTAGGCGCCGGAATCGATATTCAAAGCAGTAACGGATCTTTGATTATGGATATCGGAGCGGCAACAACGGAAATTTCCGTATTATCTCAGGGAGGAATGGTCTTAAACCGCCTGTTCCCCTGCGGAGGTTATCAGTTTGACGAAGCAATTATCAATATCATTCGAAGAAAGCACAACCTGTTGATCGGGCCCAGATCGGCTGCAGAAGCAAAAATCAAACTGGTTGATTTTACATCTTCCGGAGAAGAAACCGGATATGTATACGGAAGAGATATTGTCAACGGCCTTCCGAGCGAGCGCGAAATCTCCTGTGAATTGCTCAATAAGGCAGTGGAAGAACCGCTTGACCGAATTCTTGAGGAAATGAAATCCCTTTTGGAGCGAATTCCTCCGGAAATTTCTGCCGATGTCTATCGAAACGGAATTGTGGTTACCGGTGCATCATCCGCACTCAAAGGACTGTCCGCCTGGATTTCGCAAAGAACCGGTTTATTTGTACGCATTGCTCCAAACGGTGCAACGTCCGTGGCAGAAGGACTTGGTAAAATTATTGAGAACAATGATTTGCATGACTATGCAAAATCATTAAAACAGACCTATTACGAAAATGATTAAATGCAACAGCCGTATTTGCGAATAATTAATTCCAGCAGCAGTATTTACGAATAATTAATTTCAACAGCAGTATTTACGAATAATTATTTCTAACAGCAGTATTTACAAAAATGATTAATTGCTGCGAAATCTATTCATGCAATTGCTTGATTACGAACTGAAATGAGGTAAACCATATGAATTCAGAGCGAAAACCACATTACGGTGTCGAACCGAAATACATCCTGATGCTCGGGATTCTTTTTTGTTTGATACTCATTTTCTTTTCTTATAAGCTGCCTTCGGTTTTTAATCCGATTCGAAGAGGAATGAATTCTCTGCTTGTTCCGATGCAAAAAGGAATTCACGTACTCGGTTCGGAGATCAATAATTTGGAAGAGAAATTTGACGATATCGATGAACTTCATAAAGAAAATGAACAGCTGCGGGCAGAATTGTTGGAGCTTCAGGAGACCAACGAGTTTCTTGTTCAGGAATTGTATGATATGGAACTGTATAAACAATTGCTGGAGCTGGATGAAACGTATCAGGAATATCATAAGGTCGGCGCCAATATTATTGCAAAGGACAGCAGCGGATTTTTCGCTTCTTTCACTATCGACAAGGGTGCAAAGGACGGTATGAAAGTTGATATGAATGTCCTGGCGGATACCGGATTGGTAGGAATTATTACCGAGGTTGGCCCGAATTATTCCATCGTACGAAGCATCATTGATAACAACAGTTTTGTCAGTGCAACCATTTTGAAAACCGGTGACAACTGTATTGTCAGCGGAGACCTGACACTGTTGCCGTACGGCTTTATCCGGGTTCAGGATATTACCATCAACACACAGGCAAAGAACAATTTTAAAGTATATACTTCGGAACTCAGTGAAAAATATCTGCCGGGATTGCTAATCGGTTATTTGTCCAATATTACAACCGAAGCAGACGGTATGACCAAATCCGCATATTTGACACCTGTTGTGGATTTTGAGCATTTGTCCACTGTTTTGATAATTACCGAGTTAAAAGAATCCGTTGTATCCCAAAATTAAGGAGTAAATGTATGGTAACCGTTCTGATTCTGACAATCGAAGTGCTTTGCAGTTATCTTTTGCAAAGCTGCGTATTTACCGGACTGTCTGTAGCCAATCAGATTCCCGATTTGCTGATGATTGTTACGGTAGCGGCGGGATATCAGAATTCCAGACTGACCGGTATGGCCGTTGGCTTTTTCAGCGGATTATTACTGGATATCGGTTCCGGCGGAATTTTGGGAATGTATGCCCTGTTTTTTATGTTACTCGGATATTTCAGCGGTCATTTCAATAAATATCACGTAAGGAAAGATTTGTTCTTCCCTTTAATTCTGATTACCGTCAGCGAATTCGTTGTTTGTACGTTAATGTATGTATTTAATTTCCTGATCAAAGGAGATTTACATTTTCTGTTTTATTGCAAAACGGTCATTATTCCGAAGACCGTATATACAACAGCAATTTCTGTATTGTATTACGAACTGATGGAATTTTTACATTCCCGCGTAATTTGCAGAAATGAAGAAGACGAAGCTTTTTTGGCACCCGAAAGCATTGTCGAGCAGGAAGAACTAAAGTGAGGATATCATGTCAGACATTAAATTAACCGAAGACAATCATAACGGTTTGTTTTCCGACCGACTTGTTCCTGTCGGTTTGTTTTTGGTGCTTTTATTCGGTATTATTGTCGGAAAACTGTTCTTTATGCAAATGCTGGACAATTCCGAAAAGAAGATCAAACAGGATACAACCTCTTATACCAAAATGATTCCGGTCCAGTCAACCCGTGGTAATATATATGATTGTAACGGGGTTTTATTGGCGTATAATGTTCTTCAGTACAATTTGGAAATGTTTGATTCCGCCTCTCTGTCTACAAACAGTGAGAAAAACGAGTCTATTTATTCGTTAATCAATCTTCTGAAAGAATTCAATTATAAACGGGAATTTAACTTTTATATCGTGTTGGATGAAAACGGTGAATTACAGTTTTCCGTATCCGGCACGGCATTGCTTCGCTTCAAAAAGAATGCGTATGGTCTTACCAGTATTGACAAGCTTACGGAAGAGCAGCGAAATGCAGATGCCACGGAAGTATTTAACTTCCTTCGTTACGGAAACAACACGTCCCGAATGTTCCAGATTTCCGATGACTACTCACTGGAAGATGCGTTGGAAATTATGGCATATCGCTATCAGCTGTTCATTCTGTATCCCAGTTATTCCTCATTCCGAATTGTCAGTGATATCAGCGATGAGGCCCGTATCAGTTTCTATGAAAATACTACAAAAATCCCCGGAATTGAAATCACCAAATCCACTAAACGGGTCTATAACAATGCCGAATACTTTGCACATATCATTGGATATATCGGGTTAATCAATGCCGAAGAACTGGCCGAATATAAGGAACAAAATGATAAGTATTCCGAATCCAGCATTGTCGGCAAACTCGGAATTGAGAAAAGCTGCGAATCGTATTTGTCCGGAATTGACGGAATCTGCACCATTATTACGAACAAAAGCGGACAGGTCGTATCAAAATCCGTAACGACCGAACCGATTGCCGGAAACGACCTGTATCTGACCATTGATTCCCAGCTTCAGATTGGATGTTATAATATTCTGAAGAGAAATATTGCCGCCATTTTGCTGAATTCCATTGTCGACAAGATGGATTATGGTTCAAAAGGAGAAAATGCATCCGATATTACCATTCCGATTTACGAAGTTTATTATGCTTTGATTAATAACCATGTCATCAATACCGATCATTTTACAGCTGCGGATGCTTCGGAAACCGAAAAAAAAGTATATGATTTATATCAGAAGGAAGAAGAACGGATTTGGAACTCTTTGATGGAGTTGTTGGACTCCAAATGTACCGTTACAAATGAATCCGCCGGAGAAACCATGTCGGAGTACCTTTCCTTCCTGTACCAAAAGCTGTGTTCCGGCAAATGGGAGATTATCAACACATCCCTTGTCAACACGTCGGACAGTCAGTATCAGCTGTACTCATCCGGGAAAATGAGTCTCAGCAAGTTCCTGCAATACGCCATTACTCAGGGCTGGGTCAATCTGGACCGACTGAATATCGGTGCGGAATACTATGATACCAATGAATTATACAATTATTTGCATGATTATATTATTGAACATTTAAGAAGTGATGCGGAATATCAAAGCAAAATTTATCGAACGCTGATATTCAATTATACTTTAAAAGGACAGGATTTGTCTCTGATTTTATTTGACCAGGGAGTCCTGAAAGAAGATACGGATACCTATCGTTCCCTCAAAAACGGCACCCTGACTCCGTTCAAATTCATAACACGTAAAATTCGATTGTTGGAAATTACGCCTGCCATGCTTGCATTAGAGCCTTGTAGCGGCTCGATAGTCATGACGGACCCCAATACCGGTTTGACCAAATGCATGGTTTCCTATCCGAGTTATGATAATAACTATTTGACCAATACCATAGATCAGGCATATTATAACAAATTGATCGATGATAAGTCGCTTCCTATGGTATGCCGAGCAACAACTTCCAAAACAACAACCGGTTCGACATTTAAACCGCTAATGTCCATTGCCGGTCTTTCGGAAGGAGTCATTTCGGTTAACGGAACCATTCGCGACGAAGCTATATTTGAAAAAATCGATCCGTCACCGAGATGTTGGGCATATCCGGGAAATCACGGATTGGAAACGGTTACGGATGCCATTCGGGATTCCTGTAATTATTTCTTCTTTGAAGTGGGATACCGATTATCCACCAATGAAAATGGTGATTACATCGACGGACAGGGAATCAAAACCATCCAGAAATATGCATCCATGTTCGGCTTAAATGAGACTTCCGGTGTCGAAATTAACGAGTCACAGCCGGCCATTTCCAATATCGATGCAATTCGTACGTCCATCGGTTACTATCACAGCTTTTCACCGGTTCAGATTTGCCGATATCTGACGACTGTAACCAATAAGGGAACCTGCTTTAATCTGACACTGATTGATAAAATCATTACTCAGAACGGAGAACTGATGCTTCAGAATGCGGCTACCGTTCGAAACCAAATCGATGTCAATCCGGATTATTGGAAAGCCGTCACTTCCGGAATGTATCTGGTTGTCAATGCACAAACATCATCGCTTCGAAAGATTTTTAATGATTTGAATATCAAGGTTGCCGGAAAGACAGGAACTGCTCAGGTCAGCCTCAATAAGCCGAACAACGCTCTGTTTATTTCCTTTGCACCGTATGAATCGCCTGAAATCAGCCTGACGGTTGTCATTCCAAACGGATATGCGTCCGCAAATGCAGCTTATGTTGCGCGAGAAGTGTATGGATTTTATTTTGAAGGCGAGAACAAGGAAGCCTTGTTGAGCGGAAATGTGATTGCCGGTTCGATTGTCGATGTCGGATATACCGATTAATTTACAATAAATGAAACAGGAGAGAACAGCTATGGATAATTCTGTTATGATAAAAGGCTATAAGGACGGTATTTTGCTGATTCTGGATCCGGATATGCCGTTTGAGAACTTATTGGACATCATTCGCAACAAATTTGAAAGTTCGGCAAAATTCCTCGGTTCTGCCAAGCTGGCATTGACCTTTTCCGGCCGGGATTTGTCCGTACCGGAGCAAAAAGAGGTTTTGCGAGTCATTTCCGAAGTATGTAATGTGGAAATTATCTGCGTTTTCGATAATAATGATTCCATGGAAGACATTATGAAAAAGACCGTTGATACGGTAATCAGCAGTCTTTCCACTCAGTCCGGAAAGTTCTTTTACGGTTCGGTTCAAAACGGGTCGCATATCGAAACGGAGAGCTCGCTTGTCATCATCGGAAATATTGAAGCCGGCGGATGCGTATCGTGCGGCGGAAGCCTGGTCGTTCTCGGACACATTTTCGGTTCGGCAACGGCCGGAACAAACGGAAATACGGAAGCCATCATTTATGCTTCCGGAATTAACGCGGAACATCTGCAGATTGTGAATCGCATCTATTCGACGGACGGTATCGATCCGAAAGAAGAGAAGAAACGCCTCAAAGCCGAAGCGAAGTCCCATTTGGACCGTGCCGCAAAGCTTGTTTCAATTCACGATGATATGCTTTGTATCAACCCTGTTGAGGAAGAAACGTTCCGATTTGATATTACTATTGGAGAATAAACACAATGTTTAAGAAAAAGGGATATTCCATTTCCAATTACAAATTTTCCATAATATCCATTGTAATTGTGTTTACTGTCATCAGCAGTATTCTGATTCAGCGTTTGCAGGATTCGGATGAAAACCAGTTCCAAAAACAGGTATTCGGTATTTTGCTCGGAATTTTCATTATGGTAGTTGTATCGCTGGTTGACTATCATTTTATCTGTAAAATGTTTATTCCGCTGTATCTGCTGAATATTTTGCTGATGTTTATATGTAAATACGTTTCCTACAGTCAGTTTCCCCTTATATACGGATGGCAGCATTATAAGGCAAAACGATGGATTAAAATCGGAGGACACGGGCAACCGGGGCAGGGCTTTGAGTTCATGCCGTCTGAGCTGTCCAAGATTATACTGATTATTGTGCTGGCCAAAGTGCTTGTGCTGTTAAATAAGCGCCTGAATACGTTTTGGGGGCTTATGATTGCACTGGTTGTCGGAATGATTCCGATTTACCTTGTTTTTTCACAGCCGGATCTGTCCACCAGTATTGTTTTGATTCTGACCTTTGTCATTATGCTGTTTTTGGGCGGTTTGTCATATAAAGTCGTATTACCTGCCCTGGCTATCGGAATCCCATTGATGATTGGTCTGTTTTGGTACGTACAGCAGGATTATCAGGGTCTTTTGGACGAATATCAGCAAAAACGAATTCTGTCCATTTTACATCCGGAAGAATATTCGGATTTGATGTATCAGCAAAATAACGCGGCAGCTGCAATTTCGTCCGGCGGTATGTTCGGGAAAATGATTGTCGGAAGCGAAGAGAGACGTCTGACCGACTTCGTTCCGGTCGTTGAAAGTGACTTCATTTTCAGTGCTGTTGCGGAAGAATTGGGATTTTTCGGATGTGTATTCATCATTTTCCTGTTTTTACTGTTTGTATTTCTTTGTTTTCAGATTGCCAGACGCGCAAGAGACCGACTAGGCTATTTGCTGGCTTCCGGAATCGCGGTCATGCTGGCGGTACAAACACTCGTTAATATCGGCGTTGTGTTATCCCTGCTTCCGAATACCGGAATTCCGTTGCCTTTTATGAGTTCCGGACTGAGTTCTCTGATGACAAATATGGCAACCGTCGGGATTTTGCTGAATATCGGAATGCAGAATAAAGATATCGTAATCGATGAAAAATATGAATTTGAGGAAGGAGTCTTATGATGCACACAAATCGAACTTTATACAATCGAATGAAGCGTCTTCTTTCTATGATTCTTATCGTTATTGTTACGGTTGTGTCCGTTACCGCATGCGACAAAGAAAAAAGCGTCACCGATCTGATGGGAAGCTATGCGGCATCCGACAGTATTGTAAATGACGATGTCGGCGCCATGATGTCGGCAACGTTTTCTCCGTTATTATCCGAATGGTTTATTTGTGATATTACCGAAGATATGTTGAACACATCCTATGTGTTCGACGAAGAAAATGAGAAAAAGAAGGGAGCAGCATATGTTATTAACCGAACCGATAACGAACTTGTTTTCGGTTATAATATGTTGTCCAAGATGTATCCCGCCAGTATCACAAAGCTTCTGACAACACTGGTTGTGCTTGAAAATTGTGATGTCAAGGAACCGGTCACAATCGATGAAACCGTCGCTGCCATGAAACGCGGTTCGGTTGCGGAACTCAACGAAGGCGACGTCATTTCCATCTATAATCTGTTGATTGTGCTTCTGACCATTTCCGCCAATAATGCAGCCGTAGCCCTGGCTCGTCATGTGGCCGGTTCGGAAGAAGCCTTTGCGGAAATGATGAATGCGGAAATGAACAAACTCGGCAATCACTCGTCATCGTTCAAAAACTGCAGCGGACTGCATCTAAATGAGCATTATACAACTCCGTATGATATGTATATCGTATTTCAGGAATGTATGAAATACGACTCCTTCCGTTCCATTATGAAGCTGATCGAGGGCGAATACGAATATACCAATGCGGCAGGAGAGCAGTGTGTCCGCAAATATAAAACGACCAACTGTTTCAAAAACGGACTGTACGAATATCCGGAAAACATTACCATTCTCGGCGGAAAAACCGGAACTACGGATTCTGCCGGATATTGTATTATGCTCCTTGTTCAAAGCGACACCGGAACGGAATATATTATCGGAATCTATAATTGTGCAACAGAAGAGAAGCTTTATACAAAAGCAGCCGAGTTAATGACGCAATATTGTAAATAAAAATGTCAATTTTAAAGAATTCTTTTTATTTATAAAAATCAAGCTGATTTTTTCTTTTTTTCGGTTGTTATTTTACTATTTCTGTAATATAATATTTTCAAGTTAAATGCTTTTGAAACAGGCATTTGATGATACAAGAATATACCTTAGGAGGTAGTGTTATGGTACAGATTATTGCTGGTGAAAAAGGTAAGGGCAAGACTAAGATTTTACTTGATAAGGTGAACTCTGATGTAGTTACATCCAAGGGAACCATCGTTTATTTGGATAAAAGCAATAAGCATATGTATGAGCTGAACAATAAGATTCGTCTTATTAATGTCAATGATTATTGCATCGAATGTGCATCGGAATTCGTCGGATTTATCTGTGGTATCATTTCTCAGGATCACGATTTGGACAAGATTTATCTTGACAGTTTCCTGAAGGTTGCCTGCTTGAACTCAGACGAAATTGAACGCGTTATCAGCAAATTGGATATGATTTCCGTGAAGTTCAATGTAGATATTATCATCAGCCTTTCCGCAAATGCAGAAACTCTTACCGAATCGGTTCGTTCCAAGGTAATTGTTGCATTATAATAAGAGGTTCATAGTTGTAAATTTAAGGGACCATCTTTGGATGGTCCCTGATTTATGGTGGAGTATTTAAACAGTGGCTGAAAAATCGATCAAAAACAGAAGCAACAAACGTTCGGCAATCAATAT
Source organism: Lachnospiraceae bacterium (assembly GCA_045597325.1). GTDB lineage: Bacteria > Bacillota > Clostridia > Lachnospirales > Lachnospiraceae > ISDg. The sequence continues at coordinate 32,797 of JAZLJJ010000018.1, forward strand.
CGGATTGCTTTTATTTGTTGTTGTCTTTTTATATATTATTCTGAAATGGGTTTCCTCCATCGGGAAGCCTCATGTTTCCATGTATGAGGTTCAGAAGATTTCTCTTGCCACAAACAACCTTGCCAAAGCCGTTATCGTTCGGGAAGAGCAGGTTGTTACTACCGATTATGCCGGATATATTAATTATTATTTGCGAAGCGGCACACGCGTTGCCAAGAACACAACAATCTGTTCCGTGGACGACAGTCGGAAGCTTCGTGACATTCAATCGCAAAACTCCGATTTTACGTTCTCAAAAGATGATATTGCGGATTTGAAAGGATGCGTCACCGCATTCACCGAAAAGAAAGATGAACGCAATGTTGCCGATGTTCGGGAATTAAAGAACAACTTAATGAATGAAATCATTAATATTTCCGACATGTATCTCTTGGAAAATCTGGCACATTATCTGACGAAAACCGATGATGCCGCCGGAATTCATTTATGCTATGCACCAAATTCCGGAATCATCTCATTTTTCACCGATTCGTTGGATGGATTAACGTCCGATACGGTATCAACCGATACCTTTTCCAATGCATATTCAAGTTCATCGCTGTTTTCCGCAGAGCTTCGGGAAAGCGGCACTACAGCATATAAACTGATTACCAACGAAAACTGGTCGCTGGTATTGAATTTGGAAGAAGAACAGTACAATACACTGTCGAATCAAAAGACCCTTTCCTTTACAATTTCGGACGATAATTTGACGCTGGAATTACCTGCCACATTTTACAAAAAAGGAAAAGGATATTTTGCCGAAATCAAGATGAATAAATATCTGATTCGGTATATCAACAAACGGTTCCTGACATTATCATTGAACATGTCACAGGCAGAAGGATTAAAAGTACCCGCCAAGGCGATTGTTTGGAAATACTTCTATGTGGTTCCCAAAGAATATATTATTTATAACCAGGGAAAGACCGGAATCACAGTCGGCAAAATCAATGAAAACGGAGAAAAAGAATACCGTTTTGAAGAAGCGGAAGTCTATTATTTTGATGATGATTTCGCTTATCTGGACACCAAAACCATTGAACAGCACGGAATGATTATCATTGTACCGCACACAACGGACCAGTACCAGGTATCTACCCAGAAAAAACTCGAAGGTGTGTATTGCGTCAACAAGGGTTTTGCACAATTCCGAATGATCAAGCGTTTGTATGACGGCAAAGATTATGTTATTGTTCAGGACGGAATTGAAAAAAGCATTAAAGTTTACGATCACATTTTGGAAGATGCCGAAACTCTGAAGGATTCGCAGCAAATTTATTAATAACCGAGGTGATATTATGACAGTGACAGAAGCTCTGTCGGATGTTAAAAATGAAATGGAAGCGGCATGCAAACGCGCGGGACGCGACAGTTCGGACGTTACCTTAATTGCTGTCAGCAAAACAAAACCGGTCTCTATGATAGAAGAAGCTCTTTCGGCCGGGATCAACACTTTCGGTGAGAATAAAGTTCAGGAGTTGTGTGAGAAATATGAGGCTCTGAAAGACCGTGATATTCACTGGCATTTAATCGGTCATTTGCAAAAGAACAAAGTAAAAAAAGCAGTATCCGTGGCGGAAATGATTCACTCGGTTGACAGTATTGCGTTGGCTGCCGAAATCCAAAAGGAAGCTGCCAAAATCAATAAAACACAGAATATTCTGTTGGAAGTTAATGTTGCCTGCGAAGAAAGTAAATTCGGTTTGCTTTGCGAAGATGTCCCGGATGTCGTAGCGGAAATAGCCAAATTTCCAAACGTACACATATGCGGATTCATGACAGTTGCTCCGTACACCCCGAATCCGGAAGAAAATCGCAAGATTTTTGCAAAATTACGAGAATTATCTGTTGACATTCACAGTAAAAATATTGATAATGTAAATACGTGTTGTCTATCCATGGGAATGAGTAATGATTATTCCGTTGCGATAGAAGAAGGTGCTACTTTTGTGCGTGTGGGATCCAAAATTTTTGGAGAGAGAAACTATAGTATATAGTATCCAATCTCTTACAGAGAATATGTTGATCAGAAAGGAAAGAAAACAATGAAAGTATTCGACAAAATCCGCAATTATTTGGCTGCAGATGATGATTATGATGACGAAGACGAAGATGAAGCATATAACGAATATTTGGATTCCGTAGATTCCGAAGAGGAAGAAGAGGAAGAATCCGAATCCGTATTTTCCAAAATCGGTTCCAAATTCAAGTCTCTTCTGCATCGCAACAGTGACGATGAGAATATGGACGATTATGATGATGAGGAAGAAGAGGAAGAAGTATCGGATATTCCTCATTCCAATCTGTCGTCTCAGAACACTCATTTAACGGCAGCATCCACGTATCGTCAGCAGGTTGCTCAACGCGAAAACGGTTATGCAAATACGGTCAACAGACAGGCAAATAATGCCAATTTGTTCGGCAATCAGACGGCATCCAAACCGTCATACCCGCAAAAAGTTCCGTTTACAAACGAGCATTCAACCGTAAAAGAAGAAGCTGCTTCGGATGTTGCGGTAATGAAGCCGACGAGTTTTAACGATTCTTCGAGCATTTGCGATGTAATACGTAACGGACGTGCAATTATATTGAATTTTGAAGGTGCTGATGCAAATCTGGCACAGCGAATTGTTGATTTTGTTTGCGGATATATTTATGCAACAGACGGACAGATTCATCAGATTTCCGGATATATTTTTATTGTTGCATCAAAAGATATCGATATTTCCGGCGACTATACGTCGTTCCTTCGTCAGAATACGTTTGGAGTTCCGACATTTCGTCAGTAAATACGGAGTATCTATATGAACCAGAAGAAAAATAAACTCTGTCTTCTTTGGCTGCCTGTCGTATTGGTTGTGCTTGATCAAGTCTCAAAATTTGCAGTACGAAAATGGTTAAAGCCCAAAGATTTCATACCGATTATAGGAAAATCGGTAACATTTCGATATGTTGAAAACCGTGGCGCCGTATGGGGGATTTTACAGGGAAAAGTAGATGTCTTATCGATTGTTACAATTTTTATGATTGCACTGATTTTGTGGCTGATTGCAAGAATTCCTTCCACAAAACGGTTTCGTCCCCTGTTAATTACGATATTATTTCTGTTCAGCGGAGCTTTCGGTAATCTGATTGACCGTATTTTCCTGCACTATGTGACAGATTTCATTTCGTTTGATATTATCCGCTTTCCGGTTTTTAATGTTGCGGATATTTATGTTACCTGCAGCGCATTTGTATTATTATTTCTTCTTTGTTTCTATTACAAAGAAGAAGAATTATCGTTCCTGCCGTTTTTCGGAACCGACAAAAAGGCAGAAGAGAAGAATACCAGCAAAGATGATAACAGGTAGTCCGACGTTTATCTGTAAAACGGCAGTTAATTCGTAATTTTTCTGTGAATCTGCAGTTAATTCGTCATTTTTCTGAAAATCAGTAGTTAATTATCCCCTTAAGTGAATGTACTTAAGGGGAATTTTTACAACTGTATTCACAGTAATCACAGTAATCACAGTAATCACAGTATTCATGTGTATTCACAGTATTCATGTGTATTCACGATATTCATGTGTATTCACGATATTATGTGTATTCACAGTATTCATTTTCTCACGAGAAGAAAGGACAGCATTATGAATGAACGTCTCTTTATAATTGAAGACGATATGAATAACGAACGAATTGATAAAGCAATTGCTGTTCTTGAACCAAGTCTGACTCGAAGTTATATTCAGCGTCTGATTCAGGACGGACTTGTCCGAAGAAACGGAATCATTGTAAAAAAAGACAGCACAAAACTCGCAGCAAATGATAAAATTGAAGTCTTGCTTCCGGATCCCGAGACCCTTGATATCATAGCCGAAAATATACCGCTGGATATTCGATATGAGGATTCTGACATTCTGATTGTCAATAAACCAAAGGGAATGGTCGTGCATCCGGCACCGGGACATACGTCCGGAACTTTGGTAAATGCGCTTATGCATCATTGTGACGGTAATTTGTCCGGTATTAACGGCGTATTGCGTCCCGGTATTGTCCATCGGATTGATCGAGATACAACCGGATTGCTTGTCGTATGCAAAAATGATAAGGCTCATTTATGTCTTTCGGAACAGCTTGCAGTACATTCCATTACAAGAATTTATTCCTGTATTGCCGAAGGGAAAATAACAGAGAACGGTACCGTTGACGCGCCAATCGGTCGCAGTCAAAATGACCGTAAGAAGATGTGTATTCGTCCGGACGGAAGACATGCCGTCACTCATTATTTTGTAAAAGAACCGTTAGGTACGAAATATACATATATGGAATGCCATTTGGAAACCGGACGCACCCATCAAATACGTGTTCATATGTCAAGCATTCATCATCCGTTGCTCGGTGACACAGTATATGGGCGGGAAAAACAGCCATACAATACCGAGGGACAGGTTTTGCATGCGGGAGTGCTCGGATTTCGGCATCCGAACACAGGAGAATATATGGAATTCCGTTCGGAGCTTCCGGATTATTTTGAAAAACTTTTGATCAAATTACGTTAACAGGAGCTTATATGGAACGTTTGCTAACTCAATCCATTCTTCAACACGGAAATGAAATTAAAGCAGTGGCTGCAAGCACAGACGATTCCTTTGTCGATATTATTTGCGGCACACCATGTGTCGGCAAAACTGTTCTGTTACGAGACCTTGCCAAATCGCTCACACAGCCGTATATTCTTTGTGATTTGGCAATTGACAGGGAATTACGCAGAATGCTCGTAAATGCGTCCCAAAACGGCCTCATATCGAATTTTCTGATGGATTATTATTCGTTATCCGAACAGAATATGTCAAATACGGTATTCTTGTTTGATGCAATGGAAACCATCGGAGACGAAATCAATTCATTTCTTTCATCTGCAATTCCGAAATACAGCATTGTTGCAACGAATCGTTCGGACTATTTAAGCGGATTTCAGTCAACGTCAGCCTCAGAGTATCCGGAAACCGAATGGAAAGAGCACGTCCGTTCAGAAAGATTGTCGAAAACGGATAACAGAATTCGATTGTATCGTTTACTTCCTCTCAATTTTTCGGAATTTTTGAAAGCAATCGGACATGCGGATTTTGAATCCATGTTATCGGCACATGTTACGGAACAGAAACCGATTCCCGAATTATTTCAATCGGAATTGCAGGATTGTTTCTATGATTTTCTTATGGTCGGCGGATATCCGCAGGCAATTTCCGCATATTTGGAATCACGCTCTGATATTGCCAAATTGCGATATGTTCACGGACAGATTTATGCCTCAATAGTATATTCTTTTGTTTATGCCTGCAACAGAACAGACATCTCATTTACCAAACTGATGCAGTTAATGGACTATTATTCGACAAACGGAGCACTCTGCAAAACAGCATTTTCTCCATCACTGATTCGAAAGGGTGTTACCAAAGCGGATTATGAAGCAGAGCACCGGTATCTGACCTGGAACGTTTTTTTTCTATCGGCACATGAATTCCGCGGAGAAACGAAGTTGCAAAAATCATACAACTACCGGTATGAACTTTGTGATATCGGTATGATGCATTATCTGTATAATGATTACGATGTATTCTATAATCTGGAGCAAAATGAGCTTCCATATTATATTTATCAAAATGTTCTTTACGGCGAATGTGAAAAAGCAGGACTTCATGCAGCATATTGGCGTTCCGACAGAAAAGCATATATTCCTCTGATTATTCCTGACAGAAAAATAATTTACTCAATTATTTGCTCAGAAACCATAAAGAGCAGAAGCGGAAACACATTTCTCGAACGCTTTCCGGAGTATCAAAGCAAAGCAATTTGCGATGTTGAATTTGCCGGAAAAAACGCCAACCACAACATACTGTGGTACGAAATCAGTCATATACTAAAAAATAAAAAAAGATAAATAATGTTTGTTTTAAGTTATTGACAAGGCAATTCTATGATAGTAGAATAATTATTGCACCACTCATTAAGGGAGGGTGCAGTGACTGTTTTTATATTTGAAAACACGATAAAATATGGATTCTACTTAATAAGAATGATTATTTCCTTACATTTTTGAATCCTGTTTATAGTATATTTCAAATGAAATCAAATCAGTATATGAATGTGGAGAATGGGAAGTAATTGTTTATGGGTGACATCAGATTACACGAAGGCGAATTAAATGTTATGGAATTGCTTTGGTCGAATCAAAGTCTTTCCGCAAAAGATATTGCCAAGATTATCAAGGATTATATCGGTTGGGAAAAAAATACGACCTATACCGTAATCAAACGTTTGATTGACAAAGGTGCGGTTGTTCGTGAAGATCCCGGATTCCTTTGTAAAGCCGTTGTAACAAAACAGGAAATTCAGAGAATTGAAGCTCAGGTTTTATTTGATAAGTTATTCGGCGGACAGGTTACCAATTTCTTCAAGGAATATCTTGCAAACGAAAAGCTGGGTGCGGAAGAAATACGAGAGTTACGTAAAATCATTGATGCACAATACAGAAAATTGTTCTGAAATATGCCGGTGTACCGAAAGTGCACCGGTTACTGTTTAACACATATTATTTCGCTAAACGCAGGTTTTACGAAATAATATCATAGCGAAATATCATTTTTAGTGGTTATTTCTATTATTTTGTTGTATACTTGATTCATAACACATATAATCGAAATTTATATTTAATTCGATATATTGTGTCAAGTTATCATATTAAGTTATCATTTTAAGTTGTTTGCTTAAATCTTATTGTGTGTTTTAAATCGTTTAGTTTATCCTGTCGAATATATCTCCGGAGGTTTTATTATGGCCAACGATTCTTATTACAAACAAACATCCATCAAAAACGAAATGAAACTTCGTGAATTACGTGCCCAGCTTCCTTTGTTTTGCGATCGATTCTTTCGTGGCATTGAACCGACAACGGCTTCCAGAACGCGCCTTGCCTATGCAACGGATTTAAAGGTGTTTTTTACATATATACAGGACCTTTTAAAATTTCATAACGAAAATATTTTTGCTGCAGATATTTCCCTGTTAAACCGCATAGATTGTTATGATATTGAGAATTATCTTGATTATCTGAAGGTTTATACCAATCCCGAAGGAATTACATATACCAATGATGAAAACGGCTTAAAACGCAAATTATCCGCAGTTCGTGCCATGTATCGGTATTTTTATTTTCATCATGAAGTTGAATCAAATCCTGCGGCACAGGTTTCGGTTCCCAAAATCCATGAAAAGGCAATTATTCGTCTGGATGAAAATGAAACCGCCGAACTTTTGGATACCGTTGATTACGGCATCGGCGGAACAACGACACAGCAAAAATTTCATGAGAAAAATCGTCTGCGCGATTTGGCAATGATTACTCTTCTGCTTGGTACAGGTATACGAATATCGGAATGTATTGGTCTGAATCTTCAGGATATCGATTTTAACAACGATCGTATTAAAGTAACTCGAAAAGGCGGAAACGAATCATATGTCTACTTTGGCGAAGAAGTTCATCAGGCTTTGTCGGATTATTTTGTAAAACGAAATACAATGATCGCTGTTGAAGGCGATGAAAACGCTTTGTTTTTGTCCAATCGCATGAGTCGCATGACCGTACGGGCTGCAGAAATTCTCGTCAAGAAATATGCAGGCTCCGCAGTCTCATTAAAGCATATTACACCTCACAAATTACGAAGTACATACGGAACTCAGTTATATAAAGAAACCGGCGATATTTACCTGGTTGCGGACGTCTTGGGACATAAAGATGTAAATACAACCAGACGTCATTATGCTGCCATCGAGGAAGAACGACGTCGTTCCGCAAAGGACAAAGTTCATCTTCGCAAAGACTGATACCGGTACCGAATTTATATGAAGTGCCGAATAAGTTCCCGGTTATGAATTGGTAAGCTAGTATCGTATTTTAATATCGTATTTTAATATCGTATTTTAATATCGTATTTTAATATCGTATTTTAATATCGTATTTTAATATCGTATTTTAATATCGTATTTTAATATCGTATTTTAATATCGTATTTTAATATCG